>NZ_CP132910.1:2820000-3470000 GCF_030846775.1 Geothrix sp. 21YS21S-2
GTGATGGCCCAGAAGGCCAGCTGGTCCCAGGGGAGCAGGTACCCCGTGAAGCTCATGAGCAGGGTCAGCAGCAGCAGGACGACGCCCAGCACCCAGTTGAACTCCCGGGGCTTCTTGTAGGAGCCCGTGAGGAACACCCGGCACAGGTGCATGACCACCACCGCGACCATGCCGTGGGCGGACCAGCGGTGCATGTTGCGAAGGATGGTCCCGAAGGCGACGGATCCGCGCAGGTCAAGCATCCGGTCGTAGGCCTGGGTCGTGCTGGGGACGTAGTAGAACATCAGGAGGATCCCGGTGATGACCAGGATCACGAAGAGGAAGAACGAGACCAGGCCGAGGCCCAGGGTATAGAGGGGCCGAAGGGTGTTCTTGTGCACCTTCACCGGGTGGATGTGCAGGAAGAAGTTGGTGAAGCTGGTGCTGGAACGTTCCAGGTCGTTGGTGGGCAGGGGATTGCGGAAGATCGACTTCCACACGTTCCCCGGCAGTTCCTTCACCGCGGTCAGGAGGGAGGGGCTTGCCGTCTCTTTGCTCATAGGGTCAGGTAGCTCCCGGGGGTGATCTCGGTGTCCTTGTCCACTTCGATCTCGCCGTTGGGGGCCAGCGTGATCTTGTACCAGGGAAGCGCGCGCGGGGCGGGGCCGCCGGTGACCGTGCCGTCGGAATCGAACCGCGATCCGTGGCAGGGGCAGGCGAAGCCCGTGTCGGCCAGGCCCACGATGCAGCCCAGGTGGGTGCAGGTGGTGCTCAGGGCCGCGAGCTTGTTGCCTTCGCGCACGACGCAGATGCGACGGGCCTCCAGGGCGATGCGGGTGCCCGCCGGAAAGTCGTCGGGCTTGCCGATGCTGAACCGCTGCGGCTGGCCGTAGGTGGCCCTGGGCTTGATGAACACGAAGTTGGAGACGGCGCTCAGGACGCCCGAGCCGACCAGGCCCGTGCCGGTGATCCAGGCCAGCATCCTCCGGCGCGAAACCGCCACCTGGGTGCCTCCCCCGCTACTTCTTTTCAGATTGACTGCCATCAACAGCCTCCCTAGTTGAATCCGTGGAATCTTTCCTGTCCGACCAGAAGACCTGGTATTTCGCGTCCTCGATGTCCTTGAACCAGCCGCGCTTGACCGCGAAGACGAAGAGGAAGGCCGCGGCGAGTCCCATCGCGAGGCTCGCGGCGATGGAGATCCACGTCATTTCCATGGCGTGCCTCCCCGCGGGAAAGGTGACCCCGCGGTGAAGGTTGCGGCGTATCCGGTCAGGGACCAGCACTCCATCAGTAACCTCACGATTGCGATGTCCTATCCTGCGTGAAACGTCTGCTAGTTCACAAGACCCTTTTGTCATATTTGTGATGTTTTTGGTAACGTTTTATATAAGTCGTGTTATTAGAATAAATAAAAATTCAAAATCTACCTCAGAATCGTCCGATTTTGAGGCTGTTTTTATCTTTGAGACTCATTTTCAGTTCCGTTTCCGGGCGATCCGATATCCGACCAGATTGCCTGATTACTTGACTTGGATTCCATGCCTGGGATGCGCGCGCGCAGGCCTCCGGCGGGCCGGGTCCTTCGCCGCGGCAGACCTGGTTCGGGCCGGCCGGATTGGCGGAATCGCATCGGCCAAGCCGGCCGGCTTGCGGTGCGATTCGAAGGGATTCGACGAGGCCTGCGCTAGACGAGGCCGACCGCCGCGGAGGCGCTGTGCATGCGCTGGTGGGCCACCACGTGCCCCTGCGGCCCGAGGGCCAGCGAGTCGAAGTGGACCTGGTCCAGGTGGCGTTCGAGGACGCTGGTGGCGCCCACCCACACGGACTGCACCGGGCAGCTGTGGGAGAGGGGGCAGCCCTTGTCGGCGTCGGCGCAGTGGTTGAGGGCCATGCCGCCCTCCATGGCCTGCACCACGTCCAGCAGCGAGATCTCGCCGGCGGGCCTGGCGAGGCGGATGCCGCCCGAGGAGCCCCGGGCCGAAACGAGGATGCCCCGGGTCACCAGGGGCTTGATGAGGCGCCGCACGAAGGGCATGGGCAGGGCCCTGGATTCCGAGATCTCCGCGATGGACACCTGCGCCCCCTTCTCGAGGCAAGCCAGGTGCAGCACCACCCGCACGGCGTAATCGGTCTGTCGCGAAATCCCGAGCATGGGCCACCAGGAGGAAGATAGTGCGGGAAAACCAGACATCCGCCCCCGGCCGGGGGCGGAAAGAACACGGCATCAGTATCCAACGGAACCCTGCCGGGAACCTTGATCTTCGTCACTTGCTCCCCCAGAATCCGGGTAGGGCCCGTCTGGAGACGCGGACCAACCCAGGAGATCCCGTGAACATCCCCGGCCACTACCAGCGGTTCTACCGCACCCAGCTGCGCTTCGCCCTGATCATGATCGTGGTGGCCCTCCTGGCCGGGATCTCCTTCCAGGAGTCCGGCCGGAAGGTCCTCATCTCCCCAGAAGTTCCCGCCGGGGCCCACCTGGAGTTCCTCCTCACCCTGGCGCTGGTCCATGGGCATGCCTTCCTGGTGGGGGTCCTCCTGCCCCTCGCCTTCGCCTGGATGCTTCACCTGTCGCTCGCTTTGGGGGCGGGAACGGTCTCCAAGCGCTCCCTCGATTGGACGTCCGCCCTGTACCTCCCCGGCGCCGTGCTCACCGTCGGGCTCATGCTGGTCAAGGGCTACCACTTCGTGCTGGGCGTCCGGCACGGAGCACATGATTTCGCCTTGCTGAATGATCGATTCATGTCTTCAAGCCACGCCCTGCGGGCCGGCGCCTACGGCCTCGCCCATGGCCTGATGGGCCTGGGCCTGGGGATCCTCCTGGTGGCGCTGTGGAGGAACCTGGGAAAAACCCAAGCTTAGAGCCTGTGAAAAAGCAGGCAGAACAAAAAGATTGTTCCCATTTCTCCGATTAATTAAAATAGTTCTGACCAACCCTAGCTCTCGAGGAGGGAAGGTTCCCGCGACCGGGGTAAGGGCAAGTCTGCCGAACTGGCGTGAAGGGTCCGTACCGCGCGTCCCCACGAAAGGAATCCATGAGCTACTCCAAGACGTTCCTCCTCGCCGCCGCATCCGTGGCCACCCTCGCGGTGCGCGCGGACCTGACGCCTGAAGTGGAAGCCAAGTTCCTGAAAGCCATCATCGCCTCCAGCGGCACCAACAAGATCGCCTGCGAGGACGCCGCCCTGAAGACCGCCCTGGAGGCCCAGGGGATCGTGGTGGATTCCTCGGCTCAAATCTGCTGGGTGACCAATCCCAATATCGCCAAGACCATGAAGCAGTTCGGCCGCCTGGTCATCACGAACCGGCGGGACCTGGCCACCAGCGCCTCCGTCCTCATCGTGGAGGACGGCGGCCGGCCCAAGCTCATCCTGAACACCGCCAACCTGAAGACGGCCAAGGTGCAGCTGAGCGACGCCGTCCTGAAGATCGCCGAGAAGATCTGAGTCACAATCCAGAGCATATGCGTCGGATATAGGACCGGTCCGGTTATGCTTGGACCCGAGGTCGTTTCCTTGGAGATGTCACCATGCCAACCCCTTCCCTGAGGCTGCCATCCGGCGCCTGCGCTGCGCTGGCTGCCTGCGCGATCCTTCTCACCGGCTGCGACCGGGACCAGGTGAGCCGCTCGGCCCCGGTTCCCGCCGCGCCCGCTTCGCCAATGCCCGCCGCGACACCGAGCGGCATGCCCCCGGGGATGTCCGGGGACGTGGCCCCACCGCCGGCGCCCGCCAGCCCCCTCCACTGGACCCTTCCCAAGGGCTGGACCGAGACCCCGGGCAGCGGCATGCGCTTCGCGACCCTCAACCCGCCCGGCCCGGGCAAGATCGAGCTGTCCGTCGTGTGCCTTCCGGGCCAGGCGGGGGGTGAACTGGCCAACGTGAACCGCTGGCGCGGGCAGATCGGCCTGGAACCCCTGGACGAGAAAGCCCTGGCGGCCTCCCGCCAGACCGTCAAGAGCAAGGCCGGCTCGGTGGCGGTCTTCGACTTCGCCAGCCAGGGGCAGGCCCAGACCCGTATGATCACGGGCTCCCTCACCACCAAGGACGGCAGCACCTGGTTCCTCAAGCTCGTGGGCGACGCGGTACCCGTGGCCAAGGCCAAGCCCGACTTCATGCGCTACCTGGAGACCCTCCACCTTGATTAAGACATACGCCCTCCGCTTCTGGAACGGCCTGGCGTCCATGCAGGTCACCATCGTCTCCCTGGTGCTCCTGATGGCCCTGGTCGTGCTCTGCACCCTGGCCCAGACCGACCTGGGAACCTTCGGCGCCGTCAAGGTGTACATGCGTTCCTTCCTGGTCTGGCGCTACTTCCCGGGACTGCCCTTCCCCCTGCCCATCTTCCCGGGCGGAGCCCTGGTGGGCCTGGTGCTCCTGTTCAACCTCTCCGTGGCGGGCTTCAAGCGCCTGGAGCCCAACTGGTCGAAGTGCGGGCTCTGGCTGGCCCACGGCGGCCTGATCCTCCTGGTGGCCGGGGAGTTCTCCACCGGCGCCTTCCAGGTGGAGACGAACATGTCCATCGAGACCGGTCAGACCGTGAACTGGCTGGAGAGCCCCCGGGACTTCGAGCTGACCGTCACCGACGTCACCGATCCCGGGCAGCCCCAGGCCTACGGGGTGCCGGAGAGCCTCCTGGCCAAGGGCCGGGACGTGGCCCTGCCCGGCACGCCCCTGACCATCCGGGTGAAGAAGTTCTTCCCCAACGCGAACCTGACCCGCCTGGGCCCGGGCGATCCCCCGCCCCTGGCCACCCAGGGCGTCGGCACGGGCGTCAAGGTCACCGAGGCGCCCCTGGCCGCCACGGAGACCGAGGTCAACATGGTCACCGCCGTCGTCGAGCCCATGGCCGGTGGGCACAGCTACGGCACCTGGCTGGCCTCCAACGGCATCGGCGCGCCCCAGAGCTTCATCCACGAAGGGCGCACCTACACCCTGGGCATCCACAACCGGCGCTACTACCTGCCCTACTCCATCACGCTCAAGAAGTTCAGCCACGACCTCTACCCCGGAACCCAGATCCCGAAGAACTTCTCCAGCCTGGTCCACATTTCCGATCCCGCCCGGGGCGAGGAGCGGGACGTGCTCATCTCCATGAACCAGCCCCTGCGCTACGACGGCCGGGCCTTCTACCAGGCCAGCTTCGGCAAGGGGGACCAGCTGAGCATCCTCCAGGTGGTGAAGAACCCCGGGTGGCTGCTCCCCTACATCTCCTGCACGCTCATCACCCTGGGCCTGCTCATCCACTTCGGGATCACCCTCCGGCGCTCCACGAAAAAGCGCAATGAAACCCAGGAGGTGACGGCATGAACCTCAACCGCCTCGCCAAGTGGCTGCCCGCGGTCCTCACCCTCGCGGCCGCCCTTTTCGTCATGATGCCGCCGCGCCCCGTGCGCGGCATGGAGATCGAGAAGTTCTGCCGCATGCCGGTGCTCGAGGGCGGTCGCGTCAAGCCCCTGGACTCGGTGGCGCGCAACGCCATCCTGGTCATCCAGGAGCGGCAGACCGTCCGCTTCGAGAACCGCACGCTCAGCCCCGACGAGTGGATCCTGGACGTCATGTTCCGCCCCGCCGTGGCCGACCAGCAGCCCATCTTCAGCATCGACGATCCCGACGTGCTGGGTCTCATGGGCATGGCCCAGAGCAACCAGCGGCGCTTCAGCTTCGCCACCCTCGGCCCCCACCTCGACGAGATCGTCAAGCAGGCCCAGACCGCCATGGGCATCGAGGCCATCAAGCGCTCCCGCTTCCAGGCCGCGGTGGTCAAGCTCTACGGCCGGCTCGAGAAGTACCACGGCCTGCGCAACTCCATGCAGCTCATGGACACCCCGGGGCTCTTCATGGAGCTCCAGACGCTCCAGACCCCCGACGCCCCGGCGCGCCACAGGGCCCTTGCGGAGCTGGCGCAGTTCAAGCCCCTGGCCCCCCTGGCCGGGCAGGATCCCGACGCGTGGATTTCCGTGGGCACGGCCCTGGACAACGCCGCCGCCGGCTCCATGCACCCCGCCCTGGTGCCCCTGGCCCGGGCCGGCGCCGCCTACACGGTGGGCGACGCGGCCTCGTTCAACGCCGCCACCGACGACCTCAAGCGCCAGGTGAGCGCCGCCCGCCCCGAGGCCCTCAGCCGCGCGGGCTCCGAGCTGCTCTTCAACCGGGTGGAGCCCTTCTACATCGGCATGGTCTTCTACCTCCTGGCGCTGGGCGGGATCTTCTTCTCCTGGCTGGGCCGGCGGGAGTTCTTCCAGGAGGGGGCCTTCTCCTTCCTGTGGGGCGCCGCCATCATCCACACCCTGGGCCTGGCCTCCCGCATCATCCTGCAGGGCCGTCCCCCGGTCACCAACCTCTACTCCTCGGCCGTGTTCGTGGGCTGGGGCGCGGTGATCCTGGCCATCGTCCTGGAGCGGATGTACCGCCGGGGCTTCGCCACCGCGGTGGGCGCGGCCTCCGGCTTCGTCTCGCTGATCATCGCCCACCACCTCGCCATGGAAGGCGACACCATGGAGATGATGCGCGCCGTGCTGGACTCCAACTTCTGGCTGGCCACGCACGTGGTGACCATCACCATCGGCTACAGCGCCACCTTCCTGGCCGGCGCCATCGCCATCGCCTTCACCCTGCGCAAGCTCTTCGGCAGGAACCGCGACGAGGCCACCACCAAGGTCCTCGTGGACATGACCTACGGCATCATCTGCTTCGCCCTGCTCTTCAGCTTCGTGGGCACGGTGCTGGGCGGGATCTGGGCCGACCAGTCCTGGGGCCGGTTCTGGGGCTGGGATCCCAAGGAGAACGGCGCGCTGCTGATCGTGCTGTGGAACGCCGTCATCCTCCACGCGCGCTGGGCCGGCTACATCAAGGAGAAGGGCCTCATGGCCTGCGCCATCTTCGGCAACATCATCACCAGCCTCTCCTGGTTCGGGGTGAACATGCTGGGCGTGGGGCTCCACTCCTACGGGTTCACCGACGCGGCCTTCCTGTGGCTGTTCCTGTTCATCGGAAGCCAGCTGGTGCTGATCGGGATGTGCCTGCTGCCGGATACCTTCCACGTGGGCGCCAAGGCCTGATGCAAGGCACCCACGGTCACGCGGCCCCTGCGGGGGCCGCGATTTTTTTTCGAGGAAGGCATCGCCCCCGCGGTCCGCCGGGCCTCAGCTCCCCCCGCCCAGGCTCCGGAAGAAGCTGAATCGCCATGCAGATCAAGAGGAACGCGCATCTGGCCATGGACCGCACCCACCTTTCCCTTGTGTCTGCACTGGAGTTTCAAGAATCTTAACCTAGAGCCTTTCTGGGAGTCCCGTGAACATCCTCCGCCGCGTCCTGCCCCTCCTCCTCTGCCCCGCGCTGGCTGCCGCGCCCCGGGCCTTCGCCATCGAGGATCTCTACCGCCTCAAGGATGTGGCCCACCTCGCCCTCTCGCCGGACGGCTCCAAGCTCCTCTTCGAAGTCTCCTCCCAGGACCTGCGCAGGTCCACCCGGGCCACCCACGTGTGGATGGCCGATCTGCGCGGCGGTGCCGTGCGGCAGCTGACCTTCGCGGGCACGTCGGACACCTGGCCCCGCTGGTCGGCGGATGGCCGGTCCTTCACCTTCCTCTCCAACCGGGAGGAGGGCTCCCAGCTGTGGCGCCTGGACATGGCCGGCGGGGAGGCGAAGCAGGTCACCGCGTTCGGCCCGGGCATCGCGGACCCCCAGGTGGTGGGGAAGACCGTCTTCTTCCAGTCCACCGTCTTCCCGGAGGCCCTGGCGGACGAGGCCCGGAACAAGGCCATGGCCGAAAAGCTGGAGAAGGGGCCCGTGCAGGCCCACCTGGCCGACGGACTGCTCTACCGCCACTGGACCTCGTACCGGGACTTCCAGTACACCCACCTGTTCAAGGCCCCCGCCGACGGCGGGGCCGTGACGGCGCTCACCTCAGGCCCGCGGGATTTCCCGGGCTACGACCAGAGCTACGACGTCGCTCCCGACGGCCGGGAGGTCTGCGTGGCCACCCCCAACGGCCCGGAACCGGCCCGGTCCACCAACGTCGACCTCTTCCTCATCCGCCTGGACGGTGACCGCACGCCCCTCTGCATCACTGGCGCCAACCCCGCGGCCGACGGCGCCCCGCGCTATTCGCCGGACGGGCGCTGGATCGCCTACAAGTTCCAGAAGGTCCCCGGGTTCGAATCCGACCGCTTCCGACTCGGCGTCTACGACCGCTCCGCCAAGGCCTTCCGGAACCTCACCGAGGCCCTGGACAACCCCATCGAGGCCTTCCAGTGGTCGGCGGACGGCAGGTCCCTGTGGTTCACCGTCCAGGAGAAGGGCCGCTACCCCCTCTACCGCGTGGACCTTCCCTCCGGCCAGCCCGTGCGGGTGCTTGACGGCCAGAGCATCCGGGAGTTCGTGGTGGCCCCGGACCAGGCCTCGGTCCTGTTCGTGCGCAACCGCGTGGGCGAGGCCTCGGAGATCTGGCGCTGCCGCTTCCCCGGCAAGGAGCTGGCGAAGCTCACCTCCTTCAACGACGCCGTGGCGGCGGATCAGGTCTTCGGCGACTGAGACTCGCTCGCCCGGATTATCGAAGGACCGATCCGAAATTACCCGGCCCGGAACGTCCCGGCATAGGCATAATGGGGAAATTTCCCAGGAGGGCTCGTGGTTCCCAAGGAGAATCAGGTCGATGTCGCCTGGTCTTGACATATGTGACCCAATAGGTAACATTGGTCATCAAGCAACCGAAAGACCCCATGATCGGCATTTCCCGCCAGACGGACTACGCGGCGCGGCTCGTTCTACACCTGGCCTGCCTCGAGCCCGGAACCCGGGTCTCCATTCCGGAGATCGCCAGGACCCGCCTGCTGCCCGCCCCCTTCACCCGGAGGCTCATCGCCCTCCTCATCCAGGCGGGCATCCTTCAGACCACCCGGGGCACCCTCGGCGGCGTCAGCCTCGCCCGCCCCGCCTCGGAGATCTCCCTCCTGGACCTCCTGGAGGCCCTGGAGGGGGGCGTCGCGCTCAACGACTGCCTGAACGGGGGCGAACCCTGCGTCTTCGGTCCGGGGTGCACCGTTCAGCGCGCCTGGGGCCACGCCACCACCGTGCTGCCCTGAACCTCGACGTCAAGTACGCCAAGCTCGGCTCGGACGTGAAGCTCGCCGCGAACGGCGCCAAGGTCTCGGCCGTGCAGCTCGATCCCATGCTCATCGGCGTGGGCGTGGGCTACCGGTTCTAGGGGCTGCCGGCTAGCCAGGGGCTTCCTCGATACAGGATGAAGGGGGCAGTCCAAAGCAGAAAGATCCCCTTCCATCCCCTGGATCCGGTTCATCCCTGTTTCAGCAGGGCGAGTGCAGGATTGGGTCGGCAATAGCAGGTAGCTTGCGCGCCTTCTCATCCCTGGCTGGCCCTGCTGGAACAGGGATGAATCGGATTGAAGGGAAAGGGCAGGATAAGGCCTGGCGGGTTTGCCTGCAGGGCCCAGCCTACTCGGCGGGCCTGTCCTGCATGCGGATCAGTTCCTGGTAGTCCTCGGCCGTGAGGACGTTCCGCCAGTGGCCCGTGAGCATGGCCAGGCCCGTCACGGCCAGGAAGAGCCCCGCCACCAGCGCCGCGAACACCGCCCTGGGCACGGCCTTGCCGCCCGGGGCGCGCATCTCCAGCGTGTCCTTCACGGGGCAGGCCTCCACGCACCGGTAGCAGCCGGTGCACTCGTCGCTCCCCACCCGGGTGGCCTCGTGCACCTGGATCCGCGAGGGGCAGGCCTTCGTGCAGAGCTTGCAGTCGATGCAGGTGGCTTTGGACCGGGTGATGCGCAGCGGGCTCGCCAGGCTCAGCAGGCCCAGCAGGGCTCCGTAGGGGCAGAGGTAGCGGCACCAGACGTTCTTCACCGCCAGGGATAGGGCGGCCAGGACGAGCACGACCGCCAGGGCCGTGCCGGAGATGCGGGCGAAGAAGAGGTACATGCGCAGGTCCGCCGCCGCGTTGAAGGGGCTGTAGAGGAAGCCCTGCAGGGCGGGCCCGTCCATCTTCCAGGCGGCCCAGAGGAAAAAGAGCAGGACCAGGTACTTCAGGGAGCGCAGGGGGTAGTCCAGCCACCGGGGCGGCTCGAAGTTCCGCCCGAAGAGCCTTGCCCCCAGGCGCCACAGGACCTCGCTGAGGGTCCCCACGGGGCACAGCCAGCTGCAGAAGGCCTTCTTCAGGAACAGGCCCAGGGCCAGGATGGCCAGGAAGATGAACAGGCCCGCCGGATGGAGCTCGCAGATGCGGCCGGTGGCGGCCCAGAACTTGAGGCTCAGCAGCGCGCTGATGGGCAGGAACCCCTCCGCCCCGGGCGGATGGGCCCCGCGGCCGTGCATGAAGAGCGCGAACTCGACCCCGATCCAGGCGCACAGGGCCAGGAACGCGGCCTGCACCGCGGCGCGCAGGGGGAAGGGACGCTTCTTCATGCTTCGAGGCTAGCATCGCCCCGGGCCGATTTCGGACTAGTTGATCCGATTTGTGATCTTCGCCACGCCGCTTCTCCCCGGAGCCGCTCCATGCCAAGCTTTCCGATGCAGACATGGAGAGACCGATGACCAACGACAGCCCCCGGGGCGGCGCGCAGCCTGGATTCCCGAGCAGCTTCTGGACCGCCAACGGCACCGAGCTCTGCGAGCGCGCCGCCTACTACGCCATGGCCAGCTTCGTGGTCCTCTATCTGGGCCAGCTGGGCTTCGGGGCCTACTGGCCCAGCTTCCTGAACAGCTCCGTGCTGTGGTTCCTGGTGTACTTCCTGCCCATCCTCTCGGGCTCCCTGGCGGACCAGTACGGCTTCAGGAGGTCCCTGCTGGTGGCCTTCGTGCTGCTGGCCATCGCCTACTTCCTCATGGGCTATCCGGTGTGGTTCGGGGGGGCGAAGCTGGCCTCCGTGTTCTCCTCCGAGGTGACCGTGGGCTGGCGCACTGCCGTGCCCATCGTCGGCGGCGTGGTCATGATCGGCCTGGGCGGAAGCATCGTGAAGCCCTGCATCGCCGGCACGGTCCAGAAGACCGCCGGCGCCCGCAAGACCCTGGGCTTCGCCATCTTCTACATGATCATCAACGTGGGCAGCCTGGTGGGCCGGGGCGTGGCGTTCTTCTTCCGCCGCCGCTTCGACCTGAGCGCGATCTTCGCGGTGTCCATGGCCGCGGCCGCGGTGGCCTTCTTCGTGGTGCTCCTGGTGTACAAGGACCCCGACGTGGAGATGGGCAACACGGAAAGGAAGCCCGCCCGGTCCATGGCCGAGATCCTCCTGGGCATGGTCAAGGTGCTGGGCAGCGGCCGCTTCGCCATGTTCCTGCTGGTATCGAGCGGCTTCTACTTCATCTACAACCAGGTGTACAACCTCCTGCCGCTCTACGTGAAGCGCACCGTCGAACTGACCCCGGCCATGGACATCTACACCATGGCCAACCCCTTCGTCATCGTCACCTGCCAGCTGCTGATCACCATGGCCTTCGGCAAGCTGCCCCCCATCAAGTCCATCATCGTGGGCACGGTGATCATCGGGTTCTCCATGCTCATCAACATCGCGCCGCTCTACATGGCCGGCGGCGTGGGACTGCGGATGATGGACCTGCTCCCGCTGGGCTCCCTCTTCATCGTCCTGACGGTGGCGCTGATCGCCTTCGGCGAGCTGTTCGCGTCCTCCCGCCTCTACGAGTACATCGGCTCCCTCGCCCCCAAGGGCCAGGAGGGGCTCTTCCTGGGCTACGCCAACATCCCCATGGCGGTGGGCGCCCTCGTCGGCGGGCCCGCGGGGGCCTGGCTCTTCAATGCGGTCATGTGCAAGGGTGCCACGAAGCTCCCCAGCGGCCTGCTCAAGCTGGACCCCAGGGCCGCGGCCACCGGGTGGGTGATCCTCACGGGCATCGGCCTGTGCAGCGCGGCGAGCATGTACGCCTACAACGCCTGGCTCAAGCGCCAAGGATAGCCTTCTCCAGCTCCCCCACCACGGCATCCAGCTGGTCCAGGAGCGGCGTCCGGCCCTTCTCCCCCAGGATCTCCACCACGCTCCGGTAGTACCACGCCGTCTCCCCGGGGCCCGCGTTGAAGCGGTCCCAGAGCGCGGACCCGGCCGCGCGCAGGTCCCGCACCAGGGACGAGGCGTTGTGCAGCTTGTCCCCCAGGACGATGAGCCGGGCCCCGGCGCTGGCCACCGCCAGGTGCGCCAGGTAGGCCTCCTTGCGCGCCCGCCAGGGGGGCTTGGGGGTGACCGTGGCGTCGGTGCACTCCAGCACCAGGTCGGCCACCCGGGGGCCGAACCGGGTCCGGATCTCCTCCAGTACCGGCAGCCCCCCGCCGTCCTCCACCGCATCGTGGAGAAGGCACGCGATGGCCACCTCCTCGTCCGCGCCGTGCTCCAGGACCGTCGCGGTCGCCGCCAGCACGTGGGAGACGTAGGGGATCGCGGTCCCCTTCCGGTACTGGCCGGTGTGCACCTGGGCGGCGAAGGCCAGGGCCTCCTGGAACCGCGGGCCAAGGGGGAACGCCATGGGGACTCCGGGGATGCTTCCAGTATGCTGGGGGGTTCGCTTGAAGAAGTGTACAAAATTTTTATATTGATTTGATCCCTTGATGACCCAGATTTCAGGACAGCACCGTACCCACCCAGGCCGTGCATGCTTAATAATAATGCATTTACCAGCATGTCGAACCCTGAAACCAGGGATCCCGGCGGGTCAGCACCATCGGAGATTTATGCTTAATGCATTTGAGACGCGTTTCCTGACGGCGCTGCTCCTGGGACTCCTGATCCACTGCGGCGGGGGCCGCACGGACGTGCCGCTCACGCCCCTGGAACCCCTGGTCACCTCCCAGCCCCAGGACCAGGCCGTCAAGGCCCCCGCCTCCGCCACCTTCGCCGCCACGGTTTCGGGCAACCCCGCCCCGACCTACCAGTGGACCCTGGACGGAGTCCCCATCCCGGGGGCCACCTCGAACACCTACACGACGCCCGGCACCGACTCGAGCATGACCGGCAGGGCCTATGCCCTGGTCGCCACCAACAGCCTCGGGTCGGTCACCAGCGCTCCGGCCGTCCTCACGGTGACCGGCCCCCCGGTCGTCACCGCCCAGCCCGCGGCCATCACCGTGCGGGTGGGCGAAAGGGCCACCTTCACCGTCGCGGCGGCGGGAGCCGGCGGGCTCACCTACAGGTGGTCCAGGGACGGCTCGGCCCTCGACGATGCCACGGCAGCCACGTACACCACGTCCGCCGCGACCCGGGAGATGACCGATGCCAGATACACCGTGGAGGTGACCAGCCCCTCCGGTTCGGTCACCAGCTCTCCGGCTGTCCTCACCGTGGCCTACGGCCCCACCATCAAGGTCCAGCCCGCGACCGAGAACGTCCTCTCCCCCGCCCCGGCCACCTTCCGGGTGGAGGCGGAGGGCAATCCGCTCGCCTACCAGTGGAACCGCAACGGCACGCCCATCGTCGGCGCCACCTCGGCCTCCTGGACCATCCCCGCCAGCACCATCGCCATGAACGGGGACCTCTTCACCGTCACCGTCTCCTGCGCGGGAACGTCCGTCACCAGCGCCCCGGCCGCCCTGAACGTCACGAGCGTCCCGGTGATCACCACCCAGCCCCTGGGCCGGAGCCTTCCGGCGGGGACGGCGTTCACCCTCTCGGTCGAGGCCGTGGGGCTGCCCAACCTCCTCGCCTACCAGTGGAACAGGAATGGCGAGGCTCTGCCCGGGGCCACCGCCGCCAGCTACACCGTCGACAGGGCCACCGCGGAGGACAGCGGCAGCTACACGGTGACCGTGACCAACGGAGCGGGGTCCACCGAAAGCCAGAAGGCCATCGTCCAGGTCGCCGCGGGCTACACGGTGTCCGGCACCGTGACGGCCGGGGGCGCCGGCGTCACGGGGGCCGTCCTCACCCTCGACACGAACCCGGCCAGGACCGCCACCACGGACTCCAGCGGAGTCTACACCCTCTCCCACGTGCCCCCCGGCTCCTACACCCTCACGCCCTCCATCCCCGCCTTCTCCTCGGTCTTCGCGCCCACCTCCCGGCCCGTCACGGTCGTCGCCGGCGATGTGGAGGCCAGCTTCACGGCCACCCTGGGCTACACCGTCTCCGGCGTCATCACGAATTCCGACCCCGATTCCGGCACCATCTACCTGACCCTCCGGCCCGCCGGGGAGGGCTTCGCCCTGGGCGAGGCCCACCTGGACCTGGCCGGTGGGCACGCCTTCGCCTTCAGGGGGGTGCCGCCGGGCACCTACACCCTTTCGGGCCGCGCCGACCTCTTCGACAAGGGCACGGTGAACGCCCACGACCCGTCCGGAACCCTGGCCGCACCCGTCACCGTGGCCGCGGCGAACGTGACAGGCCTCACCCTGCCCCTGGCGCCCGCCGTCCCGGACCTGTCCGCCCTGGCCGCCCCCGCCTTCTCGGTGAGCGCCATGGATTCCGGAGCCGTCATCGACTACCGGCCCGTCACCTCCGGGGGCGTCGAACAGCCCAGGTCCTACCAGCTGGACTGGAGCACCGACCCCGCCTTCGCCTCCCTTTCGGGGACGCGGCGGGTGACGCCCTCCCCCGCGCACCTCGTGGTGCTCTCGGGCGACTCGCTCGTCAACGGCACGACCTATCACGTCCGCATGAGGGGCCTGGGAGTCGCCTCCGCCACGGCCTGGTCCGCTTCCAGGGCAGTGACGGTGGGGGCCGGCACGGGCGCCTTCTCCGCCTCGGGCACGGTGAGCTTCGCCACGCCCCCCGAAGGCCCGCTCCTGGTGGGCCTGCGGGACCCCGCGACGGGCCGGGCCTGGATGACCCGGATCCAGGCCCCCGCGAGCCCCCAGGCCTTCGCGGTCAGCGGCGTCCCCGCCTCCACCCCGGGCGCCTTCGAGCTGGTGGCCTTCCTGGACCAGGACCTGAACGGCCTCCTCTCCCTCGGGGATCCCGCCCGGACCCTCCCCGCCGTCGTCGCCTCGGACCTGCGGGACCAGGCCCTGGTCCTGCCCTCGGCCTCCTGCACCGCGGCGGTCACCACGCGCCACGCCAGGTACGGGGACACGGAGACCTGCACTCTCCTCTTCACCGTGCGCGACGGCGCCAACCATGTGGCTTCGGCCCAGCTCTCCTCGGGCCCCAATCTGCCCATGCCCGCGAGCCTCGGCGCCGGCAACGGCGGCTCCGTGCTGACCTTCGAGGCCACCCCCACGGCCCGGCCCACCGCAGGGGACGCCTACACGATCGTCGTCAATTTCTACGATGGCACCACCGAGACCCTCACGGTCCAGGTCACCGGCGTCCTCGATGCCTTCCCGGAGCTGCAGGCGCCCGATCTCCAGGGCGCCGGCTCCCCCGGCGACCTGGAACCGGCCTTCGCCTGGGCGGCGCCGCTGGCGCCCCCCCCGTCCTACCACTACGACTTCACCCTGAAAGGCAGTGGGGTTTCCTGGACCGTCACCGGACTCCCTTCCACCACCACCACCCTCGACTGGTCCGTGGATCCCGGCGACTCCGCCAACACCGTCACCGGAGGCCTGACGGCGCGGGTCCCGTGCACCTGGACCCTGGCCCTGGTGGACGCGTCCGGAAACTCGGCGCAGGTGGTCCGGACCTACACCCCTTGACCTCCGTCCAGGTTATGGACCCATAAATATTCCGGAAGGCCGTGTCGGGTTTTGAGCGAGAATGAGAACCCATCTCGCTCAAAACCCGCCCTTCCGGAGAGTACATGAGTGGATCCAGCCAGCCCTTGAGGATCGTCACCGCCGCCGCCCTGTTCGATGGCCACGACGCCGCCATCAACCTCGTGCGGCGCCTCCTGGTGGCCCAGGGCGCCCAGGTCGTCCACCTGGGGCACAACCGGAGCGTGGCGGAGATCGCCAAGGCCGCGGTGGAGGAGGACGCCGACGCCGTGTGCGTGTCCTCCTACCAGGGCGGCCACATGGAGTTCTTCACCTACCTGGCAGCGAGCCTGCGGGCCATGGGCGCCGGCCACATCAAGGTCTTCGGCGGGGGCGGCGGCGTGATCATGCCCGAAGAGGCCCAGACCCTGGAGGCCTCCGGCGTGGAGAAGATCTACACCCCCGACGACGGGATGCTGCTGGGGGTGGAGGGCATGATCGCCGATCTCTTGGCGCGCGCCCGGAAGGGCCGCGGCCCGTCGGCCGCCCCCGGGGAGCGGCTCGCGCTCTCATGGCGCCTCACCGCGGCCCTGGCCGGTGCCGCCCCGGAGGGCGAAGCGCCCCGGGTCCCGGTGGTGGGCCTGACCGGCACCGGCGGGGCCGGCAAGAGCTCCCTCGCCGACGAGCTGGTGCGCCGGCTCCTCCTGGACTTCCCCGCCCTGAAGGTGGCGGTGCTGGCCATCGACCCCACCCGCAAGGCCTCGGGCGGCGCCCTGCTGGGAGACCGCCTGCGCATGGGGTCCACCGCCAGCGACCGGGTCTTCTTCCGCAGCGTGGCGGCCTCCGGGGACAGCTCGGCCATGGTGCGCGCCGGGGCCGGCCTCCTGAAGGGCTGGGCGGACCTGATCCTGGTGGAGACCAGCGGCATCGGCCAGGGCGACACCGAGATCCTGGAGATGGCCGACGTGCCGGTCTACGTCATGACCAGCGAGTTCGGCGCGGGCACGCAGCTCGAGAAGATCAACATGCTGGACTACGCCCGGCTGGTGGTGATCAACAAGTACGAGGACAAGCGGGCCGAGGACGCCCTGCAGGCGGTGCGCCGGCAGGTGCGGCGCAACCGGAACATCCCCGCCTCGGTTCCCGACGACCGGCTCCCGGTGTACGGCACCGCCGCCGGCCACTTCAACGACGCCGGGGTGGACCGGTTCTACCTGGACCTTCTGGCCCACCTGCGGGAGGCCTTCGGGCTCGACCTGCAATCGGCCTTGCCGGACCCGGGGCCCGCGGCGTTCTCCTGCGAAAGGGCGGCGCCCATCGTGCCCTTCGAAAGGGGCAAGTACCTCCAGGAGATCGTGAAGGCGGTGAGGGACTACCGGCACCACACCGAGGGCCTCGCAGCCCGCGCGGACCGTCTCCAGGCGCTCGAAGGCGCCTGCGCGGCCATGGCCGAGGCCCCCGAGGCCCTGAAGGCCGAGGCGGCCAGGGCCAGGAAGGACCTGGGGGAGGGCGTCGCGCTGCTGGAGCGGTGGAGCCGCCTCAAGGCGGCCTACGCCGGGGAGACCTTCACCTACCGGGTGCGGGACCGGGACGTCCACGTGCCCCTGACCGTCACGTCCCTGTCGGGCACCCAGGTGCGCAAGGTGGAGCTGCCGCGCACGGACCGGGCCGGGGACATCATCCGGTTCCTCCGGCAGGAGAACGTGCCCGGGAGCTTCCCCTACACGGCCGGAGCCTTCCCCTTCCGCCGCACCGACGAGGATCCCAAGCGCCAGTTCGCGGGCGAGGGGGGCCCGGAGCGCACCAACCGGAGGTTCCATTTCCTCTGCCAGGGGGATGCCTCCAGGCGCCTGTCCACCGCCTTCGACTCCGTGACGCTCTATGGCGAGGACCCCCACGAGCGCCCCGACATCTACGGGAAGGTGGGGGAATCCGGCGTCAGCATCGCCACCCTCGACGACATGAAGACCCTCTTCCGGGGCTTCGACCTGTGCGACCCGAACACCTCGGTCTCCATGACCATCAACGGTCCGGCGCCGGTCATCCTGGCCATGTTCTTCAACGCGGCCATCGACCAGCAGCTCGAGAAGGGCATCGACCGGGAGACCACCCTGCGCAACCTGAGGGGCACCGTCCAGGCCGACATCCTCAAGGAGGACCAGGCCCAGAACACCTGCATCTTCTCCATCGAGTTCGCCCTTCGCATGATGGGCGACATGCAGGCCTTCCTCATCGCGCACGGCATGCGGAACTACTACTCGGTGAGCGTCTCGGGCTACCACATCGCCGAGGCCGGGGCCAATCCCGTCGCCCAGCTGGCCTTCACCCTGGCCAACGGCTTCACCCTGGTGGAGTACTACCTGAGCCGCGGCATGGCCATCGACGACATCGCGCCGAGCCTCTCCTTCTTCTTCAGCTCGGGGCTGGACCCGGAATACTCCGTCCTGGGCCGGGTGGCCCGGCGCATCTGGGCCATCGCCCTGCGGGACGTCTACGGCGCCAGCGACAAGAACCAGAAGCTCAAGTACCACATCCAGACCTCCGGGCGCTCCCTGCACCTGAAGGAGATGAAGTTCAACGACATCCGCACCACCCTCCAGGCCCTCACGGCCCTGCTGGACAACTGCAACTCTCTACATACCAATGCTTACGACGAAGCCCTCACGACCCCCACCGAGGAGTCGGTGCGCCTTGCCATGGCCATCCAGCTCATCCTGACCAAGGAGTGGGGCGTCTACTGGAACGAGAACGCCCTGCAGGGCTCCTACTTCTTCAGCCACCTTACGGACGAGGTGGAGGAGGCCGTGCTGGAGGAGTTCAGCCGCCTCAACGGCCGGGGCGGGGTCCTGCGGGCCATGGAGACCCAGTACCAGCGCTTCCGCATCCAGGAGCAGTCCCTCCTGTACGAGACCCGCAAGCACTCCGGGGAGCTCCCGGTGGTGGGGGTCAACACCTTCGTGCGCGAGGAGGAGCCCGGGGCCGAGCCCCGCCCCGTGAGCCGGGCCACGCCGGAGGAGAAGGACGACCGCCTCCGGGCGCTGCGCGCCTTCCAGGAGCTCCACGCCGCCGAGGCGGG
The DNA here is from genome assembly GCF_030846775.1 of Geothrix sp. 21YS21S-2. Lineage (NCBI taxonomy): Bacteria > Pseudomonadati > Acidobacteriota > Holophagae > Holophagales > Holophagaceae > Geothrix > Geothrix sp. 21YS21S-2. Next base: position 2,838,640 of record NZ_CP132910.1, read on the forward strand.
CCCGGCCCTGGAGCGCCTCCGGGACCAGGTGCGCCGGGGGGGCAACCTCTTCGACGTCCTCATGGACACGGTCCGGGTGGCGAGCCTGGGCCAGATCACTTCCGTGCTCTACGAGATGGGAGGAAAATACCGGCGCTCCATGTGACCTTCCAATTCATCATTACCCCCACCGTCCCGAATCATGTTCAACTTCATCACCATCCCCATACCCGATACCCACCGGAGCTAAGAATGAGCATGCCCCTGACCCAGCTTGGCGAGGAGGAACTCGCCTTCCAGGAACTGGTAGCCGACTTCGCGAAGAACGAGATCGAACCCCTGCGCGACGCCATGGACGAGCAGCAGGAGATGCGCCCGGACCTGGTGAAGAAGTTCTTCGGCCTGGACATCATGGGCATCGAGGTGCCCGAGGAATACGGCGGCGCCGGTTCCACCTTCTTCAACGCCATCCTCGTCATCGAGGAGCTCAGCAAGGTCGACGCCTCCGTGGGCGTGCTGGTGGACGTGCAGAACACCCTCGTGGACAACTGCTTCATGCGCTGGGGCAGCGAGGCCCAGAAGAAGAAGTACCTGCCCCGGCTCTGCAAGGACACCGTGGGCGCCTACGCCCTGTCCGAGGCGGGCTCGGGCTCGGACGCCTTCGCCCTGGCCACCCGGGCCACGCCCAACGCCGGCGGGTTCCTGCTCAACGGCAGCAAGCTCTTCATCACCAGCGCCCAGGAGGCGGGGATCTTCGTGGTCTTCGCCACGGTGGACCCCGCGGCGGGCTACAAGGGCATCACCGCCTTCATCGTGGAGCGCGGCATGCCGGGCTTCTCGGTCTCCAAAAAGGAGAACAAGCTGGGCATCCGCGCCAGCTCCACCTGCGAGCTGAGCCTGGCCGACGTCCAGGTGGGGCCGGACCAGGTGCTCGGCGAAGTCGGCAAGGGCTACAAGGTGGCCATCGAGACCCTCAACGAGGGCCGCATCGGCATCGCCGCCCAGATGCTGGGCCTGGCCGAAGGCGCCCTGGCCCACGCCCTGGCCTACACGAAGGAGCGCCGGCAGTTCGGCAAGCCCATCTTCAGCTTCCAGGCCGTCCAGATGCGCCTGGCCGAGTGCGCCAGCCGCGTGGAGGCCGCGCGCCTCATGACCTACAACGCCGCCCGCATGAAGGACGCGGGTCTCCCTTTCATCCGGGAGGCCGCCATGGCCAAGTACTTCACGAGCCAGGTGGCGGAATGGGTGTCCAGCGAGTGCCTGGAACTCTTTGGCGGCTACGGCTTCACCAAGGACTACCCGGCCGAGAAGTATTTCCGGGACAGCAAGATCGGAAAGATCTACGAAGGCACGACGTTCATGCAGCTGCAGACGATTGCCAAATTGCTGTAAAACATGGGGATCTATTTGGATGAAGGCTTCTTTTCTCGGCGATCCTCGGCAACCCCGGCGCCTCGGCGATAGGCTTTTCGCCGGTTGCTTCGGCGCAGCGACCCGTTGCCCCGCAGCATCATATGAAAAGCCTATCGCCGAGGCGCCGGGGTTGCCGAGGATCGCCGAGAAGGGAAAAGAAATGAAATCATCACGGGAGGGCCAATGACCACCGGACAGGACGCGAAGCTGAGACTGCTGAAGTCCAAGCACGAGGAGGCAGAAAAGGGCGGCGGCGCGGACAAGATCGCCAGGCACCACGAGTCCGGCCGGCTCACGGCCCGGGAGCGCATCGCCATCCTCCTCGACGAGGGCTCCTTCACGGAGATCGACAAGTTCGTCCTGCACCGCTGCGACAACTTCGGCATGGAGAAGATGAAGATCCCCGGCGACGGCGTGGTCACGGGCTTCGGACAGATCGACGGGCGCCTGGTGTACGTCTTCGCCCAGGACTTCACGGTCTTCGGCGGCTCGCTCTCCAAGGCCTACGCGGAGAAGATCTGCAAGATCATGGACATGGCCACCCGCAACGGGGCCCCGGTCATCGGGCTCAACGACTCGGGGGGCGCGCGCATCCAGGAGGGGGTCCAGTCCCTGGCGGGCTATTCGGACATCTTCACCCGCAACGTGCTGAGCTCCGGGGTGGTGCCCCAGATCTCGGCCATCATGGGGCCCTGCGCCGGCGGCGCGGTCTACTCCCCGGCCATCACGGACTTCGTCTTCATGGTCAAGGACACGTCCTACATGTTCATCACGGGGCCCGACGTCATCAAGGCGGTCACCCACGAGGAGGTCACCAAGGAGGCCCTGGGCGGGGCCATGACCCACAACGCCCGCTCCGGCTGCGCCCACTTCGCGTGCGCGGACGACGAGGAATGCCTGCTCATGATCCGCGAGCTCATGAGCTTCGTGCCCCTCAACAACCAGGACGACCCGCCGGCGCGGGCCTGCACCGACGATCCCAACCGCACCGAGGTCACGCTGCGCACCCTGGTGCCCGACTCCGCCAACCTGCCCTACGACATGAAGGACATCTTCCATGCGGTGGTGGACGACGGCTACTTCTTCGAGGTGCAGGAGCACTTCGCGAAGAACCTGGTCATCGGCTTCGCCCGGCTCAACGGCAGGCCCGTGGGCATCGTGGCCAACCAGCCCAATCACCTGGCCGGGGCCCTGGACGTGGACTCCTCCCTCAAGGGGGCGCGCTTCGTGCGGTTCTGCGACTGCTTCAACATCCCGCTGATCTTCTTCGAGGACGTGCCGGGCTTCCTGCCCGGGGTGGACCAGGAGCTGGGCGGCATCATCAAGCACGGCGCCAAGCTCCTCTACGCCATCACCGAGGCCACGGTGCCCCGGCTCACCGTGATCACCCGCAAGGCCTACGGCGGCGCCTACTGCGTGATGAACGCCAAGAACATCCGCTGCGACTACGCCATCGCCTGGCCCACCGCCGAGATCGCCGTCATGGGCCCCGAGGGCGCCGTCAACATCATCCACCGCAAGGAGCTGGACACGTCCCGGGACCCCGAGCGCACCCGCACGGCCCTGCTGGACGACTACCGCGACAAGTTCGCCAACCCCTACAACGCGGCCGAGATGGGCTACGTGGACGAGGTCATCGATCCCATGAACACCCGGCCCGTCCTCATCCGCGCCCTGGAGATGTGCAGGAACAAGCGCGTCAGCAACCCGCCCCGGAAGCACGGCAACCTGCCGCTTTGAGGACTCCGACCATGTTCAAGAAGATTCTCATCGCCAACCGGGGCGAGATCACCATCCGGGTCATCCGCGCCTGCAAGGAGCTGGGGGTGCCCACCGTGGCCGTCTACTCCGAGGCGGACCGGGCCGCCCTGCACGTGAGGGCGGCGGACGAGGCCTACTGCATCGGGCCCGCCCCCAGCCGGGATTCCTACCTGCGCTACGACCGGATTCTCGAGGTGGCCGCGAAGTGCGGCGCCGACGCCATCCACCCGGGCTACGGGTTCCTGTCGGAGAACGTGGCCTTCGCGGAGGCCTGCGCCGCCCAGGGCGTCACCTTCATCGGGCCCAATCCCAGGGCCATCCGCGTCATGGGCAACAAGACCACCTCCCGGGTGGCGGTCTTCGAGATGGGGGTGCCCCTGGTGCCCGGCATGCGGGAGAACCTCCAGTCCGAGGACCAGGCCCTGGAATGGGCCGACCGGATCGGGTTTCCCATCATGATGAAGGCCGCCGCCGGCGGCGGCGGCAAGGGCCTGCGCCAGATCCTGCGCCGCGAGGACGTGGTGGCCGCCTACCGCGCCGCCAAGTCCGAGAGCCTGGCGTCCTTCGGCGACGACGCGGTCTACATGGAGCGGTACATCGAGAACCCCCGGCACATCGAGATCCAGGTGCTGGGCGACAAGCACGGCAACCTCATCTACTGCCCGGAGCGCGAGTGCTCCATCCAGCGCCGGCACCAGAAGGTCATCGAGGAGGCCCCTTCGACCATCGTGGACCCCGTGATGCGCAAGGCCATGGGCGAGGCCGCCATCAAGGCGGCCCGGGCCGTGGACTACGACTCGGCGGGCACGGTGGAATTCATCGTCTCGGGCAAGTCCAGGGAGTTCTTCTTCCTCGAGATGAACACGCGCCTCCAGGTGGAGCACCCCATCACCGAGATGATCACGGGCATCGACCTGTGCAAGGAGATGATCCGCAGCGCTGCGGGCTACGTCCTGCCCTTCCGGCAGGAGGACATCCCGTGCCACGGCCACGCGCTCGAATGCCGCATCTACGCCGAGGACCCCGACAACCGCTTCCTTCCCACGCCGGGCAGGATCATCGGCCTGCGGGTCCCGGGCGGCCCCTGGGTGCGGGACGAGTCCGGCATGTACGAGGGCCTGGACGTGCCCATCCACTACGACCCCATGCTCAGCAAGCTGGTGGTCTGGGGCAGCACCCGGGAGCGCATGATCACCCGCATGCAGCGGGCCCTGTCGGAATACGCCGTGAAGGGCATCAAGACCACCATCCCCTTCCACGCCCGCATGCTGAAGAACGAACGCTTCCTCTCCGGGGACATCGACACCAACTTCATCGACAACGAGTTCCAGCCCCTCGACGAGGCCCGGGAAAAGCCCAACGAGGACATCGCGCTGGTGGCCGCGGCCATCGGGGCCTACCGCAGGGACAAGGAGAAGGCGCTGGGCCGGGTCGGCGGCGAGGGCGGCCCGGCGGGGGACGTCTCGGCCTGGAAGGCCAGCGGCAGGGTCAAGCGGGATCCGGGATTCTGAGGAGATAGCCATGGTCTACATCGGCACCCACCAAGGCCGCACCACCAAGGCGAAAGTCGTGGAACCCCGCCCGGGCATCTTCACGGTGACCCTGGGCGAGGCGGAGTACCACGTCGACTTCCTGGAGCCCCAGCCCAACATCTACTCCCTGATCATCGACGGCCGCTCCTTCGAGGTGGACGTGGACGCCAGGCCCGACGGCGACGTGTTCGACGTCTTCATCAAGGGCGACCACTACGAGGTCGAGATGGTGGAGGAGAAGAAGAAGAAGCTGGCCATGAAGATGAGCAAGGGCGCCACGGGCCGGCAGGACATGAAGTCCCCCATGGCCGGCAACGTGAGGGCCGTCCTGGTCCAGCCCGGGGACCGCGTCGTCGCTGGCCAGGTGGTGCTGATCCTCGAGGCCATGAAGATGCAGAACGAGCTCAAGTCCGCCATCGACGGGATCGTGGCCTCCGTCACCGCCCGCGAGGGCGTGGCCGTGGCCGCCGGCGACCCCCTGCTGGTGGTGGAGCCCTGGGAACCGCAGTTCCCCACCGGTTGAAGGCACGGAGACGACATGAGCGACCATGTGAGACTTGTCATCGAGAACGGCATCGGCATCGTGACGATCGATCGCCAGGAGGTACTCAACGCCCTGGACGACGGGATCCTCGCGGGTCTCGAGGAGGCCTTCCTCGCGCTGGGGCGCGACCCCTCGATCCGCGCCGTGATCCTCACCGGAGCGGGCAAGGCCTTCGTGGCCGGGGCCGACATCAAGGCCATGGCGGCGTTCACGCCGGTGGAGGCCCGGAGCTTCGCCCAGCGCGGCCAGCGGATCTTCACGCTCATCGAGGACTACCCGCACCCCGTCATCGCCGCGATCAACGGCTACGCCCTGGGCGGCGGCTGCGAGCTGGCCATGACCTGCGACATCCGCATCGCCAGCGAGAAGGCCAAGGCCGGCCAGCCCGAGGCGAACCTGGGCGTCCTCCCCGGCTTCGGGGGCACCCAGCGGCTGGCCCGCATCCTGGGGCGGTCCGCAGCGAAGTACCTCCTCTTCACGGGCGAGGTGATCAGCGCCGCCCGGGGCCTGGAACTGGGCCTCTTCAACGAGGTGGTGGCGCCGGAGAACCTCATGCCCCGCTGCATGGAGATCGCCACCGCCATCGCCGCCAAGGCCCCGGTGGCGGTCTCCAGCGTCAAGCGGGCCGTGAACGAGGGCACCGACGGCCCCCTGGCCCACGGCCTCGCCCTGGAGGCCGAGCTCTTCTCCCGGACCTTTTCCACGCTCGACCAGAAGGAAGGCATGCAGGCCTTCATCGACAAACGACCCGCCCGGTTCCTGGGCAAGTAGAGGTAATTCCAAATGGACCTGAACACCCGAATGCAGAACGTCGCCGTGGTCGGCGCCGCGGGCAAGATGGGCAGCGGCATCGCCCTGCTGCTCGCCCTGGAACTGGCCTACCGCGCCCTGGAGGACCGGCAGGCCACCTTCGTTCTCAGCCTCATCGACATGAACGACGCCGGCCTCCAGGGCCTGCTGCGCTACGTGCGCGACCAGGCCCGCAAGGACGGGGAGCGGCAGATGAACCGCCTGCGCGCCCTGTACAAGGACCGGCGCGACCTGGTGGAGAACGCCGAGATGGTCGACGAGTTCGTGGCCGAGGTCATGCTCCACGTGCGCACGGGCAAGACCCTGGCCCTGGCCAAGGACGCCCTTCTGGTCTTCGAGGCAGCCTTCGAGAAGGAGGAGATCAAGTTCCAGATCTACAACGAGCTGGCCGTGCTGTGTCCGCCTTCGGCCTGGTTCCTCACCAACACCTCCAGCATCCCCCTCCACGTGCTCACCGACCACTGCGGCATCCAGGGCCGCATGATCGGCTTCCACTTCTACAACCCGCCCGCGGTCCAGAAGCTGGTCGAGCTGATCCCCCCCGAGGGCTGCGACCCCGACCTGGTGGCCGCTTCGGAGGAACTGGCCCTGGTGCTGCGCAAGAAGACCGTGCCGGCCCGTGACATCGCCGGCTTCATCGGCAACGGCCACTTCATGCGGGACGGCCTCCACTGCATCCGCGAGATGGAGCACCTCGCCGAGGACTACGGCTTCGTCCAGGCCGTGTACATGGTCGAGAAGGTGAGCCGGGACTGGCTCCTGCGGCCCATGGGCATGTTCCAGCTCATCGACTACGTGGGCATCGACGTGTTCCAGCTGATCCTGCGGGTCATGGACAAGTACCTTAAGGAGGGCCTCCATTCCGACCTGGTGGACGCGTTCCTGGAGATGGGCGTCAAGGGCGGCCAGACCTCCTCCGGGGCCCAGAAGGACGGCTTCCTGCGCTACGAGAAGGGCCGCCCCGTGGGCATCTTCGATCCGGCCATCCGGGACTACGTGCCCATGGACGCCGCCTTCACGGCGGACCTGGACGGGCGCCTGGGGCCCCACCCCGACCCGTCCCTCACCTGGAAGGGCCTCTCCCGGGATGCCGGCAGGGAGGAGAAGCTGCGCGCCTACTTCAAGGCCCTCAAGGGCCTGGATTCCCTGGGCGCCGGCATGGCCCGGAACCACGTGGAGGACAGCCGGGAGGTCGCCCTGGACCTGGTGCGCCAGGGCGTGGCGGCCCGGGCCGAGGACGTGAACGCCGTCCTGACCCTGGGCTTCTTCCACCTGTACGGCCCCGTCAACGACTACCTGGACTGAGAGAAGAGCCATGAAGACCATGCACAAGCCCGTCTACCTCGCCGCAGGCGCCTACACCATGAGCCTGGGCACCGGCCGCCCCGAGTTCAATCCCCGGACCCCGAGGCCGGGCCTGGACCACTACATCCGCCAGGCCGGCGCGGCCACCCTGGCCCAGGTCGGGGACCCCGAAGCCATCGACGAGAGCGTCATCGGCAACTTCATGGCCGCGCGGTTCAACCGCCAGGGCCACCTGGGTTCGCTCATGACCATCGTCCACCCCGCGCTGGAGTACAAGCCCAGCCTGCGGGTGGAGGGGGCCTGCGCCTCCGGCGGCCTCGCCCTGGCCTCGGCGGTCAAGAGCGTCCTCAGCGGCATGGCCGACGCCGTGCTGGTCATGGGCGTGGAGGTGCAGAACACCGTCAAGGCCATCTACTGCGCCGACTTCCTCGCCGGGGCCGGGTGGTACGACGGGGAGCGCAAGGACGGCCACACCTACTTCTTCCCCGGGAAGTTCTCCGACCGCGCCGGGGCGTATTCCGCCAAGGTGGGCCCGGAGAAGGCCCGGCAGGCCTTCGCCCACTGGTACCGCAACGCCGTGGAGTCCGCCCGGCTCAACCCCGACGCCCAGGAGCACTTCAACAGGACGGCGGACCTCGTGGCCCAGGGCCTCACCCCGCCCAATCCCAAGGGCTTCACCGACCACCTGAACCTCTTCGACTGCTCCAAGGTCTCCGACGGCGCGGCCTCGATCATCGTGGCCTCCGAGGAGGGCTGGCGCCGCCTCGGGCTGGCCCGGCAGGACGTGGTGGAGCTGGCCGGGTACGGCCAGATGGCCGCCAACCTCACGGCGCCCCCGCCCGACCTCACGGAGATGACCACCTGCCGCAGGGCCGCCGAGCAGGCCATGGCCATGGCCGGCACCGGCATCGCCGACATGGGCGTAGCCGAGGTCCACGACTGCTTCACCGTATCGGGCGTGCTGCTCACCGAGGCCCTGGGCATGGCCGGGCCCGGGGGCGGCGCCGACGCCGTGCTGGAGGGCCTCACCCGCCGCGACGGGCGCTGGCCCACCAACACGGGCGGCGGCCTCGTGGGCTACGGCCACCCCACCGGCGCCACCGGCGTGCGCATGGCCGTGGATCTGTGGCGCCAGCTCACGGGCCGGGCGGCCGGTTACCAGGTGGACGTGAAGAAGGACCACGGCATCCTGGTGTCCATGGGCGGCAACGACAAGACCGTGGTGTCGATGATCCTCAAACGCTAGCAGGGCAGGAAGACCTGGAACAGCGCGCCCTCCCCTTCCCGGCTGGAGCAGCGCACCTGGCCCCCGTGGGCCTTGACGATGCGGTCCACCACCGCCAGGCCGAGGCCTGTGCCCTTGCCTGCCCCCTTGGTGGTGAAGAAGGGCTCGAACATGCGCCCCAGCACCTCCGCCGGGATCCCCGTGCCCGTGTCCTGGACCTCCAGGAGGACCACGGGGCGCGGCAGGCCGGGGGCCTCCCCCGGACCTGCCAGGCGGGTGCGGAAGGTGAGGTCCCCGCCCCCGGGCATGGCGTCCCGTGCGTTGGTGCCCAGATTCATGATCACCTGGTGGATCTCGGTGGGCTCCACCAGGGGGGCCGGCAAGTCCGGATCCAGCTGGCACCGGAAGCTCACCGAGGAACCGGCCGATTCCTTGAGAAGCGCGGCGACCTCCAGCACCAGTTCGTTCAGGTCCGTGCACTGACGCTCGGTCGGGGCCTTGCGCACGTACCGCAGGAGGCGGGCCGCCAGGGCATGGCCCCGGCTTGCGCCTCTCCTCATGACCTCCAGCCGGCGCTTCTGCTCGGGACTCAGGTGGGGATCCCGGAGCAGGAGCTCGTTGCAGCCCAGGATGCTCGTGAGGATGGTGTTGACGTCGTGGGTGACGCTGCTCAGGAACTCCCCCGCGGTCTCCAGCTTCTGGCTGTGCAGGAGCTGCTGCTCGAGGTTCCGGGCCTCGGTGGCGTCGAGGAGGATCACCAGCACGGCTTCCACGCGGTTGCCTGCCCCGCGGAGGGGGGTCATGTGGAGGGTCAGGGGGAAGGCGGGGCCGGCGCTGGGCCTTCCCTGGCCCTGGATGCCGCCGATGGGCTCCCCGAGGAAGGCCCGCTCCAGGAGGTGGCCGAGCTCCTGCCCCAGGCCGGGCAGGGCCACGGGCATGGGCCGGCCCATCACCTCAGCGGCGGCGAGCCGGAAGCGGCTTTCGGCCGCCGGGTTCCAATACCGCTGGATCCGGCCCTCCCGGTCCAGGGCGAAGATGGGCAGGGGCGAGCCCTGGAAGGCCTTCACCAGGGCCCGGTCGTCCCGTTTCGCGCGGTGGGCATGGCGCACTTCGAAGGCCAATACGGGCATGAAGGCGGCCGCCATCAGGGCCGCCGCCAGGAGCAGCGTTCGCTCGATTCCCTCGTTCAGCCGGTTTGCAGCCACCAGCCCGAAGGCTGCGATGAGGGCACAGGCAGCCAGGAGTCCCCAGCCCAGTCCCGGGCCTGATCGGGAGAACACGGATTGCAACCACGGTATGCGCATTGGGTGACGACGCTCGGATGGGGCCGGAGATCGGCGCACCCTTCAGTATTATTAATTAATAACATGCCGCAACCCATACCGCCCCCCTGGATCTCATTTTTTAGATACCTTGAAATAAAACTGCAGATCCGAATCCATCCTGTTCGGCTGCCCCCACTGGGTCCAGCCCTTCCATCCCTCCCCGTCATTGAACTCAGCATGACCATCCCCGAATACGGTGGCTGTGGTGAACCCCTTGTCCGACCCTTTCCGCATGGGGAAGGCCTCAAAGCGCCCATCCCCCCGGGCCGCCAGCACCAGGCGGTAGGTGTGGCCCACCTGGAGACTGGGCGGCGGCCGCGGGAAGACGGCCTCCACCCAGCCGCACCCGCCCAGGGCGCAGGAGGCGCTGGCCGCCGGGACGGCTTCCGGGCAGGAGGCCTCCGCCAGGGGTTGGCCCTCGCGGGATTCCAGCCGCGCCGCCAAGGGCCCCCTTCCGGCCAGCCGCCGGACCCGCAGGTGAACGGCCTCCACCTTCCGGGTGGTTCCCGTGGCCGTGAAGACCTCGCCCACCGTGGCGGTCCCTCCGATGGGCCGGGGCGCCCCCATCCAGAACTCCAGGTACCCCACCCCCTGGGACCCGCCGCCCTCGTAGTAGACCTCCAGGATCGGCGTGAACGCTTCGGACGTGCCCGGGGTGCGCCGGGGCTCCCAGCGGGGGTGCGCCGAATTCCGGAAGAGCATGGCCCAGTCCTCGTCCGGCAGGGCGGGCTGGGCGGGGGTCTCCCGGGTGCGGGAGAAGATGGCGTTGACCGAGACGAAGTTCACGGCCCCGCGGGGGTCCACGTTGGAGAAAACGGCATGGTAGAGGCTTCCGGCCTTCAGCACCGGCTCCCGGTCGAAGGCGATGAGGGGGTAGAACCGGTCGCTGGCGGGAACCAGGTTGAGCGTCTGCCGGCTGGTGGCCAGCACCCGGCCCGAGGGGGCATGGGAGGCGGTGCCGTCGTCCGGCTGGATCTCGATGCGAAGGGTCCCGCCTGTGCCGCCGTGGTAGCCGGCCTTGCGGAAACTCCAGATGAGGAACGGCCGGACGCCCAGGAGGGGGCCGCCCGGCCCGGCGCGGAAACGATAGCTAACCTGGTTGCCCGACGGGCCGATGGGGGTGTTCGCCAGGGAATCCCCCTGGATACAAGGCCCGTAGAACCCGGCCTGGGCCTGGAGAAGCAGGGGAAGCAGCAGGAGGGCCGGCACACGCATGGCATCACGATCGTCGGAGCTTGGATGCCGCCCGGGACGCTCAGGGTACGAAGGCGAACTGCAGATCGCTGAAGGTGAGGTTCGGCGTGCCCCACATGTCCCAGCCCTGCCAGCCGGTGGCGCCGGTGGTGGTGAACTGGGCGTAGCCGTCGGGGAAGAAGGTCGTGTTGGCGAACCCCTTGTCCCGGCCCTTGCGCATGGGGAAGGCGGAGAAGGACGTGTCCGCGGCACAGGCCAGGACCAGGTTGTAGGCGACGCCCGTATTGAGCACGTGGCTGAGGGGGAAGGTGGCGGTGACCCAGGTGGGGACGCCCTGGGGGAACAGGGCGGCGGGGAGGGCGGCCTGGTCCACGAGGGTGCCGTCCGCCTCCTCCACCCGCACCGTCAAGGGGCCGGAGCCGCTGGTTCGGCTGAGGCGCACGTTGACCTTGCTGAAGTCCCGGCTGGGCCCGGTGACCTTGAAGGTCTCCCGCACGGAGGCTGCCCCGGAAATGGACTTGGGGTTGGTGGACCACACTTCCATGTAGCCGTTGCCCTGGCTGCCGGTGGTGTAGTCCAGCTCCAGCGTGGGGGTGTAGCCCTGCCGGACCCTCCAGGCGCCCCCGGCGGGCTTGAAGAGCACCGCGAAGGTGGCGTCGCTGGTGACGGGCTGCATGGGCGCGGTCTGGGCGTTGGTGTAGAGGGTGTCCAGGGAGATGTAGTTGGCGACGGGATCCTGGTCGATGTTCGTGAACACCAGATGGTAGAGGCCCCCGCCGGTGAGGGCCACCGGGTTGGGGAAGGTGAGCTTCGGGTAGAAGTTGTTCTGGGGGATGATATTTCCGTACGAGGTGGAGGCCAGCGCAGGCCCGGTGGGCAGGTGGGCGCCGGTCCCGTCGTCGGCCAGGAGGTCCACCCGCACCGTGCCGCCCAGGCCCGCGTTGTAGCCGGATTTCGTGGACGACCAGATGAAGAAGATGCGGAAGCCCTCCAGGGGCGTGGTGTGCTTGGCCTGGAAGCGGTAGCTCACCACGTTGGCGCTGGGCCCGCCCACGACCGTGTTGGCCAGGGAGTCGGCGCTGAAGCCCGAACCGTAGAAGAACGGCGTGACGGGCATGACGGGCACCACCGGCACGGTCTGGGTGGTGGTGGTCGCCACCCCCGCCAGGGTGACGGTGCAGGCAAGGGCGACCACGCCGGAGGCCGGGGCGTTGTAGTAGACCGCGGCGTTCGTCGCCACGCCGGGGAGGGTCCCGTTTCCCACCGACCACAGGTAGGTGGCGCCGGGCTGGGTCGGGACGAAGGCCTGGATCTGGGTCATGCCCGCGGATACCAGGGCCGGGGTGCGGATGGTGCCGGTGTCGGCCACCGTCGGGCCTAGGGTCACCGGGGCGGGCGCGGTCACCTGGGGGTTGGCGGCCTTGGGGGTGCTTGTGCCCTGGGCGGACTGCCCCGAACAGCCAAGGGCCACAAGGCTCGTGGTGAACAGAACGGTGTTGAGCGTTTTCATGGGCGCACCTCCTCCAGGGCCCCGCCGGAACGGCGGCGGGCCGAATCGCAAACCAGTCCGTGGTTCCCTCGGTCGCCTCACCCGGCAGGGTTGGGCTATCGGGAAGGAGCAAGGGCGGTGCCAGCCTGGCAGAGAATGGTTTGTCCTTTAATTGCAGTGTTTAAATATTCGTCTCCCATCGACGATTCCCGATCCTGGATCCGGAATCCAGAATCGGGACAGGCGAACGCCATCCGGATGGGCGGAGTGAAGGGGAAATCAGCAGGATGCTTGCCGGGCGGGCGAAATCGCTCCGGCTCCGGGAACCCTGGACCCGGGAGACCCTCGCGGCACGGGCAGGCCTGACCAGCGCCTCCTTGAAGCGGTTCGAAACCACCGGATCCGCCTCCCTGGACCTGGTCCTGAAGGTGGCGTTCGCCCTGGGCCGCCTCGAGGATTTCGCCGGGGCGCCGCGGCCTTCCGACCCCGCCAGCCTTGCCGACCTGGAGGCCCGCCAGGACCTTCAGCAGGGACCCGGGGAACTGGCGGCGGAAATCACCCGGACCCTGGGCTGATCAGCCCTTCCGCAGGCTCCTCCCAAGCACCGCCAGCACGTGGTCCACGTCGGCCTCCCCGAGGCGGTTGTGAAACGGAAGGGCCAGGGTGCGTCGCGCCAGGCGCTCGGTGACCGGGAGGGTCCCCGCCAGGTTCCCCAGGCGCTCGCGGATGTAGGGCTGGGTGTGGATGGGGGCGAAGTAGCCCCGGGCGGGGACGCCCTCGGCCGCCATGGCCTCGATGGTGCGGTCCCGGTCGAGGCCCTCGTCCAGGGTCACCACGTACACGAACCGGCTCACGCGGACGTGGGGCAGGATCCTGGGGGGCTGGACGCCGGGCACGCGGTGCAGGCGCTCGCCGTACATCGTCGCCACCCGCTCGCGGCGGGCCAGGATGTTCTCCAGGCGCGCCATCTGGCTCAGGCCCAGGCTGGCGCTCATCTCGTCCATGCGGTAGTTGTGGCCCAGGAGGCCGTGGTGGAGCCAGCCGGCGCCCTCCTCCCGCCCCTGGTTGGCCAGGCTGCGGCAGAGGGAGGCCAGGCGCGGGTCGGAGGTGACGACCATTCCCCCCTCCCCGGTGGTGATCTGCTTGTTGGGGTAGAACGCGAAGGCGCCGGCGGCGCCGAAGGAGCCCAGCCTGCGGCCCCGGTACTCGGCGCCCAGGGCCTCGCAGCAGTCGTCCACCAGGATCAGCCCGTGCCGGCGCGCCACCCGGGCCAGGCCGTCCCACTCGGCGGGATGGCCGAAGACGTCCACGGCCAGGATGGCCCGGGTGCGGGGGGTGACCCGGCGCTCCAGGTCGTCCACGTCCAGGTTGAAGGTGACGGGCTCCGCCTCGGCGAACACGGGCGTGGCGCCTTCGTAGAGAATGGCGTTGACCGAGGCGGCGAAGGTGAAGCTGGGCACCAGCACCTCGTCCCCAGGGCCCAGCCCCAGGGCCTTGATGACGAGGTGAAGGGCGGCGGTGCCCGAGCTCACCGCGACGGCGTGCGCCACCCCGGCGTAGGCGGCCACGGCCGCCTCGAAGGCGGAGGCCACGGGGCCCAGGGCGAGGCGCCCGCCGCGCAGGACCTCCACGACGGAGCGGATGTCGCTCTCGTCCAGGTCGGCGCTGGACATGGAGATTTCGGAAGTTCGGAGCATGGGATCCCTCCCCGTCAGGCGACGGTGCGAATGGTGACGAAGGCCTCGGCCGCCGCCAGGCCCACGGTTGCGCCCCTCAGGACGGCCAGGGCGCGAAGCGTTCCGAGGGAGCGCTCGTGGGGCGGCGGCCGGACCTGGGACCGGAACAGGGCGAAGGCGTCCAGCTTGTCCTCCAGGGTGCCGCTGATGTCCACGAAGTGGTTGGGGATGAAACCCGGAGTCAGCTGCGGCGCGTTCCAGTTGGTTTCGGAAAGCGTCTCGTAGGCGTAGAGCCTGCGCGGGAAGCCGGGGCTGCCGGGGCGCGCGGCCACCAGCGCCGAATGGAACACCAGCTGGTGGTCCCGGTGCAGGTCGCCCGGGAAGGGCAGGTACAGCTCCTCGGGAGAAAGGCTCCGCACCGCCTCCAGGAGGTGGTGGTTCAGCTCCCGGTGCATGAGCGTGTCCAGCTCCGCGGCCGGCAGGTCGAGGAACCGGGCCGAGGCCACCCCCAGCCGGGCATGGGCCCGCAGGGCCTCCGCGCGGCAGGCGTTCTCCTCCTCGGGGGACCAAACGGGGGGGTAGCCCCGGGTGGCCACCACCACGTGCACGGCGTGGCCCTCCCGGGCCCACCGCGCGATGGAGCCCCCCAGCCCCAGGACCTCGTCGTCCGCATGGGGGGCCAGCACGAGCTTGATGACGGGCCTCATGGCCGCTCCCGGGGGGCCCCGTCGGGGATTCCGCTGCGCTGGGACCCGTCCGGGGCGTAGGCGGTGTCGGCGCGCAGCACCACGCCCACGGTGCGCAGCAGGATCCACAGGTCCAGCAGGAAGCTCCGGTGGTCCACGTACCAGACGTCCAGCTCCACCCGCTCCCGCCAGCCGTGGCGGGAGGCGCCGTTGACCTGCTGCCACCCGGTCATCCCCGGAGGCACCTCCAGGCGGCGGAGGTCCAGGGCGGAGTAGTAGGGCAGGAAGCGCTCCAGGAGGGGCCGCGGCCCCACGAGGCTCATCTCCCCCCGCAGCACGTTCACCAGCTGGGGCAGCTCGTCGATGCGCCAGGCCCGCAGCACCGCCCCCGCCCGGGTGATGCGAGGATCGTCGCGGCGGGTCTCAGCCTCCGGGTCCCCGGCGGCCATGGTCCGGAACTTGAGGATGGTGAAGGGGCGGCCCCGCAGGCCCAGGCGCCGCTGCCTGAAGAGGACGGGCCCGGGTCCGTCCCGTGCCACGGCCAGGGCCGCCCCGGCCAGGACGGGCCCCAGGACCGCCAGCAGCGCGAGGCTCCCGGCCACGTCGAAAACGCGCTTGAGCCCGCTCACAGGAGGCCCCCGAGGTCCCGGAGATCGGTCACGAGCCGCTCGGGGGACTGCCCCGGCGGCACCGGCCGCCCCGCGAAGGGTCCCGTCGGCACGCCGATGGTGAGCATCCCCAGGCGCATGGGCCCCTCGAAGTCGCACAGGGGGTTGTCCCCCACGTAGGCGCACTGCCGGGGCCTCACGCCCAGCCTCCGGCAGGCCAGGAGGAACGGGAACGGGCTGGGTTTCCGGAGGATCCGGGGAAAGTCCCCCGTGAAGACCAGCTCGTCGAACCAGGGCCGCAGGCCCAGGGCCTCGACCTTGTACCGCTGGGTGTCGCTCATGCCGTCGGTGACCAGGAAGGTCCGGTAGCCCCGGTCCCGGAGCCGGCTCAGCGCATCGAGCGCACCGGGGTAGGGCCTCAGCGGGGGCCGGTGCCGGTGGTAGCGGTCCACCAGCTCCGCCACCAGGCCCGGGTCCTCGATGCCCATGCGCCGCAGGGCCTCGTCGAAGACCCGCGGGTGGCCCAGGGTGAGCCTGGCCAGGGTGTCCGACAGCACGCGCTCGACGCGGCGCCCGCTGCAGCCCAGGCGCCCCCCCAGCTCCCAGGCGATGGAGCCGAAGAAGGACTCCGCGAAGTCGCCGTGGTCCCAGAGGGTGTAGTCCAGGTCGAAGCCCACCGCCAGCAGGGTGCCGCTCATGCCCCGCCCCCGGGCGCCAGGAAGAACTCCTCCCAGTACCGGTACATGACCAGCGGCACGGCCGGCTTGAGCCAGGGTTCCGGGGCCCGCCCCTCGCAGAGGTCCAGGATCCCCTGGAAGTAGGGCACCCCCGCGGCCTGGGTGAGGATGGCGGTGCCGGCGATCCGGGCGTTGATCTCGGTGAAGCGCGCACCGCCGTCGACGAAGCACTGCACGTTCACAGGCCCCACCAGGCCCAGGGCCTTGACCATGCGCCGCACCGGCGGCAGGAGATCGTCCCTCCAGCAGGTCGCGCCCTTGGAGGAGATGCCCGAGTCCACGGCCAGGCGCCTCCGCGGGGAGAGGATCACCACCTCGCTGTCCAGGTCCGCCAGCACGTCCAGGGTCAGCTCCTCGCCCGGGCAGTGCTCCTGCACCACCGCCCCGGCCACGTAGGACGCGAAAAAGGCCGCCTCCGCATGGGTGCGCGCCAGGTGCACCCCGGCGCCTCCCCGGCCGGCCCGGGGCTTGACCACCACGGGATAGGACGGGAAGGCGCCCTCCCGGTAATCGGCCGCGGGCAGGGTGCGGGGCGTGGGGATCCCCAGCTCCCTGAACAGCTCGAAGGTCCGCAGCTTGTCGGTGCACACCGCCAGCGCCTCGGGCCCGGACACCAGGACCCGGGTGCCGATGGAGGCGAACCGCGCGCGGTGCATGGAGCACAGCGCCAGCTCCTCGTCCAGCGCGGGCAGGAAGAGGTCGACCGCCTCGAGCCGGCAGATCTCCACCATGCGGTCGAGGTAGCCGGGATCGCCCACGCGCGGAACGACATGGGAAGCGTCCGCGAAGGGGAAGCCCACGCTCCGCCCGTCGCAGTCGGCGGCCACGATGCGGCAGCCCAGGTCGTGGAAGGCGCGGTACTGGGTCACCGTGGGCGGGGAGCCCGCGGCGGTGCGCAGCAGGGTCAGGGGGCGGGGGTTCAGGGGATCCATGGGCTCCTCAGGGGTGGCGGTAGGCTGGAAAGAAGTCGTCGTCGGGGTCCCCGGCGAGCTCCCGGTAGACCCCGGGGAGGAGGACCATGCGGTAGGTGGAGAAGCGGGCCCGGAGGCGCGAGAAGCCCTGCTTGAAGAAGGCCAGGGAGTCCTCGGCGCAGCCCACCCCGCCGCCGAGGTGGAGCCGCCGGGCGCCCCAGTCCCGGGCCTGGTCCCGCATGTGCAGGAGCATGAGCTTGGCCGGGCCGGCCCTGCGGTAGGCCGAGGCGGTGCCGGCCAGGTGGAACTGCATCAGGCCGTCCACGTTGGTGAACAGCCCTCCCGACGCGGGCTCCCCCCCCGGGCCTAGCACCATGCACAGGTGGAGGCGGTCCCCCAGGCACCTGCGCAGGTCGCGGAAGTAGTCGGCGTCGAAGCGGTAGGCGTCGCCCGAGCCCCGGTAGGCCATGGTCGCCTCGTAGATGGCCACGAAGCCCTCCAGCCGGTCCCAGCCGTCCACCTCGACCCGGAACCCCCCGGCTAGGAGCTTGCGGGCATCGGCGCGGTGGTTCACGCGGGTCTGGCGCTCCAGCTCCTCGGCGGGGAGTCCCAGGTCCAGGAAGACGGTCTGGCCGTGGTCCACGAGGGCGCCGAACCGCTCGAAGGGACCTGCCGGGCCCGGCAACAGCGGATGCAACCGGAAGAAGGCGCTCACCAGGCCCTCGCCGGCGCCGGTTTCTGCGAAGGCCCCGAGGAAGGCCCCGACCGTGTCCGGAGAGGGCCCGCCGCCAAACAGCGGACAGGGGTAGCCGTACGGTGCGCACGCGTCGCGCCACCCCGTGCCCGGCACGGGGCGCAGCACCAGCGGCATGAGCATGGCGCAGCCGCCCTCCTCGGCCAGGAAGGCCGCGGCTTCGCCGCCGTCCCGCCGGGCGCAGAGTTCAACGTAGCCGGGGAGGTGGTAGAAGTCGTGGGGCGCCGACTCCAGGAACGAGGTCCAGGCATGATCGCCGGGACCGATGAACTCACGACGCATGGGTGCCTCCGCAACCCGCCCCCAGGGCCTCCAGAAGGGCCGACTCGAAGGCCTCCGCCAGCCTGCGCACGTCGAAGTGGGCCTCCACGAAGCTCCTCGCCTTCGCACCCATCGCCAGGCGGCGCGCGTGACCCTCCGCCAGGAGCCGCTCCACCCCTTCGGCCATGGCCGGGGCACTGCCGGGGAGCACCGTGAGGCCGCCTCCGGAGAGGAGGATCGGGTTGGTGGAGCAGCGCACGCCGATGAGGGTGGGGCGCCCCATGGCCATGTAGTCGTAGAGCTTGTTGAAGCTGATGCCGTGCTCCCAGAGCTCGGAGTCCGCCGAACTGACCCAGAACGCGTCGGCCTGCCCCAGGGTTGCGTAGATCTCCCGCTTGGGCACCGGGGGCCGGAAGGCGAGGTTGGCCAGGCCCAGGCTCCGGGCCCGAGCCTCCAGGCGGGGCTTCTCGGGGCCGGTGCCCACCAGCACCAGGGCCAGGCGCCGGGGCAGGAGCCGCGCGCGCCCCTGGAGGATGGCGGCGGCGTCCACCAGCACGTCCAGGGCGTTGGTGACCCCGTGGGCCCCCGCGTACATCACCGTGAAGGGGTCCCCGTCCCGGGGCTCGGCCAGGGGCGGAACCATGGCCAGGTCGATGCCGTTGGGCACCCAGGTGATGGTTCCGGGATCCCCGCCCCGCTCGGCCACGCGCCGCGCCACCTTGGGGAGGAGGGTGACGATGTGGTCCGCCCCCCGGTACAGCTCCCGCTCGATGCGCTCCAGGACCCAGATGATGGGGTGCAGGGGGGACACGCCCATCACCGCGGTGAGGGACTGGGGCCACACGTCCCGGATCTCCAGGACGAAGGGCACCCCCAGCCCCCGGGCCAGGCGCAGCGCGGCCCGGGCGCCGAAGGGGTGGGGGCTGCTGCCCACCACCACGTCCGGCCAGGTGCCCAGGAAGCGCGGGAGGACCGTCCCCACGCTTCGCGCGAAGGCCAGCATGTTCCAGAGCCGCCCGGCCCGGTTGTCCCGGTAGGGGGGGGTGCGCAGGCGGATGAAGGTCACGCCTTCCCGCGTCTCGCGCCGAGCCGGTTCCCCGGCGGGCACGGACGCGGTGCGGGTGAGGTGGTCGAAACCGGAGGCGGCGATCACCACGGAGTGCCCCAGGCCCATGAGGGCCCGGGCCAGGGAGAAGTGGCGGGTGCCCCCGGGCTGGTCCGGGGCGAGCGCGTACGGATTGACGATGAGGATGTTCATGAGGTTTCCTCCGAGGGGATCCGTTCCAGGGCGCCGGCCCGCTCCAGGTGCCACCGGAGGTTGGGGGCTTCGGCCTCCCACCGGTACCGCTCCAGGTAGGCGGCCCGCCCCCGCCGGGCGAAGGCCTGGAGGGCTTCGGGATCCCGGGCCATCTCCACCAGCGCCCGGGCCAGGGGGCCGGGCTCCGGCCGCACCACGCGCCCGGCGCCGCTTTCCTCCACCAGCCGGCGCCACAGCGGGAAGTCCGAGGCCAGCACCGGGACGCCCAGGGCCATGTACTCGAAGAGCTTGGTGGGGAGGGACTCCAGGTAGTTGGGCAGGGGGAGCAGGGTCACCAGGCCGATGCCGGCCCCCGCGGCGTGCTCGGCCAGGGCCCCGGCCTCCAGGGTGGGCAGGTGGCGGCACCAGCCTTCCCGGACCGCCCCGGCCACGAGGCGTCCCACCTCCGGTTCCAGGATCCAGCCCGCCAGTTCCAGGCGCAGGCCCGGAAGACGCACGCGGGCCAGGCGCATGGCCTCCAGGGCCAGGGGGATGCCCCTGCCCCGGGAGAGCCCGCCCATGTAGAGCACCCGCATCGGATCCGGCGCCCGGGGCGCGACGCAGAAGACCGCCCGGGGGTAGTTGTGCACCACCCGGGTGGACGCCCGGGGCCACTGGCGGGCGATGGCCTCGGTGGCCGGGGCGAAGCCGTCGAAGACCCTCCCCGCCAGGCCCATGGCCCAGGCCCCCAGGTGCGCCATGGGCTCCCGCGCCCAGGCGGGCAGGTACGCCTTGGACCGGAACTGCAGCGGCAGGTCCTCGTGGATGTCGTAGAGGAGGAAGGTCCGCGGCGCCAGGAGACCCAGGAGCGCCATGGCCGGCAGCAGCTCGGGGTCGTGGAAGTGCACCACCTCGAACGGGCCCTCCCGGACCACGGCGCGCCAGACGCCCAGGGCCGAACAGATCCGCCCCAGGCGGCTGGCGCGCAACGGCAGGGGATGGAGCCGGAACCCCGGCTCCGGGCGCCAGCCCTCCCGGGCCGGCGGCACCGCGAAGAGGTGCACCTCCAGGCCCCACTCCAGGCACGCGGCCAGCTCGCGTCCGAAGACCCGGGGATCCCCCCAGGGATGGGCGGTGGTCACCACGGCCATGCGGCTCATGGGGCCCCCAGGCAAAGGGCGGCGGAGACGAACGCGAAGAGGGGCCGGTTGTCGTTCACGTCCCCGCTCACCAGGGCGTTGATGATCCAGAAGACCAGCCCCGCGAAAAGGATCCGGCCCTCCGGCCGGTCCGCGCGCGCCCGGGCGGCGCCCAGGGCCGCCCCCAGCACCAGCGCGGTGCAGGCGCCGCAGGCCCACCCGGACTCGAGGGTGACCTCCAGGAGGAGGTTGTGGGGGTATTGGCGGACGGTGCCCCCGTCCAGATCCACCAGGGCGGCGAATCCGCCCCAGCCTGTGCCCCAGGGTTCCGACCCCAGGCGCTCCCAGGAGGCCCGGGCCGCCAGGGCGCGGTACTGCTCGGAGGACCCGAACTCGCCCCGCAGGAAGCTGGCGGTGCGGCGGAGGGAGCCCGGGGGCGCCAGGGCCAGGGAGAGGCCCACCGCCAGGGCCAGGGCCCCCCCGCACAGCAGGAGCTTGCGTACCGCCATCCCCGCCCCGCGCCTACCCAGCGCGAAGGTCAGCGCCAGGGCCACGACGGCCCCCGCCATGGGCCCCCGGGAGCCGGAGAAGACCGCCGCGACGGCCGCGGCGCCGGTGAGGCCCAGGATGGGCAGGGACACCGGCCCGGGCCGCGCGAGGAGGAGCGCGCCGAAGAGGAAGAGGAACCCCGCCGACCGCCCCAGGGCGATGGTCCCGCCTCCGGCTGTCTCCAGGCGCTGCGCGCCTTGGCCCGCGCCCAGGAGGCCGTCCACCGTGAGCACCAGGCAGAAGAAGGCCACCGCGTCCAGGAAGGGGCGCAGGTCCTCCCGCTCCCGCAGGAGGACGAAGGGGGCCAGGGAGGCCAGGAGGCTGAAGCTGAAGAGCGTGGCCACCTTCTGGAAGGCGTACGACGTGGGCGCGGCCAGCGCGGCCCCCGGCAGGAAGGTGGCGTACCAGAGGCCGGTGAGCCCGAGGCCCCGGCAGGAGGCGGCGCGGGCCCCCCCGATCCAGGCCCGGAGGAGGACCCATGCGAGCCCGCCCCCGGCCAGGAGGGTCAGGTCCACCGGCAGGCGCGACAGCGTGGGCCCGGCCTTCAGGACCCCGGCGAACAGGAAGGCCCCCAGCACCAGGAAGCGCGCCGGGACGCGCTTGGACGCGGCCCAGGCCCTCATGGCAGCGCCCGGGTCAGGTCGTGGCGCCGGATGGCGTACCAGGTGATCCACCCGTAGAGGGCGTAGGAAAGCGTCCCCGTCAGGCCGAACAGGCCCACCGCGCGCGGGGCGTCCCACTTCAGGAGCCAGGCCGCCCCGATGCCGCCGAAAAAGAGCAGGGAGCGGATCACCTCCCGCAGGAGGGCGAGGTCCTGGCGCTCCAGGACCACCAGGGCGCTGGAGACGCAGGCCCCGGTGAACTGGGCCAGGGCCATGGGTGCGATGGCCACGAGAAACACCCCCGCGCTCTTCCAGGCCGCCCCGAAGATGGCCGGGAAGAGGAACCACCCCGCCGCCGAGGACAGGGCCATGAGCGGCAGGCCCAGGAGGAACATGCGCCTGACGGTGCCCCGGAACAGCGGCATGAGGCTCGCCCCCTTCAGCTGCGCCGATTCCCCGAAGAACACCTGGGCCACCGACTCCCCGATGATGGAGCTGGGCAGCGCGAAGACCCGCTGGGCCAGGGCGAAGCAGCCCGCGGTCGCGGGCCCGTAGCAGATGGCCAGGAGGAGCCCGGGCATGCGCAGGTTGATGGTGTTCAGCAGGGCCGTGCCGCTGGAATAGAGGGGGAAGTGCCGGTAGCGCCGCGCCGCGCCCAGCAGGTCCGCGGGCCCCGCCCGGCGCACCTGGGCCCAGTCCCGGCGCCAGTCCAGGAGGGCCAGGGTCCGGGTGCCGTTGGTGCGGCCCAGGGCGTCCCCCGCCAGGAGCCCGGCGGGCCCCTGCCCCAGCAGCCCCGCGGCCACCTGCACCGTCAGCTGGGTCAGGCCCTGCGTGATGCGGGTTCTGGCGATGCGGTCGTAGCGTTCCTTCCGGATGGCCCAGCAGGTGAACACCTGGTAGAGCCCGGCGCCCAGCGTGCTCACGGGCACCAGCCAGAGGAAGGGCCCCAGGCCAGGCGCCTCCATCCAGCCCAGGATCCGGTCCCGGAACAGGTGGATGGCCAGGGCGCCCGCGATCGTGGTGAGGGCCACGAGGCCCACGCAGAGCAGGAGCAGCCCCGCCGCCTCGGCCTCGCCCACCGGCAGGGGCAGGGCCAGCTCGAAACGCAGGGAGGCCACGGTCACCAGCAGGGAGACCAGGGACACGTAGACCACCAGAACGCCGAAGTCGGCAGGCGTGTAGAGCCGCGTCAGGAGGGGCGAGGCCGCCACCAGGAGGCCCTGGGCCACGGCGGTGCCCCCCGCGACCTGCAGGACCTTCAGGCGGAACCCCGTGAAGGAGGTCGGCACGGTTCACCCTTCCCGCAGGATGCGGTGGAGGGTCGAGGCAACCTGGGCCTGGACCTCCGCATCCATGCCCGGCCACAGGGGCAGGCTCAGCACTTCGGAGGCGGCCAGCTCGGCCTCGGGGCAGATGACCTCGGCGTGGCTCTGCCCGTAGACCTTCAGGCGGTGGCAGGGCACGGGATAGTACACCATCGTGTCGATGCCCTCATCTCCCAGCCTTGCGCGCACCCGGTCCCGGTCCAGGGAGCGGCTGCGCATGCGGACCGTGTACTGGTTGAACACATGGCCGTCGCTGATCTCCGGCGGCACCAGGAGCCCATCCCCTCCCAGGAGGCCCTGGTAGTTCCGCGCCGCCCGCACCCGCGCCTCGTTCCAAGCCGCCACCCGGGGCAGCTTCACCCGCAGCAGCGCGGCCTGCAGCTCGTCCAGGCGGGAGTTGCAGCCCACGGCCTCGTTGTGGTACTTCCGCCGGCTCCCGTGCACCCTCAGCATCCGGGCCGTCTGGGCCAGGCCCTCGTCGTCGGTGGCCAGGAGGCCGCCGTCACCGAACCCCGACAGGTTCTTGGTCGGGAAGAAGCTGAAGCACCCCGCATGCCCGAGGGTGCCCACGGGCTTGCCGTGGTAGCGGGCCCCGAAGGCCTGGGCACAGTCCTCCACCACCCTGAGCCCGTGGCGGGCCGCGGCGCCCAGCACGCCGGCCATGTCGCAGGGCCGCCCGAAGAGGTGCACGGGGATGATGGCCCGGGTGCGGGAGGTGACCGCGGCGTCCACGAGGCGGGGATCCAGGTTGAAGGTGTCGGGGTCGATGTCCACGAAGACCGGCCGCGCCCCGACGTTGCTGACCGCCTCGGGGGTGGCGAAGAAGGTGAAGGGGGTGGTGATCACCTCGTCCCCGGGGCCGACGCCCACGGCGCGCAGGGCCAGCACCAGGGCGTCCGTGCCGGAGTTGCAGGACACCGCGTGCCGCGTGCCCAGGAACCGGGCCACTTCCTCCTCGAAGGCGGCCACCTCGGGGCCCAGGATGTAGTGGGCGGAGCGGAGAACCTTCTCCACCGCCCCCAAGAGTTCCGGCCAGAGGGCCTCCACCGGTCCGGAGAGGTCCAGGCTGGGAATGCGGGCCTGCGTGCTCATGGCGCCTCCTTGCGGACGATGCCGTCGGCCATGCGGCGGTAGGCCTGCCCGTAGCTGGTGCGCGCGAATCCCTCGGCGTCGAAGCGCAGGCGCTCCCCCCGTTCGCACATGTGGCCCACCACGCGGGCCGGGACCCCGGCCACCATGGCAAAGGGCGGCACGTCGCGGGTGACCACGGACCCGGCGGCCACGAAGGCGCACTCGTGGAGGGTCACGCCGCAGACGATGGTGGCGTTGGCCCCGATGCTGGCCCCGCGCTTGACGCGGGTGGGCGCGTAGTCCTCCGGGGTGTTGCGGGGGTACAGGCACCGCGGGGTGCGCACGTTGGTGAAGACCATGCTGGGCCCGCAGAAGACATAGTCCTCCAGCACGACGCCCCCGTACAGGGAGACGTTGTTCTGGATCTTGCAGTGGTCGCCGATGGTCACGCCCGAGGCCACCATGACGTTCTGGCCCAGGACGCAGTGGGCGCCGATGACGGCGCCTCCGTACACGTGGCTGAAGTGCCAGACGCGGGTGCCGTCGCCCAGGGCGGCGCCCTCGTCGACCACGGCCAGGGGATGCACCAGGCAGGGCGGGGTTTCGGTAAGGCTGTTCATTCAAACCTCCTTCAGGGTGGGTGGAAGGGCCCCGAGGAGCTGGGCATCGGCCCGCTCCAGGACCCGGATCACGTCGAGGCCGCTGCGGCCGTCGCTCATGGGCCTGCTGCCGCTGGCCAGGCAGTGGAGGAAATGCTCGTCCTCCAGCCGCAGGGGCTCTCCCGGCCCCTCGAAGACGCGAACGGTCCCGTCGTCCACGGCATCCAGCCGCCGGAGGGTGTCCCCGCCCAGCAGCCGCTTCCGGTGCAGGGTGAGGCTCTGGTCGGCCTCGTCGTAGACGAGCATGCCGCGCTCGCCCAGGACCCGGAGCGCGCGGCGCCGCCCCGGCCAGTACCAGGAGACGTGCACGTGGGCGCTGCGCCCCCCGGAGAAGGCCAGCTCCAGGTGGACGTCGTCGTGGAGGCCGGGCTGCAGGAAGGCCGCGCCCGAAGCCGCGACCCGGAGGGGGGCCTCGCCCATCAGGTGGATGAGCACGGCCACGTCGTGCGGAGCGAGGCTCCAAAGCGCGCTCTCCGTGGACCGCACGCGCCCCAGGTTGGCGCGCTCCTGGTGGATCCGGTACACCTGCCCCAGGAGCCCGGAGTCGAGGAGCCGCTTGAGTTCCCTCACGGCGGGCTGGTAGAGGAGGAGGTGTCCGACCATCAGCACCCGGCCGGCGGCCTCGGCCTGGTCCACGAGCCCCTGGGCCTCCCGGGCTTCCAGCGTCATGGGCTTCTCCACCAGGACCCCCCTTCCTTCCCGGAGGACCTGGGCGGCCAGGCCCGCGTGGGTGGGCGCGGGGGTGGCGATGACCACCCCGTCCACGGGCCCGCCGTGCCGGAAGGCCTCCCCGAGGGATCCCCACACGGGCAGCCCCGGGTAGTCCCGGCGCACCTGGTCCCGGGACGCCTCGCACACCTCGACCGCCCCGGCCAGGGCCCCCAGGCCGTGGAGGACGCGCAGGTGGTTGCGCCCCCAGGCGCCCGCCCCTGCCACGGCCACCCTCGCCGGGGCACTCACAGGAGCACCAGCCGGTCCCGGTCCGCCTGGAGCCCGCGGGTGGCGTTCCGGGTGTCCAGGACGAGGCGGGCGTGGCGGAGCACGAAGGCGTAGTCCACGTCCGAGTGGTCCGTGAGGATCACCACGAGGTCGGCCAGGTCCAGGGCGTCGGCGGTCAGGGCCACGCTGCGCAGGTCGAAGCGATTGTCGATGTACCGCGGCACGTGGGGGTCGTGGTACTCCACCCGCGCGCCCCGGGCCGCGAGCAGCTCCAGCACCTCGGCGCCGGGGCTTTCCCGGGCGTCGTCCACGTCCTTCTTGTAGGCCAGGCCCAGCACCAGCACCCGCGCCGACCGCAGGCCCAGGCCGTGGTCGCTGAGGATGCGCATGGCCTTGCCCACCACGAACTCCGGCATGCGCCTGTTGATCTCGCCGGCCAGGGCGATGAAACGGGTGTTGAAGTTGAACTCCCGGGCCTTCCATTCCAGGTAGTGGGGATCCAGGGGGATGCAGTGGCCCCCCACCCCGGGGCCGGGGTAGAACGGCATGATCCCGAAGGGCTTGGTGCCCGCGGCGTCCAGCACCTCCCACACGTCCAGTTCCATGCGGTCGCAGAGCATGGCCAGCTCGTTCACCAGGGCGATGTTCACCGCCCGGAAGGTGTTCTCGAAGACCTTGACCATCTCCGCCACCCGCGAGGAGCTGACGGGGACCACCTCCTGGATGGTCTGCCGGTAGAAGGCCAGGGCCACCTCCAGGCTGGAGGGGCTGGCCGCGCCCACCACCTTGCTCGTGTTGCGCGTGGTGAAGCGCTTGTTGCCCGGGTCCACCCGCTCCGGGCTGAAGGCCAGGTGGAAGTCCTCGCCCTCGCGCAGGCCCGTGGATTCCAGGATGGGCTTGATGACCTCCTCCGTCGTACCGGGGTAGGTGGTGCTCTCCAGGCTCACGAACTGCCCCGGCCGCAGGCGCCTGGCCACCTCGCGGGTGACGGCCTCCACGAACTGGAGGTCGGGGGTCAGGTTGCGGGTCAGCGGGGTGGGCACGCAGATCACGATCGCGTCCATCTCCCCCAGCCGGCTCCATTCCGTGGCGGCCTCCAGGCGCTTGTGGTCCAGCACCAGGTCCCGCAGTTCCGCGTCCAGCACGTCCTCGATGTAGTTGACGCCGAGGTTCACGCTGGCCACCCGGGAGGCGTTCCGGTCGAAGCCGACCACCTGGAAGCCCACCTTGGCCTTCTCGACCGCGAGGGGCAGGCCCACGTACCCCAGGCCCACCACCCCGACCAGGGCGGTGCGGTTTCCGAACTTGCGGATCAGGTCCCCGGCGTGCGCCGGGGCGGTGCGAGTGCTCATGGCTTCTCCTTGGCGATGAAAAGGTCGTGGACCTTGGTGCGGTTGAGGGCGGCCCAGGTGGCCGTGCCGGTGACGACCATGGCGCCGAACACGATGAAGGACCGGTGGGGCCGGCTCTTGGCCCGGGGCAGGTCGCCGGCGTCCAGGACCAGCAGGGTCTGGGCGTCGTTGCGCGCCTCCAGGAGGGCCTGCTCCTGGTTGAGGGTGAGGTTCTCCTGGACCCGCCTCCACAGGACCAGCTGCTCGCGCAGGCGAAGCCCCTGGTAGCGAAGGTTGGGCGAGGCGCTGGTCTCCCAGTTGCGGTTGGCGTCCTGGAACCGCTGGAAGGCCTCGTCCCTCGCCGAGCAGATGGCGCCCACCTCCTCCAGCCGCGCCTGGGTGGCCCGGGCCCGGTTCCTGCCCTCGGCCTGGGCCAGGTCCACCAGGGCGCGGCGCAGCTCCTCCGTGGCAAGGCGCACCACCTGGAGGCTCAGCTCGGGGGAGCGGGTCTCGGCCGTGACGGTGAGCAGGCCGGACTTGGGGTTGCGCTCCACCCGCAGGAGGCGCCGGAAGTCCCCCAGGGCCCGGTCCACGTCCGCGGCGCCCAGGTACTGGAGCAGGGTCCCCCGGCGGCTGCGGAGCCGGCCGAAGCGCCAGGAACGGGCCCCGTATTCGTACACCGCCGACAGGACGCCGTCGGCCACCCTCCGGCTCCGGAGGATGTCGTCGTAGATCACGGTGGGTCCGTCCTCCCGCGTCCCCGGGACCACCGGCGGGGCCGTCGGGGCCCAAATGCCCGTGTGGCCCTGGGAGCCCGCGTGCCCGGCGTCCGGCAGGATGCGGGCCTCCGCCCGGAACTGGTCGGGCAGGAGCAGCGAGAGGCACCCCGCGAGAAGGCCCGCCAGGGCGGCGTGGGCGAGGGGCCTGCGGAGGCCGGGGGGGAGGGGCGGAAGGCGCATGGCTAGGTGTGGACCGTTTCGGAGGCCGGGATCGCTCGGGGGGCGGCCAGCCACCGTCCCAGGCCCTCCGGGGACGGGACGTAGGCCGGCACGAGCCGGCGGAACCAGAGGATGATCCGCCGCTGGCGCTCCCCGTCCGGCAGCGCCGAGGCCTCCTCCAGGGCCTGCAGGCCCCGCTCCAGCAGGTCCGGATCCTGCCGGTCCTGTCCGGCCTCGAACACCTTGGGGTGGATGTCGGCCTTGCGCGACTCCCGATCGGAGAAGAGCTCCTCGAAGAGCTTCTCCCCGGGACGGGTCCCGGTGATCTTGATGTCGATGTCCACCCCGGCGCTGAACCCCGAGAGCCGCGCCATGTCCTCGGCCAGGTCCATGATCCGCACCGGGGCCCCCATGTCCAGGGCGAAGACCTTGGCAGTCTCCCCCAGGATCCCCGCCTGGAGGACCAGCTGCACCGCCTCGGGGATCGTCATGAAATAGCGCACCATGTCCGGGTGGGTGACGGTGATGGGCCCGCCCCGGGCGATCTGCTCGCGGAAGAGGGGGATGACGCTTCCGCGGCTCCCCAGGACATTGCCGAAGCGCACGCTCACGTACCGCGCCCCGGCCGGAGCGTGGCCGGCGGCGAGGGTCACGAGGTGCTCCCCGATGTGCTTGCTCACCCCCAGGGCGTTCACGGGGTTGACGGCCTTGTCCGTGGACACGTTCACGAACACCTCCGTGCCCGCGGCCAGCGCCGCGTCCAGCACGTTGCGGGTTCCGAGGATGTTGTTCACGACCGCCTCCTCCGGATGCTTCTCCAGGTAGGGGACATGCTTGTGGGCCGCGGCGTGGAAGACGGCCCTGGGCCGCCAGGCCTCGAACACCTGCCGGAGCCGGGCCGGATCCCGAACGTCGCAGAGGGCCACCTCCGTGGCCAGGCCGGGGAACCTGCGGGCCAGATCCCCCTCGATCTCCCAGAGGCTGTTCTCGCCGCGGCCCAGCAGGACGATGCGGCTGGGCCCGAAGGCGGCCACCCTGCGGGCCAGCTCGCTCCCGATGGAGCCCCCCGCCCCGGTGATGAGGGCCACGGAGCCCTCCAGGGCCTTCCGGATCGCCGTGGTGTCGAGGACCACGGGCTCCCGCCGCAGGAGGTCCTCGATGGCCACGTCCCGCCACTGCGGCTTCCAGGGCAGGTCCCCGACCAGGTCCAGGATCCCCGGCACGATCTTCACCTTCACGCCCAGGGCCTGCACCTCCCGGCACATCTCCCGCACCCGCGCGCCCGGGGCGCTGGCCAGGCCCAGGATCACGAGGGAGATCTCCCGGTCGCGCACGAGCTCCCTGAGCTGGCACGTCGCGCCCAGGACGGGCACGCCCTCGATGCGGACGCCCAGCTTTTCCGGCGCGTCGTCCACGAATCCCACCACCTGGAACCGGACCTTCGGGTGCTCGAGCACCTCCTGGCAGAGGCGGAGACCCGCTCGTCCCGCGCCCACGATGAGGGCGCGCTCCGAGAACCCGTTTCCGCCCGGCCGGTTCCCGAGGAGCGCGCCCATGAGGATCCGGGCCATGAACCACAGGACCCCGCACAGGAGGCTGGCCTCCATGAATACGTCCTTCCCGGCCACCGGACCGTCGCCGCGCAGTGCGCAGAAGGCCATGGACGCCGCGATCAGCGCCAGATCGGCGTACAGGATGGCCTTGGCCTCCCGCAGGTCCAACAGCCGGTAGTGCTGGGCCGTCAGCTGCATGGCCAGGTTGACGGCCAGCGCCAGGCTGACGAAGAAAAGCCGGCTCCCCGGAAAGGGTTCCGCCTTCCCGCCCCCGCCCTCGGCCAGCTCCCAAGCCAGGCAGGCCAGCCCCGCGTCCAGCAGCACTTTTCCGCACCGCCGGGCCCAGGGCGCCTTGTGGAGCCGCCCCCAGCCCAGCCCGAAGACCTGTTTGGGTTTCTGGATGCACGCGAGACCCGACATGGCGTTTTCCGTCCTTTCAAGGAAGGGGCAGCCTCCCGCCGCTACCCGGAACGGAAGCGCGGCGGCAGTTGGGGAATTAAGCCCGCCCGCAGAAGAGCCAGGGCCTGGCCTTTGGGCAGGACGAATCAGAATTTTTGTTAGGGTGGATACCCTTGGATTTCTTGGATAAAATTGATTGTTATGACTTGCAACTTATTAAGGTATCGGCGGATGGTTCACGACGGATACGAATGCAATTAAACTCCAAAAGAAAGGAATGTCAATCAAATCCTGGATTATAAAATTATTGATTCTGCATAATAAAACAAGTAGGACACCTGATGAATATGGCGTAAGGTCACAGGTTATGCTGGCACATGCACCATCGTGAAGAGTATAAATAGTATTAGAATTTTCAGAGATTAATAATTATTACAAAAGTAATATACTTGATATTTTATGAAATAGTTGATGGAATTATTTCATTTGTGGTCATATATGACGTATCTACACTTCAGAATTTGGTACTTTCCCAGTGGTATATCTTCGGCTTACCCGATGGCGCTGATAAGCCATGGAAGGGGTCAAGCCCAGAGGCTACGAGGGCTTAAAGAATGTCATATATGGCTTAATTCAATTGAGTTATCGAATAAAATGGACCGTCACAAAGGTCAGAATTAATGCAGCGGAATCATGATAATTATCAATATGAAATTTACAGTAAATTTCACAACTTTTATTTGTTGTTTATTTTTACACTACAATACTACCGCTTCAATTTTTTTTAACCAAGTCTAAACCTTAATATCAGTTCCATTTCAGAACACAGCACATCCTATTTTTACTCAATTCCCCACCCGAGCCGTTGACAGAGCGCCGACCGGGGCGATACCTTTAATCATGATTTTTGTATCGACTCAAAAATCTTGAATCATCCTGGAGGCCACCTTGACCGGCCCATCGGTTCCGATCCCCACCCTGAGAAGGCTGCCGCGGTACTACCAGTACCTGGCGCGCCTCAAGGGTTCCGGCCAGGAACAGGTCTCGGCGGCCCACATGGCGGAGGTGCTCGGCGTGCACCACACGCAGGTCCGCAAGGACCTGGCCATCACGGGGTGCCAGGGGCGGCCCAAGACGGGGCACAAGGTGTCCGAGCTCATGTCCGCCATCGAGGGGTTCCTGCACTGGGACAGCCACTCCGACGCGTTCCTCGTGGGCGTCGGGAGCCTGGGCACGGCACTCATCAAATATCCCGGTTTCGACAGGGCCGGCGCGCGCATCGTCGCGGCCTTCGACGCGGACCCCGCCAAGGCGGGCCAGCGCGTGGGTGAAACCCCCGTGCTGCCCATGGAGAAGTTCTCCAGCCTGGCCGAACGCATGCACATCTCCGTGGGCATCCTCACCGTGCCGCCCGAAGCCGCCCAGGCCACGGCCGACCTCATGGTGGGCAGCGGCATCCGGGCCATCTGGAACTTCGCGCCCGTGAACCTGGACCTCCCGGATGACGTCATCGTCGAGAACCTCGAGCTCTTCACCAGCCTCGCCTACCTTCTCCGCAGGCTCTCGGACAGCCGCTCCCCGGCGCCCCTGAGCTAGCGTTCCGGCCCACGGGGCCGGGCAAAGAACATGACCCGCGTCCGGCGAACCGCCGGCAGGGGAGCTCTGTCCCGAACGAAAGGAGTCCCAGCATGGAAGCAACGGCACCCATGGCCCAGGAAGCAGGCCGCAGATTCGAGAAGGTGATCCAGATCCTGGACGGCCACCACCGCGACCGCACGCGGCTGGTGCCCATCCTCCAGGCGGTGCAGGAGGAGTACCGGTTCCTCCCCGAGGAGGTCATGACCCTGGTGGCCACCTCCCTGGGCATCTCCCCCGCCAAGGTCTACGGCGTGGCGACCTTCTACAGCCACTTCGCCCTGCAGCCCAAGGGCAAGTACGTCATCCGGGTGTGCGACGGCACCGCCTGCCACGTGAAGGGCAGCCAGGACCTGGTGGATGCGCTCCAGGCGAAGCTGGGCCTGGGCGGCGCGCGCAAGACGACGCCGGACATGATGTTCACGCTCGAGACCGTCTCGTGCCTGGGGGCCTGCGGGCTGGCCCCGGCGATGGTGGTCAACGAGGACGTGCACGGGCAGGTCGGGCCTGACCAGGCCTGCGAAATCCTCGAGGGCATCCGGCAGCAGGAGGGCATGTGAGCACAGCGGTGATGGAACTCCAGGCCATGGGCGAGGCCTACAGCGAAGCGTCCAAGCACTTCAAGCGCCGGGTCGTCATCTGCGCCGGCACGGGCTGCATGGCCAACGGGGCGATGAAGGTCCTCGAGGCCCTCCGCAACGAGGCCGGTGACCACGGCCTCTCCCTGGACATCGAGCTGGACTTCGAGGAGACGCGGAACCGGGACGGCCTGCTCACCAAGAGCGGCTGCCAGGGCTTCTGCCAGATGGGGCCCCTCCTCAGCATCGAGCCCGACGGCATCCTCTACTGCAAGGTGCGCC
Organism: Geothrix sp. 21YS21S-2; assembly: GCF_030846775.1. Classification (NCBI taxonomy): domain Bacteria; kingdom Pseudomonadati; phylum Acidobacteriota; class Holophagae; order Holophagales; family Holophagaceae; genus Geothrix; species Geothrix sp. 21YS21S-2. Next base: position 2,871,087 of record NZ_CP132910.1, read on the forward strand.
CCTCCGACGTGGCCGAGATCGTGGGCCAGACGCTCCTGGACGGCAAGCCCGTGGAGCGCCTCCTCTATCCGCACCCGGTCACGGGCAAGCCCTGCCGCGGCCGCAACGAGATCCCCTTCTACGCCCTCCAGCAGCGCACCGTGCTCAAGAGCTGCGGCAGCCTGGACCCCGAGGACATCCGCGAATACCTCTCCCAGGGCGGCTACGAATCGGCCGCCAAGGCCTACCTCCGGATGCAGCCCGAAGGCGTGTGCGGCGAGATCCTGGCTTCGGGCCTCCGCGGCCGGGGCGGCGGGGGCTTCCCCACGGGACGGAAGTGGGAGATGGCCCGGGTGCAGCCCGGCCCCAAGAAGTACATCGTGTGCAACGGCGACGAAGGCGATCCGGGAGCCTTCATGGACCGCTCGGTCATGGAGGGCAATCCCCACGCCGTCCTCGAGGGGATGATGATCGCGGCCCGCGCCATCGGCGCCGACGAAGGCTACGTCTACGTGCGGGCCGAGTACCCCCTGGCCGTGGCCCGGGTGCGCCGGGCCGTGGCCGACGCCGAAAGGCTGGGGCTCCTGGGCGACGACCTGTTCGGCACGGGCCTGGGCTTCCGGGTCCACGTCATGGAAGGCGCCGGCGCGTTCGTGTGCGGCGAGGAGACCGCGCTGCTGGCCTCCATCGAGGGCCAGCGGGGCATGCCCATGCCCAAGCCGCCCTTCCCCGCCCAGTGCGGCCTCTTCGGCAAGCCAACCATCATCAACAACGTCGAGACCCTCGCCTCGGTGCCGCTCATCCTGGCCCAGGGCGCGGCGGCCTTCAAGGCCACCGGCACCCCGGCCAGCCCGGGCACCAAGACCTTCGCCCTCACCGGCCACGTGGCCAACACCGGCCTGATCGAGGTGCCCTTCGGCACCAGCCTGCGCCACATCGTCTACGCGGTGGGCGGGGGCGTCACGGGCAAGGACGGCCGGGTCTCCGAGGAGGGCTTCAAGGCGGTGCAGATCGGCGGGCCTTCCGGGGGCTGCCTCACCCGGGACCACCTGGACCTCCCCATGGACTTCGACAACCTCACGGGCATCGGCGCCATGGTGGGCTCGGGCGGCCTGGTGGTGATGAACCAGGACACCTGCATGGTGCAGGTGGCGAAGTTCTTCATGCAGTTCACGCAGAACGAGAGCTGCGGCAAGTGCGTCCCCTGCCGGGAGGGCACGCGCCAGATGCTGGCCCTGCTCGACGACATCACCGAGGGCCGGGCCACCGAGGAGACCCTCCCGCTCCTGGAGATGCTGGCCCGCAACGTCAAGGTCGGGGCCCTCTGCGGTCTGGGCAAGACCGCGCCCAACCCGGTGCTGAGCACCCTGAAGCACTTCCGCCACGAGTACGAGGCCCACGTGCACCGCAAGGTCTGCCCCAGCCGGGTGTGCAAGGCCCTCATGACCCCGGCCATCGAGGCCGCGCTCTGCAAGGGCTGCACGCTGTGCGCCCGCAAGTGCCCGGTGGGCGCCATCATCGGCGAGCGCAAGACGGCCCACACCATCGACACCGGCAAGTGCATCCGCTGCGGAGCCTGCGTGGACGCCTGCAAATTCAACGCGATCACTGGAGCCTGACATGAGCGCTTCCGAAACCCTCACCATCGACGGCTTCAAGGTCCCCATCCAGGGCGAGCGCAACCTGCTGGAGGTGATCCGCAAGGCCCACATCGAGCTGCCCACCTTCTGCTACCACAGCGAGCTGAGCATCTACGGCGCCTGCCGCCTGTGCGTGGTGGAGGTGGAGGGCCGCGGGATGATCGCGGCCTGCTCCACCCTGCCCGAGCCCGGCATGCGGGTGCGCACCCAGACCGGCCCCGTCCGGGAACTGCGCAAGGTCAACCTCGAGCTCCTCCTGGCCAGCGGCGACCACGACTGCCCCACCTGCGGCAAGAGCGGCTCCTGCAAGCTCCAGTCCCTGGCCCAGCGCCTGGGCGTGGACAAGGTGCGCTTCAACGCCCCCCGGGAGACGAAGCCCCTGGACACCTCCAGCCACGGCCTGGTGCGCGACCCCAACAAGTGCGTCCTCTGCGGCGACTGCGTGCGGGTGTGCCAGGAGATCCAGGGCCTGGGGGTGCTCGACTTCACCCGCCGCGGCTCCCAGGTGACCGTGGCTCCGGCCTTCGACAAGGCCATGGCCGACGTGGAATGCGTGCAGTGCGGCCAGTGCGCCGCCGTCTGCCCCACGGGCGCCATCACCGTCAAGCAGGACGTGGACGCGGTCCACGCGGCCCTCAACGACGCCTCGAAGACCGTGGTGGTGCAGGTGGCCCCGGCGGTGCGGGTGGCCCTGGGCGAGCTCTTCGGCCTGGGCGACGACAGCCACGTCATGGGCCGCACCGTCGCCGCCCTGCGGCGCCTGGGCTTCCACAAGGTCTTCGACACCGCCTTCGCCGCCGACCTCACCATCATGGAGGAGGGCGCGGAGTTCCTCGCCCGGCGTGCCAAGGGGGAGAAGCTGCCCCTGTTCACCTCCTGCTGCCCGGCCTGGGTGCAGTTCATGGAGCAGGAGTACGCGGGCGAGCTGCCCCACCTCTCCAGCTGCCGCAGCCCCCAGCAGATGTTCGGTTCCCTGGCCAAGGACACCCTGCCCGGGGAGCTGGGCATCGGCCGCAAGGACCTCGTGGTGGTGGCCATCATGCCCTGCACCGCCAAGAAGTCCGAAGCCAGGCGCCCCGAGTTCGGCGTGGAGGGCAACCCCGACGTGGACTTCGTCCTCACCACCCAGGAACTGGGCCGCATGATCCAGGACGCCGGGCTGGCCCTGGGCGAGCTGGAGCCCGAGGGCATGGACATGCCCTTCGGCTTCAAGACCGGCGGCGGCATCATTTTCGGCAACTCGGGCGGCGTGACCGAAGCGGTCCTCCGCAACGTGGTGGGCGTCCTGGGCGAAGGCCCCATCCTCGAGCAGGTGCGCTCCACCAAGGGCCGGCGCACGGCCGTCCTGGACCTCCCCGGAGGTGAGGTGCGCATCGCGGTGGTCCACGGCCTGGCCAACGCCCGGGAGCTCATGGAGGACGTGCGTGCCGGACGCGAGCACTACGACTTCGTGGAAGTCATGGCCTGCCCCGGAGGGTGCTCGGGGGGCGCGGGCCAGCCCGTGGCCACGGATTCCCGCATCCGGGCGCGCCGGGCGGATTCCCTGCGCCGCCTGGACGCGTCCATGGACCTGCGCGTCTCCAGGGACAACTCCCTGGTCACCCAGGCCTACAAGGACCACCTGGGCGAGCCCAACTCGCCCGAGGCCCACCGCCTCCTGCACACCCACTACCGGATCCGCCGCCGCATCCAGGGCGAGGGCATCGCCCTCACCGAGGAGGGCGGGGCCCGGATCCCCGTGAGCGTCTGCGTGGGCACCTCCTGCCACATCCGGGGCTCCCAGAAGCTGCTGCAGGCCCTGCTCCACCACGTGGAGGACCAGGACCTGGGCGAGGCGGTGGAGATCCGCGCCACCTTCTGCATGGAGGCCTGCGACCGGGGCCCCTCGGTGCGCGTGGCCGGGCACGTCCTGCACCGGGCCGGCCTGGAGGACGTCAAGGCGCTGATCGGCAAGGCCCTCAAGGGCGAACTGGAACCCGTCGAGGCGGGCCATGGCTGCCATTGAGCTGGTAGTCTGCATGGGCAGCGCCTGCTTCTCCCGGGGCAACATCAAGGCCCTGGATCTCATCCAGGGCTACCTGAGGGAGCACGGCCTGGAGCAGGACGTCCAGGTCACCGGCACCCTTTGCCAGGACCGCTGCCGCCAGGGACCCAACGTCACGGTCCAGGGCGAGTGCTTCTGCGGGATGGAGCCCAAGGCCATCCTCCAGGTCCTGGAAGAACGCCTGGGGCAGGCCGCCGGAGGCAGCAGGTGAACACCGAGATGCCCATCTTCACGGAAAAGACGCAGTGCCAGGACTGCTACAAGTGCGTCCGGCAGTGCCCGGTCAAGGCCATCAAGGTCCAGAACGGCAGCGCCCAGGTCATTCCCGAGAGATGCGTCTACTGCGGCACCTGCGTCAACGTCTGCCCCGTGGGCGCCAAGAAGGTGCGGGACGACCTGTACCGGGCCCGGCTCCTGCTCAAGCGCAGGCCGAAGGTGGTGGCCTCCCTGGCGCCGTCCTTCGTCTCCGAGTTCCCCGGCGTCGCCCCGGGCTCCATGGTCGCGGCCCTCAAGGCCCTGGGCTTCTGGGGCGTCTCCGAGACGGCCCTGGGGGCCCAGCAGGTCTCGGGCGCCTGCGCCGCGGCCCTGGCGAGGGATCCCTCCGGGCTCTCCATCTCCTCGGCCTGCCCCACGGCCGTCGAGCTCATCCGGAAGTACCACCCGGAACACCTGGGCGCCGTCACCCGCTACCTCTCCCCGCTCCTGGCCCACTGCAGGCTGCTCAAGCACGAATACGGGGAGGAGGTGGGCATCGTCTTCCTGGGCCCCTGCATCTCCAAGAAGCTGGAGGCCGACGCCAACCCCCTGCTCCTGGACGTGGCGCTGACCTTCGCCGACCTGCGGCGCTGGTTCGAGGACCGGGGCATCGACCCGGCCGCCCAGGCCCCCGGGGAGGAATTCATCCCGGGTCCGGCCCGGGAGGGCGCCCTCTACCCCATGGACGGCGGCATGATCCGGGGCATCCGGGGCGCCGGCGGCTCCGGCGCGAACTTCATGGCCTTCTCAGGCATCCCCAGCCTCCAGGAGGCCCTCAAGGGTCTGGACGCGGACGCGCGGGGCCTCTTCCTGGAGCTCCTGGCCTGCGAGGGGGGCTGCGTCAACGGGCCCCAGGCCTCGCGCGCCTGCGGCACCGCCCTCAAGTGGCTGCGCGTCATGGACCACTTCCCCGGGGAGGTGGGGCCGCCCCCGGCCCCCACCGTGGACCTGGCGGCCCCCGTGCACGAGGCCCCCATCCTCCCCCCCGCCCACAGTTCCGCCGACATCAAGCGGGCCCTGCGCCTGGTGGGCAAGACCCTGCCCGAGGACCAGCTCAACTGCGGCGGCTGCGGCTACGACGACTGCAGATCCCTCGCCCTGGCCCTCCTGGAGGGCCGGGCCGAGCCCGGCATGTGCGTCTCGCACATGCGCAAGCTGGCCATGAACAAGGCCAACGCGCTCATCCGCGCCATGCCCAGCGGCGTGGTCATCGCCGACGAGAACCTGACCATCGTGGAGTGCAACCGCCTCTTCGCGGAGATGATGGGCCCCGACTGCCTCATGATCTACGAGGCCCGCCCGGGCATGGAGGGCGCGTCCCTGGCCAAGGTGGCCCCCTTCAGCCGCCTCTTCCTCGAGGCCCTGGACTCCCACGGGGAGCCCATCCGCAAGGACCTGCGCGTGGGCGACCGGGTCATCCGGCTCATGGTCTTCCCCATCGAGTCCGGGCACATGGTGGGCGGCATCCTCCAGGACATCACCGAACCCGCGGTGGTCCGGGAGCAGATCATCCAGAAGACCCAGGACGTCATCCGCAAGAACGTCACCACCGTGCAGCAGATCGCCTTCCTGCTGGGCGAGAACGCGGCCGAGACCGAGCTGATCCTGGGCTCGATCATCGAGTCCTTCCAGCTGCCCCCCGTGAAGAGGCCGGAAAAATGACCCGCCACTTCATGGAGGTGGACCACTACCAGGAGCGCAAGCAGGGCCAGGCCGCCTGCGGGGACGTGTTCCTCTCCGAGAAGATCGCCGAGGACCACCGGGTGATCTCGGTCCTCGCCGACGGCCTGGGCTCGGGCATCAAGGCCAACGTGCTGGCCAACCTCACCTCCACCATGGCCATCCGGTACATGGAGTCGGACATGGACGTGCGCAAGGCCGCGCGCACCATCATGGCCACCCTCCCGGTGTGCCGGGAGCGCCAGATCGCCTACTCCACCTTCACCATCGTGGAGATGGACCCCTGGGGCGCCACCCGCGTGCTGGAGTACGACAACCCCCCGAGCATCCTCATGCGCGGCGCGGACCCCGTGGCCATCACCCCCGAGATCCTGCCCCTGCCCGACACCGAGGGGCGCCAGGCCGAACTGCGCCACGCCCGGTTCGAGGTGCGCCCCGGGGACCGCATCATCTTCTTCTCCGACGGCGTCACCCAGGCCGGGGTGGGAAGCGAAGGCACCCCCCTGGGCTGGGGCCAGACGGCGGTGACGGCCTACCTCGGCAAGGTGATCCGGGAACGCCCCCGCATTTCCGCTCGTCAGCTTGCACGCACCCTCGTCCTCCGGGCCAAGGCCATCGACGGCGGCAAAGCCAAGGACGACATCAGTTGCGCCGTCATGTACTACCGCGAGCCCCGGGAGGTCCTCATCCTCACCGGCGCCCCGGTCTCCCGGGACCGGGATCCGGAGATGGCCGAGATCGCCCAGGCCTTCACCGGCCGCAAGGTCATCTGCGGCGGCACCACCTCGGCCATCCTGGGCCGGGAGCTGGGCCGGACCCTCAGCATGGACCTGCGCAACCTCGACCCCGACGTGCCGCCCATCTCGCGCATGGACGGCTTCGACCTGGTCACCGAGGGCGCCATCACCCTGGCCCGCATGGTGCGCCTCCTGGAGGACGAGGAGTCCCCCGACCTCCTCAAACCCAACGCCGCGACCCAGTTGGCCGGCATCCTCCTGGACAGCGACATCATCCACATCGTCGCCGGCACCAAGATCAACGAGGCCCTCCAGGATCCCAGCCTTCCCGAGGACCTGGACATCCGCAGGAACATCCTCCGGGGGCTAAAGAAGGTGCTGACCGAGAAGTTCCTCAAGGAAGTGCGGATCCGGTTCATCTGAATTTATCCTTGTCAGAAGGAGAATCTTGGCCTAAATTCCCCTTCTGAAAAGGAGAATTTCGGTCATGGTTGATGCCCGCCTCAAGGACGTCCTGCTCGAGAAGCTGGCCGATTCCCTGGCTTCCCCGATCCCGGAGGGAACGCCCCGCGAGGTCCACGGCCTGAAGGCGTTTGCCGGAAAAGCTACGGTGGTGGTGGGCATGCGCCGGTCCGGCAAGACCACCCTCATCCACCAGATGAGGCTGGAACGACTGGCGAGGGGGGTTGGACGCGACCGCCTTCCCTACGTGAACTTCGAGGATGAGCGCCTGGCTGGGCTGGAGGGTGCCCAGCTGGGCTTCCTCGTGGAGGAATATGGCCGCCGGGTTCCCGGGGCCCGGCCCGGGGAACCGGTCACCTGGAGCTTCGACGAGATCCAGGTGGTCCCCGGCTGGGAACGGTTCGTGCGCCGCCTCCTGGATGGCGGGGAGGCAGAGGTCCTCCTCACGGGGTCCTCGGCGGCCCTGCTGTCGCACGAGATCGCTACGGCCCTCAGGGGGCGGGCCTGGGAGGTCCCGCTCTACCCGTTCAGCTTCCCGGAGGCGCTCCGTCACCAGGGCCGGGCCGTTCCGGAAAGGCCAGGCTTCGCCACCGCCGCTGGGCGCGTGGAAATGGAGAAGGCCTTCCTTGCCTGGCTCACGGTGGGCGGCTTCCCTGAAGTCCAGGGGCTGGACCCCGCCGCACGGGGCCAGCTGCTGAAGGACTACGTGGACGTGGCCATGCTGAGGGATGTCATGGAGCGCCACGGGGTCACCAACCTGACCGGCCTGAGGTGGCTGGTGCGCCATCTCCTGGGAAATGCGGGAGGCCTTTTCAGCGTCGAGAAGTTCCATGGAGCCCTGAAGAGCCAGGGCGTGGCCATCGCGCGTGACACCGTCCACGACCTGCTGGCCCACCTCGAGGACTGTTTCCTGGTGCGCACGGTCTGGATGGAATCGAACTCGGAGCGCCAGCGCATGGTGAATCCGCGCAAGGCCTACCCGGCGGACCCCGGCCTGATCCCGATCTACGACCGCAGCGGCCGGAGCAACCTTGGACATGCCCTGGAAGCGGCTGTGCTCATCGAACTGCAGCGGCGGCGGGCCGAGGTGACCTACGTGCGCACGCCGGAGGACCACGAGGTCGACTTCCTTGCCCGCACCCCGGAGGGCGGGATGGAACTGGTCCAGGTCTGCGCCGACGCATCCGACCCGGCCGTGGCGGACCGGGAACTCAGGGCCCTGGCCGAAGCGGCAATACGCTTCCCCGGCGCAGGGCAGCGCCTTCTGACACTGACCCGGGACGGCGCCCCCTCCGCGGTGCCCCCGGGAATCGCCGTTCAGCCGGCCTATGAGTGGATGCTCTCCCGAAATGCCCCTTGACCCAGGAGCCGGATCCTTAGGATTCTGGATCCGGCCGGCCTCCCGCCGGCAGCCTGTGCCCATAGCTCAGCCGGATAGAGCAACGGCCTTCTAAGCCGTAGGTCGCGCGTTCGAGTCGCGCTGGGCGCACCAGATACGAACCCCCGTCACCGCCCGGTTTCGGGGGTTTCCTCGATCCGCCCGGAGCGCCGCCGATCCCGCTACGCGTGCGAGAAGACCATCTCCTTCACCTCGATGCCCGGGATCGCCCCGAGCCTGGCGACCATGCCCGTGCGGACTTCGTCGCCGCCCAGGACCTCCAGCAGGACCACGCCCTCCGAGGCGCAGAGGCTGTCGGCGACCTCGTGCAGGCCCAGGCGGGTCTTGATGTTGCCGCCGTAGTCCGTGAAGACCTTCTGGACCTCGCCTGCGTTGCGCAGGCGATCGGTGATATGGATGCCGAGAATGACGTGATCCGTCTTCATGGGCGCCTCCGGGGTGGGTTGGACCATTGTAGATCCAATGCCCTGGATGGGGTCAGGTGCGCCTTGGCGAGAACGGGATGATGTTGTCCTCCGCCTCCGGCCGTTCCCCGTCCGCCTCCAGATCCTCCACCCGGTAGCTGTTCTCCACGCCGTTGTCCCACCGGACATAGTAGGGCCGGGGCGCGGCGCCCGGCTTGTGGGGGCGGTCCCCGGCGAAGAGGATCGTGCCGGGCCGGCCTCCGCCCTGGCCCTGGGGGCAGAAGTTCGGCCACGCGCCGCCGTACAGGGCGTAGGCGGCCCTGGCGAGGCGGACGCGGTCACCGGCTTTGAAGAGAAGGTCCATGCGGGCTCCGGGGGACGGGCCCATTATGACCCAGGGCGCGGGTCCGGCCGCTATGCTGGAGGTCCATGAGCGATCAAGGCGCAGCACCCTTCCCGCCCCTGGCGTACCAGGGCCCCAGCTCGATCCCCGAGGTGGCCCTCGTCCTGGAGCTGGGACGGACCCTGCAGGAGTGCGGCGTCAGCGCCCCCACCCTGGAGAACGCCCTGGGCCGCCTCGCCCAGCATCTGGACCTGGAGGGGGCCATCTACGCCACGCCCACGGGCTTCCTGGCCTCCCTGCGCAAGGAGGGGCACCACGGGAAGACCTACCTCATCCGGGTGGACGCGGGGCAGTCCTCCCTGGAGAAGCTCGCGGACGCCGAGGGGCTGGTGGACCAGGTGCTCCAGGACCGCCTGGACGTGGCCACGGCCCGCGACCACCTGGCGAGGCTGGCGGCGCGGCCCATGCGCTTCCCCCCCTGGCTGCAGGTGCTGGCCTACGGCATGGCCTCCATGGGCATGGCGGTCATCTTCGGAGGGGGCTGGCGCGAAGTCCTGCTGGGCACCCTCATCGGGCTCCTGGTGGGCGCCGCGGCGCAGCTCGCCGGAAGGCGGGCGGGGCTGGCCCGCCTCACGCCGCTGCTGGGCGGCGTCATCAGCTCCCTGGGCGGCGCGCTCCTGGGGCGCTTCCTGCCCTCGGCCTCCCACCCCATCCTCGTCCTCAGCGGCATCATCGTGCTGGTGCCTGGGCTGGGGCTCCTGGTGTCCATGCAGGAGCTGGGCACCGGCAACCTGGTGGCCGGCACCGCGCGGCTGGCGGGGACCTTCCTGGTGTTCCTGCTCCTGGCCTTCGGGGTGGGCCTGGGCCAGCACCTGGGCGGCGCGTGGCTGGTGGGCGTGCCCTCCACCGCGGTCCCGCTGCCCTTCTGGACCGTGGCCCCGGCCCTGGCCCTGGTGGCCCTGGGCTTCCTGGTGGTCTTCCAGGGGCGCCTGGAGGACTTCGCCTGGACCCTGGGCGCCTGCGTGCTGGCGTGGGGCGCCGCGCGCCTGGGCACGGAGTTCCTGGGCTCCGAGGCGGGCGCGGGCATCGCGGCCCTGGCCCTGGGCGCCGCGTGCAACCAGTACGCGAGGCGCACCCGGCGCCCCGGCGCGGTTCTCCTGCTGCCCTCGATCATGCTGATTCTCCCCGGCAGCGTCGGGGTGCGCGGCATCACCATGATGATGCACGGCCAGACCCTGGAGGGGCTGGAGGCGGGCATCCACGCCCTGTCGGTCACCGTGGCGCTGATGCTCGGGCTGTTCCTCGCAAACGCCCTGGTGTCGAGAAGGACGTTCTAGCCCTATCATGATGCCGTAACCCCCTCCTGGACCCAGCCGATGCCCCCCTTCCTCCGGCTCGCCGCAGCGTTCCTCCTGGCCACGGCCCTCTGGCCGCAGGGACCGGGCCGTCCGCCCACGCGGCACTACGGCAAGGAGGACGGCCTGCTCAGCGAGGTCGTCACGGCCATGGCGATCACGGCCGACGGCCAGATCTGGGCGGGCACGGAGGCCGGGCTCACGTCCTTCGAGGGGCGCCAGTTCGCGCCCTACGTCGGCCAGCTGCCCTCGCCCGTGCTCACGGACCTCTTCGCCGACCCGGACGGGTCCCTGTGGGTGGCCACGGACGGCGGCGTGGCCCGCATCCGGAACCGGCGCTCCGTGCTCCTGGGGGACGCCGAGGGCCTGCCCCGCGGGTTCTACCGCAAGCTGGGCCGGGACGCGCTGGGGCACCTGTGGGTGCTCTCCACCGACGCGCTATACGTGGAGAACGGCGCCATGCGGTTCGTGCGGGCCCCGGCCCTGCCCGTCCCGGAACGGCCTGTGCACCTGTTCACGGACCCCGCCGACCCGGGGCCCCTGGTCATCACCGCCCGGCACATCCTGGAGTGGCGGGGCGGCGCCTGGGTCCTCGTCCCCGGCCCTCCCATCGGCCCCAAGGAGGAGTTCCTCAACCACTCCCGGGACGGCCTGGGCTGCATCTGGGTGCGGTCCAGCCGGGCCATGTGGCAGCGGCGGGAGGACGGCGCCTGGCACAAGGTCCGGGCCAACATGACCGGGGGCTTCAGCTTCAGCTCGCGCCCCGACCGGGACTCCCGGGGCTGGGTGTGGTTCGACGACGCCGACGGCCTCTGGCGCATGAAGGGCGATGCCCGGGAGCGGTACGGCCGCGCCGGGGACGACGCCAAGGGCGGCCTGGTGGACCGCGAGAGCGGCATCTGGATCCGCACGGACCACGGCGTGCAGCGCAACCTGGGCCGCAGCCGCTGGGCGGGCTACGACACCCACGAGGGCCTGGCCGCCAACCTCGCCTGGCAGCCCCTGCGGGACCGGTCGGGCCGGCTGTGGGTGGGGACGGACAAGGGTCTCTGCGTGGCCACGGACACGGGGTTCCGGACGGTCCTCCCCGGGCGCTTCCTGTCCCTGGCCGCGGCGCCCGACGGCCACCTCTGGGCCACCGGCAGCCCCGGAGGGACGGTGCACGAGCTGGATCCGGCCACCCTCGCGTCGCGGACCCACACCGTGGACGTGCTGCCCCGGGGGCGGATCACCGCGGGCCTGGCCATCGACGAGGACGGCACGCCCTGGGTGGCGGACCGGTTCAAGGGCCTGGCCAGGGGGAACCGGAGCGGGGCGGGCTGGACCTGGACCAAGGTGCCCATCGGGGGCCGCGACCCCAGCGAGGTGCTGGGCCTGGCCGCGGTGCCCGGCGGGGGGATCGTTGTCCTCCACGACGGCGCCGCGTCCATGCTGCGCGGCGGCGTCTGGCGCCCGGTGCCCGGGCTCCTGCCGGACACGCCCGGCGCCGTGGCCTTCGGGCCCGGCGGCGCGTTCGTGGTGTCCTACCGCAACCCCTACCAGAACCGCTCCGTGGTCACCCTCCACCGCCTCCAGGGCGGCACGTCGGAGCGAAGGCGCATCGTGCCCGTCCAGGGCATGGCCAGCGACCCCCTCATGTCCATCTTCTCGGTGGGCATGGATCCCGAGGGACGCGTGTGGGTGGGCACCAACAAGGGCCTGGGCGAGCTCGCCTCCGAGGACGCCCCCGCCTTCCGGATGATCGGCATGGAGGACCGGCTGGTGAGCCCGGAGTGCAACGAATGGGCGATGCTGGCCGAACGGGGGAGGGTCTGGGCGGGGACCACCTCGGGCCTGGCATCGTACGACTCCAGCCAGCTGGAGGTGCGCCCGGTGCTCAAGGAGCCCATGGTGCTCCAGGCCTGGTCCGGCGCCACGGAGCTGGACCTGCCCTGGTCGGCCCCGAGGCTGGCCCGGGACTCCAACCTGCTGGAGCTCAAGTTCATGGTCCCCACCTACCAGGCCCCCGGAAAGATCTGGCACGAGGCCCGGCTCCTGGGCGTGGACCCTGGCTGGATCCGCCAGGAGGAGGGCCACCTCCGCTACGCGGGCCTCGCCGCGGGAAGGCACACCCTGGAACTGCGGGGCGTCCTCCCCGACAACGGCATCGAAGGGCCCGTCCTCGCGCTCCATTTCACCGTCGTCCCGGCCTGGTGGGAGACCCCCTGGGCCCGGATCCTCGGGGCGCTCCTCGCGGCCGGGGGCATCTGGCTCCTCTTCTGGCTGCGCAGCGTTTCGCTGCGGGCCCGGAACCGCCAGCTCCAGGAGGAGGTAGCCCGCCAGACCCGGGCCCTGCAGGAGGCCTCCAAGGCCAAGAGCGCCTTCCTGGCCAACATGAGCCATGAGCTGCGCACGCCGCTGAACGCCATCCTCCTCTACTCGGAACTGCTCCAGGAGGAGGCCAAGGAACGCGGGCTGGACTCCACCATCCGGGACGCCGGGCGCATCAGCCAGGCCGGGAGCTCCCTGCTCAACCTCATCGACGACATCCTGGACATCTCCAAGATCGAGGCCGGGCACATGCAGATCGACATCCGGGACCTGGCGGTCGCGCCCTTCCTGGCGGCCCTGGATTCCGCCCTGCGGCCCGTGGTGGAGCGCAACGGGAACATGTTCCACGTGGCCGACGAGGGCGCCCCGGCCGTCCTGGCCACCGACTCCACGAGGCTCCAGCAGATACTCGCCAACCTCCTCGGCAACGCGGCCAAGTTCACCGAGAACGGCCAGGTGGTGCTGCGGGCCTCCTCCGAGCCGGGCTGGGCGCTGTTTGCGGTGGAGGACACGGGCATCGGCATGACCCCCGACGAGCAGAAGCGGGTGTTCTCGGAGTTCGTCCAGGCCGACTCCAGCACCACCCGCAAGTACGGCGGCACCGGGCTGGGCCTCACCCTGGTGCAGCGCCTGACGGAGATGCTGGGGGGACGCGTGGACCTGGACTCCGCCCCCGGGGCGGGGACCCGGGTCAGGGTCCGCATCCCGATCCCGCCCCCTGTGCGATAATGGGGTTTTAAGGCGAGATTCATGATTCTTCGCAAGGAATACGGCTTCGAGGCCGCCCACTTCATCCACAACCACCCCGGCAAGTGCCGCAACCTCCACGGGCACAGCTACAAGCTCTTCGTGTCCCTGGAAGGCTCCGTGAATCCGGAGACGGGCATGATCATCGACTTCGACGACCTGTCCAAGGTGGTGGTCGACAAGGTCATCCAGCGCCTGGACCACCGCTTCCTCAACGACCTCATCCCCCTGTCCACCGCCGAGAACATCTCGGTGTGGATCTGGGAGGAGCTCAAGCCGTCCCTGCCCCTGCTCTGCCAGATCGAGGTCTTCGAGACGCTGGACAACAGCGTGATCTACCGGGGGGCCTGATGCGCCCGGCCCGGCTGGCGCTCCCCATCCTGGTCCTGGCCACAGCCTGCGCGCCCGTGAGGGACTACCGGGAGGCCGCCCGCGGCCTCCGCTTCCGCCTGGACCGGGTGGAGCCCAGCGTCCACCTGGCCCTGCCCCTGGAGCGGTCCCGCATGGCCTTCCGGGTCGTGGTGGGCGTGGACAACCCCTCCGGCGTCCCCTTCCACGTGACGGCCTTCACCGGTGACCTCAAGCTGGAGACCCGCGGCGCCGTCCACGCCATCGGCCGCATGGAGCTGGCCAGGCCCATCGACCTGCCGCCCCAGGGCGCCGGCAGCATGGAGGTGGAGGTGTCCTTCTCCTACGGGGACCTCCGGGACAACTGGGTGGCCATCCAGGCCGCGGCCCAGGGCGGTTCCGGCGTCTGGCTCCTGGAAGGCGCCCTGAGGGCCGAGACCCACGGCTTTCCCATCCAGCTTCCCGTGAGGTCCAGGCGCGCCTTCGGGGGAGCCCCATGATCCGGGCCGTCGTCTTCGATCTCTGGAACACCCTGGTGCACAGTCAGCACGGCGACCCCTTCCGCCACCTCCAGCGGCTCCTGGACGACGACCAGAGGGCCCTGTACCCCGAGCTCCGGCGCGAGGCCATGGACCGTCCCCACCCCGACGCCCGCACCTTCATCGCGGGATGGATGGACCGGCTCTCCCTTTCCGGCACCCAGATCCTCGCCATGGCCGAGGTCTTCCAGACCGCCGCCGACGACGCCGCGTGCTTCCCCGAGGCCCTCGAGGCCGTGGAAGGCACCCGCAAGCTGGCCCGGGTCGGCCTCCTCTCCAACACCCAGAGCTTCGACATGGAGTTCCTGGACCGCCTGGGCCTGGAGCGGATCCTGCCCACCCGCTGCCTCAGCGCCCTCACCGGGCACCTCAAGCCCGAGCCCGACGCCTTCCGCACCATGGAGAGGCGCCTGGGTCTCTTCCCCGGCGAGATCGCCATGGTGGGCGACAGCTGGCGGGACGACGTGACCGGTGCCCTGGAGGCAGGGTGGACCGCCATCTGGGTGAACCGCCCCGGCAATCCCAGGCCGGCCTGCGACCCCGGGGCGGACCTGGTCGAGATCCCCGACCTGTCCCACGTCCCCCGGATCATCGGCAATCTCCAGAAAGGTGCCCGCTGCAGCACCTGTCTGGGCTGATCCGCTGGCAATTCCCCGGGATTCCCGCTAGAAAATGAAGTGCGCCTTTGATGGAGTATCCGATGACCGCGACCGTTGACACGATTCTGGCCGAAACCAGGAAGCGCATGAAGTCCTCCCTGGAGACCCTCAAGAAGGAGATGGCCACCGTCCGCACGGGCCGCGCCAACGCGGGCATCCTGGACACCCTGCACGTGGAGTACTACGGCGCCTCCATGCCGCTGAACCAGATCGCGGGCGTGAGCGTCCCCGAGGCCTCCATGCTCGTCATCACCCCCTTCGACAAGACCGCCATCAAGGCCATCGAGCACGCCATCCTCAAGTCCGAGCTGGGGCTCAACCCCGCCAACGACGGCGTCGTGATCCGCCTGCCCATCCCGCCCCTGAACGAGGAGCGGCGCCGGGACCTGGTCAAGGTCGTCAGCCGCATGGGCGAGGAGATCAAGACCGCCATCCGCAACGTCCGCCGCGACGCCAACGAGGACGTCAAGAAGCTGGAGAAGGACAAGACCGCGCCCCTGGGCGAGGACGCCGCCAAGAAGGCCCTGGCCGACATCCAGAAGATCACCGACGAGTCGATCAAGGACGTCGAGGACATCGTCAAGCACAAGGACGCCGAGATCATGCACATCTGATGGTGCATCCGGCAACCCTGGCGCTGCTGGTGCTGGCGGCGCTCCTGGCAGGCTTCGTCGACGCCATCGTGGGCGGCGGCGGGCTCATCACCATACCCGCGCTGATGCTGGGGCTTCCCGCCGGCACGCCCATCACCACCGTCCTGGGCACCAACAAGGTGGTGGCCTCCGCCGGCGCCACCTTCGCCACCGCCCAGTTCCTGCGGGCGAAGATCCTCACGTTCCGCGAAATGCTCGGGCCGGTGGCCTGCGCCATGACCGGGGCGGCCCTGGGGGTGCGCATGGCCTACGTCCTCCAGGGCAGGGGCGACGCCTGGTTCCGGCCCGTGATGGTCGGGCTGATGGTGGTGATGCTGGCCTTCACGGTGTTCCGGCCGGACCTGGGCAAGGTCCACGCGCCGAAGTACGGCGTGAACCACCAGCGCGGCCTGGCCGCGCTCATCTCCTTCGCCCTGGGCGCCTACGACGGGTTCTTCGGCCCGGGCACGGGCTCCATCCTCATCTTCCTGTTCGTGGCGGTGCTGGGCTTCGACTTCCTGCGGTCCTCGGGACTGGCCAAGAGCGTGAACTGGGCCTCCAACATCGCCAGCCTCGCGCTGTTCGTGAGCCAGGGCAGCTGGATGCCGGTGGTGGGCCTGACCATGGCGGTGGGCAACGGCGTTGGCGGGTACCTGGGAGCCCGCACCGCGCTCACCCGGGGTAGCGGCCTGGTGCGCGCCGTCTTCATCGCGGTCGTGTCCGTCCTGATCCTGCGCCTGGGCTGGCAGATGATAGGAAAATAGACTTCCCTGACCGGACGGGTCGGATATAGTGGTGCCTGCTCCAAGGAGGCACCATGGAACGAAGAGAACTGCTGGGCACCCTCGCCGCCGGGACCCTGGCCCTGGGTCTGGCCCCCCGTCTCGACGCGGCCCAGGCCGCTCCCACCGACCCCCGGGCCGACTACAAGCCCCGCCCCTTCGCCCTGGAGACGGGCCTGCCCGGCCTCTCCAAGGACATGCTGGGCGAGCACCTGGCCCTCTACAAGGGCTACGTGAACCGCACCAACGCCCTGCTCAAGGACCTTCACGCCGCCGAGGCCGAGGGCCGCGCCACCACCGCCGTGCAGGAATCCCGCCGCCGCCTGGGCTTCGAGTTCAGCGGCATGCGCCTCCACGAACTCTATTTCGAGGCCCTGCGCGACAAGGCCGCCGCCCCCGGCCCCGGCCACCCCCTGCAGAAGGCCATCCAGGCCGGCTGGGGCAGCTTCGACGCGTGGTGGGGGGCCTTCAAGGCCACGTGCACCATGACCGGCATCGGCTGGGGCGCACTGGTGAAGGATCCGCTCACGGGCCGGCTCATGAACGCGTGGTTCCAGGACCACGAGAACGCCATCCCCGTGGGGACGGTGCCGATCCTCGTCGTGGACGTGTGGGAGCACGCCTACGTGAAGGACTACGGCGCCACGGCCAGGGCCAAGTACGTGGACGCCATCAAGCCCCTCATCGACTGGGGCGTGGTGGAAAAGCGCTACTGAGCCGCGCCCGGGCCCTGGTTCCCGGCAGGCGGGATCATTCCTCCGGCGTCCCATAGGGATCGGCGGAGGGTTCGCTGACCCGCTCCAGGAACGCGGAGCCCCCGGCGGGATACGGCTCCCGTACCGCGAGGGCCGACCTGACCGCCTCGGCGATGATGTCATCCGCCACCCCCTGGCGCCGGAGGCTTTCGGACACCCGGGTCAGCGGGTCCTTCTCCAGCCGGGCCAGGTCCTTCCGAAGCCCCTGGCCGATGTAGGCACGGATGAGCGGCTGGTAGCCTGAAAACCCCAGGGCCGGGGCGACCGCTTTCAGGTCCTCGAGGACATCCTCCGGGAACCGGATGGAGATGCTGACCATGGGGCGGTCCTTCTGGAGGCGCTTCAGGATTTTCTCATTCATATTCGTAGGCCCTCCTTTCCGAGGGGGTGGCTGGGCGGGCGGAGATGACCCGGATGGTTTTTCTCGTGGCGGACCCGATGCACCACGAACAGCAATGCACCCTCTTCCGAATAGCCCAGGGCCGCATCCCTGGATTGCTCCCGGTCGCTGGCATCGACCCGGCGGATAAAGGGGTCGAAGAAGACTTCACTGGCCCGCTCGAAGGAAACTCCATGCTTCTTGAGGTTCAGGAGGGCCTTGCCAGCATCCCATTCAAAGGCTTGGCCATTTCGGATGAAAATTACGTCCACAGGTCAAGTGTATATACGTTGTGGCACCCGTCAAGCCCCCCTCAAACCTCCACTCCCAGCGCCCTGGCCGGCTCCACCACGAAGGGCCGCGCCTTGGCCCGGGGATGCGGCAGCTCCAGCACCAGTTCCCCTCCCAGGCCCTCCAGGCCGGGCGGCGCGGGCCAGGTCCAGCGGCCCTCGGCGCCTTCGGCCTGGATGAGGTCCAGGTCCAGGGTGCGCGGCGCGTTGCGGCCCGCGGAGCGGTTCCGGCCCGCGCGCAGCTCGGCCCGGAGCAGGGCCTCCAGGAGCGCCTGGGGGTCCAGGGCGGTGTCCACCAGGGCCACGGTGTTGAGGTAGTCGGGGCCCCTGCCGGACTCGTCGGGGGTCTCGGTCCAGAGCGGCGAGGGGGTGACCTCGCCCAGTTCGGCCAGCAGGGCCAGGCCGGCCCCGAGGTTGGCCCGGCGGTCGCCGAGGTTGGAGCCCAGGGCCACCAGCGCGCGCATGCCTAGCCCTCGATGAGGTGGGGCACGAAGGAGCTGCCGTTGTCGGTGATGGGGCCCCTGGCCTCCCGGATGCCCATGCCGGCGGGCTCGCCGTCCACGATCCAGGCGCCCAGCACGGGCTGGAAGCCGTCGAAGGCGGGAATGGGGGCCAGGGCCTGGTAGACGCTCCCCTCGGCGCCGTAGCAGTCCATGGTCTTGCCGGCGAACACCTGGCCGCCGGAATGGATCTCGACGTTGGCGCCTTCGCGGGCGAGGATGGGCTTGCGCACGTAGTTCGCCATGTCCCGGGGACCGTCCAGATACGCGGGCAGCAGGTAGGGACTGCCGGGGAAGAGCTCCCACAGGATGGCCAGGAGGGCCTTGTTGGACAGGAGCATCTTCCAGGCGGGCTCCAGGAACGTGCAGGGCCTGGGCTGGCGCGCCAGCTGGGCCCCGAAGGCGTCCTTGACCATGAACTCCCAGGGGTAGAGCTTGAAGGCGCTGCGCACGGGGCGCTCGTCCAGGTCGCAGAAGCCGCCCTTGGCCTCGTCCCAGCCGAGATCCTCCACGAGCATCTGGACGGTGGAGAGCCCGGCCTGGTCCGCGGTGTCCCGCAGGTAGGCCACGGTCTGCTGGTCCTCCAGGGTGTCCTGGTGGAGGAAGTAGAGGGTGCCCGCGGGCAGGAAGTCCTGGGCGCGCTTCCAGGCCGCGATCAGGCGCTCGTGGAGGGAATTGAACTGGTCCCTGCCGGGGAACCGCTCCTCCAGCCAGTACCACTGGGCCACGGCGGCCTCCACCAGGGAGGTGGGGGTGTCGGCGTTGTACTCCAGGAGCCTGGGGAAGCCCTGGCCGTCGCAGGCGAGGTCGAAGCGCCCGTAGAGGCCCACCTCGTCCCGGTCCCAGCTCTCCCGGATGACGGGCTCCATCCACGCGGGGATGCCGTACTCCCGGAACCGGCCCTTGTCGAGGACATGCTCGACGGCCTTCAGGCACATGGCCTGGAGCTCGGCCGCGGCCCGCTCGATGCGTTCGATCTCGGCGGCGCCGAAGGCGTAGTACGCGTCCTCGCGCCAGTAGGGGCTGCCGTCGTCGTGCGTGTGGAAGGTGACGCCGGCGGCCTCCAGCTTCGATTCCCAGTCCGGGCGCGCCTTGATCGAATGCCTCTGCATGTCAGCCTCCCGATCCGGACGCGTGGCCCGCGGCGCCGAAGCCGCCCCGGCCCACCGAGCCCGTGGCGGCCTTGCCGGAGATGGAGCCGCGGGGTCCGGCCACGAAGGCCTGCCCGGGCAGGGAACCCGCGCCGCTCACCAGGGGGGGGCGCCAGGCCGAGCCGCCCAGGAAGACCATGGACCGGCCTCCGGTGGGGGCGGCGGCGGGCGCGAACCGGGAGGCGTCCTGCGGTGCGATGGGGTGGCCCGGATCGTGGAACCGGTAGCCCGGGGGCATCGGCGCGAACATGCCGCCCCGGTACCCGTAGGCCGAGGGCCGATGGAAGAGGAAATGCCAGAGGAGGTAGTCGTCCAGCCAGGAGCGGTGGCCCCAGGAGGTGCGGTACCGGTAGTCCCGGTCCTGGTCGCGGATGCGGTCCACCTCCTCGCCGAAACCGTGGCGCTGAGCCAGCACGCGCATCCTGTCGGCGTCGGCGTAGTCCACCACCCACAGGAGCCGGCCGTTCTCGCGGGGCTGGTCGGACTCGCCCCAGTCCACGTCCCGCAGCCGCTCGGCGGTGAGCTGGGCCACGTAGGAATTGCCCTTCAGGGGATCGTGGACGTTCACGCCCACGAGGAAGAGGTTCGGGGTGAGCGGCGTGTAGGTGGAGCCCTCCACCTGCAGCTCGGGGTGGTGCTCGTCCATGAAGGCCTTCACGGCCGTGTCCACCTGGGCCTGCACCTCGGGGGTGGGCGCGGCGGTCTCGGCTTCGCGGCGCTGGCCGGCCTCCCACTCCTGGTTCTTCCGGGCCGCCTGGGCCCGGGCCTCCTTCCTGGCCTGGGTGTCGCAGGCCAGGGTCCCGGCCGTGGCGGCCAGGATCAGGACGAGGGGAGGGACCGCGCCGCGGTATCTCATGGCCGCTTCCCGTGTTCGGCCTTCACCAGGGTTCGGATGCCGCCGCGGATGAGGAAGTCCCCCTCCACCTGGAGCCACTGGGGCTCCAGCGCCGCCACCAGGTCGTCCAGGATCTGGTTGGTGACCGCCTCGTGGAAGGCCCCGCGGTCGCGGTAGCTCCAGAGGTAGAGCTTGAGGGACTTGGACTCCACGCACAGCTGGTCGGGAACGTAGGTGATGCGCAGGCGGGCGAAATCGGGCTGGCCCGTCATGGGGCACAGGCAGGTGAACTCGTCGGTCTCGAAGCGCACCTCGAAGGCCCGGCCCGGACGCGGGCTCTGGAACGTGTCGAGGGTGGTGGAGGGCTCGGTGACGCGGCGCTTGGGGAGGGTCTTGAGGGTGGGCTTGGGCAACGGATGTCCTCAGGGTCGCAGGTGGTCGGGGATGAAGGCGTAGGGGATGGGGTCGGCGACGCCGGCCTCCTTGAAGCCCCGCAGCCGGAGAAGGCAGGAATCGCAGGTGCCGCATGCGGCGCCGTCGGCCTGGTAGCAGCTCCACGTGAGGTGCAGGGGGGCGCCCAGCTTCACCCCGAGCTCCACGATCTGCGCCTTGCGCAGGTGGATGAGCGGGGCGTGGAAGGCGATGCGGGTGCCGGGTTTCGTGCCCAGGTCCGCCGCTTGCTCGAAGGCCCGAAGGAAGGCCTCGCGGCAGTCGGGGTAGCCGCTGGAGTCCTCCTCCACGAAGCCCACGTGGACGGCCCCGGCGCCGAGAACCTCGGCCCAGCTCACCGCGGTGGCCAGGAGGTGGGCGTTGCGGAAGGGGACGTAGCTCACGGGCACGCCCTCCCGGTCCAGGTCGCCCTCGGGGAGCGGAATGGACGGGTCGGTGAGGGCGCTGCCGCCGATGGCCCGCAGCCCGGCGAAGGGCACCACGAGGCGGCGGGGCGCCGCGTAGAAGTCGGCGATGGCCTCGAAGGCCCGGCGCTCTCGCGCCTCCGTGAGCTGGCCGTAGTCGGCGTGGAGCAGGGCCAGCTGGAAGCCCGCGGCCCGGGCGGCGGCGGCGGCGACGCAGGAGTCCAGTCCCCCGGACAGGGACACGACGGAAATGGGGGCAGGGGTCATCGAGGTTCCTTGAACCTACTAAGATAACCCGGCCAGCTCCTTCCGGGTCCTCCGGATCAGGTCCTCCTTCACCGGCACCAGCCACCGGAAGACGGGGTGGTGCTGGGCGGCGTGGAGGAAGCGCTCCGCCCGGGCCAGCTCGGGCCCGGGGTCCCCCCCCCGGGCCTTGAGGATCCGCGCCCGGCCGAGGATGACGTGCACCTTGCCGCTGATGGCCCGCGGATTGCCGGGGCGGATGGTCAGCACCGTGTCCAGCAGCGCCTCGGTCTCCTTCAAGACCCGGAGGGCCTCCCCGGAGGGCAGGCCGGGCTGCTCCAGCCAGCGCAGCCGCCAGTCCGCGGAGGCCAGCCAACCGGTGATATCGCTGGGGGCGATGCCCTGCGCGGCGCGGGCGGCGGCATCCGCCTGGCGGTACAGGTCCAGGGCGCCCCCGGTGTCCCCGGCCCGCTGGCGCTCCCGGCCCAGGGCGGCCAGGGCCCGGGACTCCTCCACCTTCGCCTCGTGGAACCAGCGGTTCTTCGCGAACAGCGCCCGCGCCAGCTCCAGGGCCTCGGCCCCCCGGTGCTCGAAGGTGCGCATCCGGGCGGCGCAGAGGTCCGGCGGCTCCCAGGCCGCCCCCGCCGCCTGCGCAAGGAAGGCCTGGGCGGCCTGGAGGTGGCGCGCGGCGGCCTCGGGCGCCGGGGGGAGGTCCCCCAGCTGCTCGTGCTCGGTGACCCGCAGGAAGAATTCGCTGTGGGTGCGGCACAGGGCGTAGGCCACGTCGGGGGTGCGGTACCCGTCGTTCCACGCCTCCTCCAGGACCGCCAGGGCGGGCTCCAGGTGGCGCATGCCCAGGTAGACCCGCCCCAGGGCAAGGTTGCCGGGGCCCCGGGCCTCGGGGCCCAGGTCGGCGATGTCCTTTTGGATCCGCTCCAGGTCCTCGGCCATCCGCGCCAGGAGGGGCCGCAGGTCGTGGGGAGGATAAAGGCGCGCCATGCCGAGCCGGGTTTCCAGTTCCTTGGCGTCGTGGGCGAAATGCAGGGCCAGGACCGTCCGGCGTTCCGAGGCCGCGGCCAGGCGCGAGCTCCACACCCCGAAACCCGACCCCAGCAGGAGACTGATGCCCAGGGAGGCCGCCCAGGCGGGGTGCCTGCGAAGGAGGCGCCGGCCGCGGCGCAGCCAGTCGGGCTGATGGGCCACGAGGGGTTCGCCGTCCAGATAGCGCCTGAAGTCCTCCGCCAGGGCCCCCGCGGTGGGGTAGCGGTCCTGGGGCCGCTCCTCGAGACACCGCACGAGGATGGCCCGCAGCTTGCGGGGCAGGCCGGGCCAGGACGGCTGGGAGGGGGGCTCCTGGGCCCCGGAGGCCCAGGTCCGGCCGCTCCTTCCCGAGCCCGCGCGGGCCAGGCCCAGCACCGCGCAGAGCGTGGCCCCCAGGGCGTAGACGTCCGTGGGCGGGCCGATGAGCGCGCCCTCCCCGGCCCTCTGCTCCGGGGCCATGAAGCTGGGGGTGCCCAGCACCCCGTGGGCCAGCGTCAGGCCATCCTCGGCCAGGTCCTTGGCCAGCCCGAAGTCCGCCACGTAGGGCACCCAGCCGCCCGCGGGGGACCGCTCCAGCAGGATGTTGGAGGGCTTGAGGTCCCGGTGGATGAGGTTCGCGCGGTGGGCGGAGTGCATGGCCAGGGCCACCGCGGCGAGGACCTCCACCGCCTCCCGCAGGGTCAGGCCCGGGCCCGCCTGGAAGAGGCTGGGGCCGGGCACCAGCTGCATTGCGATGAAGGGGACGTTGTCGGAGACGTCCACATCGAAGATCCGGCACACGTTGGGATGGCTCACCCGGGCCTGGAGCTGGGCCTCCTTCATGAAGCGCAGGATGGCCGCGGGGTCGGGAGCCACCAGGGTCTTGACGGCCACCTGGCGGTTCAGGAGGGTGTCCCAGGCCTCGAACACCTCGCCCATCCCGCCCCGCCCCAGGCTCGGGCCCAGGCGGTACCGGCCCAGGCGCCTGCCCTCCAGGGCCCAGGGGGGCCGGGCGAAGGGTCCAGCCTCCGGCGGACACCGGGAGATCAACTCGCCATTCATATTTTTATTATAAATTAATTCTTAAAATTCGGGGAAATATCCTTGCGTTCCGGCTGAAAAAATAATTATTCAATAACTGCCGCGAAACTGCTCCGCCCAGCTCTCCATTCCGTCGAGTTCCCTCTCCAGGGCGGTCCGGAAGTCCTCCTCGTCCCCCGAGGGGGGCACCTGGAAGGGCACGCCGTAGCGGACCCGCACCTGCGAAAAGGGTTTGGGCACCAGCATCTCGTCCCAGGTGCGCAACGTCCAGGCGGCCTGGTAGGCCACGCACACGGGCACGATCCAGGCACCGGTCTTGCGGGAAACGGCCAGGACGCCCCCCTTGACCTCCTGGCGGGGACCCCGGGGGCCGTCCACGGTGATGCCCAGGTCCCAGCCCTCCTTCACGGCCCGGATCATCCGCACGAGGGCCTGGGCCCCACGGTCCCCGGCGGTGCCTCGCACCGCATGGATGCCGAACCACTGCCAGGTGGCCGCGCTGCGCTCCCCGTCCTTGCTGTCGCTCGAGAGGATGGCCACGCCGCGGGCCTCGCCGCCGGGGGCGCTGCGGCGGAAGGGGTAGGCCTGGGGCATCATCACCAGGCGCCGGTGGTAGAAGGACAGGATCACCCGCCGGTCCCCGGCCACCAGGTCCTCGACGGGCTCGAAACCCTCCCGGGCGACGCGCAGGGTGTAGGAGAGGGTCTTCACCAGGGCAGCGGCCACGAAGGGCACGAACCGGAAGTTGACCCACACGCTGAGGGGCCCGCCCACGGGCCGGCCCCGTTCGACGATCTGGACCCCGCTCACGGCCCCTCCCCTTCCGGCCCCAGGTCCCCCGGGGCGATGGTGTAGTCCTTGCCGCAGTAGTCGCAGCGCACCTGGACGGGCTGGCCATCCTTGAACATCTCGTGGCGCTTGGCCCGGCCGAACCCGGCCAGCGCCTCCAGGAGGCTCTCCCGGGAGCAGCGGCAGCGGTAGCGCATGGCGGTGGTGTTGAGCACCTCGGTCCCCGGGCCCTGGTTGATCCAGGTGCTGAGGAACTCGGGGGTGCGCTCCCAGAAAGGCACCACGTCGAGGCCCTCCAGGGCCTGGACGAGAGCCCGGAGGCGCTCGGGCGGGCACTCCGGCAGGAGCTCCACCAGCAGGCCGCCGCTCTCCCCCGTGCCGGGGTCGCACCACAGGTGGACGCTGGCCTGGACCTGCTCGGACTGGAGAAGGTAGGCCTCGAGCTGGGCCTGGAGGGGACCCTCCACCATCTCGAGGGTTCCCACGTAGGGCGTATCGGAGCCCGTGGAGCGCGTCACCTGGAGGAGACCGGGGGCCTGGAGCCAGGCGCCCGTCGCGGGGCCCTCGTCCAGCACGCCGCGGATGTCGCCGTCCGGCCAGGAATCGGCCACCACGGCCCGGGCGCGGCCGGCGGTGCGCAGGTGGATCTGCAGCCGTTCGGAGAAGAAGTTCCGGGCCTGGAGCAGAAGCGCGCTGGCGAGCACTTCCACCAGCACGGCGCAGGCCTCGGCCTCCAGGTGCGGGTGGCCCCTGCGCACCCCGTCCCACAGCGGGCTCGCGTCCAGGGCGGAAAAGCGGATATGGCGATCGGACGTGAGGGCCCGAACAACCAGGGCGGGGTTTTCGGCTTCGCTCATCCTCCAAGTGTAGCGGCTCCCCATGGCCCCCCGGAATGTGAGAGGCTTGAGGCATGGCAACACAGAGTCGCATCGCGGTGGCACGGACCCTCCAGATCGTCTTCGGCGAGGGGGACAGGGTCCCCGACGCCTGGGACGCCGCCCTCTCCTCCGAGGACGCGGGACTGGCCAACGCCCTCCTGGGGCACTGCCTGCGGCGCTGGGGCACCCTCCAGGCCCACTGCCGGCCCCAGCTCAAGAACCCCGCCCGGGGCGTCCCCCTGGGCACCCAGGTGGCCCTGGCCATCGGCCTGGCCCAGCTGGCGTGGCTGGAGGGCGTCACGGACCACGCCGCGGTGAACGAGGCCGTGGACCTGGCCGGGGACCGGGACCTGGGCTTCCCGCCCCACCGGGGCCTCGTGAACGCCATCCTCCGCAGGGCGGGCCGGGACCGGGAGGCCCTCCGGGCCGGCCTGGACGCCATGGACCCCGCCCTCGACCGCACCCCCTTCGCCGAGCTCACCCTCAAGGCGGCGCTCTACCCCAGGGGCCAGGGCGCGGCCAGGGAGGAGCTGTGGAAGCGCCTCCAGGCCCCGCCCCGTCCCTTCTTCAGGGCCCTGGGTCCGGCCCCCGGGACCCTCCTGCCCGTCGAGGGCGTCCCCGGCGCGCTGCAGCTGGCCCCCGGCGCCTCCTTCCCCCGGGAGTGGCTCGCCTCGGGCCAGGGCATGGTGCAGGACCTCAGCTCCCAGGCCCTCCTGGCCTTCGCGTGGGACGGCGCCCCGCGCACCATCCTGGACGCCTGCGCCGCCCCCGGCGGCAAGACCACGGCCCTGGCCCGGCGCTACCCCGGGGCCGCCCTCACCGCCCTGGAGAAGAACCCGGCGCGCGCCGCGCGGCTCATGGAGAACCTCCTGGCCCGCGGGGTCAAGGCGGAGGTCGTGGTGGACGAGGCCGGCCCCTGGATGCGCCGGCCGGGATCCGCCTTCGACCTCATCCTGCTGGACGCCCCCTGCACCGGGAGCGGCACCCTCCAGAAGCACCCGGAGCTCACCTGGATCGGCCCCGCCATCGACCGCCCCCGCATGCGCGCCGTCCAGCGCGATCTCCTGGAGGCCGCGGTCTCCCGCCTCGCCCCGGGCGGCCTACTCATCTACGCCGTGTGCTCCTGGCTCTCCGAGGAGGGCCAGGACCACCGGGACTGGCTTCTCGCCCAGCCCGGCCTGGCGCCCGTGGCCGCGTGGCCCGCGGGCCTGGGCGCGGAGGAGGGCCCCACGGCCTTCTTCCGCCCCGACCCCCTGACCTGGCCCGGCGAGGGCTTCCAGGCCTTCGCCTTCACCCGAACCCTGGAGTCCTGAATGCCAGCCTGCCCCTCCTGCGGCGGAACCCGCGTCGTGGCCGTCGCCGAGCACTACGCCGCCCAGGTGCGGATCCCCGAGGCCGACCCCGAGGTCCTGGCCCCGCTGGCGCCGCCCCTGCGGCGCTCGATCTTCCACGGCACCGCCTGCATCACCTTCTTCTTCCTGGCCGCCCTCAGCCCCGGCTTCGTCAAGCCCGACCGGGCCCTCCCCGTCCTGTCGACCTTCCTGGCCCTGGGAGCCGTCACCTTCCTGACCTGGACCCGCTCCCGCAGGACCGACCGCGCCGCCATGGCCGCCTACCAGAAGCGCCGCATCTGCGAGGACTGCCGCTGGACCGGATGAAGGGCATCCGGTCCCCTGCGGTCGGCGCCTTCCGGCGCTCCCGCCCCCCTTCTGCCTCCGACCCACCGGTGCGTGCCGGCGGTCGGAGCAGCCAAGGCTGGAAGCGCTGCCTCAGTCCTTGCCCATGACGTTGGCCAGGTTGAAGATGGGCAGATACATGGCGATGACGATGAAGCCGATGATGCCGCCCAGGACGGCGATGATCAGGGGTTCCATCATGGCCGTCATGGCCGCCACGGCATTGTCCACCTCGTCCTCGTAGAAGTCGGCGACCTTGCTCAGCATGGCGTCCAGGGCGCCGGTGGCCTCGCCCACGCCCACCATCTGCACGACCATCGGCGGGAAGACCTTGGTCTCGGCCAGGGGTCCGGCGATGTTGCGGCCCTGTTCCACGGCCTCCCGGGACTTCATGATCGCGTTCTGGATCACCAGGTTTCCGGCGGTGCGGGCGGTGATGTCCATGCCCTCCAGGATGGGCACGCCCGAGCTGGTGAGGGTGCCCAGGGTGCGGCAGAAGCGGGCCACGGCGACCTTCCGGAGCAGCTCGCCGATGACGGGGATCTTCAGGATGAAGCTGTCGATCTGCAGGTGGCCCGTGGGCGTCTTGTAGTACTGCCGCAGGCCGATCCAGACCAGGGCGATGAAGATCAGCACCACGTAGAAGTAGTTGATCAGCACGTTGGAGATGGCGATGCAGATGAGGGTCGGGAAGGGCAGGCTGCTGCCCATGCCCTCATACATCTGGGAGAACACCGGGATGACCTTCACCATGATGATGGCCACCACCACGATGGCGATGATGATGACGGTGATGGGGTAGGTCATGGCCCCCTTCACCTTGGCGGTGAGCTTCACGGCCTTCTCGATGTAGCCGGAAAGGCGCTGCAGGATGATGTCCAGGATGCCGCCGGCCTCGCCCGCGCCCACCATGTTCACGTACAGGTCGTTGAAGGCCTTGGGGTGCTTGCTGAGGGCGGTCTGCAGGGTGGCGCCCTGTTCCACGTCCCTGCGCACGGCGGCGATGATCTTCTGGAAGCCCTTGTCGGCCTGCTGGGCCCCGAGGATCTCGAGGCACTGCACCAGGGGCAGGCCGGCGTCGATCATCACGCTGAACTGCCGGGTGAAGATGGCCAGTTCCTTCGCCTTGACGCCGCCCAGGGACTTGCCGCCCGCGGCGCCCTGGGGCTTGATGGAAATGACCTGGATGCCGTTGCGCTTGAGCGTGGCGGCGCCCCCGTCCCGGGTTTCGGCGACGATGACCCCTTCCTGAATCTCCCCGAGCCGATTCTTGCCTTTCCATGCATATGCGGGCATCAGAACCTCTTCAAGATTTGGGACGTGTCAGTGGGACCAGGATAAGGCCAATGTTTAGCCATGGGAAGCCATGATGTCCTTATTCTAGGTGTATTTAATATTGGGATTCCGGCCTCCCAGCACGCTGTTCGGCTGGCTCGTTGGCTTGCCCTGGTTCATGGGCACCATGTTCTGGGTGCCGACGCCCCGGTTGATGAGCTCGCGCAGCTCGTCCTGGTTGGAGGAGTAGGACATGGCCATGTCCTGCGTGATGTCGCCCTTCAGCACCAGCTCGGAGAGGCTCTGGTTGAAGGTCTGCATGCCGAACTTCAGCTGGCCGGTCTGCATGGAACTGTAGATCTGGTGGATCTTGTCCTCGCGGATCAGGTTGCGGATGGCGGGATTGGGGATCATCACCTCCAGGGCCAGGCACCGGCCCTTGCCCGACGACTTGGGGATGAGGGACTGGCAGATGACCCCTTCCAGCACCAGGGAGAGCTGGGCGCGGATCTGGGGCTGCTGGTGGGCGGGGAACACGTCGATGATGCGGTTCATGGTCTGCACGCACGAACTGGTGTGCAGGGTGCCGAACGTGAGGTGGCCGGTCTCGGCGATGGTCAGGGCGGCCTCGATGGTCTCCAGGTCGCGCAGTTCGCCCACCAGAACCACGTCGGGATCCTGGCGCAGCGCCGAGCGAAGGGCCTTCTTGAAGCTGTGCGTATCGGCGTGGATCTCGCGCTGGTTCACCAGGCAGCGCTTGTGGTGGTGCACGTATTCCACGGGATCCTCGATGGTGAGGATGTGGAGGGGCTCCACCTCGTTGATCCGGTCGATCATGGCGGCCAGGGTGGTGGACTTGCCCGAGCCGGTGACGCCGGTGACCAGGATCAGGCCGCGGGGCTTGTCGCAGAGCGTCTGGGCGATGGGGGGCAGGCCCAGCTGCTCGAAGCTGCGGATGGTCTCGGGAATGGCCCGGAACACGCCGGCGGTGGCGCCCTTCTGGTTGAAGACGTTGGCCCGGAAGCGCGACACCCCCTGCAGGCCGAAGGAGAAGTCCACCTCCAGGTCCTCCTCCAGGCGGTGCTTCTGCTGGTCGGTCATGACGCCGTAGCAGAGCCACCGGGTCTGGGAGGCCTCCAGGGGCGGCAGCTTCAGGGGGACCATGCGCCCGTCGATGCGCACCTGCGGGGCGGTGTCGGTGGTGACGTGGAGGTCGGTCCCCCCATATTCGACCATCGTCTTCAGGAGCTGCTGGAGGGGCACTACGTACTGGGCACTGGGTTCGACCATGATTGCTACCCCTTTATGGGACTAGAGGACCGTCTCGCGGACGATTTCCTCGATGGTGGTGACGCCGTCCAGGACCTTGCGGCAACCCGAACGCCTCAGGGTGATCATCCCTTCCTTCTGGGCCTGCTCCCTCAGCTCGATGGCGCTCGCCCCGGTGAGGATCATGTCCTTGAGAGTCTCGGACATCTCCAGTACTTCGTAAAGCCCCACGCGGCCCTTGTAGCCCCGGCCCCCGCAGATCTCGCAGCCGGCGCCCTTCTTCAGGATGACGCCGCGCTTGACCTCCTCCTCCGTGAAGCCCACCTTGAGCAGGGCCTCCGGGGGCGGCTGGTGCGGATCGGGCTGCTTGCAGTTGGCGCAGATGCGCCGGACCAGGCGCTGGGCGCAGATGATGTTGACGGAGGTGGCCACCAGGAACGGCTCCACGCCCATGTTCATGAGGCGGTTGATGGTGGAGGGGGCGTCGTTGGTGTGGAGGGTGGAGAGCACCAGGTGGCCCGTGAGGGAGGCCTTGATGGCGATCTCGGCCGTCTCGAAGTCCCGGATCTCGCCCACCAGGATGATGTTGGGATCCTGGCGCAGGAAGCTGCGCAGGGCCGCCGCGAAGTTCAGGCCGATCTGCTCCTTCATCTGCACCTGGTTGATGCCGGCGAAGTTGAATTCGACGGGATCCTCGGCGGTCATGATGTTCACGTCCGCGGTGTTGAGCTTGGAGATGGAGGAATAGAGGGTGTTGGTCTTGCCCGATCCGGTGGGCCCGGTCACCAGCACCATGCCGTAGGGCTTGCTGATCTGGCGGTCCCACTGCTGGAGGCTCTCGGGCTCGAAGCCCAGCTTGGTGAGGTCCAGCATGAGCTTGTCCGAGTCCAGGAGCCGCAGCACGATCTTCTCGCCGAAAAGCGTCGGAAGGATGCTCACCCGGTAGTCGATGACCTTCTGCTTGCCGCCCAGCTGCACCCGCAGCTTGATGCGGCCGTCCTGGGGCAGGCGCTTTTCCGCGATGTTGAGCTTGGCCAGGATCTTGACGCGGGAGGTGACGGGGTCCTTGAGCTTGATGCTGGGCCGCATCACCTCCTGGAGCAGGCCGTCGATGCGGAACCGGATGCGGTAGTGCTTCTCGTAGGGCTCGATGTGGATGTCGGAGGCGCCCTTGCGGATGGCGTCGATGAGCACGATGTTCACGAGCCGCACCACCGGGGCGTCCTCGGACGCCTTGCCCAGGGCCGTGGCGTTGACCTCGTCCTCCTCGTCCAGCGTCTCGTACTGGGTGGACTCGGCCATCTCCTCCTCGAGGCCCTTCAGGTCGAGGCTGGCGTCCTCGTGGTCCCCGAAGTCGTCGGAGGGCCCGCCGGCGGAGGCGCCGGCGTCCGAACCCGGCGCCCCGGCGTTGTAGACGCCGCGCCCGTCGTCCTGGCGGTCCCGCAGGCGGACGGCACTGGTGCCGCCGTAGTAGCGTTCGATCGCCCGTACCAGCCCCCGTTCCGAGGACACCACCGGGTCGATGTTGTAGCCCGTGTGGAACCGCACGTCGTCCATGGCGAAGATGTCCGTGGGATCGGACATGGCCATGGTGAGCACGTTCCCGGACCGCTGCAGGGGGAGGACCTTGTGCTTGTTGGCCAGCTCGGAGGGCACCAGGGCGATGACGGAGGGTTCGATGGGGGGCCACTGGTCCAGGTCGGCCGCCGGCACGCCGTACTGCATCCCCAGGAAGCTCACGATGTCCTGGTCCGAGCAGAATCCCAGGCGGACCACGATGCTGCCGAGCTTCCCGCCTTCGCGGCGCTGCAGCTTGATGGCGTCGTCCAGCTGAATTTCCGTTATCAGCTGAGCCTTCACAAGCATTTCACCTAGCTTGCTAGCCAATGGATCCTCCCAAGGGGGTTGATGGGCAGTGTACACCTACAATCAGGTGCTTGGGATATAGCGAGATTCAACCAACAGGCTATCCTGGGGGCATGCCCAGCGCCCAGTCCTCCGGTCAGCGCCTCGATTTGGTCCGGGAACTCATCCGGGAGAAGGGACTTTCGCGCCAGGATCTCCAGTTATTGGATGAGATACTTCGCGTCGGAGGCGGCGACGTCTTCCCGCTTTTGGAGACCGGACCCGGGGAGGCCTTCCTGGTGGGGGAGTCCCTGCACCTCGCGAAACTCCGCCGGGCCTTCGGACTTTTCCTCGCCTTCCTGAACCAGTTCTCCGAAAGGCGGCTGGGCGAGGTGCGTCCGGCCATGGGCCTGGTGCTCCAGCACAGCCTGGACACCCTGGGCGAACTGGCCTCCGCGGCGCACCGGGAGGTGCTGGACCAGAACCTGGAGCCGGACTGGGTCATCCACCTCCTGGACCTCATCGCCAGCCTTCGCACCATGGCCACCTCCCTGGGCTCGGGCGAGGGCTCCCAGCTCAAGGACCACTGGACCGCCTACCTCCAGGAGGAGCGGGACCACATCCGGAGCATCTTCGCCGTCCTGGCCGGCATGGAGGACGGCCCGGCCCTGGTGGCCAGGCTCAACCAGCAGATGAAGACCCTCAACCGGGCCCTGCAGTCCGGCTCGGGCAACCCCCTGGAGGCCATCCGGAAGATGGAGGCCCTCCTGGGCGGCGCCCTGCCCGAGTCCACCCGCCTGCGGGCCGAACCGCTCCTGCTCGTGCAGCACGTCATCAGCAGCCTGCGCATCATCCTCTTCCGCCCCCTGGACCGCGGCGTCCACTGGCCTGCGGTGGAGCACATCCGGGGCAGCCTGCAGTGGCTGTGGAACCACCTGGGCTGGAGCCTGCCCCGGGTGGAGGACCGCCTCCTGGAGAAGAGCCTCCCCGGCGACGTGCGCGCGCTGCTCAAGCAGCTGCGCGAGAGCCACCCGCCCTCCTTCCGCATCGTGGCCCGGGCCCTGGTGAGCCACCTGGCCCTCCTGAGCCTGGTGGAGGGCATGGAGCCCGCGGTGAACGCCTCCATCCCCAGGCGCTTCGCCTCGGTGCCCCACTTCTACGTCATCGAGAGCGAACTGGGCCGGCTGGCCGAGCGGGTCTTCCACCCCCGGGCGGCGGAGAACCTGCCCAAGGGCAGCGAGGAGTCCCTGCTCCTGGGCGCCTTCCTGCGCCAGGCGGTGCTGAGCCTCCTGCAGGACCAGGCCACCATCCGGGGCCTCCTGCTCCAGACCCTGACCAACGACGACGTGGACCAGCTGGCCACGACGCTCGACAACCTCAAGGCCCTCCTCCTGTCCCACCAGCGCCAGCTCATGGGCGACCTGGTGGGCCTGTTCAGCCCCGAGCTGCGCCACAAGCTCTTCCCGGACTCCCCGTCCCTCACGGAGGAGGGGGACCGGCTCCGCCAGCGCCTGCACCGCCTCTGGCAGTACATGGATCCCGCGCTCGGCCAGATCCGGCTCCACCTGGAGCTCCGGAGCTGGCCCCGCCTGGCTCTGGCCCTCTCCCAGGCCCAGGGCCAGGTGGCGAGCTTCCGCCGGAGCCCGGAGTTCCTCCTCATCCGCAGCGTCGACCGCCAGGAGTTCGAGCGGCTCACCCTGCAGTTCACCCGGACCCTGGAGGACCCGGCCGTCATCGAGACGTCGCTCGAGGAGGCCTCGGAGACCGTGGGCGAAATCCTGCGCTTCCTGGACCAGTTCCTGCTCCGCATCAACGCCCGCGTGCCCCTGATCCGCCTGGACCTCACGACCTCCCGGGAGGCGCTGCGCCTGGGGCAGGCGCTTTGCGAGACCCGCGGCGACGCCCCGGACCGCTCGAGGCTGACCCACCGCCTGATCCAGACCACCAAGCCCCTGGGCGTGCGGGATCCCCAGGCCCTCAACCTCCTCAAGCGGTGGGTGCGCGCCGAGCGCAGCGGCCGCGAGGTAAAGACGCAGCTGGACACCCTCCTCTCCCACCTGGAGCACCTTTCCTCCCGCCTCAACGCGGCCCTGAGCTGACATGACCATCGGCCTCCTCGCGATCCACCCTGCCCAGGGGCTCCCGGCCCTGGAGGAGGCCCTGGCCTCGTGGGGGCACGGCCTCTCGCCCGAGCCCGGGGACGGGACCGTGGTCATCGTCGCCGACCGCCCCGACCCCAGGTGGATCCCCCCTTCCGGTTCCGAGATCCTCTGGTGGGTGAAGGAGGCCGACCCCGAGGAGGTGAGCCTTGTGCTGAGCCTGCGCTTCGGCTGGGTGGCACGCCAGGACCAGCCCCTGGACCGGGTGCGGGAGGCCCTCCACCGCATCCGCAGCCGGGACCTGGGCAGCGACGGCTGGCTCCGGCAGATGATCCACCTGGCCACCCTGGACGAGCTGCTCAGGCCCATCCTCGCCCGGGCCATGGGCCTTTCCGCCGCCCGGGGCGGGGCCATCTGGATCCGCCAGGAGGAGAGCTTCTTCCAGCGCTGCGGGGCGGGCTTCCCCGAGGCCCCGGTGGGGTTCAGCGAGGCCGAGGCCCTGGTGGAGGCCGGGGAGGCCTTCTTCCTGTGTCCCCGCGAGAAGCTGGGCCTCCTGCGCCTGGTGGAGCCCCGGGCGCCCCAGGACACGTTCCTGGGCTGGATCACGGAGGTGGACGACCTCCTGGTGAAGGCCTGGAACCTGGAGCAGAGCCGGAACCTCTCGTACCGGGACGACCTGACCGTGGCCTACAACCGGCGCTGCCTGGAGGTGGAGCTGCCCCAGGCCATCCGGAGCGCCTCCGTGCGGGGCGAGTCCGTGGCCCTCCTCTTCCTGGATGTGGACAACCTCAAGGAGCTCAACAGCCAGTTCGGCCACCCCACCGGGAGCCGGGTGATCTCCACCGTGGCCCTGGAGGCCAAGCAGATCATCCGCAACCTGGACCGCCTCTACCGCTACGGCGGGGACGAATTCTGCATCATCATCCCCGGCTCCACCGCCCCCGTCGCCGCCAAGATCGGCGAGCGGCTCCTCAACGCCCTGGTGAGAAGCCCGCTCCAGGTGGGCAAGGTCAAGGTCGCCGTATCCATCAGCGTGGGCGTGGCCTCCTTCCCCGCCGACGCCGACGGCGCCGACCACCTGCTGGAGAAGGCCGACCGCGCCCTCCTCAAGGCCAAGGCCAGCGGCAAGGGCTGCGTCATGCTGGCCGACGAGACCCGCAACCTGGACAAGTAGCTCCCGGTCAGCCGCAGGCCATCGCCACTTCGCGCAGGAGCGATTCGGCCGAGGGGTTGCGGGCCAGGTTCCGCATCGCCTCGAAGGCCCGGGCCTGGACGGGCTCCAGGGCCATGGGGGACTCGGCCAGCTTCGTCAGGCCCGCGGCCCAGGGGCCCAGGCGCAGCCCGCGGCCCTCCCGGATCCGCCCGACGTCGCCCAGCACCAGGAGCAGGAGCTCCAGGCACTGGCTGACCTGCTCGTTCTGGCTGGCGTCCGAACTCTTGTCCGGGGCCAGCGCGGCGCCGGCGCCACTGAAGGCGGCGCCCCCGGCCACGTTGATCCAGGCGTCCACCTGGTCCGAGGCGCGCTGGAAGGCGGCCTCGTCCAGGTAGCGCAGGGTCCCGCCGGACAGGGCCGTCCAGCGCGCCCGGTGCGCCTCCTCCCAGCCCGCCCGGCGGGCCACGGCCCAGGCGTCCTCCGCCGACAGGGGCAGGAAGGGGATGCGCTCGCACCGGCTGCGGATGGTCTGGAGCATGGCCTCGGGGCGGTGGGTGACGAGCAGGAAGCAGGTTCCGGGAGGGGGTTCCTCCAGGGTCTTGAGGAGCATGTTCGCCGAGGCCCCGTTCAGGCGGTGGGCGTCCTCCACGAGGATCCAGCGGTGGCACCCCGGGGCCGGCGCGCGGTGGGCCCAGCTGATGACGCCCCCCTCGACCAGGTCGTCCTCGCGGATCGAGCCGATCTTGATGAGGCCGGCCTTCCCTTCGGGGGCGATGCGCAGCAGGTTGGGCAGCTCCACGGGCACCTCCCCCTGGAACATCCGGCACCCCTCGCACGCTCCGCAGGCGGTGCGGCGGAAGCACAGCTCGCGCTGGGCCAGCTCCATGGCCACGCGGCGCTTGCCGACCCCGTCGGGGCCGGCGAAGAGCAGCGAGCCGCCCACCTTCTCCTCCTGCACGCGGGTGAGCAGGCGTTCCCGGATGGCCCGGTGGCCCAGGATCAGGGGGTCGAACACTATTCCACCTTCAGCCCGGCGGTGCGCAGGAGGGGCGCCAGGCTTTTCCAGATGGCCTCCTCCACCGCCTCCGGTGCGTCCTGGGCGGGCACGACCACCACCCGCTGGGGCTCCTTCTGGGCGATGGCCAGGAAGCGGGAGCGCACCCGCCGGTGGAACTCCAGGTGCTCCTGGTCGAACCGGGTCTCCCGGAAGCCGCTGGCGGCCGCGTTGCGCGCCTCCACCCGGGCCAGGGAGACGACGGGATCCATGTCCAGGAGGATGGTGAGGTTGGGCTTCAGGCGCCCCAGCACCACCTCCCCGATGCGCTCGACCACGGAGTCGCTGATGCCCTGGGCCCCCTGGTAGGCGCGGGTGGAATCGTCGAAGCGGTCCAGCAGGACCAGGTGCCCCTTCTCCAGGGCGGGCAGGACATACTCGGCCAGGTGCTGGGCGCGGTCGGCATAGAACAGCAGGAGCTCGGCCTTGGAGCACCAGGCCTCCCCCGAGGCGTGGGGCTCCAGGAGGAGCTGGCGAAGCTCGCGGCACAGGGGCGTGCCCCCGGGCTCCTTGGACACGTCCACAGGGATCCCGCAGTCCGAGAGCCGCGAGGCCAGCTTGCGCAGCTGGGTGGACTTGCCCGACCCCTCGATCCCTTCCATCGTGATGAACAGCCCCGCCACGCAACCTCCCAGCGCCCCTCGGCACCCCTAGAGAATACCCGCTCGGGGGCCCGGAGGACGAATCGCCGCCCCGGCAGGCGCCACTGAAGCTGCACAATCTCCAAAAATGGGCATATCCTTTAAAAAATTGTTTCCCCCCGGAGATGACCGTGACAGAAACCATTCGGTGTCCAGGCTGCTCCACCCGCTTCACGCTCACCCCCGAACGCGTCCACGCCGGCCTGCGCCGCGCGAAGTGCTTCCGGTGCGAGACGATTTTCGACATCGCCGAGGTGGTCGGAAGGCTCCTTCCGGCCGCCGCGCCCGTGGAGGAGCCCTCCATCCCCGCCGCGCCTGTGGAGGAGCCCTCCATCTTCGCCGCGTTCGACGCGCCGCCGCCCCCCTCCCTGACCCTCGGGGACCTGGATGGCGCCGACGAGGAGATCATGGAGAAGACCCTCGTGATCAACCCGCCCCCCGGCGTGCCTGAGGTCGCCGAAGGCGATCCCACCGCCTCCGGGGGTTTCTCCTCCGCCCGGGACGCCATCTCGAAGCTCATGGGCGAGGACGCCCCCGCCGTCCATGCCTCCACCAGCGAGCGCCGCTTCCTGGGCTCCCGCAGCCCCATGGACGTGGAGGCCACCCTCAGCGCCCTGGACGTCACCCTGGGGGGGAACGCCCCGGCCGCCGCCGCCGAAGCCACCGCCTCCACCATGAAGCTCACGGCCCAGGAGATCCAGGCGGCCATGGCCTCGGTGGGCGCCCGGCCCCCCACGCCCCCGCCCATGCCGCCGCCGCCCCCCAGGGCCGAGCTGCCGCCGCCGCCCCGGCCCATGGAGGCTCCCGTCGCCCCGGGCGCCGACCTCCTGAAGATCCAGATGGAGCAGGAGACCCTGAACAACGTCACCATCGACCAGGTCACCGCCTGGATCGAGCAGGGCCGCGTCCACGAGTACCACATGGTCGCCCGCCAGTTCAGCGACCACTGGATCGAGGCGGTCAAGGTCCCCGCCCTGCGTCCCGTCTTCGATCGCAAGCGGCGGGACGGCGCCCCCTCCTCCGCCGAGGCGCCCCTGCCGGCTCCCGAGCTGGCCCCTGCCAAGAAGAGCCTCTTCGGCGGCCTCTTCGGCAGAAACTGACAAAGGAAGCCCCATGCTCTCCCTGCTCCTGCCCGTCCTGCTCGCCCTCGCCCCCCAGGAACCCGCCCCCGCCACGCCCCCCCCGGCCCAGCCCCTGAGCTTCGCCAGCTTCCGGCTCCCCTTCACCTGGAACGCCCTGATCCCCATCAAGGGCGTGGAGATCGACGGCCTGAAGGTCACCTCCATCTACTTCAACAAGCGCGAAGCCAACGTGTGGCCCCTCAAGGGGGCCGATTTCGGCACCCGCGCCAAGGTCGAGGTGACCAACACCGCTGCCAAGGACCGGACGCCCGGGTTCTCCGTCGCGGTCTTCGACGCCGAGGATCGCCTCCTGGGCGTCGCCTCCGGCGGCACCAAGATCGGCAGCGTGGGCGCCGGGACGACCGAGACCTTCGACCTGAACTTCCGGCAGGTCCTGGAGCGGCTCCCCAAGGGGGACCACTTCTACCTCAGCATCGAACTGAGGGACTAGTGTAGGCCGCCAGAAATACCTGTAACGCCAATACAGCTCGTCGCATCCAAGCGGCAGGTGAGAACTTTGGCGCAAGTGGGGCGAGTTGATCTAACTGTGGAGCAATTCAGACGCCTTGAGGAAATGGCGCGGAGCCGGACCTTGCCTGCGCGCAGCGTCCTGCGGGCCAAGATTGTTCTTCATCGAGCTTCTGGCGAGTCCTTTCGTGACATCGGCCAGGCTTTGGGCTGTGATCATCGGACTGCTTGGCAATGCCTCAAGCGATGGGAGGAAGCGGGCTTCGATGGCCTCGAGAGGGAACGCCCAGGTCGAGGCCGGAAGTCTTGGGTGATTGCTTTGAAGGGGCAAGAGGTGCTCCATAAGACGACGCAGGAACAGCCCGTCAATGCCACGCACTGGAGCCGGGCCTCCATGGCGCAGGCCACCGGGGTGAGCGAGAGCACGGTGGGACGCATTTGGCGTCAGAATGGCCTCAAGCCGCACCGCACCGTTGGTTTCAAGTTAAGCAACGATCCTCATTTCGAAGAGAAGTTGGTGGACATCGTGGCCCTGTATCTGGACCCTCCGGAGCATGCCATCGTGCTGAGCGTAGATGAGAAGAGCCAGATTCAGGCCCTGGACCGGACTCAGCCTGGCCTACCGATGAAGAAGGGTCGCTGCGGCACCATGACGCACGACTACAAGCGCAATGGAACGACCACCCTCTTTGCGGCCATGAACACGCTGGATGGTACGGTGATCTCGGCCACGATGCCACGTCATCGCCATGAGGAGTGGCTGAAGTTCCTCAAGCGGCTTGAGCGGGGTACGTCGAAGCGACTCGCTCTGCACATCATTTGCGACAACTACGCCACCCACAAACATCCGGCGGTCAAAAGCTGGTTGAAAGGCCATTCGAGGGTCCACGTTCACTTCACCCCCACCAGTTCATCGTGGTTGAACATGGTGGAGCGATTTTTCCGAGACATCACGGAGAACCGCATCCGAAGGGGTATTTTCAGATCCGTCCCGGAACTCGAAGCAGCGATCCACACCTATATCGCGAGACACAATGCCGCTCCGAAACCATTTGTTTGGACCGCGTCCGCGAACGATATCCTCGCCAAGGTGACACGAGCACGGCAGGCCCTCGCGGCCATTCGGACGGCCTCTGCCAAGGGTTGACGGCGAACCTGCCTTTTTCTTTTCCTCGGTATCCTCGGCCTCCTCGGCGCCTCGGCGATGGCTTTCTCAAGTATCAGTCGGCGCAAAGATTACATGCGCCGAAGCACCCGTCGAAAAGCCCA
The DNA here is from genome assembly GCF_030846775.1 of Geothrix sp. 21YS21S-2. NCBI lineage: Bacteria > Pseudomonadati > Acidobacteriota > Holophagae > Holophagales > Holophagaceae > Geothrix > Geothrix sp. 21YS21S-2. The sequence continues at coordinate 2,910,007 of NZ_CP132910.1, forward strand.
TCGCCGAGGCGCCGAGGAGGCCGAGGATACCGAGGAAAGAATTCTGGCCTGAACGTCCCGGCGTGATTGAGCGCACTCCTGACCCGAAGGAGGAAGTCATGGGTCGGCATTGGGGCGAAGATTGGGGCGACAACTATCCCCATCGAGATATCACCGAAGCCATCATCCTCGCTGCCATCAGGGTGCAGATAGTTCTGGGGCCTGGACTCCTGGAAAATGCCTACAAGGCTTGCCTCGCCCATGAACTCAGGTTGGCCGGACACGAGGCCCTACGCGAGGTTCACCTCGACATCACCTACAAGGAATTGTGCGTCGAGAATGCCTACATCATGGATATCGTGGTGGACCACAAGGTGGTCGTCGAGGCGAAGGCCATTGCGAAGTTTTCGGAGGCCGACTTCGCCCAACTGAATAGCTGCCTCCACTTTGCAAATTTCGAAGTGGGCCTGCTGATCAATTTTCATAACTGGCCCCTCGAGGACGGGGGCATCAAGCGACTCGTCAATACCAAGCCCTGAACTGGACCCGAGGCGAAGGGGGGGGGACAAGGTGTTACCTGTTCTTCTGGCGGCCTACACTAGGAGCCCGGCCAAGTAGGCATACGTGTCCCAGACTCCCGCCGCGGTTCGTTGGCGCAGGCAAGCTGCGCCAACGAACCGGGCCGCAAGTCTGGGACACGCACGATTGCTTGGCCACCCTCCTAGATCGCCTCCTGGTCCTGGTAGTGCCTGAGGATCTCCTCGGGCGTCGCCGTGGCCGTGCCCATCTTGCCCACCACGACTCCGGCCGCGGCGTTGGCCAGCATCGCGGCCCGCTTCCAGTCCGCCCCCGAGGCGACGGCGGCGGCGAATACCGCGATGACCGTGTCGCCGGCGCCGCTGACGTCGAACACCTCCCGGGCCTCGGTGGGGATGAGCCAGGGCTCCCGGTGCAGGGCCTCGGGCGTGAAGAGGGCCATGCCCTTCTCGCTGCGGGTGACCAGGAGGCCCTTGAGCTCCAGGGACTCCACCATGGCCAGGCCCGCCGCGGCCACGTCGGCGTCGGCCTTGGCCGGCATGTGGCTGAGCTCGGTCAGCTCCTTGGTGTTGGGGGTCATGAGCGTGGCGCCCCGGTAGAGGGGGGCGTGGGCGGGCTTGGGGTCGACGATCCAGGGGATGTCCAGCCTTGCGCAGAGGAGCCGGACCCGGTCCATGACCGGAGGGTTCACGGCGCCCTTGGCGTAGTCGGAGATGATGAGCGCGCCCACGCCTTCCAGGGCCGCCTCGAGGCTGCGGCACAGGCCCTCGACGGCCGCCGGGGAGAAGGGGTCCGTCTCCTCCCGGTCGATGCGCAGCATCTGCTGCTGCTGCCCGATGACCCGGGTCTTGATGATGGTGGGGCGGGAGGGGTCCTCCACCAGCCGGTCCTGCGCGATGTCCAGGCCTGCCAGCAGTCCCCGCAGGCGCCGGCCCGCGGCGTCGTCCTGGAAGGAGCCCACCAGGACCGGATCGGCGCCCACGGCCTTGAGGTTCGCGGCGACGTTGGCGGCCCCGCCCAGCACCGCCCGCTCCCGGGACACCCGGACGATGGGCACGGGGGCCTCGGGGGAGATGCGGCTCACCTCGCCGAAGAGGTACTCGTCCAGCATCACGTCGCCCAGCACGGCCACCTTCCGGCCCCGGATCAGCCCCAGGAGGGCGCCGGCCTGTTCCCGGTCGAGTCTCATCGGGCCTCCTTCGCGGCCTTGTCCTGGAGCATGACGGGAATGCCGTCCTCCACGGGGTAGACCCGCCCGCACCGGGCGCAGGCGAGCCCCGCGGGGGTCTCGGCCAGGTCGCCGTGGCAGGCCGTATCGCCGTCCACGGCGGGGCAGCAGAGGATCTCGAGAAGGCGCGGATCAAGCATGGGGACTCTCAGCAGAGGGTGTACTTGGGACCGCCGCCGCCTTCGGGGGGCGTCCAGATGACGTTCCCCTCCGGGCACTTGATGTCGCAAGTCTTGCAATGGACACAATTGGAGAAGGCGATATCCACCCTGGACACGCGCCCGGCGGCGTCGGGATGCATCTCGTACACCTGCGCGGGGCAGAACACCGTGCAGGGGCTCCCCTTGGACGCGTAGCAGGAGACGCACACCTGGTCGCCCTTGACGATCTTGAGGTGGCCGGGCTGGTGCTCGTCGTGCATCGTGCCCGAGGCGTAGACGTCGTCCAGCTTGGAGAACGTGAGCGCGCCGTCCGTCTTCACGCCCCAGTCCAGCTGGTCGCGCTTGAGACCCTCCTTGCCGTAGTAGGCCTCCGTGGTCGCGGTGGCGTCGGCGTCGGCCTCCAGGCGCAGGGGATCCCCAGGTACCCAGCCGCCCGTGACCTGGCTCAGGGCCAGGTTGAACAGCGCCCCGGGCGTGGGCCCGCGGGCGATGATCGCGTGGAAGTTCCGGGCCCGGTAGAGCTCGGTGCCCGCCCAGGAGGCCAGGTAGGACCGGCTGTAGCGCATGAGGGAGGCCTCGCCGAAATCCCCCTCGGCCAGGGCGTCCGCGATGGTCCCGGCCGCGCACATCCCGCCCTTCATGGCCAGGTGGATGCCCTTGAGGCGCCCAGCGTTGACCATCTGGGCCGCGTCCCCGGCCAGCATCCCGCCGGCAAAGGCCAGGCGGGGCATGGAGTTCCAGCCGCCGATGGCCAGGGCCTTGCCGCCGTACTGCACCAGCCTGCCGCCGGCCAGCATCGCCTTGATGCGGGGGTGGGTCTTGAATTTCTGGAGCATCAGGTGGGCGTCGGCGAAGGGGTCCCGGGTGTCCAGGGACACCACGTAGCCCACGGCCAGCCGGTCCCCGCCCATCTTGTACACGAAGGAGCCGCCGGATTCGCCCTCGGCCTGGGGCCAGCCCGCGGAGTGCAGGACGAAGCCGTCCGGAACGCGGCCCGCGGGCAGCTCCCAGATCTCCTTGGCCCCGGTCTCGTACACCTGGGGATTGACGGCCTGGGCCTGGAGGCCCAGCGCCTCGTCGAGTTCGCGCATGAGGTGGCCCCGGGGGCCCTCGCCGAAGACCGTCACCTTGGCCCGCAGGTTGTTGCCGGGCTCGAAGGTGGGCCGGGGGGACCCGTCGGCGTTGACGCCCCGGTCCGCGGTCTGGACCCCGGCGACCCGGCCGTCCTCCCACAGCACCTTGACCCCCGCGAAGCCGGGCAGGAGCATGACGTCCACGCCGGGCACCTCGCGCTTCTCGATCTCGGCCGCCATCCAGCGCACCATCCGGCTCAGCGAGACGATGGGGAAGCCGTGGTTGGCCAGGAAGGGCGGCGGGAAGGGCGCCTTGAGGCCCCCGCGCTCGGTGAAGTACCACACCTCCTCGGACGTCACCCGCCCCTCGGCGGGGAAGCCCCGCTCCGCCCAGTCCGGGCAGAGCTCGTCCAGGGCCGCGGGATCCAGGACCGCCCCGGAGAAGGCGTGGTCCCCGATCTCGTCCCCCTTCTCGATGAGGCCGATGGTGAGCCCCGTGAGCTTGCGGGCCTCCACCAGGTCCAGCAGGCGCCATAGCCCGGCCAGGTTGGCGGGGCCGGCCCCCACGAACAGGACGTCGAATTCCAGGTCCTCCCGCGCCACGCCGGGCCGGGCAAGCTGGGTCGAGAAATCGGGCATGGGCGCTCCAAGAGATCCGGCCCAGTTTACCGCGGGCGGTGGCAGAATCTTAGGAATGGATGCGCCCCGCCCCGCCCCGCCCAGATCCCTGCATTTCGAGGCCGCCGTGGAACGCCCCCTGTCGGTGGTGTACCGCGGGGAGGACGGGACCTGGGAGGGCCACGACTACCGGGTGGAGGTGATCGCCGCCCGCGAGGGCCTGGACGGCTTCGACGTGGTGGTGGACTTCCGGGACCTGGAGGCCGCCCTGGACGCCCTCCTGGAGCCCCTGCGGGGACGCCTCCTGGGCGAACTGGGGCTCCAGGGCCCCATGGACCTGGTCCGCCTGCTGGCCGCGGAACTGGCCTTGAAGGTTCCCCCTCCCGCCCGCCTGACCGAGGTTGCCCTCACCGACGGCCAGGGACGGCGGCTGGCCTACCGGCCTTGATCTCCCCGCGGCTCCTGGCGGCTGCCCTGGCCCTGGGCCTGGCCCCCCTGGCCGTGGTGCACCCCGTGCGCATCTCCGGCAGGAGCATGGAACCGGCGCTGCGGGACGGCCAGGTGCGGGTCGCCCTGCGCGCCTGGTGCGCCGGAAGGCCCGCGGTGGGGGAGGTGTGGCTCGCCAGGGGCCCCTCCGGCACCGTCGTCAAGCGCCTGGTGGCGGGTCCCGGCATGCGGGTGGAGCTCCGCGACGGGGAGCTGTGGGTGGACGGGCAGTACGTCCCGGAACCCTACGTCGCGGTCACGGAAAGGGCCTCCGGAGGCCCCTGGGAGACGGGCCCCGGCTGGTTCCTCCTGGGCGACAACCGCCAGGAGAGCCAGGACAGCCGCGCATGGGGGGTCCTGCCGCCCGGGAGCCTCGAGGCCCGCCTGGTGCGCTGAGGCCGTCCTCCCGGCCCGCCGTCAGGTCATCAAAGGCACGGCTTCCTGCAGCTCCTCCGGGGTGTAGGCCATGAACCCCAGCCGCGTGGCCGCCGCGGGGCTGCCCGTCAGGTCGAAGTAGCTGCCCAGCCGCAGTTTGATCCCCTTCAGGCCGCAGGACTTCACCCACAGGTCGAAGCGGGCCGGGTCGGCCAGCTTCCCCTCGCCCCGCAGCCACAGGCCCATGCCCTCCTGCGCGGGATCGAAGGCCACCCGCCCGGGCAGGGCGAAGCGCAGCGCGTCGAAGAGGGCCTCCCGGCGGTCCTGGCAGGCCTTGCGCACGCGGCGCAGGTGGCGGGCCATCTCCCCGTCCAGGAACAGCTCGGACACGGCCCACTCCAGCACCGGATCCCCCTGCCAGTCCATGCGCTGGCGGGCCCTCGCGAAACTGTCGGCCAGGAGCCGGGGCACCACGATGAAGCCCAGGCGCACCCCGGGGGCGATGAGCCGGGAGAGGCTGCCGCAGTAGAGCACCTGCCCCGTGGTGTCCTGGGCCGCCAGGGGGCGGATGGGGGCCTCCAGGTAGTCGTATTCCGGGTCCAGTTCCAGGATCGCGAAGCGGTGCTCCCGGGACAGGGCCAGGATGCGTTCCCGGCGGTCCTGGGCGAGCGCGGCCCCGGTGGGGAAGTGGCACTGGGGCGTGAGCACCAGGAGGCCCAGGCGGGTGACGGCCAGGAGGGCCTCCAGGGCCTCCACCCGGAGCCCGCCGCCGTCCACGGGCAGGCCGTGGAGCCTCGCCCCCGAGGCCTGGCGAAGGGTGTCCCACACCAGGGGGTTCCCCGGATTCTCCACCGCCACGTCCCCGTCCCCGTGCCCGATGAGCGCCTGGGCCACCAGGTTGACCGCCATGGAGGTGCTGCGGATGAGCAGGAACTGCGCGGGGTCCCGCACCAGGGCGCGCTGCTCGGCGAGGTGGTCCGCGAGCACCTTGCGCAGCCGCGCGTGCCCCATGAACTCCGTGGCCTGGAGCAGGGCGGGCCCCTTGAGGCGCAGGGCCCTGGGGTAGGCCTTGGCCAGGGCCTCCATGGGCGCCAGGCGCGCGTCGGCCACCCCGTCGGAGAAGTCCAGGGTCACGTTGAGGGTGCTGGTGATGGGCCGCAGCGTTCCGGGCACGTCGAAGCCCGGGACGGCGCTGGAGGCCGCGGAAGGCTCCTGGACAGGGCGCTCGGGGAGCGGGTCCACCACGAAGAAGCCGCTGCGGGGACGGGCCTCCACCCATCCCTGCTCCTCCAGCTCCCGCAGGGCCGCCAGCACCGTGTTCCGGTGCACGCCGACGCGGTCCGCCAGTTCCCGGACGCCGGGAAGCGCGTGCCCCGGCCGGATCTGCCCGGCCCGCACCGCCACCAGGATGGCCTCGGCCACGCGCACGTAGATGGGGCCGGCCAGCGCGGGGTCGAGGGTCAGGTTCAGTTCGTGGGCTCGCAAGGCCATCCGTCCGTGGAGGTGTGCCTTGAGTGGACACCAGGCCGGAATCTGGCACAACCGGGAAATCGGGATGTGTACCTTACCGCTCCCCCCGGGGGACCCGATGCTGGACCTTGCCAGCCTTCCCAGGAGCCGCCCATGAACCGAACCCGCCTCTACCTTCTCGGCACCGGCCTCACCGCCCTGGGCCTCGCCCTCGCCTGCGGTGGCGGCGGCGCCGCCACCGGCACCGCGACGCCCCCCGCCCAGGGCACCGTCGGCTTCATCACCACCGACGCCGCCACCGAGGCCTGGTCCAACGTCGGCATCATCATCCGCAGGGCCTCCCTCGTGCTCGCCGGCGACACCGCCGCCGCCAGCCCCGTGGTCATCTACGACGGCTCGGGGGACACCACCCCGGTCAACCTCCTCCAGCAGGACCAGGTCGACGAACTGCTCTCCCACGCCACGGGCGTCCCCGCCGGGACCTACGACCGCCTCGTCGTGGAGGTGGACGGCAGCCCCGACAAGATCACCCTGGTGCCCGCGGCCGATCCCGTCAACGGCACCGTTCCCGCCGCCGTCGATCCCTCCCTCATCAAGGTCCGGGGCACCGCCGACGCCGCCCATCCCACCTGGATGGTCCTGCCCACCATCACCCTCGCCGCCCCGGTGGTCGTCGCCGCCAACACCACCACCGCGGTGGCCGTGGACTTCGACCTCGCCCATCCCGCCTTCATCGTCGAGCACGACGTCACCACCGCCGCCGGCAGCCAGACCCTCTATGTGGTCAACTTCGGCACCCGGGGCATCTTCCGCCACCGCCCCGCGGCAGCCATGAGCGCCTACTACCTGCGCCGCCACCTGGGCACCGTGGCCTCGGTGGCCGCCGACGGGTCAAGCATCACGATGCTCACCGAGCACGGCCAGACCCTGAAGATCCTCGCCGACAAGGGGACCAGCCCCACCCTCTTCTACAACCTGGACGTGAAACCCGTGACGGCCGTGCCCAGCGCCGCCGTTCCGGCCACCCTCGCCGCCGGCCTCAACGTGGAGTGCACCGCCCGCTACCAGGCCGACGGCAGCCTCACCGCCGTGCGGGTGTGGTATTCCGCCACCGCCAACCTCCCGGCCTGGAGGCCCGAGGGCCACATCACCTACGTGGACCGCACCAACAACCTCATCCGGGTGCTCGACTCCAACGGCAATCCGAAGACCTTCCTCATCAACGCCGCCACCAAGTGGTACTTCAGGGGCGACGCCACCACCGACCTCTCGGGCGGCAACGGCACCGCCTTCCTTTCCCAGGTGGAGCGGTTCTTCAAGGTGCACCTCACCGTGGCCGATCCCACCGCCACGCCCATGACCGCGACCTCGGTGGACATCCAGCGGGGCGTGTTCGAGGGCTCCATCCATCCCGCCACCGCCGCGGGCTTCACGTACACCAAGACCTTCGGGGACCTCTCCACCGCCACCCACGCCCTGGGCTACGCCCCCTCCTTCTCGAGCTGGGACTTCACCTTCCCCGGCGCCGCAACCACGGGAACCGCCGGCTTCCTGGCCGAGGCCAATTCGGGCGTCGTCCTGGACTCGACCGGCGCCACCTTCAAGCCCTACGCGATCAGCACCCTCAACTGGTCCTCGGGCTGGAACGCGGCCAACGCCGTCTTCATGCCCATCGCCATCTCCCCCCTGGCCCAGACGGTGACCACCGCCTACGCCTCGGGCTCCATGCAGATCACCGCCAGGGGGGCCACGGCCGTGCCGGTCACCGTCACCCTCAATTCGGCCGCCCAGGAGCAGCCGCTGGTCACCACCTTCACCCGGCAGGCCGGGGCCGTGGTCACCGTGGCCGGCGTGGACCCGGCCCAGTGGGCCTCCGTGCTGACCGCGGGCGCGAAGGTGCGCGTCTACGGGGTGCCCGACGGCACCGGGAAGCTCAAGGCGTACTACGTGAACATCTTTCAGTAAGGGCCAGCAGTTCCGGGTCGCCGGGGAACGCCGCCAGTCCGAGGTCCAGGATCCCGGCGGCGCTCTCCGGCTCCTCCGCGTCCAGGAGGGCGTGGATGACGATCTGGTGCCACAGGGTCCTGCCGCCGTCGGGCACGGCCCGGAGCGCGTCCAGGGCGTCCGAGGCGACCCGGGGGTCCCGGTACCGCGCCGACAGGCCCACCAGGGCCTCCCACAGGAGGGTGTCCCTGGGGTTCTGGTCCAGCCCGGCCTCCAGCACGCTCCGGGCGGACTCCAGGTCCTGGGCCTCCTCCAGCAGGGAGGCCAGCTTCAGGAAGGGCAGGGTGTAGGCGGGGTCGGCGTCCAGGGCCCTCAGGTAGTCGTCCTTGGCTTCGTTGAGGCGGCCCAGCTTCCACAGCGACTCGGCCCGGGCGCCCAGGGCCGCGGCGTGGCCGGGCTGCTGGCGCAGGATGTTGCCGAACCAGAGCAGGGAGTCCTCGTACCGCTCCAGGCCCTGCAGGGCGAGCCCGCCCCCCAGCCACACCAGCATGGGCGCCCGCGGGGCCGAGGCCCGGAAGCGCTCCGCGGCCCGTCGCACGTCCTCCCAGGCCTCCACCAGCAGGCCCTCCTGCACCACGTTGTACTGGAGCTGCAGGTCCTGGGGCCGGGCCTCGGCCTCCGCCCGGGCGAGGCGGAAGTACTCGCCCTGCTTGGCCCGGTCCCGCGCCATGTCCAGCTTGCCGAAGTGGTGGATGGGCACCTCCAGTTCCGGCGCGGCCAGGCCCTTCTCCTCGAAGTAGAGCTCGGCGATCTCGTGCACCCGGCCCCGGTAGACGTCGTCCCGGCGCCTGCGGAAGAGGCGGATGGCCTTCTGGAGGTAGTAGTGGCTGCACTGGGCCCCCTCCCCCGACTCCCGCTCGTTGCGCCGGGCCGGGCCGTCCATGCCCACGAAGGCCCCGCTGCGAAGGTAGTTCCGGATGGGCAGGGTGTAGGCCTGGACCGCGGCGTCCTCCAGGGCGGCCCGCAGGGCGGCGTGGTCCGCGGGGTCGATGGCCTCGTCCGCGTCCAGCACCAGGATCCAGTCCCCCGTGCAGCTCCGGATGCAGGCGTTGCGGGCTGCGGCGAAGTCGTCCACCCAGGTGAAGTCCTCCACCCGGGCCCCGAAGGACCGGGCCAGCTCCCGGGTGCCGTCCGTGGATCCGGTGTCCAGGACCACCAGCTCGTCCCAGAGTCCCTGGACGGATTCCAGGCAGTGGCCCAGGGAACCGGCTTCGTTCTTGACGATCATGGCGGCGGAAAGGCGCAAAGTTCGCTCCCGGGGACGCCTCAGTTTATGCTGGAACCCGAGATTGGAGTGTCGATGGACAGGCTTGTGATTCAAGGTGGCGTCCCCCTCACGGGGCGCGTGGCCGTCTCCGGGGCGAAGAACGCCGCCCTCCCCTGCATCGCCGCGGCCCTCCTGGGCGGGGAGCAGGTCACCCTGCGCCACCTGCCGGCCGTCTCGGACATCCGCACCATGCTCCGCGTGCTCCAGGCCCTGGGCTGCACGGCCGAGGTCACCAAGGACGAGGAGGGCTTCGAGCTCACCGCCGTGGTGGACGCCGCCGGCGTGGCCGGGGGCGGCCTCCAGGCCCCCTACGACCTGGTCAAGACCATGCGGGCCTCCATCCTGGTCCTGGGCCCCCTGCTCGCGCGGTACGGCAAGGCCTCGGTGTCCCTGCCCGGGGGCTGCGCCATCGGCGCGCGGCCCGTGAACCTCCACCTGGAGGCCCTGGAGCGCATGGGCGCCGTCATCGAGATCGACCGGGGCTACGTCGAGGCCCACGTGCCCGCCGGCCGCCTCAAGGGCATCGACCACACCTTCGAGAAGGTGAGCGTGGGCGCCACGGAGAACATCCTCATGGCGGCGTGCCTGGCCACCGGCACCACCGTGCTGCGCAACGCGGCCATGGAGCCCGAGATCGGCGACCTGGCCGGCATGCTCGTGGCCATGGGCGCGCCCATCGAAGGCATCGGCACCTCCACCCTCACCATCCGGGGGGTGGACGCGCTGGGCGGCTGCGACCACGGCATCATCCCCGACCGCATCGAGGCCGGCACCTTCCTGTGCGCGGTGGCCGCCGCCGGGGGCGACGTCCTGCTGGAGCGGGTGGAGCCGGACCACCTCCGGTCCATCATCGACCTGCTGGAGCGCTGCGGCTGCGTGTTCACCGAACGCGAGGGCCAGGAGGGGCTGAACCTGCGCATCCAGCGCGAGGCCGGCCAGAAGCTCCACGCCAAGGACGTCACCACCACCCCCTACCCCGGCTTCCCCACGGACCTCCAGGCCCAGGTCATGGCCGTCATGACCCAGGCCACCGGCATCTCCGTGATCCGGGAGACCATCTTCGAGAACCGCTTCCAGCACGCCATGGAGCTCGAGCGCCTGGGCGCCAACCTGCGCATCGACGGCGGCACCGCCATCGTGGCCGGCCCCAGCGCCCTGACCGGCTGCACGGTCATGGCCACGGACCTGAGGGCCTCCGCCACCCTGGTCATCGCGGGGCTGGTGGCCAGGGGGGAGACCACCGTCGACCGCATCTACCACCTGGACCGGGGCTATTCGGGCCTGGAACAGAAGCTGAAGGGCCTGGGGGCGCGCATCGAGCGGGTCGGAGGCGGGAAGGTCTAGAATTTTGATTTCCATTCGCCTGTCGAGGCGGGGCCTGGGTTGGTAAACTGGCCCCTGGGGGAATCATGTTCGGTGAGATGAAGGTATTTTCGGGTTCGAGCCATCCGACCCTGGCCGCCGGCATCGCCGGCCATATCGGGATGCAGCTGGGAAAATCCCGCATCACCCGCTTCTCCAACGAGAACATCAAGGTGAAGATCGACGAGAACGTCCGGGAGTCCGACGTCTTCGTCATCCAGACCAGCGCCCCGCCGGTGAGCGACAACCTTGTTGAAATGCTCATAATGATCGACGCCCTCAAGTTCGCGTCGGCGGCACGCATCACGGCGGTCCTGCCCTACTACCCGTACGCCCGCAGCGACAAGAAGGATGAAGCACGCATTTCCATCACCGCCCGCCTGGTGGCAGACCTTCTCCAGACCGCCGGGGCGGACCGGGTGCTGGCCATGACCCTGCACGCCCCCCAGATCCTCGGCTTCTTCCGCATCCCCGCCGACCAGCTCCTGGCCACGCCGGTCCTGGTGAACCACTTCCGCAGCTCGGACCTCTCCAATTCCGTGGTGGTGGCCACGGACGCCGGCGCCGGCAAGATCGCCGGCCACTTCGCCAAGCGCCTGGGCCTGCCCATGGCCATCATCGACAAGCGCCGCGTGGACGACAGCGAATCGGCCCGCTCCACCGCCCTCATCGGCGAGGTGGCGGACAAGGACTGCATCATCTTCGACGACGAGATCGCCACCGGCGGCTCCATCCGCGAGGCCGCGCGGATCCTGCGGGGCTTCGGCGTGCGCCGGGTCCGCGTGGGCGCCACCCACGCCGTCTTCTCCGGGACCGCCCTCACGCGCCTCAAGGAGGCCGAGCTGGACGAGCTGGTCGTCACCGACACCATCCCCATCCCGCCCGCCATCTCCGCGGAGATCCCCAACCTCAAGGTCCTCTCCACCGCCTCCATGTTCGGCGACGCCATCCTGCGCATCCACGGCGGCAGGAGCATCAGCGAGATGATGGAAGCCTAGTTGGACACCCTCAGGGCCCTCCTGATCCAGCGCGCCGCGCGGCTCCAGGAATGGCCCGCGGTGACCGCCCCGGAGTGGGGCACGCTCCTGTACCCGGCCTTCCGCAACCGGGTGGAGGGTGTGGCCTTGGGCCTCATGGCCGCCCCGCCCCGGTCCGTGTTCAGCCGGGGCGGCGGGCCGTGGGACTGGGCCTGCGAAGTGGCCTGCGCCGCGTGCGGCCTCACCTGGGATCCCGCGGGCACGGTGGACCCCGAGATCCTCGGGGGCACCCGCTTCAACGGCGAGGAGGGCCGCCAGGCCTACCACGACTGCGACCCGGACCCGGACGCCCTCTTCCAGGGGACCCTCACCCAGGCCGGGCTGCTCCTGCGCCTCCGGCGCCTCAACGGGCGGCTGGGCTGGGACCATTCCACCCGCGTCGCCCTGCCCCTTGCGGAGCTGGGATCCCCTGCGGTGCGGGGCGCCCTTTGGAGCGCACTCTACGCCGGAGCCCACGCCGTGCTCCAGCCCGGTCCCGTCCCGGATTTCGAACCCGGGGCCTTCGGAGCCCTGCTGGCGGACTGACGGGGGGTTCCCGCAACCTCCGCGGGACGGCCTTGCCCTCCCTTGATATATGATTATTTTATAGCGTAGACCCAGCCGCCGACCTTTCCCCGGAGACCCTGGACATGCGCTACCTCTATTGCCAGGTGAACGAACTGGCCCTGGCCCTCTTCATGATTTCCGCCTTCACCCTGGCTGCCGTCGGGACCCTGAAGGCCTCCTACCGGTTCCTGCCCGGGCTGCGCTTCGAACCGGGCTCCTCGGATTTCGGCCAGATCTACGGTGGCGCGGTGGGCTCCATCTTCGCCCTGGTCTTCGCCCTGGTGATCGTCGCCGTGTGGCAGAACTACGACAAGGTGTCCTCGATCGTGGACCAGGAGGCCAACGCCCTGCACAACCTCTACCAGAACCTCGAAGGCTACCCTCCGGAGTTCCGGGATCCGATTCGGGCGGAACTGAAGGCCTACGTCCGGCAGGTCATCGACAAGGAGTGGACGAGGATCACCGACGGGGACCAGGACCCGGAGACCAACCGGATGATCGCCCATCTCGGCCTGGCCTTCACCACCTACAAGCCGGCCGCCCTGGGCGACCTGCCCCTGCATCAGCAGCAGCTCCAGCAGCTGGCCCTTTGCCGGAGCCTGCGCCATGACCGCATCGAAGGCGGGGAAACCTACCTGGACGCGTCCATGTGGATCTCCCTCGGCATGGGAAGCCTCATCCTGCTGGCCTTCTCCTGTCTCCTGAACATGGGCAGCCTGCGCCAGCACCACCTGATGCATGCCACCCTCGGCGCCAGCCTGGGCCTGGTCTTCTTCCTCCTGCTGGTCTACAACTACCCGTTCCTGGGCCCGGGGGCCATTTCCCCGGCCCCGTTGAGGATGCTTTTGGAGCGGTTCTGGGTCTAGAGCGCTTCCCACAGCTTCTGCAGCTGCCCGCCGACGCGTTCCAGGGCCGGTTTGAGGCGCGTCTTCAGCCCGGCCCTTGCGGCCGCCGGCAGCAGGCCCGCGGCCTCCAGGGCCTGCAGGCGCAGCGGCGCGTTCAGCGCCCCCCAGTCCCGGGCCAGGGCCGCGGCCCAGGCCCCGTCACCCAGGCGCGCCCTCGGCACCCAGCGCCAGGAGGAGCCCAGGCCCGGTTCGCGCAGGTGCGGCAGGACCAGGTCCGGGAGTCCGGCCCGCTGCGCGATGAGGCTGGCGGCCTCGGCCCCCTCCCGCTGGGCGAAGGGGTCCCCCAGGAGGGCCAGCAGGGCCGGTATGGCAGCGGGAGTGCCCACGGCGCCCAGTGCGTTGCACAGGGCGAACCGCATGGCCTCGGGGGCCTGGGCCAGCTCGGCCAGGAGGAAGCCCTCGTCACCGGCGGCCACGGCGTTCTGGAGGCCTTCGGCCGCGGCGCGGCGGCTGCCCACGCCGCCGGTGCGCAGGCCGTCCAGGTAGGGTCCCAGCCGCGACCCGGGCTCCTCCTCGGCGTGGCGCCGGACCCGGCTCACGGTCTCCTGCTCCACGTCCTCGACCCGGAACCCGGGCAGGGGCTGGTCGCCCCACCCGGCGCTCTCGGCGCTCTCCAGCCAATCCGCCCACTCCGCGGCCAGGGCCTCCATGGAGGGGATGCGCCTGGCGGGATCGGGGGCCAGGGACTGCATGAGGATGCGCGCCATGCGGGGCGGGAAGCCCGTGCGCACCAGGGCGGGCGGGAGCTGCACCTGGCTGTAGGGACGGCCCGTGGTGAACTCGTAGAGGATGGCACCCAGGGCGTACACGTCGCACCGGCCGTCCACGCTCCTGGGATCGCCGTGCTGCTCCGGCGCCATGTAGCCCAGGGTCCCCACCACCATCTGGCTGCGGGTGACGCGGGTGCCCTCCCCGCCCTCCCACAGGCACACGCCGAAGTCGGTCACCTTGAGGTTGCCCAGGGCGTCGAAGAGCAGGTTGGAGGGCTTCAGGTCGCGGTGGATGATCCCCGCCTCGTGGGCCGTGCGCAGGGCGCCGGCCACGGGCAGGAGGCGGCGCAGGAACCGCGCCGGCGCCTCTCCGTAGCAGCGCTTGACGTCGCCGCCGGGGAGCAGCTCCATGAGGATGAAGGGCGTGCTCCCCGCCCGGCCGAAGTCGAAGACTTCCACCAGGTTGGGATGGCTGAGGCGCTTGAGGACCTCCCCTTCCCGCAGGAAGCGCACCACCAGCTCCGAGTCGCCGGACGCCTCGGCCTTGAGGAACTTCACCGCCAGGGCCCGCCCCGGCCGGAAGGGATCCTCGGCCCGGTGCACCACGGCCATGCCGCCCTCCCCCAGGCGCTCCAGGACCCGGGCTCCGCCGGCGCGCTTGGGCAGGACCAGGCTCATGTCCGTCCGTCGAATTCCACCCGGTTCCGGCCCTGGGACTTGGCACGGTAGAGGGCCACGTCGGCCCGGGCCAGGAGGGAGCCGGCGTCGGCGTCCTCCGGCCGGAACTGGGCGATGCCGAAGCAGCAGGTGACGTGGAAGGTCTGGCCCGGCGCGTGGGACGCCATGGCCTCCTCGGCCAGGGCCTTGCGCAGCTCCTCGGCCACGGCGAGGGCCTCGCGGCCCTCGGTCTCGGGCAGGACGATGAGGAACTCCTCCCCGCCGATGCGGCCCACGTGGTCCGAGGCCCGGAGCCGGCCCATGACCACCTGGCCGAAGCGCTTGAGGACCAGGTCCCCCACGGCGTGGCCGTGCTGGTCGTTCACGTCCTTGAAGTGGTCCAGGTCGCAGATGATGAGGGTCAGGGGGCGCCCGTGGCGCCTGGCCAGGTCGGTCTGCTTCTCCAGGAAGCCCAGCACCGAGGCCCGGTTCGTCAGGCCCGTGAGGGAATCCACCGTGGTCTGGGCCAGGACCGCCTCGTGGTAGTGCTTTTCCATCTCGTCCAGGTGCTTGAGCTTGAAGGCATGGGTCCCCACCCGGATCACGTCGCCGTGCTGGAGGCTCACCGGCCCGTTGCGCGTGAGGATCTTCCGGCCGTTCACGTAGGTGCCGTTGGTCGACCCCAGGTCGGAGATGAGGACGATGGGCGCCAGGTCCTCCTGCCCCACCAGCTCGATGCGGGCATGGTGGCGGCTCACCTCCACCTCGGGGAGCACCAGGTTGTTCTCCGGGGACCGGCCCACGGTGAGGTTCACCGTGCGCAGGGGCAGGACCTCCCCGATGGGGACGCCCACATAGCGGATGAGCGCCCACTCCCCTCTGGCCGGCGGCAGCGTCTCGCCCAGCGGGGAGGCGAAGAGCGTCGGCGGATCGGATTCGGCGAAGTCCTCGTAGAGAGGTGGCTGAATGGGCATCGTGTGGGCTGGCACAGGCGGGAAGTCCTATGTCATTTAAGCCTTTGTTGCGGAATTCCGCTAGCCCATGATTCGTGTTCCGCCACAAGCCTTGTCAACGAGGAGGCTGGTCGCAGACCACCTTGTTCCGCCCGCCGCGCTTGGCGAGATAGAGCGCCCCGTCGGCCCGGCCCATGAGGGCGCCTCCGTCCCGGTCCTCCTCCCGGCGCTCGGCCACGCCCAGGCTGCAGGTCACCGCCAGGGGCCCCGAGGGCAGGTCGAAGGGCACCTCGCCCGTGGCCGCCAGGAGGCGTTCGGCGAGCAGCTGAGCGCCTTCCATGTCGGTTTCGGGCAGCACCAGGAGGAACTCCTCGCCACCGATGCGCCCGGCCACGTCGGTGGTGCGCAGGCCGCGCACCACCCGCTCCCCGAAGTCCCGGAGCACCTGGTCCCCGGCCAGGTGGCCCAGCGTGTCGTTGATGCGCTTGAAGAAGTCAAGATCGCACATGATGATCGAAAGGGGCCGGTGGTGGCGCTTGGAGAGGTCGAAGCGCCGCTGCAGCTCCTCCAGCGCGGTGCGCCGGTTGCCCAGGCCCGTGAGGGGATCCTTGGAGCTCTGGTCCAGGAGCACCGCGTGGAAGGCCCGCTCCATGGCGTCCATGGCCACGAGCTTGAGCACGTGGCTGCCCATGGCGATGCGGTCCCCGGGGGAGAGCTCCATGGTGCGGGTCACGGCCCGGCCGTTGAGGAAGGTCCCGTTCGTGCTGGCGTTGTCCTCCAGCTGCACCCGGTCCCCGGCGGGACCCTGCCAGAGGGTGATGGTGGCGTGGGTGCGGCTCACCTCCTCGTCCAGCAGGGCGATGTCCACGCTGGGGCTGCGGCCGATGATGTTGGCCCCGGGCACCAGGGGAAAGACCCGGCCCAGGTGGGCGCCGGCGTAGACCACCACCACGTACTCGCACGGCACGGGCCCGGTCTCGCCGGGGAAGCGCTTGCGCAGGGCCGTCTCGAAATCCGGCCAGCCCGAGATGGGCACCGTCGGGTCCGGCGCGTCCACCTCCTCGGTCCAGTCCTTGTCAGGTTCCTTGCCGGGCTTGGACATCAGACATCCTCCACGAAGCAGCACACGATCGATTCGTCATCCTTCTTCCGGGCCAGGACGAAGGGGGCCCTCGGGGCGCCCACGCTCTCCGGGCCGAGGGTGACCAGGAGGCGCCCGGTGGAGGCCTGATGGTTGATCTGCCGGGTGCCCCGCGCGGGGATCCGGTAGAGGCCCAGCACATCCAGATTACGGATGTTCTCGCCGGTCTCCCGCACCAATTTCAGGGTATACCGCATCCAGATCGCCTTGGGGAGCTTCTGGACATCCTCCCCCACGAAGGCCACCGGCAGGGCCAGGGCGTGCTCCAGGGCGCGGAAGGACCGGGGGGCGTCCAGGGCGCAGGGCGCGGCCAGGACCCGGGCCCAGGCCAGGGGCTCCAGCCCGGGCCGGCTCCGGGCGCGAAACGCCTCCGGGGCCACCTCGCGCACCCGGGGCCTCCGGGGAAGGGGCGGCACCTCGAGGCGGGCGGCCTCCCCGGCCTCGAAGAGCGGCAGGACGCAAACCTGGGCACCCGCGGCCCAGCTGCCCCACCCGTCCTCCCCGCGAACCTCGGCCGTCCAGCGGAAGGCCACCGCCGTGGGCGGGACCGGTGCCAGCACAGGGACCTGCGCGGTGGCCGCCATGAGCCGGAAGTCCGGGGCCTGGGCCCGGGTCCCGAGGGGCTCCGCCCCCCGGGCCCCGGGGACCGGCAGGCCGAGGTCCACGCCCCGCGTGGGCGGGTCCCTGAAGACCCGCCGGATGGTTTCGGCCATGTCGGACATCGCGTCCCGGAACCGGCCGCCCACCATGCCTACACCGGCTTGACCAGGGTCTGGAGGGCCGCGGCGACCCGCTCCAGGGGCTCCACGGGATCCATCTGGTAGGCGGCTTCCAGCAGCCTGCCCAGGGCCTGCTCCTGGGCCGGCAGGTCCACGGACTGGGCGAAGATCACCCGCAGCGGGGCCGCCCCTTCCGCCACCTGGAGCAGCACCTCCCGGGGCGAGGCCCGGAAGCTCTCGCCCACCCGCGCCAGGGGGGACTCCTGCGTCTTCTGAACCGCCAGGGCCGGGCACTTCGCCTCCCCGTTCCAGCCCCCCGCGAGCTCCGCCGGGGGCAGGATGAAGAGGTCCGGCGGGGACTTGAGCTCCTTGAGAAGCGTCTTCTGGATCACCTCCTCCTTGAGGTGCGGCTCGAGGGCCTTGCCGTAGAGCACCGCCTGGAGCTTCGTGGGGGTGATGGGCTCGGTGTAGCGGAAATCCAGCGGGATCCCGGAGGCGTCGGTGAGGAGCAGCCCCCCCAGGTAGCTGGCGCCCTCCTTCATCGCCACGAAATAGGCCAGTTTCAGGGTATCTGCCATGGGTGCGTCCGCCTGTGGAGTTGGCTAAGAGGATACCGCGGGTTGGGCCCCCCGCATTTCACCCAAAGGTCTTGTTTTCCTCTTGAAATTGGATATTCTATTAGTGCCGTTTGGGGAGTGGTCTAACGGTAGGACAACAGATTCTGATTCTGTCAGGTGAGGGTTCAAATCCTTCCTCCCCAACCAACCTGAAGGGCCTCCGCAAGGAGGCCCTTCCGCCGTTCACCCGGGTGGAGGGTCCCCGAGAACCTCAACGGGGCTTCGGGGACGGGAGGGTTTGCCGGCCGCCACACCGATCTGAAGGGGGTCTGCGGGGCCGGAACGCCAGGGAAAGGGCTTCTGGTATCCTGGCCCATCCTTCCGGGCAGGTCCTCCGTGCTGCGTACCGCCGTTCTATCCCTCTGCCTCCTGGTGGGCTGTGCCTACACGAAGGTCATCTTCCAGAAGGTGCCGGACACCTCGTATCCCGCCTCCGAGGCACGGGCCGCCGTGCTGGAGCCCCTCGACGGAACCGGCGTGGAGCGTTGGCGGGAGGCCGGCCGCCGCATCATGCGGGCCCTCCAGGCCGACCACCCTGACCCGTGGTCCCGCTTCAGCCGCGAGGCCTTTCTGGCCCGTGTGGCCGACCTGGATCAAGACCTTCCAAGGCTGAGCGAGTATCAGGCAGCGCTGCGCTGGAAGCGGATCCTGGCCCGATTGGGGGATGCCCATACGGCACTCCGGGAAACCGCCACATCGGTCAGGAGTTGGCCGCTTCGGACCAGCCATGCCCAGGATGGCCTGAGAATCATCCTCGTTGCCCACGGGCAGGAAGCCCTTCTGGGGGCGCGAGTCGTAGCCGTGGGCGGCGAACCCGTGGACGACTACCTTCATCGCCTCGAACCCTTCATCGCTGACCCCGTCCCTTCCAAGCGGAGGCAGCTCCTGGCGGGTCTTTTTCCAGTGGGGTGGGCCTGGCTGGAGGCCCTGGGGGAGCTTCCTGGGGGCGCCCAGCCTCTCCTTGAACTTGAAGACCGGGAGGGGAAGCGGTTTGAGGCGAGGATGGAGGTGGGCCCGGAGGAGGGGAGGCGATGGGCCACGCTGCCCGGAGCCTGGAAGCGCCCGCGGGATCTTGAGCCCGATCGCTATTATGCCTTCCGGCTGCTGCAGGAGGACCGGACCCTCTATCTGCGCTACGCCAGGTGCCGGAATCGGACGGATGACCCCATGAAGGATTTCCTTGGGCGGATGGCCGAGGCTTGCCGGAACCGCCCCGTGGCCCGGATCGTGGTGGACCTCCGAGGCAATGCCGGGGGCGACGAGCGCGTGTTCGCACCCGTGCTGCGCTGGATCAGGAACAACCCGGCCTTCTCTCGGCCCGGAGGCACATGGGTGCTCACGGATGCGGGAACCCACAGCTCCGGCCACGGAGCGGCGCGGCGGCTCAAAGGGGACGGGGCGCTCCTCGCCGGCGGAGAGACGGGTCAACCTGACAACGCCTTTGGCCAGGTCCACTTCACGGTGCTCCCCGGACTCAGGCCGGTGTTCGGCTGTTCCGTGCGGCGCTTCCTCTGGGACAAGGGAAACCCGGAAGGCTGGCAGCGGGGCTTGATTCCGGACGTGCTCCTGGAGCCGACCGTGGAGGATGTTCTGGGCCTGTCGGATACCGTGCTGGATCGCGTGCTGGCCAGACCATTCCCTCTGCAGGCGCCAGGGATGAGCACCTCCACCCCATCCACCTCGATCAACCCTGACCCGGGATTCACCAAGCCCGGGCCCTCGGGGGCGCCTTTGAAAACCTCCGCAGGCTGAAGGATGGGCCCGGCCCGATCCCAAAAGGAAAATCATGGCGACTTGACGTTGCATTCTCACCGCCGCAGGCGTTCAATGTGCCTGTCCCACCAGACCCCATCCCTTGGGAGGATTCCGCCGGCGGATTCCTGGCGGAAGGCCCCCCGCCCCAGGAGGCGCCATGCGACTCGTCCCCCTCGTCCTCACCGCCGTGCTGGGCTTCCTGCCGGCCCACGCCGATCCGGACCGCCCCGGCTCCAAGGACCATCCGCTCCTGACGCGCATGCAGAACATGCACATCGTCGCCTACCGGACCCAGGCCTTCGATTCCTACCCCTTCAAGGGCCCCAAGGGCAAGACCACCCCGGTGGAGGGGCGGTTCTTCGAGATCCGCTACCAGGCCGACAAGGGCACCCAGGCCCCTTCGCCCCTGGCCATCCACCGCAACCACCAGGCCGCCCTGCGGGCCCTGGGCGGCACCGTCCTCCTCGAGGAGGGGCGCTACACGACGATGGTGGCCGCCAAGGGCGGCGCCGAGACCTGGATCCAGGTGGACTCGGCCTGGGGCGGGGGCTACCAGCTCACCATCGTGGAGAAGGCCGGCATGGCCCAGGAGGTCAAGGCCAACGCCGACGCCTTCCGGGCCGGCCTGGGCGCCGCGGGCCACGTGGAGGTGCCGGGCATCCACTTCGACTCCGGCAAGGCCGAGCTCAGGGAGGACTCCCGGGCCGCCGTGGCCGAGGTCGCCGTGCTCCTCAAGGCCAGCCCGGCCCTGAAGGTCTTCGTGGTGGGCCACACCGATTCCGTCGCCGCCCCCGACCTGAACCTGAGGCTCTCCCAGGCCCGGGCCGAGTCCGTGGTCCAGGCCCTGGTGAAGGACCACGGCATCGCCCCCGCGCGCCTGCGCGGCTTCGGCGCCGGCCCCTTCGCGCCGGTGGCTTCCAACGACACCGAGGAGGGCCGCGGGAAGAACCGCCGGGTGGAACTGGTCAAGATGTAGCGCCGTCCCAGCCGAAGGCCTTCAGGTCCAGGTTGCCCGCGTCGTCCACCTCGACGCCCTCGGCCCGGAGCCGCTCGATCTGGAGCATGGCCCCCCACCACCGGCCCCGGCTGGGCACGTAGCCCTTGGAATTCACGATGCGGTGCCAGGGCAGGTCCGTGCCTTCGGGCAGGCCCTTGAGCACCATCCCCACCTGCCGCGGCCGGCGCGGGAAGCCCACCATCCACGCGATCTGCTTGTACGTCGCCACCCGCCCCCGGGGAACGAGGGCCACCGCGGCGCACACGGCTTCCCGGAAGCCGTTCACCCGCGCCGGACCTCCGGCTTGAGCGCCACGGGAACCCGGGAGGAGAAGCCCCCCTCGTAGCTGTGCCAGTGGTCCAGGTCCTCCTCGGGGAAGGCCCAGCACCAGTAGCCGTCCCCGGAATCGAAGTCCACCAGCCAGGGGCCCTTCACGTCGGGGCCCAGGTCGCGCACGGCTTCGGCCCAGCTCTCCATGAGGGCCTCCAGGCGGGTCTGGAGCGATTCCACCCGCGCATCCTCCTGCCGGTCCTCGGCGGCCTGCAGCTCCTCCGCGAGGCTCGAGGCCAGTTCGAACACCGGTCGCGTGATGACCTGGACCTGAGGCAGCGCCGCCCGGGCTTCCTCGAGAGTGAAAACTCGGGCCATGGATGCCTCCAGTGTTCCATGATAATCACCTGATGCGATTTGTGCCCCTCGTCCCTTCCGAAATCGACCCCGGCGCCCATAAGCCCTTCCAGGCCATCGAACTGGCGTGGAATGGCCGACTCCACCCGGCCTGGGCCGGCCTCCCCGTGCACGCCATCCACCTGGCTCCGGCCCCCTGGGACG
Organism: Geothrix sp. 21YS21S-2; assembly: GCF_030846775.1. NCBI lineage: Bacteria > Pseudomonadati > Acidobacteriota > Holophagae > Holophagales > Holophagaceae > Geothrix > Geothrix sp. 21YS21S-2. The sequence continues at coordinate 2,931,435 of NZ_CP132910.1, forward strand.
AGGCGCTGGGCGAGACCGCCATGGCGGCCCTGCGGGCCCGCCTGGAGCCCGACTTCCTGGTGCTGGCCGCCGAGGACCCGGAAGCCCGCATGGACGTCTCCCGCTTCCTGGGCGTCCTGGAGGGCCTGCTGGAGATCACCCACGGCACCGGCGTCAAGCTGGCCCTGCGCCCCGCCCCCGGCGCCGCTCCGGGCCTGGTCAGGCGGCTGCGCGAAGCCCGCGGGGAGGCGGTGGGGTTCTGCTGGGACCGCGGCGTGGGCGCGGACCTGGAGTGCATCTCGGACCGGCTCTTCTGCGCGGTGGCCGAGCCCGGCGACGACCTCGCGGGCCTGGAGGCCCTGGGCTACCGGTGGAACGTGGCGGTGCCCGGGGGCGCCGGCCTGGAGGACCTGGCCCGGGCCTGGCCCGAGGTGCTGTTCAAGGGAGGCGCGCAGTGAAGCCCCTCCTCGTCATCGCCGGCGAAGCCTCCGGCGACCTCCACGGCGCCGAGATCCTCAAGGAGCTCCGAGCCCTGCGCCCCGACCTTCGCATCATCGGCGTGGGCGGCGGCCTCATGACCCCCTTCCTGGACCGCAAACTGGCGGACGTGAAGGATCTGGGCGTCGTGGGCTTCGTGGAGGTCATCCGCCACCTGCCCAAGCTGCGCCGCCTCTTCAAGCTCATCCAGGACGTGGCCCGGGAGGAGGGGGTGGGCACGGTCCTCTTCATCGACTATCCCGGGCTCAACCTCCGCCTGGCCAAGGCCTTCCGCAAGGCGATGCCGGGCCTGCGCCTGCACTGGTACGTATGCCCCCAGGTGTGGGCCTGGAAGGCGGGCCGCATCCCGGAACTGGGCCGCACCCTGGATGCCCTCTACTGCCTGTTCGACTTCGAGCCGGCCCTCTTCCAGGGCCTCCACGTGGAGGCCCTCTGGGTGGGCAACCCCCTGGTGGAGGCCGTGGTGCCCGAGGTGGACCGGGAGACCTTCTTCCGGAGGGCCGGCCTGGACCCCTCCCGACCCCTGGTGGCCCTTCTTCCCGGCAGCCGCGGCAGCGAACTGGACCGCCTCCTGCCGCCCCTGGTGGCCACCGTCGCCGGGTGGGACGGCCCGGACGTCCAGTGGGTGCTCCCCGTGGCGCCCACCCTGGATGCGGCCTCCCTCCGGCTGGAAGGCGCCCCCATCCGGCTGGTGGAGGACCTGGGCTACGCCGCCCGGGCCTACGCCGACGCCGCCCTGGTGTGCTCGGGCACCGCCACCCTGGAGACCGCCCTCCTGGGCACGCCCTTCGCGATCATCTACAAGCTGAGCCCCCTGACCTATCTGGCCGCGCGGTACTTCGTGCGGATCCCCCACTTCGGCCTGGCCAACGTGGTGGCCGGCCGCGAAGTGGCGCCCGAACTCCTGCAGGGCGAGGTGAACCCCGTCCGGCTCCGGCAGGTGCTCAAGGACCTCCTGGAACCCGGGAAGGCGGCCTCCATGCGCGAGGAACTGGCCGGCATCCGGGCCCGCCTGGGCGAACCGGGAGCGGCGCGCCGGGTGGCGGACCACCTTGCCGCGTTTCTCTAGGAAAGGACCGGCCAGGCCTTATCCTGCCCTTTCCTCTCGATCCAATTCACATCCCTGTTTCAGCAGGGCCGGCCAGGAATGAGAAGGCGCGCAGGCTAGCTGCCTTCGCCGACCCATTCCTGCAATCGCCCTGCTGAAACAGGGAATCAGATGTATGGGATGGATGGGGATCTTCCTGCCTTGAGCGCCCCCTTCATCCTGTGTCCAGGAAGCCCCGGGCTTTGCCGGCAGCCCTAGAACCGGTACGTGGCCGCGGCCATGATGGCCACCGCGGTGGTGTCGGGGTCCATCTTGCCCATGAGGGCCTTGACCTCGAAGTCCAGGGACCGCGTCCAGCGGTACCCGAACCCGAAGGTGCCCGCCATGTGCCCCGCCTTCTGGTCCACCTTGCCCAGCACCGGGTCCGACTTCGACCAGGACCATTCGTAGATGCCCACGCCCGCCACCAGGTAGGGGCCCTTGGGGCTGGCCGGGCGCAGCATCCGCACCGCCTCGGCGCTGAGGTGGCCCACGGACACCTTGCCCGCGGAGCCGGGGAGCTTGGTCAGGTTGCCCCAGAACCAGAAGTCCATGCCCAGGGCCACGCGGTACCGCCAGCCCGGGTAGTACTCGGCCAGGTCGTTCTCCATCACGAGGCTGATACCCACCCCCGGCGCGTTCCCGCCGCCCACGGCATCCCCCAGGCCCGATTCGGGAAAGCTCCCCCGCAGCTGGAGGCCCAGGGTGGAGGGCTCGGCCTCCTGGCCCCAGAGCGCGGAGGCCAGGAGGATTCCCGAGGTGATGGCCAGTGTCCTATGGACGGCGTGCATGGCGGATCCTATGGAAGTGGCTCCAGTCTACTTCAGTACGAGGCCACCACCTCGTCCCAGTGCCCCTGGGCCCGCAGGATGGCCTCGGCCACGGCCCGCACCACGCCGGCTCCACCGTCCACGGGCACGACCAGGTGGCAGGCCGCGCGCACCTCCGCCACGGCGTCCCGGGGACAGCAGGCGAGGCCCACCCGCGTGAGCAGGGGCAGGTCGGCCAGGTCGTCGCCCACGTGGGCGACCTCCTCGGGGGCCAGGCCGTACTTGGCGCAGAGCTGGTCCAACACCGGCTTCTTGGCCAGGTGGCCCACGAAGCAGTCCTCCACCTTCAGGTCCCAGGCCCGGTGGATCGTGGCCGGGGAATCCAGCCCCGAGATGAAGGCCACCGGGATCCGGAACCGCTGGAGCCACTTGATCCCCGCGCCGTCCCGCACGTTGAAGGCCTTGGTGTGCCGGGGATCCGTGCCGTAGACCAGGGCCCCGGTGGTGAGCACCCCGTCCACGTCGGTGCACACGAGGCGGATGGCCCGGGCCCTTTCTTCGATGCTGGTCATGGGATCGCCTCCGGGAACGGAACAAGGATATCTTCTAAAGCATCTTAGGAAAGGATCCCATGTACCTGGGCAAGGCAGTGCTCGTTCTGGCCCTGGTCTGGGGGATCCTCTTCATCGTCAAGCAGATCCTGCTCTTCTTCCGTGGAGGCCAACCCCGTGGGTGATTTCGACCAGCTCAAAGCCGCAGGCGCCCAGCTCGTGGACGTGAGGACCCCGGCCGAGTACGGCCAGGGCAACGTCCCCGGCAGCGTCAACATCCCCCTGGACCAGCTCCAGCTCCGCGTGGCCGAGATCGATCCCGGGCGGCCGGTGATCGTCTTCTGCGCCAGCGGGGGCCGGTCCGGCATCGCCAAGCAGTTCCTGGAGCGGGAGGGATGCGTCGAGGTCCACAACGGCGGGGCCTGGACGAACCTGCTGTAGCTACCGTTCCTGGCAGGGGAGCTCGAGGCCGAAGCCCTTGGCCTTGTCCTCCATCTTCAGGAGCAGGCCGAACACCACGGCCAGCACGCCCAGGCAGGTGAAGATCATCATGGGCAGGGCGTAGTTGTAGGCCGGGCTGCTGACGCCGTCCACCACCCGGGTGCCGACGATGCAATAGCGGTCAAGCACGTACCCGATGAGGTAGGGGACGCCCCACAGGGCCACCAGGTTCTGGGTCCAGAAGATCAGGGCGTAGGCCGTGCCCAGCTGGCGGTGGGGAATGAACTTGGGCACCGACGGCCACATGGCGGAAGGCACCAGGGCGAAGGCGAAGCCCAGGAAGATCGTGGCGACCAGGGCCACCACCCAGCTGTTGAGCAGCGGCACGGTGAACACGAAGTGCACGGCCACCAGGAGCACGGAGCCCATGACCATGAGGGTGGCGCCCCTGCCCTTGCGGTCGTAGTAGCTGCCGAAGAGGAACGTCAGCGGCATGGCGGCGTAGGGGAGGATGCTGGGGATGGAGCCGGCCAGGCTCTCTTTCACGTGGAACTTCTGGACCATGAGGTCCGGGGCGTACTTGAGGAAGGGGAAGACGCCCGAATAGAAGAGGGCGCAGAGGATGGTGATGTACCAGAACCCGCGGATGCGCAGGATCTCGCCGATGTCCGACAGGCGGAAGGCATCCTCCTCGGCCACGCCCTGGGTGTCGACCCCCTCGGTCCGGTCCAGCTTCAGGTCCATGGCGCAGTAGAAGAAGTAGGCCACGAGGCCCACGCCCAGGAGCACGACCCCCACGAGGATGGGCGCCCCCACGGACTTGAAGTAGACCGCGATGGGCCCGCCCAGGCCGATGGCGAGGCCGGTCCCGATGCGGGCCGTGCCCACCTGGAGCCCCATGGCCAGGGCGATCTCGTAGCCCTTGAACCACCTCGCGATGACCTTGGTGGCCGTGACCCCGACGATCTCGATGCCCACCCCGAAGGTGGCGAACCCCAGCGAGGCCGCCATGACCTGGCCCTTGACGTGGACCAGCGGGACCATGGTCCCGTCCAGGGCGTGCGTGCTCACCGCCCACCACTTGATCCCGCAGCCGATCACCATGAGCGAGCTCGCGAGGATGCCGGTGAACCGGGCCCCCATCTTGTCCAGGATGATGCCGCCGAAGATGAGCATGAAGAGGAAGACGTTGAACCAGGCGTAGGCGCCCGTGACGAACCCGTACTCCGCGCTGGTCCACTTCAGCTGCTGCTCGATCAGGGGCTTGAGCGGGGACAGGACGTCGGCCACGTAGTATCCGCACAGCATCGTGAACGACACGATGAGCAGGGACGTCCATCGGGCCAGGACCGAATCGCGCAGGGATCTTCTGATGGCTTCCGTCATGGGGCTTCCCGGGGAAAGTGGTTTGGATCCAGGCTACAGGACCGGCCCCCCCTTGTCTTCCTCCCAAGTCACAGCTTCCGGCCGCGCCCCGATCGTGGCAGCCTGGGAACCTCGGGAGGTGCAGCCATGGAACTGGGAATCACGGGCCGCGTGGCCATGGTGGCGGCCGCCAGCAAGGGCCTGGGGAAGGCCGCCGCGGCCGCCCTGGTGAAGGAGGGCTGCCGGGTCTCCATCTGCGGCCGGGACCGGGCCGCCCTGGAGGCCGCCAGGGCCGAGCTGGGCGGCTCCGTCCTCGCCGTCCCCTGCGACGTCACGAACCCCGCCGAGATCGAGGACTGGTTCAAGGCGACCCTCGCCGCCTTCGGCCAGGTGGACATCCTGGTCACCAACACCGGGGGCCCCCCCGCCGCCACCTTCCTGGACCTCACCGAGGCCCAGTGGGAGAGCGGCGTGCAGAGCACCCTCCTGAACGTGGTCCGCATGTCCCGCCTCGTCCTGCCCGGCATGCGGGAGCGGAAGTGGGGCCGCATCGTCCACATCACATCCCTGGTGGCCAAGCAGCCGGTGCCCCTCCTGACCATCAGCAGCGCCCTGCGCGCCGGCCTGTCCGCCCTCACCAAGACCATGGCCACCGAGTTCGGCCCCGACAACGTCCTGGTGAACGCCCTCCTGCCCGGCCACGTCCTGACGGACCGCCAGCTCCACCTGGCCGAGGTGCGTTCGCGGAAGGACGGCACCACCGTGGAGGACTACTTCGAGAAGGCCAACGCCTCCATCCCCGTGCGCCGCCTGGGGCGGCCGGAGGAGATCGGCGACGTCATCGCCTTCCTGTGCAGCGAGCGAGCCAGCTACCTGACGGGTAGTTCCATCCAGGTGGACGGGGGGATCATCCAGGGCACGCTCTAGGCCGGCCCGGGCATGGATTGGAATAACATCTTTTATAGCTTTTTTTAGTCGGGTAGGCCGGGGAGCTTGCGCCCCCGGCCCCCCTCAGATCCGGACGTGCGGGACTACCGCATCCGGCTCCTCGTCACGGTCGCTGAGGACGTAGTTTCGATGCGTAACTGATGGCTGGGGCCAGTGGGAACCGAGCCAGAAGCTTGTTCATGCGATCCCAGGTCATGCGGGCCCGCTGGGACCTCCGGTTGAGCCATCCACGCCACCTTCGCCCAACTTCATAGCGGAAGTGCGCCAGGGCCCTGGAGTTCCCCGTGATCCCGTAATACCTGAAGTGACCGACCAGTTTCTGGTTGATCGTCCGCCATTGCTCGCGCACCGGGAGGTGGCGGTGTTTGGCCATCCACTCCCCGATCTTCGTGAGCGCCCGACTCATCCGGCTCTTCGCGGTCTTCCGCTTCACCACCCACCGGCCGTTCTTGGCCGTGGCCCAGTAGTGGGTGAATCCCAGGAAGTCGAAGTGGCCTGGTCCCCCATTGGGGTCCCTGGGCTCCCTCGGCTTCCAGAACTCCACCAGCCGGGTCTTATCCGGGTGGATCGTCAGGCCATACCGCTCGAACCGCTTGGGCAGGACTTCCATAACCCGCTTGGCATCCTCCTCCTGGGCAAAGCCCATCACGAAGTCGTCCGCGTAGCGCACCAGGAAGGCCCGACCCCGGAGTCGGGGCTTGACCTCCCTTTCAAACCACACGTCCAGCACCTCGTGGAGGTAGATGTTGGCGAGCATCGGACTGACCACCCCGCCCTGGGGCGAGCCGGTTTCCGGGTGCGTGATGCATCCTTTCTCCAGCACGCCCGCGTTGAGCCATTTGCCGATCAGGCGCCTCAGAACGCCGTCCTTCATCCGCAGGTCAAGGATTTCCCGCAGCTTCCCGTGGTCCAAAGTATCGAAATACTTACGGATATCCACGTCAAGCACCCAGCCTCCCCCCATGTCCATCAACCCCTGCCAAATCGCCTCCAGCGCCATGTGCGCGGAGCGCCCGGGCCTGAACCCGTAGGAGCAGTCCAGGAAGTCCTGCTCATAGAGCGGTTCCATCACCATCACCACGGCCCTTTGCAGGACCTTGTCTTCGAAGGCGGGAATGCCCAGGGGGCGTTGGCTGCCATCCCCTTTCGGGATGTAGGTTCTCCGGACTGGAGGGGCCTTGTAGGTGTCGCCGTTCTTAGCCCGGTTCAGGAGGCTCTGGAGGTTGGACTCCAGGTTTTCCCCGTATTCCTTGCCCGTCACGCCGTCCACCCCGGTCGCCCCATCCTTGCGGGTGCGCCCGAAGGCTTCCTTCATCCAGTCCAGGTCCATGTGGTAGGCCAAGGAGGTGAAAGCCACCTCCGGGTGGATCCTGGCCAGTTCTGCGATCCGTTGTTGTTTCGTGGAGACGCTGTTGGATGTCATTGCACCCATTATCTTTCCCTTCAACGGTTCCGTGATCCGGCAGCTCCTTGGCTCCAGCGGGTCCCGGCGGCCCGGTTCCCCGCGATCATCGCTACTATGAGCTGCTCCGACTTCCGGCCACCCCTCCCGCGCTCCTTCGTTTCCTTCAGTTTGCGGTACCGCCCTGTGCCGGCTGTTCGCTCCCGCCGGGGGCGGCACCCCCCGGCGAGCCTGGGTTCGTTTTACGTGGCTTCCCTCACCACTGGGTTGTTGGCGGAGATGGCTGGATCTCCCAGGTTCCTGGGGAACCCCTGTGCACGTGCCCTGCTCTATGACCCCGGTGGGACCCTACGGTCAGGCCCTTGCGACCTTCGGGTGCTGTCTTCCGATCGGAGAACGGCGTCGACTCCCACGGTTGGATGCTTTCGGGGCTCCATCACACGGCCCATGCACTCCCTGTCTACGCTTCACGAGGTCGGTCGCCCTTCCCCACGCAAGACTCGGTTCCGGCTGCTGGCCAGCTTTGCCGGGCGGGGCTTGCTGCCTCCCCGCTGGGCTCCATTGCGAGGTTTCAGTCTGTCTTAGGTCATCCATCCTCCTCGCCCAGGCTTGGCCTGGCGCACTCCCCGTTCATCCCCGGCGATTGAAAGCCAAGGATGCTGCCGAAACGCTGGGACCGAAGCACCCGGCGTTCTATTCGCCGGGGATGAACGGGGATGGACGGGGATGGAAAAGGGATAAGAGAAGGGGGCCATGCAGGCCCCCTCCTGCATCGCATCGATTCCTACTTCTTCTTGCTGACCTGCCGCTTGGCCGAGTGCCCAGCACGGGTGGCCGACAGCCCCTTCACGCCCCTGGACGCTCGGCCCTTGGCGGGAGCGGCCTTGGTCGCCCGGACCGGGCGGGTGGCCGCGGGCCTGGCCGGCTTGGCGGGAGCCTTCGGCGTGCGGGGCGGGCGCGGCTCGTCCGCCTCGCCCTCGGCCTTGGGCCGGTGGAAGGTGCGGGACCGGGTGGAGGGCCCCTGGGAGGAATGGGACTTGGCCTCGGCGCTCCGGCTGGGCTTCAGCCCCTCGCCGGGATCCAGGATCCTCCGGACCTTCGCGGTGCCTTCGTCCTGGCCCTCGCCCACCCCGCGCTTGCGGAAGGCGAGGCGGATGGGGGTGCCGATGAACCCGAACTGCTCCCGCAGGCGGTTCTCCAGGTAGCGCTGGTAGCTGAAGTGCAGTTCGCGGTCCGTGTTGGTCTTGATGACGAAGCTGGGGGGGCGGGTGCCCACCTGGGTCATGAAGTAGAGCTTGGGCTTCAGGCCCTCGGTGGCCGCGGGCGGGAAGTTCGACACGGCTTCCCGGAGGAAATTGTTGAGCTTGCTGGTGGGGATGCGCCGGGCGTGGGCGTCGGCCACCTCGTGGATGAGGGCGAAGATCTTCGATACCCGCTGGCCCGTGAGGGCCGACACGAAGATCATGGGCGAGTGCTGCAGGAAGCCCAGGTCCTGGCGGATCTTGTCCTCCATGGACAGCGACGTGAAGGTGTCCTTCTCCACCAGGTCCCACTTGTTCACCACGATGATCACCGCGGCGCCGGCGTCGTGGGCGTAGCCCGCGATGACCGCGTCCTGGTGGGTCACCCCCTCCACCGCGTCCACCAGGAGCAGGGAGACGTCGGCGCGGGCCATGGCCTGCTTGGCCTTGAGGATCGAGAGCTTCTCGGCGCCCTCGTTGGTCTTGCCCTTGCGGCGGATGCCGGCGGTGTCGATGAGGCGGTAGATGCGCTCCTCCACCTGGAACACCGTGTCCACCGTATCCCGGGTGGTGCCGGCCACGTCGCTCACCAGGCTCCGCTCGTAGCCCAGGAACTTGTTGACCAGAGAAGACTTGCCCACATTGGGGCGGCCCACCACGGCGAAGCGCAGCTCGTCGCCGGGATCGTGGATCTCCGCCTCCTCGGGGGTGCGGTGGAAGGGGAGGTGGGCCTTGATGCTCTCCAGCAGCTCGGGCACCCCGTCCCCGTGGGCGGAGGAGAGGATGTGCACCTCGTCGAAGCCCAGCTCGTAGAAGGCGCTGTCCGGGGACCCGCCCCGCACGCCGTCGATCTTGTTGATGACCAGGATGGAGGGCTTGCCCTGGACCCGGATGCGGGTGGCGATCTCGGCGTCGTCGGGATTCCAGCCGTCGTGGGCGTCCACCATGAGGACGAGCACGTGGGCCTCCTGCATGGCCGCCTCGGCGATGCGGGTGATGCCCATGGTGATCACGTCGGCCCCGTCGAAGTCCAGGCCGCCGGTGTCCACCAGCTCGAACACCTCCGTGGGATCGCCGAGCTCATCCAGGCAGGTCACCCGTCCGTAGCTCCGGTCCCGGGTCATGCCCGGCAGATCGTGCACGAGTGCCGCCCGGCTCCGGGTCAGTCGGTTGAAAAGAGTAGACTTGCCCACGTTGGGACGACCACACAGGGCTACGATGGGGAGTTTCATGAGGGTGGCTCCCTAAAAAAGTCGCGCCCTCATGACGAGGGCGCTTCCTTTTACTGGCGGGGCTGACGGGGCTCGAACCCGCGACCTACGGCGTGACAGGCCGTCACTCTAACCGACTGAGCTACAACCCCTGGTTTTCAAAGCACCATTTCTGGTGGGCGATGACGGACTCGAACCGCCGACATGCTGCGTGTAAAGCAGCTGCTCTACCGACTGAGCTAATCGCCCGTATCGCCGAACATTGATACTCTCACGTGACACCCGCTGCGTCAAGGCTAAATCCCTGGCTTGAGGTATGACTGCGAAGTTGAGAGAATGTCTGGCTCCCTTATCTAGGACCTTCCTTCCTGCGCCCCGGGCGGTCCGAGTTGAGGGGAAACGCAGGCCAATTGGAGGAATCCGTGCTACCTGATGTTCTGATGTCGATTGGCGGGGCAGGGATCCTTCATGCAGGCGAGCCCCAGGGTTTCATGGACGCGCTGCCGGATCCCATGAAGATCGATCCGGGGACCCTCGTCTTCGTGATGGTCCTGGTGACGGCCCTCTTCATCTTCCTCAAATACGCCTTCTTCAAGCCGATCATCCAGGTCATGGACGACCGCGAAACGGCCATCCAGTCGGGCGCCAGCCGCAGGGCCGAGGCCGCCGCCCTGGTGGAGGAGCGCCAGGCGGACTATGCCGCCCGTCTCAAGGAGCTCCGGGCCAAGGCCTTCGAGCACCGCAAGAGCCTTTCCGCCGCCGCGTCCGCGGAGAAGGAGGCCCTGCTGGACAAGGCCCGCGCCGAATCGGCGGGGCACCGGGAGCGCGCCCTGGCCGAACTGAAGGCCACGCAGGAATCGGCCAAGGCCGATCTCATGACCCAGGTGGAAGCCCTTTCCGAATCCATGGTTTCCCATCTTCTCCGGCAGGCATGATGAAAATCCTCCGACCGTTCGTTTTCCTGGCCCTTCTCTGCGGCCTCGCTTCCGGAACGCCCGCCCTGCGGGCCCAGGAGCCCGCCGGCCACGCCCAGGCCAAGCCCGAAACCAAGCCTGAAGGGCATGAAGCAAAGCCCGAAGGCCATGAGGCTTCGGCCGGCCATGAGGCCGCAGCGGCCCACGAGGGCGGCCATGAGGCCACCGGCGAAGGGCACGGGGGAGCGCACCACGTCCCCTTCAAGCTCTTCGGCATGGAGCTGGGCAAGGCCGGCCAGTTCGGGATCCAGGCCTTCAATTTCGCCCTCTTCGCGGGGCTGCTCTTCCTCCTCCTGAAGGGCGCCCTGTCCAGCGCCTTCAAGGCCCGGGCCAAGGAGCTGGAGGACAAGCTCAGCCAGGCCGAGCGCGAGCGCGCCGAAGCCGACGCCCAGATCGCCGAGCTGGAGGGCCGCATGGCCGGGCTCCAGGCGGAGCTGGCCGGCATCATGGCCAAGGCCGAGACCGAGGCCGAGGCGGAGAAGGAGCGCATCATCCAGTCCGCGCAGGCCGAGGCCGCCCAGATCCGGGCCCAGACCGCCGCCGACATCGACTACCAGAAGCGCGCCGCCGAAGCCGAGCTGCGCACTCTGGTGGCCACCCTGGCCGTGGAGGGCGCCAGCCGCCGGCTCCAGAACCAGGTGACCGGCGACGTGGCCGCCCGCGTCATCGACCAGTCCATCCAGCAGGTCGGAGGTGCCCAGTGAGCAACCGCCTCGTCGCTCGCCGTTACGCCAAGGCCCTCGCGGATCTGGCCCAGAAGGAAGGCAAGCTCGCCGCCTACCGGGAGGAGCTCACGGAGATCTCCGCCCTGGTGAAGGCCAACCCCGACCTCACCCGCCTGGCCTTCTACCCCCTCCTGGCCCCGTCCCGCAAGGCCGCGGCCTTCGACGCGATCCTCGAGCAGGGCAAGATGAGCGCCACGGTGCGCACGTTCTTCCAGGTGGTGGCCAAGGCCGCTCGCCTGCCGCTGGTCCACGAGATCGCCGAGGCCTACTCGGAACTCGTCGACCAGGCCACGGGCGTGGTGGAAGCCCGCGTGCAGAGCTCCCAGCCCCTCACCGGGGCCCAGACCACGGCCCTCACGGCCACCCTGGCCCAGCGCACCGGCAAGACCATCCGGTTCCGCTGGCAGCCGGATCCCGCCATCCTCGGCGGCGTGAAGGTCCAGGTGGGCTCCACCGTCTACGACGCCTCCCTCCAGGGCCAGCTCCGGCTCCTGAAGGCCAAGCTCCTTTCTGCCTAACCCCGTCCCGGAATTTCGGAGGAACGCATGGACATTCGCGCGGAAGAGATTTCCCGCATCATCCGCAGCCAGATCGAAGGCTTCGACGCCCAGGTGGACGTTTCCGAGATCGGGACGGTCATCAGCGTGGGTGACGGCATCGCCCGGGCCCACGGCCTCGAGAAGGTCATGGCCGGCGAATTGCTGGAGCTTCCCCACGACGTGAAGGGCCTGGCCTTCAACCTGGAGGAGGACAACGTCGGCATCATCCTGCTGGGCGAGACCGCCGCCATCAAGGAAGGCGACACAGTCAAGCGCACCGGCAAGATCATGAGCGTGCCCGTGGGCCCGGCCTTCGTGGGCCGCGTCATCGACGCCCTCGGCAACCCCATCGACGGCAAGGGCCCCATCGCCTCCGCCGGCCGCAACCCCATCGAGCGCATCGCCCCGGGCATCGTGGACCGCGAGTCCGTGAGCCAGCCCATGCAGACCGGCCTGAAGGCCATCGACGCCCTCATCCCCATCGGCCGCGGCCAGCGCGAGCTGATCATCGGGGACCGCCAGACCGGCAAGACCGCCGTGGCGCTGGACGCCATCATCAACCAGAAGGACACGGGCGTCATCTGCATCTACGTGGCCATCGGTCTCAAGCGCTCCACGGTCGCCCAGGTTGTGAAGACCCTGGAAGACTTCGACGCCATGAAGCACACCATCGTGGTGGCCGCCACGGCCTCCGAGCCCGCGCCCCTGCTGTACCTGGCCCCCATGACCGGCGCGGCCATGGGCGAGTACTTCATGTGGCACGGCGTGGACGGCAAGGAGGCCTCCGCCGAGAACCCCGGCCAGCACGTCCTCGCCATCTACGACGACCTCTCCAAGCAGGCCGTGGCCTACCGCGAGATTTCGCTCCTGGTGCGGCGCCCTCCCGGCCGCGAAGCCTACCCCGGCGACGTGTTCTACCTCCACTCCCGCCTGCTGGAACGCGCCTCCAAGCTCAGCAAGGCGCGTGGCGGCGGATCGCTGACGGCCCTGCCCATCATCGAGACGCAGGCCGGCGACGTTTCCGCCTACATCCCCACCAACGTCATCTCCATCACCGACGGCCAGATCTTTCTGGAATCCGACCTTTTCAACTCGGGCGTCCGGCCCGCGCTGAACGTGGGCATCTCGGTGAGCCGCGTGGGCGGCGCCGCCCAGGTGAAGGCCATGAAGCAGGTGGCCGGCTCCATCAAGCTCGAGCTCGCCCAGTACCGCGAGCTGGCGGCCTTCTCCCAGTTCGGGTCCGACCTGGACAAGGGCACCCTGGCCCAGCTCAACCGCGGCCAGCGCCTGGTGGAGATCCTCAAGCAGCCCCAGTACGTGCCCATGCCCGTGGAGAAGCAGGTGGTCACCATCTGGGCCGCCACCGCCGGCTTCCTGGATGACCTGCCGGTCAACCAGTGCCGGAAGTTCGAGTCCGGCCTCCACTCGTACCTCGACATCAACGCTCCCGAGCTGCTCCGGGCCATCCGGGACACCAAGGTCATCTCCGACGAGACCAAGGCCGCCCTGAAGGTCCAGGTGACGAGCTTCAAGGAGACCTTCCAGGCTTCGCTCAACCAGCCCGCGGGAGCATAACCCATGGCCGGCCTACAGGACATTCGCCGCCGGATCCGGTCGGTGAAGAACACCCAGCAGGTCACCAAGGCCATGAAGATGATTTCCGCCGTCAAGCTGCGGAAGTCCCAGGAAAGCCTTCTGGCCCTGCGCCCCTACGCCGCCAAGATGCTGGACGTGGTGCGCAACGTGGTGACCCGCTCGGAAGAGCTGGGCGCCTCCGTCGACAGCCCCATCGCCCAGGCCTTTCTCGCCCCCCGCGAGGAGAAGAACATCCGCCTGGTGGTCATCGCCAGCGACAAGGGGCTCTGCGGCGGCTTCAACGCCAACGTGCTCAAGCAGGCCACGGCCTTCGTGACCACCACCGGCTCGAGGATCGTCCACCTGGACGCGGTGGGCAAGCGCGCCGCGGACTGGGCCCGCAAGCGCGGCATGGCCTACGCCGCGGACCGCACCGGCATCGCCCTGGCCGGGCTCCCGGCCCTGGCCCAGGAGATCGCGGTGGAAGCCGCGAAGCAGTACGAGGCCGGCGAGATCGACGCGCTGTACGTCATCCACAACTACTTCGCCTCGGCCCTCGCCCAGGTGCCCACGACGCTGCGCATCTTCCCCATGGAGATCCCCGCCCACGCCGACGAGGCCGTGCCCCCCCTCCTGGAGCCCAGCCCCGCCAAGGTTCTGGACGCCCTCCTGCCCCGCTTCATCGAGACCACGTTCCTGCACGCCCTGCTGGAGAGTTCCGCCAGCGAGCACGGCGCGCGCATGGCAGCCATGGACAAGGCCAGCACCAACGCCGAGGACATGATCGCCCGCCTCACCCTCAACATGAACAAGCTGAGGCAGGCCTCCATCACCAACCAGATCATCGAGATCGTGTCCGGCGCCAACGCCTGATCAATCCCCCTTAGCCCTGAGGTCCGACATGAGTCAAATGAAGCAAGGCCGCGTCATCGCCATCATCGGCCCCGCCGTGGACGTGGAGTTCGAGGAGAACCACCTCCCCGAGATCCTCAACGCCATCCTCACCGACATCACCGACGCCAACGGCGTCACCAGCACCGTGACGCTCGAAGTCCAGCAGCATCTGGGCGAGAACCGCGTGCGCTGCGTGGCCATGGAGCCCACCGAGGGCATGGTGCGCGGCCAGAAGGTGGTCGACACCGGCAGCGCCATCCAGGTGCCCGTGGGCCCCGAGACGCTGGGCCGCATCATCAACGTCGTGGGCAAGCCCGTGGACGAGCGCGGCCCCCTGGGCAACAAGACCACGCTGCCCATGCACCGCGAGGCCCCCAAGCTCGACGAATTGAACACCACCGCCGAGATGTTCGAGACCGGCATCAAGGTCATCGACCTCCTGGAGCCCTACGCCAAGGGCGGCAAGACGGGCCTCTTCGGCGGCGCCGGCGTGGGCAAGACCGTGCTGATCATGGAGCTCATCAACAACCTGGCCAAGGGCCACGGCGGCCTGTCGGTGTTCGCCGGCGTCGGCGAGCGCACCCGCGAGGGCAACGACCTCTGGGTCGAGATGATGGACTCCGGCGTCATCAACAAGGAGAACATCGCCGAGAGCAAGGTGGCCCTCATCTACGGGCAGATGACCGAACCTCCCGGCGCCCGCGCCCGGGTGGCCCTCACCGGCCTCACCGTCGCCGAGCACTTCCGCGACGCCGAGGGCAAGGACGTGCTGCTCTTCATCGACAACATCTTCCGCTTCACCCAGGCCGGCGCCGAGGTTTCCGCCCTCCTGGGCCGCATGCCCTCCGCCGTGGGCTACCAGCCCACGCTGGCCACCGAGATGGGCGAGCTGCAGGAGCGCATCACCTCCACCAAGAAGGGCTCCATCACCTCCGTGCAGGCCGTGTACGTGCCCGCCGACGACTACACCGACCCCGCGCCCGCCACCACCTTCGCGCACCTGGACGCCACCACCAACCTCTCCCGCGAGCTGAGCGCCCTGGGCATCTACCCCGCCGTGGATCCCCTGGCCAGCACGTCCCGCCTCATGGACCCCCGCGTGCTGGGCGAGCGCCACTACGGCACCGCCATGCGCGTGAAGGCCATCCTGCAGAAGTACAAGGAGCTCCAGGACATCATCGCCATCCTGGGCATGGACGAGCTCTCCGACGACGACAAGCTCGCCGTGGCCCGCGCCCGCAAGCTCCAGCGCTTCCTCAGCCAGCCCTTCCACGTGGCCGAGACCTTCTCCGGCATGCCCGGCAAGTACGTGAAGCTGGAGGAGACCATCCGCGGCTTCGAGGAGATCTGCGACGGCAAGTGGGACCATCTCCCCGAGCAGGCCTTCTACATGGTCGGCACCATCGAAGAGGCCGCGGCGAAGGCGGAAAAGCTGGCCCAGGCCTGAGGCTGCCATGACCGACTCCATCCTCCTCGAAGTGCTTACCCCCGAACGCCGGGTCTTTTCCGCCCACGTCTCGGAGGTGCAGTTCCCCACCGCCGAGCTGGGCTACTACGGCGTGCTGCCCGGCCACACCCCCCTGGTGACGGCCCTGGGCACCGGCCTCGTCTACTACACCGAGAACGACCAGAAGCACTGGCTCACGGTCTTCGGCGGCTTCGCCGAGGTGGGTCCCGACCATGTGACCGTCCTGGCCCGCATCAGCGAGACCGTGGACATGATCGACGCCGACCGCGCCGAGGCCGCCCGGGTCCGCGCCCTGAAGATGATCAAGGACGCCGACACCGAGGACGAGCTGGACGTGGCCCAGGCCAAGCTCGCCGCCAGCCTGGTGCGCTTGCAGGCTGCAGGGAAACCGATCGGGCACTGATTGAACGACCTGGGAATGAAGGGCCGGGATTCGTCCCGGCCCTTCGTTCATGCGAGGTCGTACCAGACGCCCCGCCCCTGCCCGTGCTGGTTCAGCAAACCCCATACCACCAGGGTCCGGAGCTGCACCTTGAGCGTATTCCGGCTGGCGCCCGTAACCCGGACCGCTTCCCGCATGGTGATCCTTCCCTGCTCGCGGACGAATTCGACCATGAGGAGGGAGTGCCTGGGCAAGGCCGCCAGCACCTTCTTCTCGCGCTCGATCTTGCGGCCAAGGACGCGGGTCTGCTCGTGCAGGGACTGCAGGAAGAATCCCACCCAGGGCTGCCAGTCCGGAGCCTGGGTGCGGATGGTTCCCTGGGTCCTTCGCAGCGCGAGGTAATACGCCTCCTTGTTCCGCTCGATGATGCTCTCCAGGGAACTGTACGGAACGTAGGCGTAGCCCGCCTTGAGGAGAAGCAGCGTCGTCAGGGCACGGCTGAGGCGGCCGTTGCCGTCCTGGAACGGGTGGATCTCCAGGAAGACCACCACCCAGATGGCGATGACGAGCAGGGGATGGATCCGGCGACTCTCCAGCTCCTCCCGGACCCACCCGGTCAGCTCCCCCATCAACCGGGAGGTGTCGTACGGCGCGGCGGTTTCGAAGACCACCCCCACCTGGTTCCCTTCCGCATCAAAGGCCGCCACGGAGTTGGAAGTGGTCTTGTAGTCGCCCCGGTGCCAAGCGTCCTTGTCGCTGTGGACCAGCAGGTCCCGGTGGAGCTGGCGGACATGATTCTCGGTGAAGGCGATGTCCTGCCATGAGGCGAAAATCAGCTCCATCACCCCCGCGTAGCCAGCGACCTCCTGCTCGTCCCGGGTTGCGAATTCCCGGATCTCCAGGGCACCCAGAAGGCGTTCCACCTCCCTGTCGGTGAGCCGGCTGCCCTCGATGCGGGTGGAGGATCCAATGCTTTCCACCGTAGCCACCCGGCGCAGGGTCGCCAGCCGGTCCGGGGCCAGAACGCCCAGGGTGCGCCAGATTCCCTTGAATTCCTCGATCCTCGCGATGAGGTTCAGGAATTCCTGGGTGATCTGGAGGGATTCAGTGCGGAACATGCACCCAAAACTACACCCAATTTCACCCAATTCAAGCACCGACACCCACAATGACACCCCATTTCACCCAATTCACGCTGGGGAATGAACGGCCTATCCAAACCGTTTCAAAGTCCGGTTTTCAATCGGTTCAATTCCTGAGGACATGAGCGTTGCCCTACCACTGGAATCGTGAGTCCTGATCCAGAAGCTTCAACCGCTTATCCTTCAGTGCCTTCAGTTCGGGCAGCATCACCGCCCGGTCCCCCGGCGTCAGGTGGTAGATGCCCACCGGCACGTCCACCTTGAGCTTCTTCAGTTCCTTCCCCAGCTTCTCCGGGGTCAGGTGCTTCGAGGCGTCCGCCAGCCAGCCCTGGGCATTGGGGAAGCTGGCTTCGGTGATGAAGAGCCGCAGGTTCGGCGTGGCGTTGGCCACCTCGTAGACCTTGTCGGTGGCGGCGGTGTCGGAGCTGAAGATGAAGGCGGAGTGGTCGTCCTCCACGCAGTAGCCCACGCAGGGCACCAGGTGGTTCACGGGGATGGGCGTGATGCGCAGGCCCTCCACCTCGTAGGTGCGGCCGGGCTCGATCTCGGTGAAGCGGATGATGGGGTTGTCGGGGCTGGGGATCACCGAGAAGTCGGGCCACAGTTCGTCGTTGAAGAGGTGCCGGCGCAGGGCGTCCAGGGTCTCGGGCAGGGCGTGGATCTCCACGGGCACGTCGGTGTGCCCGAAGATGTTCTTGGTGAAGAAGGGCAGCGTGCAGATGTGGTCCAGGTGCGAGTGGCTGATGAAGATCTGCCGGATCTCCACCTGCTCCTCGAGCGAGAGGGCCTGGGTGAGGCTCCCCGCGTCGATGGCGACGGTGCCGTTCACGAGGAGCCCCGTCAGGCGGTTGCCCTCGGCCTCGCCTCCCGAACATCCTAGAACGCGCAGTTCCATTCGGCCCCTAGAAGCGGATGCCCCCGTACAGGGCGACCTGGAAGGAAGGCGCCATGGCCTTGCGGAATTCCTCGTTGCCGTCGCCCTTGGCAGGGGTGCTGAGCGGCGCCGCCACTTCCAGGCGCACGAAGGGACTCACCACCGGCAGGGGGGCGGAGAACCCCAGCCCCGCGCGCACCCAGGGGCGGCCGAGGTTCGTGGTCTCGGTCGGCAGGCCGGGCCCGGAGGTGGTCAGCTTCTCGAACCGGTAATCGATGCCGGCGTTCAGGTTGATGATGAATTTCCAATCCGCTTGCAGGCCCACGGCGGAATATTCGCTTCCGTACTTGCCCAGGGTGGCCGAACCCAGCTTCAGGTCGCCCTCGGCCTTGGGGTGGTAGGTCACGGCCGCGCCCAGGCCCGCGATCTTCAGGTCCAGGAAGGTGTAGGCCGCGCGGAAGCCCAGGCCGGTGGGGCCCACCGAATCGTAGTTGCCCGCCTTCAGGCCGTTGGAGGGCGCCGTGAGCGCCTGGGCCTTGCCCACCTGCTTGTCCAGCAGCAATCCCAGTTCAAGGCCCCCCGCATGCGCCGTCGCGGGTGCCAAGGCGATAAGCGCGCAACCGACGACGGACAGGATTTTCATGGCGGCTCCCTGCAACTCTGGAACATCCCAATATTCATGGCTAAAGGACTCGCGGTCAACTACCTTTGCTAATCTCTTGGTATGCGGGCCCACCTCCAGTACCTCCTCCTCGACGGCTTCGACCCGGACACGGGCGAACTCGCACTGCGGGTGCGGGTCGAGACCGATCCCCCCGCCGAGCTGCGCTTCCTGCGCCTGAAGCTCCACCTGGGCCGCACGGGGGACCCCCTCCAGCCCCTGCGCCGCGAGCTTCAGACCCATGTGCAGATGCCGGTGCCGCCCCTGTGGGACCGCGGCCTGAAGACCGTCATCCGGGCGATCGAGGACGAACTGGGCGCTCCGGGCGGGCGGGACCCCGGCCGCTACACCTGGGTCTGCACGCAGCTGCTGCACCCCTCCGACGAGCGCCGGGGCACCCTCAGCCACCCCGTGGCGCGCCAGGCCGAGGTCCTCTGGGACTGGGCCCAGCGCGCCGAACAGGAGCAGGACGACGCCCACGCCATCGAGCTCCTGGAGCGGCTCCTCCTCCTCACCCCCAACCACCGCTCGGCCCTGGACAACCTCGCAGCCCTCCTGCGCAAGGCCGGCATGGTGGAGGAACTCCTGGAGATCACCGACCGCATCCTCGCCCAGGACCCCCGGAACGCCGAATCCCTGCTGCACAGGGGTGAATGTCTCATCAATCTGGGGCGTGCCCTGGAAGCCGGGGAGGCCTTCGCCAAGCTCCTCAAGGCCAACCCCGTTCACCCGCTGGCCCACCTGGGCGCCGCCCAGGCCCGGAGCCTGGGTGGCCAGGACCCCTTCCCCCACCTGGACGCGGCCCTGGAGCTGAACCGGGAGGCCACCCTTTCGGTGCTCCGGGAGACCTTCGACTTCCGGATCCTCGCCCCGGCCTTCAACGAGAACACCTACCCCTTCGAGGTCCTGCCCGCCCTTCTGGGCGTCACCGGCGCCGAGGTCCAGGCCTTCTGCGCCGAGCGCGGCCTGCCCGTCACCGGGCCGGGAACCACCGTGCGGGAAACCGAACTATCCCGGTGGGTGAACATCCAGAACCGCTACCAGCTCCTGCCCATGGCCCTCCATTGGCTGGCCCCCACCCCCCGGCACATCCCGGAACTGCCTTCCACCCCCTGAACGAGGACGCCATGGACGCACTCCTGAAAACCGACCTGCCCCTCCCCGCCTTCCGGCGCGGCAAGGTGCGGGATGTCTACGACCTCGGGCGCAGCCTCCTCATCGTGGCCACCGACCGCATCTCCGCCTTCGACTGCATCATGCCCGAAGGCATCCCCGGCAAGGGCCGGATCCTCACCCAGGTGGCCAACTTCTGGTTCGGCGCCACCGCGGACCTCCTTCCCAACCACCTGGAGGCCACGGCGGTGGAGGCCTACCCCGAGGCCCTCCGGCCCCATGCCGACCTGCTCCGGGGCCGTTCCATCCTGGTGCGCAAGACCGCGCCCCTGCCCGTGGAGTGCGTGGTGCGCGGCTACCTGGCCGGTTCCGGGCTCAAGGAATACGGAAAGAGCGGCACGGTCTGCGGCATCGCCCTTCCCCCCGGCCTGCGGAATGCCGACCGCCTGCCCGAACCCATCTTCACCCCTTCCACCAAGGCCGAGGAGGGCCACGACGAGAACATCGACTTCGCCACCATGGCCGGACTCATCGGCCAGGAGCTGGCGACCCGGGTGCGTACGGCCAGCCTGGCCCTGTACCGACGCGGCTGCGAGCTGGCCCTGGAACGGGGCATCATCCTGGCCGACACCAAGTTCGAGTTCGGCCTCCTGGAGGACGGCAGCCTGATGCTCATCGACGAGGTGCTCACGCCCGACTCCAGCCGGTACTGGCTGGCCGACGCGTGGCGGCCCGGCTCCAACCCCCCCAGCCTCGACAAGCAGTTCCTGCGGGACTACCTGGAGACCCTCCCGGACTGGGACAAGCGGCCCCCGGCGCCCCACCTGCCTCCGCAGGTCATCCGGGGGATCCAGGAGCGCTATCTGGACCTCGCGGCCCGTTTCGGGGTCCAGGTCAGTTGATCGCCACCGCGGGCCCCAGGCCCGCCGCTTCGGCCTTCTGAACCAGGGCGGCATCCCCGCCCAGCAGGAGGTACCGCAGGTCCGCCGGGGCCAGCAGGGCGGCCAGGGCCTCGTTGACCTCCTTCAGCCGCACGGCCTCCACGCGGGCGGCGAAGGCGGGGTCCAGGACCCCCTCCTGCAGGCGGCGGACCAGGTCCTGGGGATGCAGGGGCAGGGCCGCGACGCGGGCCTTCCACCGGGCCCGGGCCCGGTCCAGGTCCTGCTCCGTGAAGCCCTGCGTCCGCATCCCCTCAAGGGTCCGCAGGAAGGCCGCCACCAGGCCGTCCCGCGCGCCGGCGCCCGCCTTGACCTTGAGGAGGAGCGGCCGGCCGGGACCGACGCCCCATTCGCCGACGAGGCCCGGGGACAGGACCCGGGGCAGCTGCTGCAGCAGGTCCTCCAGCAGTTCCCGCACGGCGGGATCGCACCCGGCCGCGGACCGTCCGGCCCACAGCTCGGCCTCGCCGCCGTCCAGCACCTCCAGGAGCCTGGGTTCGGCGGCGGCCTGGGGGGTTGTCCCCGGGGGGGCTGTCCGGGGACCCGGCCCCCAAAGCCCGAAATGAAGGAAGACGAGCTCCTTGGCCTGGACCAGGCTCAGGTCGCCGTGGAGGACGAGGGAGGCGTTCTCGGGGCGCACCACCCGGCGGCGGAACGCCTGCAGTTCCGTGAAGTCCATCGCGTCCACGGCCCCGGCGACCAGGGGCAGCTCCACGGACGGGTCCCCCAGGGCCCACAGGAAGCGGGCCCGGCCGCGGTCCTGGGCGCCGGCGGCGGTGAACTGCCGGCCCACGGCCAGGCGCTGGGCCCCCAGGGTCCCCATGTCGAAGGCCGGCCGGAAGACCGCGTCCGCCAGCAGCTCCATGGCGGGCTCCTGGCTGCGGCTGTCCGTGGCCAGGGTCCACCGGTAGAGGCCGGGCCCGCTCTCGAACCCGAAGGTGATGCCCAGGTCGTCCAGGGCCCGGTTGAACTCGGGGCGGGTGTACGTCCCGGCCCCCCCGGCCCGCATGAGCTGGGCCAGGAAGCCGCCCAGGCCGGGCCGTGGCTCGCCGTCCCATCGCACGGCCAGTTCCGCCCGGATGAGGGGCTGGTCATGGTTTTCCAGCAGCTGGCACCGCAACCCGGAGGGGAGGGTGAAGGTCTGGGGCCCCGGGGCGGCCGCGAGCGCCGCGCAGGCCAGGAACAGGCAGGCCCTCATGGCGCCACCTGGGCTTCCAGGAGCTTGAGGGTCTGCAGGCGCTCGCCGGGGCTCAGCATGCGCAGCTGCCTGAGGGCCTCCCGCAGCACGCCCTGGGCCTCGACGGGATCGGACATGCGGCGCTGCACCAGGGCATTGAGGACCTGGAGCAGGCGGCTCTCGGTCTGATCCAGGGGCAGGAGGAGCGGATCCGGACCGAACTGCGCCACGGTCATGCGGGAGGGCACCAGGTAGGTGCGGGCCGCGGCCTGGATGTCGGAGGGCCGGAGGTCCCGGGCGGCGGAGAGGGCCCGGAAGGCCAGGCGCCAGTCGCCCCCCTGGCAGTGGGCCTTCCCCAGGGCGCCGGCCAGGGCGGCCGCGTCCTCCTGCACCTGGATCTGGAGCACCTCCAGCTGGACCTGGGCCCGGCGCACCTCCGCCTCGGGCAGGGGTTCGCGCTGCAGGCGCAGCACCTCGCCCATGATGGCCTGCTCCAGCTCGGCCAGGGAGTGGTCCGCGGCGGGTTCGGCGTCCACCACCAAAAGGTTCAGGTCCCGTTGCCCGGGCACCCCGATGCTGAGGGCGAGGGTGCCGGCGACGCCCTTGGTGGTGAGGAGCGCCTGGTTCAGGCGGGAGCTGGGGCTGCCGGCCATGACCTGGGCGAGGGCGCGCAGGGCGGGGCCGTCGGGGTGGTTGGCCGGGGGGATCCGCCAGCCCACGATGATCCGGGTCTCCCCGGTGGTGCTCACCAGCATCTTCCGCCCCGCGGGCGACTCCAGGGCGTTCATGGGGTCGTCGTCCTTGAAGGGCGCGGGCGCCGGGGCGGCCTCCCCCTTCCCCAGGACACCGAAGGCGCGCTCCAGGGCCGGCAGGAGGGCATCGGAGCGGAAATCGCCCACCAGGACCAGGGTGATGCGCCCGGGGGCCAGGAGGTGCCTTCCCAGGGCCTTCAGGTCGGCCAGGGTGATGGACTCCACGTCGGAGCGATGGAACTCGGAAGCCTGGGCATAGGGGCGCCCCGCCAGGGCCATGGAAAGCAGCACGGAAAGGGAGGACGGACAGGGGGGCTTCCCGCTGTCCACCTCCAGCAGGAGCCGCTCCCGCTCCAGGGGGAAGCGGCCCAGGGGCGGGTGGGCGAGGCGGGCGGCCTCCAGCCGGCACCAGGCCTCCACCTGGCCGGCGGGCAGGTCCAAGCCATGGGCGATGTAGTCCGCCGTCACGTCCCAGCTGCGGCGGGTGCCCCCCAGGGCATCCACCTCGTCCCAGGCGTCCGAGGGGCGCATGTGGTCCTGGATGGCCGCCAGGGCGGCCCGGTGCATGGCCTGGAGGGCCGGGAGCTCGGGCGAGGGAGCCCGGTCCGGGCGTCGGGCCTGGCGGAGCCGCTCCAGCCGGAGGGTCTCGAAGGCGGTGCCCTCCTGGCGCAGGGTCATGTCCAGGTCCTTCTCCACCTGGGCGGGGGGCTGGCGGCGGAAGAGGCTCCGGGCCAGGAGGTCGGCGGCCGCGGGGGCGAGGCCCCCGGCGGCGGCCCGTCCCCCCTGGATGAACACCTCGGCCCGCACGGCACCGATGCCGGGGCGCTCCACCATCAGCACCTTGATCCCGTTGGACAGGGTCCGGTCCGTCACGTCGGGCGGCTGGATGATCTGGGCGGCGCAGGCCGCGCCCAGGAGGGCCAGGAGGAACGGTCTCGGGTCGAACATGACTCCAGATTAGCGGACCGTGATCCCGCCGTTGGTGGTTTCCAGCGTGATCTTCTGCTCCCGGCCCGGAACCTTCACCCGTGCCGAGTGCTTGGCCGATTCCACCACCGTGGCGCCCGCGACCTTGATGTCGATGCCGCCGTTGGAGTTCTCGGCCCGGATATCGCCGGTGGCCTTGCCCAGCACCACCTCGATGCCGCCGTTGGTGCTTTCCAGGCGGATCCCCTCGCCCCAGCCGTCCAGGTTCCTGGCGACGATGCCGCCGTTGGTGGTCTCCAGCTGGATGCCTCCCTCCACGTCCTCGAGGCGGATCCGGCCGTTGGTGGTGCCGCCCTTGATGCGGGCCTTGAGGTTGTAGGCCTCCAGGGCGCCGTTGGTGGTCTCGGCCAGGCATTCGCCCTTGAGGTCCCGGATCACCACGTCGCCGTTGGTGGTCTCGCACCGGGCGTAGCCCTCCAGGCTGGCCACGGAGACCGGGCCGTTGGTGGTGCGGAAGTGCCCCATGACCCTGCGGGGCACGCTGAGGGTCATCTCGCAGCGCGGGCTGGGGGCGAAGCCGAAGCTGAACACCACCACCGGCTGCTGGAACTGGGCTTCGATGTCCAGGTCGGCGCCCACGTGCTGGACCACCAGGTCGATCTTGCGCTTGGAGGTGTCCCGGATCTGGGCGACGAGGGAAACCTCCTCCTTGTCCCAGCCCACGACCCGGATGGCCCCGTTGCGGTTCTTCACCCAGAGCTTGGACCCGAAGGCCAGCTTCTCGGAGCGGGTCTCGGTGCGGTTGCCGGAGCCGGGCCCTTCCGCCGCCACCAGGCCGGCGCAAACCGTCAACGTCGCCAAAGCGATCCCGATCCTCATGGTGACCTCCGCATTCATGAAAGGTAACGCAGAAGAGGTCCCGCCGGGTTAGGGTCGCGTTAAGGTGGAGGGCACGGCGGAGTGTCCATGATCCAGGTCCCCATCAGCTTCCTGCCCCACGGCGAGGGCCTTCCCCTGCCCGAAAGGGCCACGCCCCACGCGGCCGGCCTCGATCTGCGGGCCGCCATCGCCGAGGGGGAGACGTGGACCCTGGCCCCCGGCGAGCGCCGCCTGGTGCCCACCGGCCTGGTGATGGCCATCCCCGAGGGCTTCGAGGGCCAGGTCCGGCCCCGGTCCGGCCTCGCCTTCAAGCACGGCGTCACCGTGCTCAACGCCCCCGGCACCATCGACGCGGACTACCGGGGCGAAGTGGCCGTGGTGCTGGTCAACCACGGGACGGCCCCCTTCTCCCTGGCCCGGGGCGAGCGCATCGCCCAGTTCCTCCTGGCCCCCGTGCCGGCCTGGGAATGGCGCCCCGAACGCGACGCCGCCGCCCTGGGGGACACCCAGCGCGGCGGGGGCGGCTACGGCTCTACGGGCCGGGACTAGCTACTTCTTGGGGGTGGCGGGCTTGGCGGCAGGCTTGGCGGCGGGGGCGGAAGCGGCCGGCTTGGCAGGCTGACCGGTGGCGGGCGTCTTGGCGTCGAAGCGCTTGGCCACCTCGTTGGTGAACGCCAGCATCCAGCTCTCCTCGCCGTAGGCGATGAGGCCCTGCTGGTACTGCAGCACCAGCTGGATCTTCTGTTCCTTGGCCACCGCGTCGACGATGGGGCCGACCTCCTGCTGGAACTGGCCGAAGACCTTCTGCTGGGTCTTCTGGAACTCGGCCTGGCTGTCCTCCTGGAGCTTCTTGAACTCGTAGTCGGCATCGCGCAGCTGCTTGGTGATCTGCTCCTTGCCGGCGTCGCTGATGCTCGGGGACTGGAGCTGGGCCTGGAGGCGCGCGCCCTCCTCGCCCTTGGCCTTGAGCTTCTCCTCGAGGTTCTTCTTGGTGACCTCGAGCTCGGCGAAGAGCTGGCGGCCCCTCACGGTGTTGGCGATGAGCCGGTCGGGGACGAACACGGCGATCTTGGGGGTGATGTCCTGGGCGGAAAGGCTCACGACGGCCGCCAGGGGCAGCAGGGCGTTCAGGATGCGCATGGGTGGCTCCGGGTTGACGGGGGGTGGTTTGGGATCAGAAGGTGGTGCCGATGCTGAACTGGAACTGCGTCTTCCCTTCGGTGTCGAACTCGTAGGGATTGAGCTTGCGGGCCCAGATGAGCCGCAGCGGGGCCGGGCTGATGGGCAGGAAGAACCGGAACTCGAGACCGGCGCTGCGCCGCAGGGACTCGTGGAAGATCTTGACGCCCTGGGCCCACGCGTTGCCCGCGTCGTAGAAGGCCACGATCCGGAACTGGTCGGCGATCTTGAACTGGTATTCGGCGTTGGCGATGAACTGCTTGTTGCCGCCCACGACCACG
This sequence comes from Geothrix sp. 21YS21S-2, assembly GCF_030846775.1. Classification (NCBI taxonomy): domain Bacteria; kingdom Pseudomonadati; phylum Acidobacteriota; class Holophagae; order Holophagales; family Holophagaceae; genus Geothrix; species Geothrix sp. 21YS21S-2. The sequence goes on from NZ_CP132910.1 coordinate 2,957,408, forward strand.
AACGTGTTGTTGTTGTCCCTGGCCGCCGTGCCCACCTGGCCGTAGGTGTAGCCGCGGATGGAGTTCTCGCCGCCGGGCCGATACAGCTCCCAGATGGCCAGGCTGTCGTTGGTCAGGTTGCGCACATAGCCGTAGCTGGAGTTGAACCCGAAGATGTGCCGCTCGCCGATGTTCGTCCACTTGGCGAATTCCAGCGTCGTGCGGTAGAAGGGCCGGTCCCCGCCGAACTGCCAGCCTCCGTACTCGAAGCCCAGGGACAGCTTGGTGCCGTGGGTGGGCTTGAAGGGATGGTTGACGGTGCTGTAGGTGATGAAGTTGTTGATCGTCGAGGTGAGCTGGGAGCTGGTGTCCCGGTAGTAGTAGTTCCGGCCGCCCTCGATCTTGAGGATGCGGAAGGTGTAGCCCACCTGGTACGTGGTGAACCAGGCCCAGGTCTTGCCGGGGATGAACGTGGACAGACGCGTGCCCATGGAGACGCCCAGGGCCCGGGAGAGCTGCTTGTAGGCGTAGGCCGCGCCCACGCGGGAGGCGTCGTAGTCCGTCGTCCCGTCCGAGATGCTGGTGGTCAGGGAGTACGGCAGGTCGAAGATGTAGGGCTCGGTGAAGGAGATGGAGGCCATGCGCTGGTACTTGCCGCCGTTGTAGCTCAGGCTCAGCGTCTCGCCGCCGCCCCCCAGGTTGCGCGTGGAGAAGCTCATGCCCAGGGAGAAGCCCAGCACCGAGCCGTAGCCGCCCTGGAAGAGCACCTCGTTGACGCCGGCCTCCTCGCCCTTGATGGTGATGTCCACCTGGGGCTTGTCGGGGACGATGTCGACCTTGGGTTCCGAGCTCTTGACGTCGAAGAAGCCCAGCTGGCCCAGGCCCGTGAAGGAGTCCTTGAACAGCTCGGTCTGGAAGGGGTCGCCTTCCTTGAGGATCATGGCCCGGCGCAGGACCTTGTCCTTGGTGACGCTGTTGCCTTCGAAGTTCAGGTGGCGCACGGTGTAGAGCTCGCCCTCGTCCACCTTCAGGGTGACGTCGACCTTCTTGACCCCGTTCACCTCCCGGACATCCATCTTCTTCTCGGCCCGGAACATGATGTAGCCCATGTTGCTGTACTGTTCCTTGACCTTGTCGATGCCCGCGTTGAGCGAATCCAGGTCGAAGGGCCGCTTCTCGGTCTCCTTGGGGTCCTGGATGTCGGGCTTGATGCTGAGCAGCTTGGCCAGCCAGGAGTGGTTGTCCCGCTTGGCCTCGGCGATCTTCGTGCGGTAGAACTTCTCGCCGGCCTCGCCCTTCATGACGTTGTCGTTGCCCTCGAGCTTGAAGGTGCCCTCGGAATAGGCCTCGCCCTCCAGGATGGGGATCATCAGCTCCGCGCGCAGATCGTACTTGGGGGACTTGCCTTCCTTGACCCGCTTCTCGTTCTTCTTCTTGTTCTTCTCGGCGGTGACGTCCCTCACCTCGATGGTGGGCTTGCCCACGAAGACGTCCTTGTAGCCCAGGCGCCAGTAGGCCTTCTTGATGGCCATCAGGTCCTCGTCCATGTTCTTCTCCACCAGGAGGTCATGGGAGGTGAGCCAGCTGAACATCCAGTGCTTGCGGGTCTTGGCCATGACCTTGGCGAGGGCCTTGCTGCTGATGGCCTTGTTGCCGCGGAAGGCGACCTTGTAGATCTTGACCTTGCCGCCTTCCTTGATGTCGAAGACCAGCCGCGAGACGGTCGGCCCCATGCTCTCCAGGGACACCTCGATGACCGGGTTCCGGAAGCCCTTCTCGGCGCACTGGTCGACGATGAGGTCCTTGACCTTGCGGGCCGCCTCCGGATCGTAGACGGTATCGGGGTTGATGGTGAGCTTCTTCTCCTTGATCTTGTCCTTCAGGGAGCTGAGGCCCACTTCCGTGCCGCCGCGGAAATCCACTTCCTTGATGAGGGGCCGCTCCTTGACGATGATGATGAGCTTCTTGCCGTTCTCCTCGTCATCGGCCTGGAACTTGATGTCGTCGAAGGCATTGGTGGCCCAGAGCTTGTCCAGGATCGCGGTGAGGTCCACGTTGCGCAGGTCGTCGCCCGGCTTCAGGCCGGTCTTGAAGATGATGGTCTCCGCCGTCTGCTTCTGCGCCCCGATGACCTCGATCTTCGTGATGACCTCGGAGTCCTGGGCCAGGGCCGGCAGGGCCTGGAGGCTGGCCGCCAGCACCAGGGGGGACAGGCCCCGTGCCCACTGGCTAAGAAGCGGGCGACGAGGGGTCTGGCGCTGGGGTTCGGCGAGCAATCTCATTCATGATCCATTACATAAGGTCGAGCATTGAATTCCCAAGGCCGAAAGGGCCGTCGGTCTCTCTGGAAGGTCCCCCGGCGAACCGGGCCGCCCGCAAGGCGGATTTCTAAATCATCCCTGGACCTCGGTGAGCTGGGGTTCGGTAACGGCGGGTGTCTCGGTGAACAAAGGTACGAGCTTCTCATCAACCAGATCGAAGTGGACCATGCCCGCGGGCACCTCCTCCTGGGCGACCATGAGCTCGGCGAGGGGGTCCTCCACCATCTTCTGGATGGCCCTGCGGAGCGGCCGGGCGCCGTAGGCGCGGTCGCGGACCGTGGTGCGCACCAGGAAGTCGCAGGCATCGTCCGAGAGGGTGACGACCAGGCTGTGCTTCTGGAGGGTGACGTTGAGGTCGTTGATGAGCAGGCGCACGATCTTGCGGAGCTCCGCGTCCCCGAGGCGGTTGAACACCACGATCTCGTCGATGCGGTTGAGGAACTCGGGCGGGAAGGTCCGCTTGAGCACCTTGAGCGCTTCGCCAGCTTTCGAATCCGGACGGTCATCCTTTATCCCGAAGCCAAGGTTCTTGTCCGGGAGGAGTTCCCGGCTGCCCACATTGGAGGTCATGATGATAATTGTGTTCTTGAAGTCCACTTGGTTCCCGAAGGCGTCCGTGGCCTGACCGTCGTCGAAGATCTGCAGGAGGACGTTCATCAGGTCCGGGTGGGCCTTTTCCATTTCATCGAAAAGGATGACGCAATAGGGGTTGCGCCGGATCCTGTCCGTGAGCATGCCGCCTTCTTCATAGCCCACGTACCCCGGAGGGGCCCCGAGCAGCTTGGAAACTTCGTGCTTTTCCATGAATTCGGACATGTCGAACCGGATCATCTTCTTGGGATCGCCGAAGAGGAACCCGGCCAGGGTCTTGGCCAGCTCGGTCTTGCCCACGCCCGTGGGGCCCAGGAAGAGGAAGGAGCCCATGGGCCGGGCGGGGTTCTTGAGGCCGGTGCGGGCCCGGCGCACGGCCCGGCTCACGGCGCTCACGGCCTCCTCCTGGCCGATGACGCGCTCGTTGATGTGCTCTTCCATGTGGGAGAGGTTGGCCTTCTCCTCGTTCTTGAGGGCCCGCACGGGGATGCCCGTCCAGGAGGCCACCACGTCCTCGATGTCCCGTTCGGTCACCTCGGCGAAGCTCTCGTAGTCCTCCTCCGACAGCTCCCCTTCGGTCCCGGTGATCTGCTCCCGCAGCTGCACTTCCTTCTGGCGGAGCAGCACGGCCTTCTCGAAGTCGCGGTTGAGCACCGCCTCGTTCATCTCCGTGATGACCCGGTGCAGCTCCTCCTCGGCCTTGTGGCTCTCCCCCACGGTCACGCCGCCGCGGAGCTTCACCCGGGCGCCGGCCTCGTCCAGGAGGTCGATGGCCTTGTCGGGGAGCGACCGGTCGGTGATGTAGCGGTTGGAGAGGTACACCGAGGCCAGCAGGGTGGCCGGGGTGTAGCGCACCCGGTGGAACAATTCGTAGCGGCTGCGGATGCCTTCCAGGATGCGCAGGCTCTCGGGCTCGTCCGGGGGGTTCACGTTCACCGGCTGGAAACGCCGCACGAGGCTGCGGTCCTTGTCGATGTACTTGGCGAACTCCTTGTGGGTGGTGGCGCCGATGCACTGGATCTCGCCGCGGGAAAGGGCCGGCTTCAGGATGTTGGCGGCGTCCAGGCTGCCTTCGGCGGCGCCCGTGCCGATGATGCTGTGGATCTCGTCGATGAAGAGCACCACGCTGGGGTCCTTGGACGCCTCGGCGATGATGGACTTCAGCCGCTCCTCGAACTGGCCGCGGTACTTGGTGCCCGCCACCACCAGGCTCAGGTCCAGCGCGTAGATGCGCTTCTCCTGCAGGCTCGGCGGCACGAGGCCCTCGTGGATCTTCTGGGCCAGGCCCTCCACGATGGCGGTCTTCCCGACCCCCGCCTCGCCCAGGAGGATGGGGTTGTTCTTGCGGCGGCGGGAGAGGATCTGGATGATGCGGTCCACCTCGGTCTCGCGGCCGATGAGGTTGTCGAAGATGCCGCGCTCGGCCAGCTCCGAGAGGTTCCTCGCGAACTCGGCCAGGAGCGGGTGCTCCTTCTTCTTCTTGGCGATCTTCTCCTCCTTGGTGGCTTCCAGGAGGATCTCCTTGGCGGCGATGAGGTCGGCGCCGGCCTCCTTCAGGAGGCGGCCCGCGAGGCCCTGCTCCTCCTTCAGCATGCCCAGGAGCAGGTGCTCGGCGCCCACGTGCTTGTGGTTGAGCTTGGCGCTCTCCTGGGTGGCGTGCTGGAGGATGCGCTTGACCTCCTCCTCCATGGGGATGTCGATGCTGGTCGAGCTGGGCGTGAGCCGTTTGTCGCGCGGGCTCAGGGCGGAAATGAGACGCTCCCGCAGCAGGTTGGTCTGGACGCCCATGCGATCCAGCAGCTGGATGGAGGTCTTCTCGGCCTCGCGCAGGAGACCGAGCAGGAGATGCCCGCTCTGGATGCTCTCCGAGCCGAACTGGCTGGCTTCGTAGCGAGCGAAGAACATGACGCGGCGTGCTTTTTCGGTGAATTTCTCGAACATGCGGCCCCCCCGGAATATTCTGAACCCCGCCTCCCCACTGAAGACAGGACCGGACACTAAAGGGTAGCCTCATCCGGTCCTGGTGTCCCCATTTGCTTCCGGTACCTAGGAGACCGGACCCCGGCGCGGTAATCTGGAGGATGGGGGTAAATGCATGAGTGTTCTTGCGGAGAATCTGGCCATCCTCGGCCTGCAGTGGGGCGACGAGGGCAAGGGCAAGCTGGTGGACCTTCTGAGCTCGCGGTTCCAGAACGTGGTGCGGTTCCAGGGCGGCAACAACGCCGGCCACACCGTCGTGGTGGACGGCGTCAGCATCGCCCTGCACCAGGTTCCCAGCGGGGCGCTCCATGAGGGCTGCTTCCTGGTGGTGGGCTCCGGCGTCGTGCTCAACCTGGAGGTCTTCCTGCAGGAACTGGACCGGCTCGCCAAGCGCGGGTTCGACCTGACCGATCGTCTCCTGATTTCCGATAAGGCGCACATCATCCTGCCCCACCACATCGCCCTGGACAAGTGGCGCGAAGGCGGGCTCCACAAGATCGGCACCACCGGCCGGGGCATCGGCCCCGCCTACGAGATGAAGGCCGCTCGCATGGGTGTTCGCATGGGGGATCTCCTCCACGCCGCCACGCTTCCCGAGCGCATCAGCCACGGGCACGCCGAGGTGAGCCAGCTCCTGGGCGCCGAAGCCGGCCTGGCGTCCGTCGCGGACACCGCCCGGGACATCCTGGCCATCGCCCAGCCCCTCCTGCCCATGATCGGCGATATCCAGGACTTCCTGTGGAGCGCCTGGCGCAAGGGCGAATCCATCCTCTTCGAGGGGGCCCAGGCCACCCTGCTGGACATCGACCACGGCACCTATCCCTACGTCACCAGCTCCAACTGCAGCATCGGAGGCCTCTTCACCGGCACCGGCCTGCCCCCCAAGGCCCTCTCCCACGTGCTGGGGGTCGCCAAGGCCTACACCACCCGGGTGGGCGCAGGGCCCATGCCCAGCGAGCTGCTCGACGCCACCGGGGACCGCATCCGGGAACTGGGCCGGGAGTTCGGCACCACCACCGGCCGGCCGCGGCGCTGCGGCTGGTTCGATTCCGTCATCACCGGCCACGCCTGCCGGGTGAACGGGGTGGACGGCCTGGGCCTCATGAAGCTGGATGTGCTGGACGGCTTCGACCAGGTGGGACTGGTGGTGGGCTACCGGGACGGCGAAGGCCGCGTGGGCACCCGCATCCCCTCCTGCATCCAGGACTGGAACGAAATCCAGCCCGAGATCAAATACTTCAAGGGCTGGAGCACCCCCACCCGGGGCATCCAGGACCCCGCGAAGCTCCCCGCCGAGGCCCGGGTCTACCTGGAGGCCCTCACCGCCAGCGTGGAGACCCCCATCGCCTACCTGAGCACCGGGCCCGACCGGGTGGAGGGCTACGTGGCCCCCGGCAGTTTCCTGGCAGGCCTCCTGGCCTGACCCCGGACCCTTCCGGCCCTTGCCTTGATCCATTAATATTTTATTATTGGAGGCGAGGTAGCCCAGCCATGTCCCGATCCGCCCGCCCCGTCCCCGCGACGCGCGTCCTCCTTTCCGCCGTCTGCCTGGTCGCGGCCCCTCTGGCGGCCAACCGGAACGTGCACGTCGAAAACCTGTCCAGATCCCGCTGGTCCCTGATCCTGGACTCCAGGGAGGCGAACCTGCTCGTGTATCCCGGAGGGCCTTCGGGGGAGCGCCGCCTTCCCGCCCGGGTCAGGGAGGTCCGCCTCGACCCGGGCCAGCGCCTCACCCTCACCCGCCCCACCGGGAAGGGACCCGAGCACGTCACCTGCGGCCTGTTCGACGCCGGCCCCCTGGGCGGCCTCGGCAGGAGCCGGGCCCTGTATCTGCGCTTCCCGAAGGAGGAGGCCAAGGAGGGCCGTTCCCCCGTCGTGACCCTCGAGTTCCGGCACGGCGTCCCGGGCTGGAATCCCTGCGTCGTCGAGGGGGATACGGTTCGCATCCTGGGGGACGGCTGGGATCCGCCCGCCAAGGCGTCCGCCACCGTCCCCCCGCAGGCGGCCCGCGGCGTGAAGCGCACCTCGGCCGAGGCGATCGACGCCCCCAGGCCCTTGTCCCGCCCCCGCCTCGCGGAGGGCAAGGATCCCCAGGAATCCAAGGAACCCGGGCAAGGCCCGGCCCCCCTGGCCGTGCCCGGCGCCCCCGCCTCCCAGGCCCTTCGGCTCCTGACCCTCACCAACCGGTCGGACGCCACCTGGACCGTCGGCTTCACCCAGGAGCCTGGGCCGGGCAGGCAGGGTCTATGGCGGTACAAGGCGGGCCGGGCCGTCCAGGTGAGGCCGCGCATCGAGGTGGTGCTGCCGGTCGCCCAGTCGTACCGCCTGCCGCCTCACGCCGTCCGGTTCCTGCCCATGGCCGCCGGGGAAGCGCCCCTCGCCTTGCGCCTCTGGGACGCCTCCAGCCGGACTCCCCGGGGGTTCGTCCTCACGGCCGACCCGGACGCGGGTTTCACCCTGCGCCATGGCGCAGGCGCCGCCGAGGAGACCCTCATCCGGCGGACCCTTCGCATCGAGCCAGGAGGCGCCACCCTCGCCACGGCCGCCTGGGACCCGGACCTCGGGGATGCGCTCGAGGCCCCGCCGCAGCACTGACCCGCCCCAACGAAAAAGGCGCCCGGGAGGGCGCCTTTCGTGAAGCGGTTGTCGCCTTATTCGGCGGTGGCTTCGGCTTCCTTGGGCTCGGGCAGGACGTAGTCCACGAGCTCGATGATCGCCATGTCCGCCGCGTCGCCCAGACGGTGGTCCGTCTTGAGGATGCGGGTGAAACCACCGGGACGGCCGACGAAGCGGGCAGAGAATTCCTCGGAGAAGAGCTTCTCCACGGCCTTCTTGCTGCCGAGCCGGGCCATGGCCAGGCGGCGGTTCGCGACGGTGTCCTTGCGGCCGAGGGTGATGAAGGGCTCCACGAACTTGCGGAGCTCCTTGGCCTTCACGAGGGTGGTCTGGAGGCGCTCATGCTCGATGATCGAGATGGCGAGACCCTTCATGAGGGCTTTGCGCTGGTTGGTGGTGCGGCCAAGGCGCTTGCCGGTGACATTGTGACGCATGGGTAAGCTCCTTAGACTTCTTGTTCGATGCGCATGCCGAGGGAGAGGCCGATGCGGGCGAGCTCGTCCTTGATCTCCTGGAGCGACTTCTTACCAAAGTTCTTGGTCTTCATCAGCTCCGCTTCCGTGCGCTGCACCAGCTCACCGATGGTGGTGATGTTGGCGTTGCGCAGGCAGTTGTTGGCCCGGACGGACAGCTCGAGCTCCTCGACCGACTTGCCCAGCATGCCGTTCACGCCCTCGGTGGTGAGGATCGTGGCGCCCTGCTCGGTTTCGACGGCATCCTCGTCCTGGCGGGCGAAGATGAGGAAGTGCTCGCGGAGGATGAGGGCGGAATCGCTCACCGCGTCCTTGGGGTCGACCGTGCCGTTGGTCCACACCTGGAGGGTCAGCTTCTCGTAGTCCGTGCTGTGGCCCACGCGGGCGGGCTCGACGATGTAGTTCACGCGGATGATGGGGCTGTGGTTGGAATCCAGGGGGATGAACCCGAGGCCCAGCTTCTCGTCCAGGTTCCGGTCGGCCGTGACGAAACCGCGGCCCATGGAGACCTGGATCTCCATCTCAAGTTCCCCGTCCTCGCCCAGGGTGGCGATGTGCACATCGGGGTTCATCACTTCCACATTCTGGTTGCAGCGGATGGACCCGGAGGTCACCACGCCTTCGCCCTTGTGGCTGATGGTCACGATCTGGGGCTGGGAGGAATGGAGCTTGAAAGGGATTTCCTTGAGGTTCAGGAGGATGTGGGTGATGTCCTCCCACACGCCGGGCATGGCCGTGAACTCGTGCTGCACGCCCTTGATCCGTACGTTGGTGACGGCCGCGCCCTGGATGCTGCTGAGCAGCACCCGGCGAAGGGAGTGGCCGCAGGTGGTGGCGAAACCGCGTTCGAAGGGATAGGCGACAAACTCGCCGTACGAGCCGGTCTTCGAGCTCGCACTGACCTCCGCGAAACGCGGCCTCTGGAAATCGCTGATGTTCAGCATTCCTGTCCCCTTACTTGCTGTAGAGTTCGACGATCAGCTGCTCGTTGATGTCTAGAGGAACATCTTCCCGCTTGGGAACCGCGATGACGGAGCCCTTGAAGGCGCCGGCGTCGAGGGTGAGCCACTGGGGAATTCCGCGGCCAGCCGCGGTTTCCAGGGAGGACTTAACGAAGTCGTTGGCCTGGGCCTTGACCGAGATCTCGATGCTCTGGCCGCTCTTGGTCTGGTAGCTGGGAATGTCGCAGCGCTTGCCGTTGACCAGGATGTGGCCGTGCATCACCATCTGGCGGGCTGCGGCGCGGCTGGGGGCGAACCCGAGCCGGAAAACGACGTTGTCGAGACGGCTTTCCAGGAAGGAGAGCAGGTTGTGACCCGTCACGCCCTTCTTGGAGTCGGCGCGCTCGAAGTAGAGGCGGAACTGCTTTTCCAGCACGCCATAGATGCGCTTGACCTTCTGCTTCTCGCGAAGCTGGAGGGCGTAGCCGGTGGGCTTCTTCGCCTTGGCGGCCCCGTGCTGTCCGGGGATCTTGCCCTTGCGGGTCTCGAAGGAGCACTTCTCCTTGAAACAGCGCTCACCCTTGAGGTAGAGCTTCATGCCCTCGCGTCGGCAGAGGCGGCAAACGGCGTCTTGATATCGAGCCATGGTTCTCCTCCTCTCTTAAACCCGGCGCCGCTTGGGAGGGCGGCAGCCATTGTGGGGGATGGGGGTGACGTCGCGGATGCTGGTCACGGAAATGCCGGCGGCGTTCAGGGCGCGGATGGCGCTTTCGCGGCCAGCCCCGGGTCCCTTCACGCGGACATCCACACTGCGGATGCCCTGTTCCTTGGCGGCCTCGGCGGCGACGCCCGCCGCGATCTGCGCGGCGAAGGGCGTGCCCTTCCGGGTGCCCCGGAAGTTCTGGTTGCCGGAGGACGCCCAGCTGAGCATGTTCCCCATGGGGTCAGAGATGGAAATGATGGTGTTGTTGAACGAGGCCTGGATGTGCGCCACGCCGTGGGGGACGTTCTTCTTTTCTTTTTTCTTGACCACCTTCTTGCCGGCGGTCTTTGACTGAGTCTTTGCCATATCAGTTCCTCAACCTTTACTTCTTCTTGCCGGCCACGGTCTTGCGCTTGCCCTTGCGGGTCCGCGCGTTGGTGTGAGTGCGCTGTCCACGGACGGGGAGGCCCTTCCGGTGGCGAAGGCCCCGGTAGCAGCCGATGTCCATGAGGCGCTTGATGTCCATGCCAATGTTCTTGCGCAGATCGCCTTCCACGGTCTCTTCGGCCGTGATGACGCGACGGATGCGCCCGACCTCGTCCTCGGTGAGATCCCGCACCTTGGTGCTGAAGTCCACCTTGGCCCGGGTCAGAATGCTCTGAGCCTTGGGGCGACCGATGCCATAGATGTACGTAAGCGCGATCTCGATGCGCTTGGCAATTGGCAGATCGATGCCTGCGATGCGTGCCATGTTGACTCCTTAGCCTTGGCGCTGCTTGTGCTTGGGATTCTTCTTGCAGATGATCCGATTGATGCCTTCGCGGCGGACCACCTTGCAGTGCTCGCACAGCTTCTTGATAGAGGGCCTGACTTTCATGGGTTTCCCCCAGGGATTAATGTGTGAGGTTACTTGAATCGGTAGATGATCCGGCCACGGCTGAGATCGTAAGGGGTGACTTCAACCAGGACCCTGTCGCCAGGGAGGATGCGGATGAAGTTCTTCCGCATCTTGCCGCTGATGTGAGCCAGGACCTGGTGCTTGTTTTCCAACTCGACCCGGAACACGGCATTGGGCAAGGACTCCACCACTGTGGCTTCGAGCTCAATGGCTTCTTCTTTGCTCAAGCTTGCTCCTGGAAAAGTTCAAGGATGGTGGCGTGGATCGCATCGGGCGCGAGGTTGCCGTCGACGGTGCGATAGTTCGGCCTCTCCTTGTAGAAGGCCTGGAGAGGCTGGAAGGTCTTGTTGAATTCAACCATCCGGCTTCTGAAGGCCTCGGAGCAGTCGTCGGCGCGGTGCTTCAGCGGACTGTGGCACAGATCGCAGACGTTCTCCTGGTGGGGCCGCTTTGTGACGAGGTGGTAGATGGCGCCGCAATCGTTGTTGCTGCACACCATGCGATCCACCACACGGGCTTCCAAGACACTCTCGGGGACGAAGATGTCGATCACGAATCCGAGGCCGATTCCCTGGGAGGAGAGGAAAGTCTCCAAGGATTCAGCCTGTTGCAGGGTCCGGGGATATCCATCAAACAACACATCTCCGCTCTCGTTCTGCAGCCGCGCGAAAACAAGACCGTTAACCGTGTCGTCATCCACAAGCTTGCCACTGGCCATGAGGGCCTTGGCCCGAAGGCCAATCTCCGTCCCTTTCGAGACGGCATCTCTCAGAATATCACCTGTAGACAGGTGTATCAAAGACCTTTTTTGAACCAGGCGCTTGGCCTGGGTTCCCTTTCCGCTGCCAGGGGCCCCGAGAAGGATATGGATTTTCATGGCGTCTTCGCTCCCGAGCGTGCCAGCCGGCCACCCCGGATGCGACCCTTCTCCAGGAACCCGTCGTAGCGGCGCATCACCTGATAGCTCTCAAGCTGGGCCACGGTATCCATGGCCACGCCCACGACGATGAGGAGGGAGGTTCCGCCGAAGTAGAAATTCAGTCCCGGCATGGAATTGGTGATCACGAGGGGAACGATGGAAACCAGGGCCAGGTAGACGGCGCCCGCGAAGGTCAGCTTCGAGAGGATGCTGTCCATGTAGACCGAGGTCTCCTTGCCGGGCCGGATGCCGGGGATGTAGCCCCCGGACCGCTTCATGTTGTCGGCGGTCTCGTCCGGATTGAAGACGATGCTGGTGTAGAAGAAGGCGAAGAAGATGACCACGCCCACGAAGATCGGGGTGTAGGTCCAGAAGTGGGACTGCGGGCTGATGTAGCTGGAGGCCTTGCTCAGCCACTCCCACCGCGTGAACTGGGCGATGGTGGCGGGGAAGAAGATCACCGAGCTGGCGAAGATCACCGGCATGACGCCCGCGGTGTTCACCTTGAGGGGCAGGTAGGAACTGCGCTGGCTGGCCATCCGGGAGGAATCCACCCGGCGGGCGTAGTGGATGGGGATGTTCCGGTAGGCGTTCTCCACGAGGACGACGGCCAGGAGGACGACGGTCATGGAAGCCAGCAGGAGGAGGAAGACGCCCGGAGGGGCCACGTTGCCGGCGCCCTTGAGGGACGCCATGAACATGGTGCCGATGGTCTCCATCGCCTTGGGCAGGCCCGAGACGATGCCGGCGAAGATCAGGAGCGAGATGCCGTTGCCGACCCCCCGGTCCGTGATCTGCTCGCCGATCCACATCACGAAGATGGTGCCGGTGGATAAGGTAAAGGCGCACAGGATCTTGAAGCCGAGGCCGGGATTGATGACCACGTCGGGCCCCAGGCTCTGGGCCAGGGACGCGATGCCGAAACCCTGCACGAAGGCCAGGCCCACGGTGAGGAACCGGGTCCACTGGTTGATCTTCTGGCGGCCGGCCTCGCCCTCCTTCTTCTGGAGGTTCTCGAGGGCCGGGACCACCGCGCCCATGAGCTGGAGCACGATGCTGGCCGTGATGTACGGGGTGATGCCCAGGGCGAACACCGAGAACTTCTTGAAGGCGCCGCCCGAGAACAGGTCAACCACGTTCAACAGATCCCCCGCCTTGCCCAGGTTCTTGGCCAGGGCTTCGGCGTTGACGCCGGGCACCGACACGTGCACGCCGAGCCGGTAGATCACCAGCATCGTCAGCGTGAACAGCAGGCGCTTGCGAAGTTCGGGGTTGGAGAACAACTGCCGGAGCTTTTCCATGCGTTTCAAATCCTAACGGGAAGGACTACTTGGACGCCTGCTTGGAGCAGGGGGGCTCCTGGATGGTGCCGCCGACGGCCAGGATGGCCTCGCGGGCGCCCTTGGTGACGCGGTCTGCCACCACGGTGATCTTGTGGGTCAGTTCGCCGCGCTTGAGGACCACGATCCCGCCCATCTTGGGGTCAAGCAGGTTCTTGTCCTTCATGGCTTCCAGGCACACGGTCTCGCCTTCGGCGAAATGGGTGCTGATGAAGTCCAGGCCCAGCTCCTGGAGCTGGATGGCATGGATGTTGGTGAAGCCGCGCTTGGGGAGGCGGCGGTGGAGGGGCATCTGGCCACCCTCGAAGCCGCGCTGAGAGCTGTAGCCCCGGCGGGACTTCTGGCCCTTTTCGCCGGCTCCGGCGGTCTTGCCGTTGCCGGAGCCCTTGCCCCGGCCGATGCGCTTGCGGTTCTTCGTGGCGCCCTCTGCGGGCCTGAGTTCGTTGAGCTTCATGTCTTACCCCTTCACCGTGACGTCGATGAGGTAGGGAATGCGCTTGACCATGCCATGCACATTCGGCGTGTACTCGCACTCCCGCTTGTCTCCGACCTTCTTGAGACCGAGGGTCTGGAGGAACGCACGATGCTTGGGCACGGTGCAGATGCTGGAGCGCCTGAGGGTGATGACGACCTGCTTGCCGAGGAGCTGGGACATTTAGGCCTCCGCCTGATCCAGGCCACGGTTGGTCATGACCGTGTAGGGATCCATGAGGTTCTTGAAACCCTCGAAGGTGGCGCGAACCACGTTGTGGGGGTTGGAGGAACCGAGGCTCTTGGTGAGCACGTTGTTGATGCCGGCGGCTTCCATGATGGCGCGGACGGCGGCGCCGGCGATGATGCCGGTGCCCTCGGGAGCGGGCTTCATGAGGACCGAACCGGAGCCGAAGCGGCCGGTGATGGGATGGGGCAGGCTGCGGTTGGGCGACACGGGAACGTGGATCATGTTCCGCTTGGCGCTCTCGATGCCCTTCTTGATGGCGGAAGGCACTTCCAGCGCCTTGCCGAGGCCGAAGCCCACCTTGCCGTTGCCGTCGCCCACGACCACCAGCGCGCTGAAGGAGAAGTTCTTGCCCCCCTTCACGACCTTGGTGACGCGGCCCACGTAGATGACCTGGTCCTTCATTTCGCCTTGCTGGTCGCCGCTCTGGGAGTTGGGCTTGGTGTCTGGTGCATTGTATGCCATGTTCCTCACCCTCCTAGAACTGGAGCCCGGCAGCCCGGGCGCTGTCAGCCAGCGCCTTGACGCGGCCGTGATAGACATAACCGTTGCGGTCGAACACCACGGACGTGATGCCCTTTTCCTTCAGGCGAGCGGCGATGCTCTCCCCGACGGCCTTGGCGGCTGCGATGTTGGAGCCGGAGGCCAGGGTTTCCCGCAGGCCCTTTTCGAGGGACGAGCTGGCGGCGATGGTGACACCCTGGGTGTCATCCACGGCCTGCACGTAGATCCTCTTGAGGCTCTTGTAGATGGTGAGACGCGGACGCTCGGGGGTGCCGGAAATGCGGCCCCGGATGCGATTCTTGGTCTTCTGACGGCGGATCGAGATGTCGTTAGCCATGGTTGCTCCCTACTTCCCGGTCTTGCCGGCCTTGCGGCGGATGACTTCACCCGTGTACTGGACGCCCTTGCCCTTGTAGGGCTCCGGCTTCCGGTACTTGCGGATGTCCGCTGCGACCTGGCCGACCAACTGGCGGTCGATCCCGGTCACGACGAGGTGAGTGTTCTTTTCCACGGCGATCGTGATGCCCTGGGGAGCGGCATAGTTGATCGGGTGGCTGTAGCCCAGGTCGAGGCGGAGGTTTTCGCCGTCCATGGCAGCCTTGTAGCCGACGCCGACGATGTCCAGTTCCTTCTTCCAGCCCGTGGTCACGCCGACGACGGCGTTGTTGATCAGGGCGCGGGTGAGGCCGTGGAAGGCCCGGTTCTGGGCTTCGTCATTGACGCGGGTAAGGTTGATGGAATCGGCCGCGACTTCGACGGTGATCCCCTGGGGGATCGGGCAGGTCAGCTTGCCCTTGGAGCCTTCGACGACGGCCTCAGCCCCGTGGATGGTCACTTTGACGCCTGACGGCAGTGCCACTGGCTTTTTTCCGATGCGAGACATGATGGTTTCCTTGGAAAGGGTTGGAGAGCGGTTTCTACCAGACGTGGGCCAGGACCTCGCCACCGAGGTTCTGCTTGCGGGCGTCCTTGCCCGTCAGCAGGCCCTTGGGCGTGGTGAGGATGGAGATGCCCAGGCCACCCTGGACCTCGGTGATCTCCTTGACGCCGGCGTAGACGCGGAGGCCGGGGCTGGAGATGCGCTTGAGGCCGTGGATGACCGACTCTCCGGTCTTCACGTACTTGACCTGGATGATGAGGTAGTCGCGGCCCTCGTGCTCGACGGCCTTGTAGCCGTGGATGTAGCCTTCCTGCTTCAGGATGGCGGAGAGACGCTCCTTCATCTTGCTGGCGGGCACGACCACGGCGTCGTGGCCGGCCATGATGCCATTGCGGAGGCGGGTGAGGTAATCGGCGATCGGATCAGTGTTCATGGATGCCTCTCCTTACCAGCTGGACTTCTGGACGCCCGGGAGCTCGCCGGCGAGGGCGTGCTTGCGGAAACAAAGGCGGCAGAGTTCGAACTTGCGCATGTAGCCCCGGGGACGGCCGCACACCTTGCAGCGGTTCCGGTGCTGAGTGGAAAACTTGGGCTTGACGCTGTCCTTGTAGATCTTGTTGGTGCTAGCCATGTGGGCTCCCTATTTCCGGAAAGGCATGCCCAGGTGGGCAAGCAGGGCACGGGCCTCGGGGTCCGTGGGCGCTGAAGTCACGAAGGTGATGTTCATCCCCTTCATCTTTTCAACCTTGGAGTAGTCGATCTCCTGGAAGATCAGCTGGTCCTTGAGGCCGAGCGTGTAGTTGCCGCGTCCGTCGAAGGACTTGGTGGGGACGCCGCGGAAGTCGCGGACGCGGGGGAGCGACAGGCTCACCAGGCGGTCCAGGAATTCCCACATGCGGTTGCCACGCAGGGTCACCATGCAGGCGATGGGCATGCCCTCGCGCAGCTTGAACTGGGCGACGCTCTTCTTGGCCTTCCGGACGACGGCCTTCTGGCCGGCGATCGCGGTGAGCTCTTCCACGGCGACGTCCAGGACCTTGATGTTCTGGATGGCGTCGCCGACGCCCATGTTGATGACGATCTTGTTCAAACGGGGCACTTGCATCGCAGAGGTGTACCCGAATTCCGATTGAAGCTTCCCGGCCACTTCGGCGTGGTAACGGGCCTTGATGCGGGGTTCCGCACTAGTAGGCATTCTTTCCTCCATTTCCGGGGGACGACTACATCCCCAGGGTTCGGGAGGGCGAAAGGGCTTGGTACCGGCGGTCCGGCCCGTTTCCTTCCAACCTCGGTTGTCAAAGTGTTCCGCCGACGGACATCCATCGGCGGAATGGCCATTCTCTCACAGATGTGAAGGAACGGGATGGAAAATTCTTACTCGGCCCGCTTGCGGGTGGGCTTCTGGGTGGTGGGGTCGATCAGCATCACGTTGGAGGCGTGGATGGGAGCCTCCTTGGAGATGATGCCGCCGCCTTCACCGGTCTGCTGGTTGGGCTTGGTGGCCTTCTTGATCATGTTCAGGCCGCCGACGATCACCTTGTTGGTGGCGGGCTGGACCTTGGCGATCTGGCCGCGCTTGCCCTTTTCCTTGCCCGCGATGACGACCACTTCGTCGCCCTTCTTGAGCTTCATCTTGGTCGGTTTGTCCATTAGAGCACCTCAGGGGCGAGGGAAACGATCTTCATGTACTTCCGCTCGCGCAGCTCGCGGGCCACGGGTCCGAAGACGCGGGTTCCGACCGGTTCGCCATCCTTCTTGATGATGACGGCGGCGTTCTCGTCGAAGCGGATGTAGGACCCGTCCTTGCGGCGGAAGGCCTTCCGCTGGCGGACGATGACGGCCTGGACGACGGCCTTCTTCTTGACCGTGCCGCCCGGGATGGCTTCCTTGACGGAAGCGGTGATGACGTCGCCCAGCTGGGCGATCCTGCCCACACCGCCGCCCAGGGGCAGGATGCAGCAGATCTTCTTTGCGCCGGAGTTGTCGGCGACGGTTAGCATGGATCCCATCTGAATCATATCGGCTCCTTACTCGCCAGCTTTCTGGGTGATCTCGAGGACCATCCAGCGCTTGCGCTTGGAAAGGGGACGGGACTCCACGATCTTGACCACGTCGCCGATCTGGCAGGCATTGGTCTCGTCATGGGCCATGAATTTCGCGGTCTGCTTCACGGTCCGGGAGTACAGGGGGTGCTGGAACTTGCGCTCCACCTTCACCACCACCGTCTTGTCGGCCTTGTTGGAGACCACTACGCCACTGCGAATCATCTTATGTTCTAGGCTCATGGTTTCCTCACACAGCCAGTTTGGACTTGAGGGCGGTCTTGACGCGGGCCAGTTCGCGACGCGTCTTGCGGATCTCGGCAGTGTTCTCCACCTGTCCCACGGCATGCTGGAAGCGGAGGGTGAACCGCTTGGCGGCCAGGTCGGCCTCCAGCTGCGCCAGCTCCTCGATGCTCTTGCCAGCCAGTTCGCTGAATGGATTCTTCTTGTTCATCTCGTGCCTCTCACTCTTCCGGGGGGGTTCGGGAGATGAACTCGGTGGCCACGGAGAGCTTCATCTGCGCGAGGCGCAGGGCCTCCTTCGCAGTGGCTTCGTCCACACCTTCCATCTCGAACAGGATGCGGCCGGGACGGATCACGGCAACCCAGCCATCGGGCGCGCCCTTGCCGGAACCCATGCGGGTCTCGGCCGGCTTGCTGGTGGTGGGCCGGTCGGGGAAGATCCGGATCCAGATGCGCCCGCCGCGCTTGATGTGGCGGGTCATGGCGATACGGGCGGCCTCGATCTGCCGGTTGGTGAGCCAGCAGTGCTCGAGGGCCTTGAGTCCATAGTCGCCGAAGGAAATTTCGTTGCCGCGGGTCGAGACGCCGCAGGTGCGGCCCTTCTGGACTTTGCGGTGCTTGACCTTATTAGGCATCAACATGGCTGTTACCTCAGCGCTTCACGGTTTCGACGGCGGCTTCGGCGAGGTTGACCCACACCTTGACGCCGATGATGCCGTAGGTGGTGTTGGCCTCGGCAAAGCCGTAGTCAACGTTGGCCCGGATCGTCTGGAGGGGCATCTGGCCGGAGAGATAGTCCTCGGTGCGGGCGATCTCGGCACCGTTCAGACGACCGGAAACCTTGATCTTGAAACCCTTGGCGCCGAAGCGGATGGCGGCTTCCTCGGCCTTGCGCATGGCACGGCGGAAGGCGATGCGGCGCTCGAGCTGCTGGGCGACGCCCTCGGCCACGAGCTGCGCGTCGATCTCGGGCTTCTTGATCTCCTGGATGTCGACGCTCACGGGGCGCTTGAGCTTGGCCTGGAGCTCCTCGCGGAGCTTGTCGATCTCCGCGCCCTTGCGGCCGATGACGATGCCGGGGCGGGCGGTGAAGATGCGCACGGTCACCTTGTCGGCGGCGCGCTCGATGTCGATCTTGGACACCATGGCGTTCAGGCCGTGGAGCTGCTTCTTCAGTTCGCGGCGGAGCTTGAGATCCTCGTGGAGGAGGGTCGCGTACTCACGCTTGGAAAACCACTTGGAGTGCCAGTTCTTGTTGTGGACAAGACGGAATCCGTACGGATGAACTTTCTGACCCATGGTTTATTCCTCCCGGCCGAGTTGGAGCGTGATGTGGCAGGTGCGCTTCTGCACGCGGTAGGCCCGGCCCATGGGGGCGGGGCGGACACGCTTCATGCGGAAGCCCTCGTCCACGAAGGCGCTCTTGACGAAGAGCTCGTCGGGGTTGACGGCGGCATCCTTGTCGATGGCGTTGGCCACCGCGGAGTCCAGGATCTTCTTGATGTGGCCGGCGGCGTACTTCTTGGTGGAGGCCAGGATCCACTGGGCCTCGCCCACCTTCTTGCCGCGGATGAGATCGATCACGAGCCGGGCCTTCTGGGCGGAGCCGCGAAGGTGCCGGAGCGTGGCGGTGCTTACGATGGTCGTCATCTTACTTCCCCTTGGCCTTGGCGTCGGACTTGCCGGCGTGGCCCCTGAAGGTGCGGGTCAGGGAGAACTCCCCCAGCTTGTGGCCCACCATGTTGTCGGTGACGTAGACAGGGATGAACTTGTTGCCGTTGTGCACGGCGATGGTGAGGCCGATCATCGTGGGGACCACCGTGGAGCGCCGCGACCAGGTCTTGATGACCCGCTTGTCGTTGAGCTGCTGGGCGGTGTCCACCTTCTTCTGGAGGTGGGCATCGATGAACGGACCTTTTTTAAGCGAACGAGCCATTGACTACCCCTCCTAGTTGATCCGCTTGACGATGAATTTGGTGGTGCGCTTGTTGGAGCGCGTCTTGTAGCCGCGAGTCGGCTGGCCCCAGGGCGTCACGGGGTGACGGCCGCCGGAGGTGCGGCCTTCGCCGCCGCCGTGGGGGTGATCCACCGGGTTCATGACCACGCCGCGGACCGTCGGGCGAACGCCCAGCCAGATGCGACGGCCGGCCTTGCCCAGGGCGACGTTCTCGTGCTGCAGGTTGCCGACCTTGCCGATGGTGGCGTAGCACTCGAGGTGGATCTTGCGGATCTCGCCGGAGGGCATGCGCAGCTGGGCGTAGTCGACGTCCTTGGCCACCACCTGGGCGAAGGTGCCGGCGGCGCGGGCGATCTGCCCGCCCTTGCCGGGCTTCAGCTCGATGTTGTGGACTTCGGTGCCGAGCGGGATGTTCTTGATGGGCAGGGAATTGCCAACCAGGATGTCCGCGTTCTTGCCGGACAGGACGGTGCGGCCCACTTCCAGGCCGTCGGGGGCCAGGATGTAGCGCTTCTCGCCGTCGGCGTAGATCAGGAGCGCGATGCGGGCGGAGCGGTTGGGGTCGTACTCGATGGTGGCGACCCGGGCCGGAACGTCAGCCTTGTTGCGCTTGAAGTCGATGATGCGGTAGCGGCGCTTGTGGCCGCCGCCGATGTGGCGGGTGGTGATGCGGCCCGTGTTGGACCGGCCACCCGAACGGGTGCGGGTGCCGAGGAGGGTGCGCTCGGGGCGATCGGTGGTGATCTCCTCGAAGCCCTGCTTGGACATGCCCCGCTGACCGGGGGTCGTGGGTTTGAGCAGCTTGATGCTCATGATTATCCTCATGCCTCAAAGTGGCCGGGCGATAGTGGCATTTCTTGTCCGCCCGGCGAATGGATGAACGGTCGCTACTGCGCGGCCTCGGTGGCCTCGACCAGTTCGATATAGGCCTTCTTCTTGTTTCCGGTCGTGCCCATCCAACGGCCGAGACGCTTGCTCTTGCTGGGCATCTTGACGGTGCGGATGGACTTGACCTTCGCCTGGAGAAGGAGTTCGGCGGCTTCCTTGATCTGGTGCTTGGAGGCCCAGACGGCGACCTCGAAGACCTGGATGTTGGCCTCGCGCAGGAGCTGTCCCTTCTCGGTGAGGAGGGGCTTGCGGATCACTTCGAAAATCTTGGTCATGGCTTCACCACTTCCTGGAGGGCCAGAATGGCTTCCTTGGAGAAGACAACCTGGTCGAACTTCAGAAGGTCATAGACGTTGACGCCCAGGCTCTCGATGGTGTGGAGCTTGGGGTTGTTGCCCGCGGCAAGGGTCGCCTTGTCGGAGGTGCCGACCAGGAGGGCCGAACCGTCCACGCCCAGCTTGGTCAGGGTCGCGATGAGGGACTTGGTCTTGTGGGAATCCACAGCCCAGTTCTCGACGACCACCACCTGCCCGGAGGCGAACTTGGCGGAGAGGGCGTTCCGCAGGGCGGAACGGCGGGCCCGCTTGGGGAACGCGTAGTCGAAGCAGCGGGGGTTCGGACCGTGGGCCGTGCCGCCGCCCTTCCAGATGATGGAGCGGATGGAACCGACGCGGGCGCGACCGGTGCCCTTCTGCTTCCAAAGCTTGCGACCCGAACCGGAGACCTCGGACTTGTCCTTGGTCTTGGCGGTGCCGGCCCGGCGCCTGGCCAGGTGGTGCCGCACGGATTCCCAGATCAGGTGGTTGTTGATCTCTTCAAGCTTGAACACCTCGGCCATGAGCTCGACGGTGTCGACCTGCTTGTTTTCCAGGTTCAGAACGGGATGAGAGAAGACCGCCATGTTACGCCTCCTGCTTGATCACGACGTAGCCGCCCTTGGGGCCGGGAACGGCGCCTTTGATGAGCAGCAGGTTGTTCTCGGCGTCGACGCGGGCCACTTCCAGATTGCGGACGGTGACCTGCTCGGCGCCCATGTGGCCGCCCATGCGCATACCGGGCCACACACGGGAGGGGTAGGACGAGCCGCCGATGGAGCCGGGGGCGCGGTGGAACATGGAGCCGTGGGTCGCGCGGCCGCCCTTGAAGTGGTGGCGCTTCATGACGCCGGCGAAGCCCTTGCCCTTGCTGATGCCGGTGACGTGCACCTTCGCGCCGCCCTCGAACTCGCCAGCCAGGATGGAGTCGCCTTCCTTGAGCGTGTCGGTGGCGTCCACCTTCAGCTCGCGGAGCACCCGGACGGGGGCCACGCCGTGCTTCTCGCAGTGGCCCTTCTCGGGCTTGGAGGCGCGCTTGCCGCCGGCGGGATCCACAAACCCCACCTGCACGGCCTCGTAGCCGTCGCGGGCCACGGTCTTGCGCATCACGACCACGCACGGGCCGGCCTGGATTACGGTTACCGGGACAACCTGTCCCTTTTCATTGAAGATCTGGGTCATGCCCAGCTTCTTGCCGATGATTCCCTTGGTCATTATCGTCGCCTCCCTTTACCTGTTGCCCTGCCGGCTGAACACCTTGATCTCGACATCCACACCCGCCGGGAGGTCCAGGCGCATGAGGGTGTCCACGGTGTTCTGCGTGGGGTTCAGGATGTCGAGGAGCCGCTTGTGGGTGCGGATCTCGAACTGGTCGCGGCTCTTCTTGTCGACGTGGGGAGAGCGGTTGACGGTGTACTTCGACGTGCGCGTGGGAAGGGGGATGGGCCCCGCAACCTGCGCCCCGGTGCGCTTGGCAGTCTCCACGATTTCGCGGGTGGACTGGTCCAGCAGACGGTGGTCGAAGGCTCGCAGACGGATGCGAATATTGTCTTTCATCTTCACTCCAGTGGGACGGGTGTACCGTCCATAGACGTGGGGCGCTGACCGCCCATGGGTTTTGTTGTCCCGATAGCAGGGACAGGGCTAGTCAGAATAGCAAAAGCCATCGATTTCGCAATGGCTTTTTTTGATTTTCAAGGCTGCAGGGGAGGTTTCCCCCCCCGGCGAGCTTCGTATTTGGAGGTCTCGATCCATGGGATCTCGGGCGACCTCACCCCCGGATGGGGGCTGTGACTGCGTCCGGCGCCTAGACGCCCGGAATTCTGCTACTTGGTGCCGCGGACCTTGGCGATCACTTCTTCCGCCACGTTCCGGGGAGCCTCGTCGTAATGGCTGAACTGCATGGTGTAGTTGCCGCGGCCCTGGGTCATGCCGCGCAGGCTGGTGGAGTAGGCGAACATCTCGGCCAGGGGGACCTGGGCGGTGACGACCTTGACGCCGGCCCGGTCTTCCATGTTCTCGATGCGGCCGCGGCGGCTGTTCAGGTTGCCGATCACGTCGCCCATGTAGTCCTCGGGGACCACGACCTCGACGGCCATGATGGGCTCGAGCAGCACGGGGTTGGCCTTCTCGCAGCCGTTCTTGAAGCCCATGGAGCCGGCGATCTTGAACGCCATCTCGTTGGAGTCCACCTCGTGGTAGCTTCCGTCGTAGAGGGTGATCTTGATGTCCACGCAGGGGTAGCCGGCCAGGACGCCGGACTGCATGGCCTCCTGGATGCCCTGGTCGACGGGCTTGATGTATTCCTTGGGGATGACGCCGCCCTTGATGTCGTTGACGAACTCGTAGCCCTTGCCCTGCTCGTTGGGCTCGACGTAGATCTTGACGTGGCCGTACTGGCCGCGGCCACCGGACTGGCGCACGAACTTGCCTTCGGCTTCCACGCGCTTGCGGATGGTTTCGCGGTAGGCCACCATGGGCTTGCCCACGTTGGCTTCCACCTTGAACTCGCGCATCATGCGGTCGACGATGATCTCCAGGTGGAGCTCGCCCATGCCGGCGATGATGGTCTGGCCGGTCTCGGGGTCGGTCTTCACCTTGAAGGTGGGATCCTCCTGGGCCAGGCGGCTGAGGGCGATGCCCATCTTCTCCTGGTCGACCTTGGTCTTGGGCTCGATGGACACCTGGATGACGGGATCCGGGAAGTCCATGGACTCCAGGATCACGGGGTGGTTCTCGTCGCAGATGGTCTGCCCGGTGAGGACGTCCTTGAAGCCCACGGCGGCGCCGATGTCGCCCGTGCGGACCTCGTCGATGTCCTCGCGCTTGTTGGCGTGCATCTGGAGGAGGCGCCCGATGCGCTCGCGGCGGCCCTTGTTGGCGTTGTAGACGCCCGAGCCCGCGGCGAGGACGCCGGAGTAGACGCGGATGAAGGCGAGGCTGCCCACGAAGGGGTCGGCCATGATCTTGAAGATCAGGGCGCTGAAGGGCTCACTGTCCTTGGCCTGGCGCTCGATCGGGTTGCCGTCGAGGTCGTGGCCCTGGATGGCGGGCACGTCCAGGGGGCTGGGCATGTAGCTGACGACGCAGTCGAGCAGGGGCTGGACGCCCTTGTTCTTGAACGCCGAGCCGCAGCACATGGGGGTGAAGGCGAGGCTCAGGCAGCCCTTGCGGATGCCGGTGCGGATCTCGTCCTCGGTGAGGGTCTCGCCGCTGAGGTACTTGTCCATCAGGACGTCGTCGGTCTCGGCGACCATCTCGACCATCTTCTCGTGCCACTCGTTGGCGGTGTCGACCAGATCCTCGGGGATCTCGCCGTACTCCACCTCGAAGCCCTTGTCGCCCTCGCTGAAGGTCAGGCCCTTCATGAGGACCAGGTCGACCACGCCCTTGAAGTGCTCCTCGGCCCCGATGGGGATCTGGATGGGCATGGGCCGGGCCTTGATGCGGGTGCGCATCATCTCGCAGACGCGGAAGAAGTCGGCGCCGGGGCGGTCCATCTTGTTCACGAAGCCCAGGCGGGGCACGCCGTACTTGTCGGCCTGGCGCCACACGGTCTCGCTCTGGGGCTCGACGCCGCCGACGGCGCAGAACACCGCCACGGAACCGTCCAGCACGCGCAGGCTGCGCTCCACCTCGGCGGTGAAGTCCACGTGCCCGGGGGTGTCGATGATGTTGACGCGGTGCTCGATGTCCTTGAGGAAGCCCGTCTGGGCCGTCCAGGAGGCCGTGATGGCCGCGGAGGTGATGGTGATGCCGCGCTCCTGTTCCTGGACCATCCAGTCGGTGGTGGCCGCGCCCTCATGCACCTCGCCGATCTTGTGGATCTTGCCGGTGTAATAGAGGATACGCTCCGTCGTCGTGGTCTTGCCGGCATCGATGTGGGCCATGATGCCGATGTTTCGGTAGCGCTCGAGGGGAGTCGTGCGGGCCACGGGGGCCTCCTTCAGAGTTCAGAAATCAAATATCAGACGCGGGATCAACGTTCACTGTGCAAAAACGGGGGCCGATCCGTCATGATCGGCCCCGGTCATGCAGGTCCTGTACCTACCAGCGGAAGTGGGCGAAGGCCTTGTTGGCCTCGGCCATCTTGTGGACGTCGTCCTTCTTCTTCACGGAGGAACCGCGGAAGTTCATGGCGTCCAGGATCTCGCCGGCGAGCTTGTCGCGCATGGTGCGCTCGCCGCGGCCGGCGGAATAGGTCTTCAGCCAGCGCATCGCCAGGGACTGGCGGCGGCCCTGGGGGACCTCCACGGGAACCTGGTAGGTGGCGCCGCCGACGCGGCGGGACTTCACCTCGACGGAGGGCTTGATGTTGTTGAGGGCCTTCTGGAAGGCCTCGAGGGCCTCCTCGCCGGACTTCTTGGCCACGATCTCAAGCGCACCGTAGAGGATGCGCTCGGCGGTGGACTTCTTCCCGCGCTCCATCAGGACGTTGATGAACTTGGAGACGGTGAGGCTGTTGTAGACGGGATCCGGCAGGATTTCGCGCTTGGCGGGGCTGGAACGGCGGCTCATGTCTACCTCACTTCTTCTTGGCGGCGACGGCACCCGCCTTGGGGCGCTTGGCGCCGTACTTGGAACGGGACTGGTTGCGGCCGGCGACGCCGGTGGCATCCAGGGTGCCGCGGACCACGTGGTAGCGCACGCCCGGGAGATCCTTCACGCGACCGCCGCGGATGAGCACGATGCTGTGCTCCTGCAGGTTGTGGCCCACGCCGGGGATGTAGGTGGTGCACTCGATGCCGTTGGTGAGGCGCACGCGGGCCACCTTGCGGAGGGCCGAGTTCGGCTTCTTGGGCGTCGTGGTGAAGACCCGGGTGCACACGCCGCGCTTCTGCGGGCAGGCGTCCAGCGCCGGGCTCTTGGTCTTGTTCTCAAAGGTGCTCCGCCCCTGGCGGATCAGCTGATTGATGGTTGGCACACCATCCTCCTATGTTTTGGGCATGCAGCAAGGTATTCGCCGCTTGCCGGCGCCGAAGAGGTCATGCGGGATGACGTCGGGCGAAAATTCCACGGGCCCATGGGACCCGGGAATCTGAAATGTTACCGAAATTCAGGGAAATGTCCAGCCACAATCCCGATTTTCAGTTGTCCTTGGCCGGGGAATGGCAGGCGCAGCCTCCGGAGCAGCCCCCCTTGGGGGCGGCCGGGGCCTCCGAAGCGGCCTCCTTCTTCTCGGGGGCGGACCCGGAATAGCCCTGGGCATGCCACCCTCCGCCGGACAGGTTGAAGGCCGTCCGGGAGATCTGGCGCTTCATGCCCATGCCGGCCCCGCAGTGCTCGCAGGCGTGCTCGGTGGGGGCGGAAAACCCCTCCAGTTTTTCTTCCTTTTCGCCGCAGGTTTCGCAGCGGTATTCATACAGCGGCATGGCATCCTCTTGAAACCGGCCGTCGGCCGGAACTACCAGCTTACCCCAGGAATCCCATGACTTCACCCGCCCGCTACTTCACCGACGCCCAGTCCTTCCTCAGCGCCCACCCCAACCGGAACGGGAAACTCTGTTTTACCAACGGTTGCTTCGACCTGATCCACCCCGGCCACGTGCAGTACCTGGAGGACGCCCGGGCCCTGGGGGACTTCCTGGTGGTCGGCCTGAACTCCGACGCCTCCGTGGCCCGGCTCAAGGGGCCCTCCCGCCCCCTCCAGGACGAGGCCGCCCGGGCCCGGGTCCTCCTGGGCCTGCGCAGCGTGGACGCGGTGGTGCGCTTCGAGGAGGACACCCCCCTCGAGCTCATCACGGCCCTGCAGCCCGACATCCTCACCAAGGGCGGGGACTACACGCCCGAGACCGTGGTGGGGCGGGACGTGGTGGAGGCGCGGGGGGGGACCCTGGTCCTCATCCCGTTCCTGCCGGGGCACAGCACCAGCACCATCGTGGAGCGGATCAAGTCGGGGCGTGGGGTCCTGGCCTAGCTGAAGCGGCGGGCCGGAAGTGGCGGCACCGTCCCGTCCGGAGGGCATACCCCCAGGGCGTAGTGCCAGTAATGCCAGGACCGCTCGTTGAACCAGCCGGGTTCAGCGATTTCAAGCACCACCCGGAAGGAAGCTTCACCGATGGCTGCGAGGAGGGCCCGGGAATCGTCAAAATCTCCCATGTTCATGACCTGCGCGATAACCCGGTCGGGGCGGAGCATCGCCTCGGCGGGTGTCTCCCACCAGATGTAGCGACGGGCATCCTCGAAGAGCATTCGGCTCGCGGTCTGGTCCATCAGGCTTCTCCAGGTCCGAGCCGGGACGAGAGGATGGTCAGCGCCGGGATATCGATGACGGAGGCGGACTTCCTGACCAGGGATTCGCGCACATCAGCTGGCAGTCCACCCAGGTCCCCGTCGCCGAAGTAGGCCAGTGCCTTCAGCGCCTCGGAGGGCTGGAAGGTCTTGCCGTAAAGCGCCTTCCCAGCCGCGAGGCCTTCGTCGAGGCCCACACCCCGCCCGAGCATGGCATGGATGTCGAGATAGTCCTTCTTCTCCGCCCTCTGCTGAATGACCTTGAGCTTCGTCCCCATCAGATCCAGAAGCGAGGCCGCGACCACGACACCGTCGCTGGTCACGTCCGGAGTCCCCACCCGGCCCATGCTCCTTCCCCCGAAGAAGGAGACCTTCACGCCTTCTCCCGAACCCTCCTCCACAGCCACCAGCAGGGTGAGGGTATTGGGCGCCTCCTGGAGGACCTGGGACCTGCCGCCGAATGGGAGTGCCGCGATGACACCGGCATGCTCCAGCTTACGATCCGTGAAGAAGTCAAAATCCACGGATACCCGGTGCCCCAGGCGAAGGGAAATGGCCGTCCCTCCGTAGAGGACGAACCCCTGGTCCCGGAGCACCCGGAGGGCCGGCCACAGGGCACGTTGGTTGACGGGAAGGATCTGCAGCTCCGGCACGAAGGACCCGGCCTCGGGTCCGGCCGCCTTGTAGAGCTCCCCTTCACGCTTTGGACCACCGAACGTCATTCTCCGCCCTCTCGGGGTGCCGGCTGGACGCAACTCCCTTCAAGTATAGCCCCCCCTTCGGGATGGGCGTTAGCGCTCCACCTTTCCGCCCTTCATCCCCTGGATCCCCTCGATCTTGCTGTTGTAGCGCTCCTGCTCCGAGGGATCGGCGTACTTCTTCGCATCCTGCAGGCTCCGGATGGCCCCCTCCAGGTCACCCGCCGCCAGGCGCACCCGCGCGGCCAGCAGGAGGAAGTCCGGGTCCTTGGGCAGGATCCTGAGAGCGGACCGCATGCGGTTCTGGGCCTCGGCCACGTCCCCTTCCAGCAGCGCCTCCTCGGCGAGGTAGGCGTGGAAGTAGGGGTCCTTCTTGCGCACCGTCTCCCCCAGGGCGCGGAAGCGCTGGGCCTCCTCCACCCGCCCCGCGTTGCGCAGCAGGGCCTCCATGTTCCCGATGGGCGCCCCGTCGCGCTTGTCCAGCTCCATGGCGCGGCGGTAGGCCTCCTCGGCCTTGGCGGGATTGTCCATGGCGGCGTACACGACCCCAAGGATGTTCCAGCCGACGCTTGACTTGGGATCGGAATCCAGGGAGAGCTGGGCCTGCTCCCGGGCGGCGTCCAGGTCCCCGTCGGTGAGGCACTCCACGGCCCGGTTGCTGTAGAAGAGGGCCCGGAACCGGGTCTCGGGAAGGACGACGACCTTGTAGGTGCCGTAGCGCTTGCGCAGTTCCGGCACGAAGTCGGCGATGAGGTCGTTGTGGGGCGGGGCGGGGGTCAGGGCGACCACGTGCCGCTCGAAGCGGATGATCCCCCCGGCCTTGCGCCAGTGGTTCGTGTTCAGGGCCTCCGCGTATTCCTCGTGGATCCCCATGGCGCGGCAGGCCACCACGAAGAAGGCGGTCAGGGACAGGCAGTTGGCCCTGCCGTCGGTCCACACCTCGGCCACCGTGCGGGTGCGGGAGTTGTCGTAGACCAGGCCGATGCCGCCATCGGCGCGCTTCAGGAATAGCGTCTGGAGGAGGTCCTGCAGCTTGGTCTGGGTGGTGGGGGCGGAGCCCGTGGCCTTGAGGATGTAGGCCCTGGCCTCCGAGGGGAGGAAGAAGGGATCCGCCTGGGCGGGCGCCGTCTGGGCCTGGGAAACGATCCCCAGGAGGCCGGCGGCCAAGAACGTCCGAATGTCCATCAAACCCAAGCCCTCCGCCAACGACTTTACAGGAACGGAACCTCCTGGTTCAGAATACGGCAGGGAACGGTCCGGAGGTTAGAATGGACCGCCCCGGGAGGACAGCCCATGACCACAGCCATCGTTTGCGCCTATTCCTCCGTCGGCCACGAGGCCCTGGCCGGACTCCTGGAGGCCGGGATCAACGTACAGGCCCTCTTCACCTACCCCCAGCGCCCCGACGAGGCCTGGTTCACCCCGCCCGCGGCCCTGGCCCAGAAGCACGGCATCGCCGTGCACATGGAAAAGGACTTCAACAGCGACAAGGTTTACAAGACCGTGGCCGCCATGGCGCCGGACTTCCTCTTCAGCTTCTATTTCCGGGAGATGATCCACCAGCGGTACCTGGACCTGCCCAAGAAGGGCGCCTACAACCTCCACGGCTCCCTCCTGCCCGCCTACCGGGGCCGTGCCCCCATCAACTGGGTCCTGGTGAAGGGCGAGACGGCCACCGGCATCACGCTCCACTCCATGACCTCCCGGCCCGACGACGGCGACATCATCGGCCAGACCCCCCTGCCCATCGCCTGGGACGAGACGGCCCTCAGCCTCACCCTGCGCTCCGCCGCGGCCGCCAGGACCCTGGTCAAGGCCCTCGTCCCCGGCCTGGTGGACGGCACCGCCAAGCGGATCCCCCAGAAGGGCCTGGGCGCCTCCAGCTACTTCGGGGGCAGGGCCCCCGAGGACGGCCAGCTCGACCTCACCCATCCCCTCCACGAGGCCTTCAACCTCATCCGGGCCGTGGCCGATCCCTGGCCCAACGCCTTCCTGGAGACCCCCCGGGGGCTCCTGAAGGTGGCCTGGGCCCTTCCCTCGGCCTCCCCCTGCCCCCAGGGCCACTTCCGGGAAGGCCGGGAGGGGATCCTCCTGGGCTTCCGGGACGGCGCCCTGCGCCTCCACACCCTCCGCCGGGAGGGGGTCCGCAGCGAGCGCCCCTCGGTCCATGCCGCCTGGCTCAGGGAGCTGGGCATCCCCGAAGCCAAGTGAGGCCCCTCCTCGCCGCCCTCCTCCTCCTGGGGTCCGCGGCCCTGGCCCGCCCCGTGGGCACCGCCCGGGAGGCCCGGGCCATCGCCGAGCACGAGACCAGCGGCATCGCCGTCAGCGCCCGGAGGGTGCACCTGAACGGCGCCACCGGGGGGTGGGAGGTGGACCTGCGCATGCCGGGGGAGAGCCGCGGGTGGCGGTGCGTGGTGGACAGCGATACGCGCGCGGTGTTCACGAAGACGCGGATTCCCAATCCAGAGGTGCCGAGGGGGCGGAAAAAGCAGTGAAGGGATATTGACGCCCCTGAAAGGTTCTATAACCCGTCAGCAGGGTTGCGGCGAATCCGCCAAGGGGTCCCCGCTGACGATGCGGATCGGCAGGCCATCACCGGTTTGACCGGGAGATGCTGGAGCATCCCCAGGATTTCAACCCGGCTCCCATCCGCAACCCGATCCGAACGGCACGCCTCAAGGCAGGAATAAGCCAGGAGGACCTGGCTTCAGCCCATGGCATCAGCCAACCGGCACTTGCCTAGGGCCGAAAGCCCTGAAGGTGCGACCGGGAACAAAAGAGAGGCCCGGTATTCTTCTGTCCTGGGTTGCGGTGATGGGTGGGCCACCCGCCTTCAGCCCTCGGTCCTGATTTCGGTCCTTGCCAGTTCCAGGTCCGCCTCGACCATCATCTCGACCAGCGATGCGAAATCCATGGTCGGCTTCCAACCCAGAAGGTCCCGGGCCTTGGATGCGTCGCCCTCGATGTCGTCTACCTCTGAGGGCCGGAGGAAGCGAGGATCGGTATCGACGAATTCATGCCAATCCAGCCCAACCGTTGCAAAGGCCAGATCCAGAAACCCGCGGATTGAATTGGAGACCCCGGTGGCGATGACATAATCGTCAGGCTCCTCCTGCTGCAACATGCGCCACATGGCCTCAACATAATCCCCGGCGAAACCCCAGTCCCGCCTTGGCTCCAGGTTTCCAAGAGTCAAGCGATGTTCCAGGCCCAGCTTGATTCTAGCTGCCGCCCGGGTGATCTTTCGGGTCACGAAGTTCTCGCCCCGCCTGGGGCTCTCGTGATTGAAAAGGATCCCGTTGCATAGAAACAGCCCATAACTCTCCCGGTAGTTCACGACTTCGTGGTGCGCAGCTACTTTCGCGACGGCGTACGGCGAGCGCGGCTCGAACCTTGTTCCCTCGTTCTGGGGCGGTTTCGCCCTCCCGAACATCTCGCTGGAACCCGCCTGGTAGAACCGGGCAGCCTTCCCCCCATGCTTCAGGTGGAATCGGAGCGCCTCCAGGAATCTCAGGACGGCAGTTCCGTTCACCTCCATTGTGTATTCGGGCTGATCGAAGCTCACCCGCACATGGCTCTGCCCTCCGAGGTTGTAGATTTCATCCGGCTGTGCAAGATCAAGGATGTCCCGCAGGGACCCTGCGTCAGCAAGATCGCCGTAATGGAGGAAAAAATTCGGATTCGCCTTCCCACCCATGTGGAGGTGATCAATCCGGCTGGTGTTGAACGCCGAGGACCGCCGGACCATGCCGTGGACCTGATAGCCCTTCGAGAGGAGCAACTCCGCCAGGTAGCTTCCATCCTGGCCCGTGACGCCGGTGATCATCGCGGATCGTGAAGTGGGCATTCCTGCTCCTAGAGTTTGCTAGATGATAGTTGGCAAACGCTTCAATCCGGCCAAAAGAACCGCTTGGAGGGAAACCAGGGCGCCCCTCTCTCTACGCCCCAGAGTTCTTCTCCGCTCCTGGTATAATCCCTCGGCACCAAATGCCGCGAGGAGGCCTTTATGGCTTTTATGGACTGGGGCAAGGCCCAATTCATTGAAATCATCGAGTGGCTGGACGATTCAAATGACGTGCTGGCCTGGCGTTTCCCCGTGCGGAACCAGGAGATCAAGAACAACGCCCAGCTGGTGGTGCGGGAGAGCCAGGAGGCCACCTTCGTCCACGAGGGGCAGTTCGCCGACACCTTCACCCCCGGCACCCACACCCTCTCCACGAAGAACATGCCCATCCTGGCCGACCTCAAGGGCTGGAAGTACGGCTTCGAGAGCCCCTTCAAGTCGGAGGTCTACTTCACCAACACCCGGCTCTACAACGACCTGGGCTGGGGCACCTCCAACCCGATCATGATGCGGGACGCCGACTTCGGCATGCTGCGCATCCGCGCTTTCGGCATCTATTCCATCCGGGTGAAGGACTCCAAGAAGTTCCTCAAGGAGCTGGTGGGCACCAACGGCGTCTACACCAAGGACGACATCACCGAGCAGCTGCGCAAGAGCCTCATCAGCAAGTTCACCGACGCCCTGGGCGAGGCCAAGGTCCCCGCCCTGGACCTGGCAGCCCACTACGACGACCTCTCGGACCTGCTTCGCCAGAAGATGGACCCCGAATTCCAGACCATGGGCCTGGAGTGCTCCAAGCTCTTCATCGAGAACATCAGCCTCCCCGAGGAAGTCGAGGCCATGATGGACAAGCGAACCTCGGTGGGCATGATGGCCCCCGTGATGGGCGCCTACACCCAGATGCAGGTGGCCGATTCCGTGCCCCTGGCCGCACAGAACCCGGGCGGCATCGCCGGCATGGGCATGGGCCTGGGCATGGGCGTGGGCATGGGCAACATGATGGGCCAGCAGATGGGCGGCGCCATGGGCCAGATGGCCCAGGCCCCCTACCCCGCCGGCCAGGCCGCCCCGGCCCCGGCCAAGGGCATCAAGGAGGAGCTCACCGAACTCAAGGATCTCTTCGACAGCCAGCTCATCACCCAGGCCGAGTTTGATAAGCAGCGCAGCGCCATTCTTTCCAAGCACGGAATGGCCTGACCGCCCTGGAATGGCGTTGCCCCTCAAGGGATCGGCAAGGTAGGATCTAATGTCACCGAGGAGCGTTGCGAGCCGTCCCGTCCGGACGGCCTAGGCTCGGCGGCCTCCGTCCCGTCCAACGACGCTCACCCCGCGATCCCGCAAGGGCGCAGGGTGGGCATCCATCTCCATTCCACCACGTCCGGAGAACCCCCATGAGCCTTCTCGCCGTTGGAAGCGTAGCGTTCGATGACCTCGAGACCCCCTCGGGCCGCCGGGACAACATCCTGGGCGGTTCGGCCAGCCACTTCTCCCTCAGCGCGAGCCGGTTTCATCCCGTGCAGGTGGTGGCGATCGTCGGCGAGGATTTCGGTCCGGACCATTTCAAGGTTTTCGAAGGCCGCCCCATCGACCTCTCGGGCCTGATCAAGACCCCCGGCCTCAGCTTCCACTGGAAGGGGCAGTACGGCAGCGACCTCAATGAAGCCAGGACCCTGGAGACCCACCTGAACGTCTTTGCGGGCTTCAAGCCGGACCTTCCCGCGGCCTTCCGCAGCTCCCAGTACCTCTTCCTGGGCAACATCGATCCCACCCTCCAGCTGGACGTGGTCAGGCAGATGTCCCCCCGCCCCAAGTGGATCGCCCTGGACACCATGAACTTCTGGATCGACGGCGCCCGCGGGGCCCTGCTCGAGGTCCTCAAGGAGATCGACATCCTCCTCGTGAACGAGGCCGAGGCCCGCTCCCTCACGGGCGAGCGGAACCTCGTGAAGGTCTACGCAGCGATCCGCAAGCTCGGCCCGCAGATCCTCGTCGTCAAGCGCGGCGAGTACGGCATGCTCCTGTTCACCCCCGAGGGGCACTTTGCCGCTCCCGCCTTCCCCCTGGAGGAGGTCCACGATCCCACCGGAGCGGGCGACACCTTCGCAGGCGGGTTCCTCGGCTACCTCGCGGCCGCCGGGACGCTGGACCTGGCCACCATGAAGCGCGCGGCCCTGGCCGGAACGGTCATGGCCAGCTTCGCGGTGCAGGATTTCGGGACGGAGCGGGTGCAGGCTCTGGGCACCGAGGAGTACGAGAGCCGGATTGGAGCATTCAGGGAAATGATCCATATCGGTTGAGGAGGGCAGGTTCCACAGCGGACCGCAAGGTTGACGCCGACGAAGCGAGCGCCTACCTATTAGGGCGTGTTCCCTGCTGGTGCTAGGATTGGAAAATTAAAAGGTGATTTCATGCTTCGTCCCCGCTATGTAGGCGTCTTGTTCACGGCCCTCTCCCTCGTGGCCCAGGAACCGGGCCTCCCGGATCTCCAGAGCCTCCGGCAGGCTGCAACAGCGGCCCAACTGGGCGGGGCCGCAGCCACGGATGCCGTCCCACGGGGTACCGCGGCCACGGCTCGAACCCTGCAGGCACAGGAAGGCGCGCGCCAGGCTCCGTCCGAGCAGGACTCCATCCAGGCCGAGATCAAGGCCGCCAAGGCGAAAGAGCGAGGACCGAAGCGCTTCGCCGAGGACCTCTTCACGACGCGGCAGAGCTCTCCTTCCGGAACCGAGGGCGGCATCTCCGAGGACTACGTCCTGGGCGCCGGCGACCAGATCCAGATCAGCGCCTTCGGCAGTGCAAACTTCGAGCTCCCCGCCCAGGTGGACGGACGCGGCGAACTCGTGGTCCCCAAGGTGGGTTCGGTCAAGGTGGCCGGCATGAGCCTGGCCAGGGCCCGCTCCGCCGTCCAGGCGAAGGTGGCCCAGCAGTTCAGCCGGACCACGGTCGACCTCTCCGTCGTGAAGCTGCGGGAGGTGCGCGTCTTCGTCCTGGGTGAAGTCTACCGCCCCGGCGGCTACCTGGTCCCCAGCCTCAGCAGCCTTGTCAATGTGCTGAGCCTCGCGGGCGGCCCCACCGCCGCCGGCAGCTACCGCCAGATCCGGGTGATGCGCGGCGGCAAGGCCGTCCACCAGGTGGACCTCTACCCCCTGCGGGCCGAAGGCCTGGGCAACATGAATTTCGGCCTTCAGAGCGGCGACACCGTCTTCGTGCCGCTGGCCTTCAACCAGGTCACCCTGGAGGGCGCCTTCACCCGCGTGGTGGCCGCCACCGGCGACCTGCAGCCCAGGAAGGTGAAGACCCGCCTGGACAAGGAGATCGCCAAACTGAAGGAGCAGATCGCCGCGGAGGAATACCGCCTTGGCCCCAAGGGGTCCCCCAACCGCATGCATGCCGAGGCCCTGCTCGGGGAGCGGGAAGGGACCGAAGACATCGACCCGGACCGGGAACAGGACAAGGCCACCTCCAAGAACAAGGACAAGAAGCCGGACCTGGAACTGGAGCAGGAACGCTCCCAGGGTCAGGGACTGGATCAGTCTCTGGCGGCGGGCCCCATCCAGGGGCAGACAGCCTCCTACCAGGAGCCCACGCTAGCCGAACGGACCCTCATCGAGGAGCGCCTCGTCCTCCTGCGCAAGCGCCTTGACCGCATCAGCGTCCAGGCCCGTGGCGACCAGCGCACGACGAACATCCCAGAGCAGGAGGCCAAGGCCGAAAGCATCTCCATGGAGAACAGCGGACTCCCTGGCTGGCTCGCCCGTTGGAACTCCGACGGCGTGGCGCCTTCCATGCAGTTCGAGATGCTGCCTGGCGAGACGGTCGACCAGGCCCTGCGTTTCGCGGGGGGCCTCGCTCTGCAGGCCTTCGAGGACAGTCTCGTCCTGCGCCGCCTGGCCAAGGGCGGCGTCCTGGACGCCGCCGACGTCCCCCTGGCCAAGGCCGGCCAGGTCGAGCTCCGGCGGGGCGACGTCCTCTCGGCCCTCACCAGCCGCGAGCGCAGGGAAAGGCTCGTCACGGTATCCGGCTGGGCCCGGGTTCCCGGGAGCTTCTCCCGGCCCGAGGGGCTCCGGGTCGGCGACCTCCTTCGCAGGGAGTCCCAGCTTCTTCCCGACACCTACCTTCACCGGGGCGAGATCGTCCGCACCCTACCCGACCAGAGCACCAGCTACCTCGCCTTCGACGTGGCCCAGGCCCTCTCCGGCGAGCCGGCGCATAACCTCCTGCTCCAGGACCGTGACCAGATCGAGCTGTACCGGGTCTCCGACCTGCGCCTTCCCCAGACCGTCCAGGTCAGGGGCCCCGTCTCCCGTCCCGGCACCTTCCCCTTCCACGAGGGCATGCGCGCCTCGGACCTCCTTTTCCAGACCGGCGTCCTCCTGAACGAAGCCGACCGGCTCGTGGCGGAACTGGCGCATACACGCGAGGGAAAGCCCAGCGAGATCAGAAAGCTGGACCTCACGAAACTGCTCTCGAGCGAGACCTCCAGCCCGGTCGCCCTCAATGACGAGGCCGTCAACCCCCTCCTCAAGCCCCAGGACCAGATCAGCGTCTACGCGAAACCCGACTATCGCCCCCACCGGAGCGTGACCCTCCTCGGGCAGGTGGTGCGGCCCGGCGTGTACGTGCTGGATTCCCCCCGAACCGGCCTTCGGGAAGTTCTCGCCCGGGCCGGTGGCCTCACCGCCGAGGCCATGCCCCAGGGTTCCATCTTCCTTCGCCCCATGGCCACACCGAATCCCGACTCGTTCAACGTCGAGTCGCAGCGCGCCAACACCCAGGCCCCCGCCCTGAACGGCATCAACAACATCCTGGAAAGGCTCAACGAGACCAAGCGGCAGCCCACCACGGGCACCCTTCTCAAGACCCCCATCCTCCACGGACTGGGCACGGGAAGCCTGGACCGCCTTGTGGTGAACATCCCCGCCATCCTTGCCGGAAACGACAAACTGGATGTGGATCTCCAGGATGGGGACGAGATCATCATTCCCCGCAGGACGGAGACAGCTTATGTGATCGGGGAAACCGCGAGCCCCTTCATGTCCTACCACGTCGTGCCCGGCTTCAAGGTACGTGACATGGTGAAGGTTGCCGGAGGTCTCACCCGGAATGCTGATGACTCCAATATCCGCCTCCTGAAGGCCGATGGCCGGATTCTCGACCGCAGCATTCTCGGGATGGAGGTGGAACCCGGGGACGCTGTGCTTGTGCCCCAGCGGGTGCGGCGTGACACGACCTGGCAGGAGAACTTGCAGGCGATCACTCCCCTTGCCCTCATCCTGAACGCGATCAAATAAAAGGATAAAAAAACTTCTCACATAAATACAATTGAAATTATTCATTTAATTATGACCGATTCGATTTTCGTTAAAGGGGACCTCCGGGATCTCAGGAAGGATGTGCCTTCGGGTCAAAGACTTAAAATCTCCAAAATGGCCGTCAGCTATCAAGTCGGTCCCGATAAAAACAGTAGGATTTGATCGATATCACGATCGATTTATATTCGCCAAAGATAATAACCAACGAAGGATAAGCCATTTTTTTCAAAGTCGATCCCAAGTAAGGTATGCTGAATCAGCGAGCAATTTCCGTATTGACTCCAGTCGTTTTTCCAGCGACTCCGCTAAAACCCCGAAGCCGCCCCGGCGCAGGCCCGGATGGTTCTGACAATCCAACCAAGGGGACCTCGTGAAGCGCATTCTAGTCACCGGTGGCGCCGGATTTATCGGTAGCCATGTAGTTGACGCCCTCGTCGAGCAGGGCCGGGATGTCCTTGTCATTGATGATCTTTCCTCCGGGTCTGAGAGCAACCTCAACCCAGGCGCCCGGTTCGAACAAGGAGCCATCGAGTCAGAGCGCTCCGCGG
The DNA here is from genome assembly GCF_030846775.1 of Geothrix sp. 21YS21S-2. NCBI lineage: Bacteria > Pseudomonadati > Acidobacteriota > Holophagae > Holophagales > Holophagaceae > Geothrix > Geothrix sp. 21YS21S-2. The sequence goes on from NZ_CP132910.1 coordinate 2,994,348, forward strand.
ACCTGATCCGAAGCTTCCGTCCCGAAGCGATCCTCCATTACGCGGCCCAGATCGACGTCCGCGTAAGCGCCGCCAATCCCGTCCTCGATGCCCAGCAGAACATCATCAATACCCTGAAGCTCTTGGAACTTGGCATGCAGAACGGACTGGCTTACTTCGCGTTCGCCTCCTCCGGCGGCGCGATCTACGGGGAGCCGCAGGCCGGGGCCCAGGATGAGAATCACCCCGAACGGCCGTGCTCCCCCTACGGTGTCGCCAAGTTGAGCGTAGATAAGTACCTAGCTACATTCCACCACTATCGGGGACTCCCCTCGTGCTCGATGCGGTTCTCCAACGTCTATGGCCCCCGGCAGGGCGGCCGGGGCGAGGCCGGCGTGGTCGCCGTCCTTATCCGCCAGGGACTGAGGGCCAACCCCCTCAGGATCAATGGAGACGGACGACAGACCCGGGATTTCGTTTATGTGAAGGACCTCGCCCGGGCCGCTACCCTCATTCTCCACCACCGCCCCCAGGGCGTGCTGAACCTTGGGACCGGCATCGAGACCTCCATATTCCAATTGGCCGATCGGGTCCGGGGCATCCTCCCCACGGACCCAGGGATTTCCCACTTTCCCCCAATCCAGGGAGAGCAGGTCAGGTCCATCCTTGATCCCTCTCTCGCAAAAAGGGTAATAGACTGGGAACCGGCCATCGATCTTCAGCATGGTCTGGAGGAGACAGTCGAGTGGTTTTCCGTGCGTGAATCCTCCACACCTTCGATCGGCCAAGCATAACGAGTTTCCTGATGACACCTTCCGATGAAAACAAACTGGCCCTGGCCCTTGAATACCCTAGGCTGAGCGGCGGTACTGCCCCTTCCCTCCCCGAGGAACAGGCGGGCCCCGTCAAGAGCCAGCTGGACCTGATCTACGCCATCGACTGGCTCTCGACACTGGTCCTGTTCATCCTCACCATGCCCGTCCTCCTTGTGAGCCTGCTCTATGTCATGGTGGTGGACCGGGGCAACCCCATCTTCAGCCAGATTCGAATCGGAATGGGTGGAAAGCCCTATCGAATTTTCAAGATCCGTTCCATGCACCACGACCATCACGGCCATGCCCGATTCTGCGCCCACGAGGACGACCGAATCCTGCCAGGAGGTCAATTCCTGCGGAGAACCCGGATCGATGAACTCCCTCAGTTCTGGAACGTGCTCATGGGTAACATGGCCCTGGTAGGCCCCCGGCCCGAGCAGTCAGCCTTCGTCGAGTCCTTCCTCCAGGAGATACCCCGCTATGGTGAGAGGTTCCATGTAAAGCCCGGCATAACGGGCCTTGCCCAGGTTTCCCAGGGCTACGTGGATTCGGTGAACGGCACCAGGATCAAGCTCTCCTACGACCTGATGTTCATCGAGAACCGGACGTTGAGAATGTGGGCCTTCATCGTCCTCAAGACGGTAAAGGTCGTCATCTTTGGTCAGGGCGCCCGCTAGCTAGCCCCATACCTTCGCGCCGCCGACCCAGGTCCCCACGACCTTTCCGGGCAGCGTCCACCCCTTGAAGGGTGTATTGAAGCTCCGGCTCTGCACGAAGGCGCGGTCCACCGTGATCCTGGCTTCCAGGTCAACGAGCGCGAAGTCCGCCGCCGAGCCCGGCCTGAGGCTGCCGAGGCCCTGGCGGTCCAGGTGGAAGGCCGAAGCCGGGCCGCAGGAGAGCAACTCCACGGCGCGCGAGAGCGTGATGACCTTCCTGTCGACGAGGAGCGCCAGCGTGAGCGGAAGCGCGGTCTCCAGGCCGATGATCCCGAACGACGCGTCGCGCAGTTCGCACTCTTTGTCATCCCAGGTGTGGGGCGCATGGTCCGTGGCGATGGCGTCCACCGTGCCATCGGCAAGGGCCTCGAGGATGGCGTCGAGATCGGCCTGGCTGCGCAGGGGCGGGTTCATCTTGAAGTCGGAATCGAAACGCGTCAGCTCGCGGTCCGTGAGCGCGAAATGGTGGGGCGTCACTTCGCAGGTGACCTTCAGCCCGCGGGCCTTGGCCTCGCGCACCAGCCGCAGGGAACCTTTGGTGCTCAGATGGGCCAGGTGGAGATGCCCCCCGGTGTGCTCGGCCAGGACGATGTCCCGGGCGACCATGGCCTCCTCGGCCGCAGCCGGGATGCCCAGGCAGCCCAGGTAGGCGCTCACGGCGCCCTCGTTGATGTAGCCCTTGGCCGCGAGGTTCGTGTCCTCCTCGTGGGCGACGATAGGCATGTCGAGCCAGCCCGTGTACTCCAGTGCCCGCCGCATGATGGCTGCGTTCATCACCGGCAGGCCATCATCGCTGAAGGCGATGCACCCGGACGCCTTGAGGGTCCCGTAGTCCGTGAGTTCCTCGCCCGCAGCGCCCTTGGTGACCGTACCCAGGGGGAAGTACCGGCACAAGCCAGCTTTTCGGGCCCGGGACAGCATCATCTCCGTGATGGCCACCGAGTCGTTCACGGGTTTGGTGTTCGCCATGGCGCACACGGAGGTGAACCCTCCGGCCACGGCCGCCCTGCAGCCGGTCTCGATGTTCTCCTTGGCGGTCTGCCCAGGCTCCCGGAAGTGCACGTGAAGATCCACGAGGCCGGGGACCAGGAGTTGGCCCTTGGCGTCCACCACCTCGGCCCCCTCGATCCGGGGGTCCGCGAGGTTTTCGCCCACAGCCGCCACCTGCCCGTCCACTACCAGCATGGAGGCAGGACCATCCCAATTCTGGGAGGGATCGATAAGACGCGCGTTCTTGACTAGCAGGGACATGGGCGGCTCCAGGAACCCTTCCATCTTACAGGATCGGATCCCCGGGCAAGCTCCGCACCGGTCTTCAGTCCATGTCGGCCAACTCCACCAGTTCGTCATCCTCCTCGGCGAAATCGCCTTCCTCGAGGAGAATGCGCTTGATCTTCCCGGACTCGGGAGCACTTACGTAGAAGGGGGTGTGGCCCGTATCTGTTCCTTCCAGAAGCATTAGTGACTCATCCTCCTCCACTTCCTGGCCTGGGGTGACGAGCACCCCCACGACATAGCCCGGCCACTCCGCCCGGATAATCATGCATGCCTCCGTGGTTCTTCGTGGAAAGTATGGTAATCCCACGGTTCGCGCAAGATTGAGAAGAGAAAAATACTTGAGAAAATTGTCGGCGGGTCTGGGGGTCCCGGCGCGAGCGAGCCCCAGGCAAGCTGTTTTTTCATGCAACCATCTTTAATGGTATTATTGCAATGCCGATCCGTTCGCTCCCGTCGGCAGCGACCTCTGCAGGAAGCCCACCTCCCCCCATCAGTTCCGGCGGAGGGTTTCATGGAGGGATCGCAATCAGGGAGCCACTTTGGGGCCGAGGTCCCAGGAGAATCCATGAACGCCCTTAAATTCAACCCCACCACCGTCAGCATCGACCTGGGCGGCACCCCCATCAGCATCGAGACGGGACGCATCGCCAAGCAGGCCGCTGGCTCCGTCATCGTCCGCCAGGGCGACACGATGGTCCTCGTGGCCGTCTGCGTGGCCGAACCCCGGGAAGGCATCGACTTCTTCCCCTTGACTGTTGACTACCGCGAGCCCGTCTTCTCCGCCGGAAAGATCCCCGGCGGCTTCTTCAAGCGCGAAGGCAAGCAGACCACCAAGGAAACCCTGGTTTCCCGCCTCATCGACCGCCCCCTGCGCCCCCTCTTCGAGGAAGGCTACAACGGCGACACCGTCATCACCGCCCAGGTCATCAGCTTCGACGGCGACCACCAGCCCGACGTCCTGGCCATGGTGGGCGCCTCCGCGGCCCTGATCATCTCCGAGATCCCCTTTGTGAACCCCGTGGGCGGCGTCCGGGTGGGCCGCATCGACGGCGAGTTCATCATCAACCCCACCGTCAGCCAGCGCCCCGACTCCGACCTGGACCTCCTGGTCGCCGGCACCGAGGACGCCCTCGTGATGGTCGAGTGCGGCGCCAAGAGCTTCCAGGAGGCCGAGATGGTCAAGGCCCTGGAGTTCGGGCACGCCGCCATCAAGACCCTCGTGAAGCTCCAGCGCGACCTGCGCGCCAAGGTCGGCAAGACCAAGATGGTTGCCGTCAAGCCCGAGCGCAACGAGGAGGTCTACAAGCTCGTGGCCGCCAAGTTCGCCGAGAAGCTGCTGGCCGCCCTGACCATGAAGGTCAAGATCGAGAGCTACAAGGCCATCGACGCCCTGAAGAAGGAGGCCGTGGCCGAGTTCGCCAAGGAGAAGCCCGAGCTCAAGAAGGACGTCGTCGAGAGCTTCGACACCCTCAAGGAGACCCTCTTCCGCAACGCCATCCTCAAGCAGGGTCTGCGCCTCGACGGCCGCAAGTTCGACCAGATCCGCCCCCTGAACATCGAGGTGGGCGTCCTGCCGGCGGCCCACGGCTCCTGCCTGTTCACCCGCGGCGAGACCCAGGCCCTGGTCACCGCCACCCTGGGCACCGCCGATGACATCCAGCACATCGACGGCATCGAGGAGGAGTACGACAAGCGCTTCTACCTCCACTACAACTTCCCCGGCTACTCCGTGGGCGAGTGCAAGCCCAACCGCGGCCCCGGCCGCCGCGAAATCGGCCACGGCATGCTCGCCGAGCGCTCGATCTTCCAGGTGCTGCCCTCCAAGGAAGAGAACCCCTACACCCTGCGCGTCGTCTCCGAGATCACCGAGAGCAACGGCTCCAGCTCCATGGCGACCATCTGTGGCGGCACCCTGGCGCTCATGGACGCCGGCATCAAGCTCGCGTCCCCCGTTGCGGGCGTCGCCATGGGCCTGGTGAGCGACGGCGAGAAGTTCGTGGTCCTCACCGACATCGCCGGCCAGGAAGACCATTACGGCGACATGGACTTCAAGGTCGCCGGCACCGTCCACGGCATCACCGCCCTCCAGATGGACATCAAGATCGGCGGCATCACCACCGAGATCCTCACCAAGGCCCTCGACCAGGCCAAGCAGGGCCGTCTTGAGCTCCTCAAGTCCATGGGCACCGTCCTGGCCGCCCCCCGCACCGAGTATGCAGGCAACGCGCCCCAGATGCACACGATCCAGCTCCCCAAGGAGAAGATCCGCGACGTCATCGGCAAGGGCGGCGCCGTCATCCGCAACATCATCGAGGTGAGCGGCTGCCAGGTGAACATCGACGACGACGGCTCCTGCCAGGTCGCCGGTCCCACCAAGGAGAAGCTGGCCGTGGCCCTGAAGATGATCGGAGACCTCATCCAGACCGCAGAAGTGGGCCAGACCTACCTAGGCCGAGTGGCCAAGGTGGTCGAATTCGGCGCCTTCGTGACGATCCTCCCCGGTCTCGACGGCCTTCTCCACGTTTCCGAGATGGCGCCCCACCGGGTGAAGAACCCCGCCGACGAGGTCAGCGAGGGCCAGGAAATCATGGTCAAGTGCATCGCGGTCGACGCCAATGGCAAGATCAAGCTGAGCAGGAAGGCACTCCTGAGCGAGTAGCCCCCGACCATGGGCAGGAAGATCCTCATAACCTGCGTCCCTGAAGTTGAAGGTCGCCGACGGGTCCGGCTTCCGTGGGACGTCGGTCGTGAGGTCTTCCGTTCCTGGGAGGGGCTTGGCCGGCAAAACCGGTGCGCGGGGCAAACGCTGTCGTCGACCGATAATCTAGAATAGAAACCAAGGAAACCGGGATGGCTCCCAGTCAAACGGAGCCGGGTTCCGGAGCCCGCTTGAAATGGAGGATGCATGCCGACTGCCCTGATAACAGGCCTCACTGGCCAGGACGGAAGCTACCTTGCCGAACTGCTGCTCGCCAAGGGCTATGAAGTCCATGGGATCATTCGCCGATCCTCGTCCTTTAATACGGGGCGCATCGATCACCTCTACGTCGACCCGCACCAGAACCCCCGGCTCCACCTCCATTACGGGGACCTGTGCGACGGAGGCGGGCTCAGAAAGATCCTGGACCTAGTTCAGCCCGACGAAGTGTACAACCTTGGCGCCCAGAGCCATGTGAAGGTCAGTTTCGACCAGCCCGAGTATACGGTCGACACCGTCGCCCTGGGGACCCTCCGCCTCCTGGAGGCAATCCGGTGCCACCAGGATTCCAACGGTCGCAAGGTCAAGATCTACCAGGCCGGCTCGAGCGAGATGTTCGGCAGCGCCAAACCCCGGCAGAGCGAAGACACGCCCTTCCAGCCACGGTCCCCCTATTCCTGTGCCAAGGCATACTCGCATTACCAGATGATCAACCACCGGGAAAGCTATGGGATGTTCTGCACCAACGGCATCCTGTTCAATCACGAAAGCCCCCGGCGGGGCGAAACCTTCGTGACCCGCAAGATCACGCGCGCGGCCACCCGCATCAAACTGGGGCTGCAGGACAAGCTGTTCCTGGGCAACCTGGAAGCGAAGCGCGACTGGGGATTCGCAGGCGACTATGTCGAGGCCATGTGGAAGATGCTCCAGCTCGACGAGCCCGGCGACTTCGTCATCGCCACCGGGACCTCCATTTCCATCCGCGACTTCCTCCTGCTGGTGTTCGAGCACCTCGAACTTGACTGGAGGCAATATGTGGAAATCGACCCCCGCTATTTCCGGCCGGCGGAGGTGGACCACCTCGAGGGCGATTCGACCCGGGCCCGGCAGGCCCTCGCCTGGGAACCCCGGACGGACGTAAAGACCCTCGCGGTCATGATGGTGGAATCCGACCTCAAGCTGGCACAGGCAGAACTCATCCTGAACCATGCCGGCCATGGATCAACCTCGCGCGGGAGTTTTTGAATGATCCACCCCGAAACCTTTCCTCTGACTGGCAAGCGCATCTGGGTTACCGGGAGCCACGGCTTCCTGGGCAGACACCTCATGGAGGAGCTGGCCGCCCGCGGAGCGACTCTGCTGGCTCCCACCGAGAAGGAACTGGACCTATTGGACCCTGGCGCCGCCCGGAAGTACCTCAAGGCCCACAAGCCCGACGGGGTGATCCATCTGGCCGCCCTGGTCGGCGGCATCGGGGCCAACCGCGAACATCCCGGCTCCTTCTTCTACGCGAACATGATGATGGGTCTGCATCTGATCGAGGCCTGCCGTCTGGAGCAGGTCGCCAAGACCCTCGTTCTCGGCACCGTCTGCGCCTATCCCAAGTTCTGCCCGACGCCATTCCGGGAGGACGACATCTGGAACGGCTACCCGGAGGAGACCAATGCCCCTTACGGTCTGGCCAAGAAGGCCCTGCTGGTGCAACTCCAGGCCTACCGCCAGGAATACGGAACCCGCGGGATCTACCTGATTCCCGTGAATCTCTACGGACCCGGAGACCACCTGGACCTGGCAAACAACCACGTCATCCCAGCCCTCATCCGAAAATTTCTGGAGGCCAAGGCCGCCCTTTCGCCGACCGTGGGCCTCTGGGGCACGGGATCCGCCAGCCGCGAGTTCCTGTACGTGAAGGATGCCGCCACGGCCATCTGTGAAGCCATGACCAGGTACGAGGACGCCGATCCCGTCAATCTCGGCACCGGGGAGGAGATCACCATCCGGGACCTGGCCCTTAAGATCAAGGGCGCAACAGGCTTTCAGGGCGAACTGGTCTTCGACCCGAGCTACCCCGATGGGCAACCCAAGCGCAAGCTGGATACATCGAGGGCCACCGAGCGCTTCGGCTGGCAGGCCAGGACGACCCTGGATGAAGGGTTGGCTGAGACCATCGCATGGATGAAAAAGGTTCTATGAAGATTTCCATAGTCACGGTGGTCTACAACAACCCCCAGGTACACGAGGCGCTGGACTCGATCCTCAACCAGAAGTTCGAAGGCGACCTGGAGAGCATCGTGGTGGATGGCGGCTCCCGGGCCGAGACCCTCGATGCCCTCAAGCCCTACCTTCCCAGGCTAGGCCACTTCGTCAGCGAACGGGACAAGGGCATCTACGATGCCATGAACAAGGGAATCGCCCTGGCTACGGGCGACATCGTGGGGACCCTCAACTCCGATGACCTCTATGCGGACGATCAGGTCCTCCAGAAGGTTCTGGAGGCCTTCCGGGATCCTTCGATCGACATCGTGTATGGCGATCTCGAGTACGTGTCCGCGTCGGACACCAGCCGGGTCATCCGTTACTGGCGATCCAAGCCGTACCGGCCTGGCCTGTTTGAAAAGGGATGGATGCCTCCGCACCCGACCTTCTTCGTGCGCCGGCAGGTCTTCGAACGATGCGGCAGCTTCAACCTGGACTACCGGATCGCTGCGGACTTCGAACTCATGCTGAGGTTCATGGCCCGCCATAACACACCTTCTGTCCACCTCCCCGAGGTGCTGGTCAAGTTCAGGATGGGAGGCGCCTCGAACCAGAGTCTCCGGAACATTCTGAAGGCGAACCTGGAATCCCACCGGGCATGCATGGAGAATGGCCTGAAAATCGCTCCCTGGTTCATCATCCAGAAGATAGGGTCGCGGATCCCCCAGTTCTTTCGCCGCAAGGGATCGTCCTGACGATTATTTGAAACCCAGGGCATTAAGCAAGGCAGTGGAATGGAAGACGATCAACTCCCCTGAGATGGAAGTGAACAGCAGCTGGATCACGAAAAAGCCGAATCCGAAGAAATAAAGCAGTTCTGCGCGTCGCTTCGACCACAGTCCAGCCAGGATCATGATCAGGTCCACCTGGATCTGGAAGACCCTGGAAAAGACTTCCACCTCGCCCATCGCCATTTTCATTATCAGGACCAGGACCACCAGGGTAATGAAATTCGCCACATCCTTTTTCGGCAGGATGACCTTGCAGATCATGGCAAGCACTGCCATTTCAAAGATGGTGAAAAGGGAATAGCCTCCGGGTGGCCCATTGCCGTCCAGGTAGCGCGAGTAGTCGTAGCCCAGGAATTGAAAGCCACTAAAAAACATGATATAAATATAGCCAATCCCAAGGAAAAGGCCGCCGGTCATCAGCTTGCGCATGGAAAAGGTGCCGCGAAGCCAGACAAGAGAGGGCAGAATCGTTAAAGTGGAAAAATGGAGCAGAAGACCTGGCATGGCCTCTTTCCAGGACAAGCCTTTCCGGGTCGTGGAACGGATCACCAGAGCGGTAACCCAGAGCTCGGCGAAGAAGAACCGCTGTGCAAAAAACCCGATATAGAAAGCCTTGGTAAGGATGCAGGCGTACAACATCATTCCGCTCGCACCGGACCTTTCCCGTTTGTCCGCACTCCAGACGAGGAGGAACGGGGGCAGGGTCAGGATCACGAATTGCAATGGGAAACGCAGGCTCTCGCCAATGAACATGTTCAGCAGGTAGGCCAGCGCTGTGAAGCCAGGTTCGAAGAAGAACGGAAACGGCTGGTTCAGGAAGCCGATGTAATTTTCATGATCAAAGGCCGTGAACGGCCCACCGAAAAACATGCAGAGGTAGAGGTAGCCGTAGATCACCAGGACGTAGATGGTCCAGATGCGGCGGCTGGACCCATCCCAGGAGCGGACGGCACCCAACCCCGCCGTCTGCGGAGGGCGAGGACCCTCCGGGGCCGCCCCGGCCAAGGCGTCGCTATTCATTTCCCTGGCACTTCCGGCAGAACGGCATGAATTCCCTTAATGCTCTCGATCAGCACCGGGAACCGCTTGAGGTTCCGGGCCTGCCAATCAAGCCCGAACTCTGGGTCCATCAACAACTTGTATGCCAGCTCGGCGCCTTCCTCCAAGTCCAGGGTCTCCATGCACTGGATGGCCCCGCAGCCGGACCTGTAACCCTCCTGGTAGCAAGGGCCACAGGCCAAGCGGTGCCGGAGGTCCGCCCCCCGCCGTGTATAGGGCCCTGATTCGAAGGGTTCCGTCACGCCAGCCACCACAAGCATTGGCAGGCCGGCCACCGCCATGATGTGACCTTGACCCGTCGTTCCGCTGATCCCGAGATCGCAGGTCTGGAGCTCACGGAACAGGTCTTCGAGGGGCAGTCCGATGACCTTCTCGACATGCTCGGGATGGTCCATTTCCGCCATGAAGGCCTCGATGAGGGGCAGGTCCGAGGGAATCCCGATTAGCACTGTGTGGACCGGAATGCGCTTCTCAATTGCGTTGATCAACTTGGCAAAGGTCCCCGCGGTGGGGACCTTGTGCCTTTCCAGCCCCCCGCAGCTGATACCCAGCGCGACCCGGAACCTCCGGGGGAGTGCGTGGTCGACGGGCGGGACCGGTTCGGGCCGGGGAAGGGATAGCTCCCCCGGATCGACGGGTGCCGCATCCACCCTCGGATCCTGTTCCGCGAGGAACTGGACGAAGAAATTCACCTGGTGGCCGGGGAACGTCTCGAGCGAGGCCCTTGATCTGACCAGCCCCAGCAGGTTCCGGCCCAGGAAGCCCCTGGGCACGACCACTTTCTTGCCCATCAGCAGGAAGAACAGAAGGTGCATGGGCTTGCGAGACAGCATCGGCGCGTAGATGACCTTGGCCCGGGAGAACAGGAGCTTCAGGAAGAGGCGGACGTGCGGGAACGGTTTACCGTCGTACCGCTCGATGGTCCGGATCTTCTCCCCCACGAACTTCGTCAGGAGAGGCCGGTGCAGCTTCGAACTGATGACCACGGTCAGAGCATTCGCCCCCTCGACCGCGGCCAGCCTTCGAAGCGCTGGAATCGCCATCAGGGTGTCCCCGATACCATTGGGCAGAAAGAAAGCGATCATGACTCACGAAAAGGGGCAAGGGCCCGTCGAAAGAGGGGATAGTGACAAGATTTAAAGGACCGCTCGGACGCGAAGGGCCGGTCTGGCTAGAGCGCGGATCCTTCGCTACATACGGGATAATGCTAACATCAGTTCCGTTCGCCATCGGTCAATACGGTCCAATGGGCCGCGCGATGCGGCGTCCGGCGGATCGGGCTTTGCGGTACCAGGCCCTCCCAGCTGGGAGGGAACCGGATAGGACCTGGTGCTGCAATATCCAGCCAAATCAGCACTATAATTGAACAATCAGAAACCAACGTTCCACTTGGTCCAGCCACCTGCGGGAGAAGGGATATATTGATGTTGTCCATAATCAAGGTCATCCTTGGGACTCTTCACCAGCGGTTCCTGGATGCCGCCCAGGCCGGGAAGCTGCTTCTCCTGATCAGGAAAGGTCACGTGGTATGGGGCCGTCATTCCTATGGAACACCTGTGGTCCACACCTGGCCGAACGGATCCCAGCTACGAGTGGGGAATTATTCCTCCATTGCGGACGAGGTCCATGTTCTTCTGGGCGGCAACCACCCCACCACCTGGGTTTCCACCTATCCATTGCGCATCAGACTGGGCCTGCCCGGTGCCTGGGAGGATGGCATGCCGTCCTCCAAGGGGGATGTGGTCATTGGCTCCGACGTCTGGATAGGTCATGGCGTGACGCTCCTTTCGGGAGTCACGGTCGGCAACGGCGCGATTGTCACGGCCAGGAGTCTGATCACCCGAGATGTTCCTCCCTATGCGATCGTCGGCGGCGCACCCGGCCGGATCCTGAAGATGCGCTTCCCGGACGAGGTCATCGCCAGGTTGGAGGACCTCCGCTGGTGGGACTGGCCGGAAGAGCGGATCCGTGAAGCGGTCCCCCTCCTCTCGAGCGAGGATGTGGCCGCCTTCCTGGACGCCAACGCCCCCGTCGCCAAGTCAAGGGAGAACGAGTGAAGGTCGGCATTGTCGTTCTGAACTACAAGAACTACCCGATGACCATCAGGTGCCTCGACTCCCTGAAGGCCCTGGCCCACGCGAACTGGGAGGCCGTGGTAGTGGACAATGCGTCCGGAGACGGGAGCGTTGAGTTCATCCGGGCCGCCCACCCTTGGGTCACGGTCCTCGAATCGGGGGGGAACCTCGGCTTCGCCAAAGGGAACGAGGTTGGCTACCTCCATTTCAAGGCACGGAAGGTCACCTACCTGTGGGTTCTGAACAACGATGCCGAGGTGGATCCCCAGGCCCTGGACCTGATGCTGGAACGCATCACCTCCGACCCCCAGATCGGGGCCGTTGGCTGCAAAATCCTGGACGGGGACCAGCCCGGACGGGTGCTTACGTATGGGGGAGGCCGGTTTTCCCATTTCGTTGGCCGTTCCTGGCACGTCACGCATCCCTGCGCGGCGGAATCCCTGGATTTCCTTACGGGCGCATCGCTCCTCATCCCCATGGCAGTGATCGAAGAAATCGGTTTCATCGACGATGGCTATTTCCTTTATTTCGAGGATGCGGACTTTTGCGCGGAATTGAAGCGGCGGAACTTCCGTCTGGCGGTAGCGCGGGAGGCCGTGGTCTATCACCATGAGAGCGCGACCATCGGCAGACGGTCCCTCCGGCAGCACTACTACCTCAACCGGTCCTTCGCCCGGTTTTGCTACAGGCGCGCCCCCTTCCCGCTCCTGCCGCTTGTGGTGGGGACCTCCCTCCGGGTCGTCAAGCGGGCCCTGGTCGGCGATTGGGCCGAGATCCGGGTGATCCTGAGGGGCATCCGGGATGGATGGCGGCTCCGGAAGGAGAAGCTGGCGGAATGGACCCCCTAGAGGAGGATCCGTCCTCGATCTCGAATAGTTCTTTACACGTTCCACCGGAAGTCAATACTTCCCGTACAAGGAAGGAACCCATGGGTTTGACGCGGAAGACGTTCTCGTCTTGTACGATCACATTTGAAGTCTTACTGGCATTGGCGGGACTCTATTCCATCTCCTGCACCCACGAAGGCGGCTCCCGACCGGCCATGCCCATCCGCCTGGTTCCGGAGATCTCAGAATCGGTGGCTTCCTATGCCCTTGTGGAGGCATCGTTGGGCATGCCCATGGCGATCTCCCTTCCCGACCTCCACCTCCCGGAGGGGTATACGGATGCCGAAATTCTTGGGCACGGCAGCACCATCCAGTTGAACGATCTCGCGGGCCAGGAGGCTTTCACCATCAGGATCTGGGGCGAGTCCGGAGCGGAGCGTCTCCTGTCCGTCTCCACGCACCCGCCCGATTTCCCGGGTTTCACCAGGTCCACTTCGGGGCCGGTAGCCCCGGGCCAAATTTATACGACGACCTTCGATTCGAGTGTCAGAGTCAACCCGCCTGGATATAATCTCATTCTCTCTGAGACAGGCGATCCGGTATATTTTCATCGTTTAATTGGCTATCCTTTCAATTTCCAAAAATTCAGTTATGCCAATGGCGTCCAGCGGTATGCCTTCGCCCAGACCATCACGGATGACCTTGTCCTCCTCGATGCAAATTTCAGGGAGTTGCGCAGGCATAAGGGGCTGCAGAATACTTGGCACGGAACCGTTCCCGCCGATGTTCATGATTTCATATTCTATGCCGACGACCACTATGTTTTGGCGTCGACGAGCGAGCGAATAATGGACTTGACCGCATTCGGGGGGAAGAGCGACAGCCATGTCAAAGGCACCATCATCCAGGAGATCCAGGATGGACAAGTGCTCTGGGAGTGGGATTCTACTGATTATCCGCAATTCTTTAGCACCAGCACGGATTCAAATGACTATACCAATACAAACCCCGCCTCCAAGCCTGCGGCCGACTATATGCATTTCAATTCGATGGCCCTTGACCCTAAAGACAACGGCTACATCCTCTCCTTCCGTCATCAGGACGCGATAATCAAGATTCTCCCCTTCGCGCCCAGGGACTCCCATTCCCTGATCCAGATCAAATGGGTGCTTGGCGGTGGCGGGAACATGTTCACGAAATCCTCCCCTTGGAATTTTTTCCACCAGCACATGGCGCGGATCGTTTCCCGATCGGGCCAATCCCTCGCCCTTTCCCTCTTCGACAACAACAATGGACATTATGATTTGAGCCACAGCAGCGGCAAGGTTCTTAGTCTTGACGAGGACCGGATGACGGCTGACCTGATCGACCAGTACCCCGGCAGCGCGAACACGGTCGCCATGGGTTCCTTCCAGTATTTCGGCCCCGGGGAATGTTTCTTCGGCTGGGGCACGACTCCCAGGATTACTGAAATCTCCGGCGGCCAGACCACCTTCTCCCTGGAGTTCGCCAAGGGAATCGCGTGCTATCGAGCCTTTAAGATTCGGTAGGGCCTCAGGGCCCCCGGTATCCTGAACCATTCAGGCCTTTGGAGGGCCATCCGGAACCACCCGGGTAACCGCCCCGGTCGCAAGGGAACGCTTGAGCGCCTCGCCTTGGCGCCACAGTTTGAGCAATCGCACTAACCCGCAGACCCGGAAGTAGACCCGGGCGAGGGGCGGCCAGAGGCACATGACCGGTTTCAGGTAGAGGGTATAGGACCATTCGCCTGCGAATTCATCTTCCAGGATCTTCTTGCAGTCGGCTTCCGCCTTGAAGTCGCTCCCCGTACCGGTCCGGATTTCCACCAGGAAATTCTGGTAGAAAAAGAGATGCATATTGGTCCTCACCCAGTGCGTCAACACTGGGTAGTCGACGAAATACCGATTCCAGATCCTCCAGAAATGGGTGACGAAGACGGTGGAGAAACCGTATCCACCCGTGTTCCCTACCTCGGCTCCGATGATCATCTTGCCAATGACGCCGAACCGGTCTGCCCTCAAGATCTGGGGGAAGACCCACCCCAACTGCTGTATGCGTGAACCACGGCACTCCTCGAAGCCCTGGCGGGCAGTCCGGAGGGCCTCCTTGGGGAAGATCATGCAGGAGATGAAGGTGAGGTGGTGGTTCACATATTTGACGAAGGCCTCCCGGTCGAGAAGGAAGGTTGAGCCATGGCTTACGAATTGCTCATGCCTCGGGCGGCATTCTAGGAATACCGCACCCAGGGGTGAGGAGGATGACAGGAGGTCGAGGATCCTGGCGAGCCCCCCGGGCATGATCCAGTCGTCGTCTCCCAGGAGCATCCAGTAGTGGGTATCGCCCATGGTCTCCAGGATCTTCATGAAATTGCCGTCCGCGCCCAGGTTCTCGGCATGCCGCATGTAAACCACCTCGATTCCACGCTGGCAGTACTCCGCCACCACGCCCTCCGTCCCGTCGGGTGACGCGTTGTCACCGACGAGGATTCGGACCAGGGGCGCCATTGCCGGCGTCACCTGATCGAAAATGTGGTCCAAACATCTTTTGAGGAAACCTGCTCGGTTGTAGGTCGGGATTCCGATGGTGAGCAAGGGGACCTGGGGCACCTGGGCAGGGGGCTCCTGGAATTTTATTGAATCACTCATCGAATCCTCTTCCACTCAGGCCCCAGGGGGGCACATGCAATGTTGAACTCACTTTCATCAAGGCAAGATCCCGGCAAGGCCTAGGCCTGGTTCAGGCGGCGCCAACGGTGGAACACCCAGCCACCCCCGGTTAACCCGACCAGGATGGTCATGGCGCAGTACCACCAGGCCAGAACGAAGGGTTCCTGATGCCGGAGCAGCGTGCAGCCGATGGCAATGGAAGCCGCCATAAGCAGGGAGGGGATGAGGAACGGTTCCACCCGGAAGGACCGCAGGTAGGTGGCCATGGCGTTGGTCCACTGGTTCAGGCAAATGGCAATGCACAAAGGCAAAAGCACCGATCCGGAAGGGACCCGGGTTCCATAACCCACGCGGCCAGCGAAATGGAAGATCAGAACGAGGCAACCGCAGCCGAGAATGGCCAGCGTGGTAGTCACGGTCCCGACCTTGCGGAAGTCCGAGTCCAGGAACGTCCAATCGCGCCGGGCCGCGCCTTGGGCCCAAGGGGCCTGCCGGACCTGGAGCCACGCACCCGCGATCGCCCCGACCCCCGTCGTCGCCTGGACAGCCATGCCGAACCGGCCGGCCGCCACCGCGCCGTTGAACGCGAACACTGTTGGGGTGAGGAGCTGGAAGATGGCGTAGCCGGCCATCCAGCTAACGGCAATCCGCCACTGGAAGGGCAGCAGGTCCTTGGCCCAATCGATCCGCGCCCCCACGGGGCTGTGAAGGGCGTTAACCATGCGGGGGCCACACTTGAGGTAGAGCAGGCTGGCGTTGACCACCACCCCGGAGCCGACCATGACCGAGGCGGACCAGAGCCCCGCCCCCAGCTTCAGGGCCAGGGAGAACGAGACGATGGCAACCGTGGACTGGAACAGACGCGTCAGCGCCAATTCCCGCACGGCCCCCATGCCCTCGGCCATGGCGTTCATCCCCACCATGAACACGGATGCGGCGGTGGCAAGGCCCAGACCGATCCACGGCCCCAGCCAGACCACGCCGGTGTCCGCAGGGTGGGTGCGGCTGAAGAAGACCACGCCGAAGGGGACGATGATGAAGACCACCGCGAGCCCCGCGATCCCATACCACTTCATGGCTAGGCGCATCAGCGACCCCAGACGCTGGATGTGGAAATCCTCCCCGCGCCAGAATTCGCCACTCCAGGCTAGTAGGGCCACTTCGTGCCCGGCCGTCGTCAGGATCACGGTGGACATGCCCATTTCCATCAGGATCTGGAGCGCAATGAGGCTCTGGAAGGCGTAATGGAACCCCTGCTGTGCCGGACTGAGATTGGCAACCACCATGGCCATGGCGACCAGCCACCCCCCCGCGGCCACAAACCGGGCAGACATGGCCAGCAAGGCCGTACCGTGGCCCGCCGTCAGCCTTCCCACTCGCTGTATCGTCATCCGGAAGCTCCCCAATGGCAGTATGAAGGCGCCCCCATACCCTTTTCGTCCAAACGTATCATGTGGCCTGATTCGAAGGATTTAAAAAGGAATTCACAGTCCGCGTGAAGCCATCCACCAGGCCTGTCGTGGGGTTCCAGCCTAGTGCCCGCAGTTTCCTGATATCCGGAGAGTTGCGGACGATCGGACTTTCGAGATAGCCATGGGAGTGCGGTTGGACCGATACAACAACTCGCTTTTGGGGTTCAGGGAAAACCCGGACCAAGAGGGCCGCGAGGTCCCGAATGCTGATCTCAGTGTCGGGGTTGCCCACATTGTATGCGGCCCCGGTCGATCCTTTCAGGAGTACCGTGAAGAAGCCCACCGTGGCATCCGCCAAGTAGCAGAACGGACGAACGGCCAAACCTTCACTCTTCAGCACAAGGTCCTGACCCAGGACGATGTTGGAGACGAAATCCGCGAAGACCCGCCCATCGTCCAAGGCCATACCCGGCCCATAGGTATGGAATGGCCTTGCGATCCGGGCGGGGATGCCGAACTGGTGGGCATAGGCCACACAAAGGGCTTCGCCGGCCCGTTTGCCTTCTCCATAGCAGGCCCGAACGTTCGTGGGGTCCAGATACCCGTAGGCATCCTCGAGGATGGGGATCCTGGCGGGGTCCACCTGACCATAAACTTCCCCGGAACTGAAGTAGAGGAAGCCTTCGGTTCTGTCCTCCCTGGCACGCAGCAGCGCGCGGCGGGTTCCCAGGAGGTTCGCCTCCAGGGTGCCCACCGGGTCACTGCCAAAGAACTTCGGACTGGCTTGGCTGGCGGCATGGATGATGAAATCCATGCGTCCTTCCAAATTCCAGGGTTCGATGACGTCCTGGCACACCAAGTCCAGGTCGCTCCGTCCGGCGTGATGCCGGAAACGCTCCTGGGCTTTCTTCAGGTTGCGAACCAGGCCCACCACACGGACCTTCGCCAGGGTGCGGGTCTCATTAAGCCGCAGAAGCGTTTCCACCAGGTAGGCAGGCAGGAAGCCTCCAGCCCCCGTGACAAGGACCGTCTTGCCTGCGAACTGCTCCCAGGGCAGGGAGTTAGCCAGGATCCGGTCCAGGTCCCCCTCCAGGATGGGGTGGCGTGAACCCCGGTTCGGATCAGCGCAAGGCGTCATGGGCGTCGGTAAGGGTGCTCTTGAATGCGTTGAGGAGGATCTCGGTCTCCACCCGGTAGGCAAGGTATTTCACGCCCAGTTTCTTCCAATGGGCCAGCCCTTCCGGGGTATCGGTGAAGACACCGACCTCGACGCCCTTGTTGCCACAAAGGGTGATGACCTCCTCCACCGCCTTGACCACCTCGGGGTGCCAAATCTGGCCGATCAGGCCGAGCGACTGGCTGAGGTCATAGGGACCCACGAAGATCACATCGATTCCCGGCACCTCGATGATCTCGGTCAGGTGGTCGAGCCCCTCCTTCCCTTCGATCTGGAGGACGAGCAACCGGTTTCGATTGGCCTCGGCGATGTAGTCCTCCTTGGGGATATTGGAGAACTCGGCGGCCCTCACGAACCGGCACATACCCCGCTCGCCGCCCGGTGCGAACATGCCGTAGGCCACGGCCCGTTCCGCATCTTCCCGACACTTGACATGCGGAACCTGAATGCCGCCGACGCCCAGATCCAACAGCCACTTGAAATAGGATTCCTGAAGGGCTGGGATTCGGGCGAGGAGCCTTAACCCTCGCCGCTCGGCGGCCAGGATCAGGGGATAAACGTCCGCGGGAGCGGTAGGGCCGTGTTCCAGATCCAGGATTGCGAAATCGAAACCGGCCATACCCAGCATTTCCACCAACTCGGGGCGCGGGATGCGCAGGAAGGGGCCAATTCGGTGCGGTTTGGCGGCCAGCCAGGTCTTTGCTTCTTCCATGGTCACTCCAGGAATCATGAAATCGGGTTCAATCCAGGGCCTGGCTCTTGGGATGCAGTCCGACCAGCATTTCCTTCCGGAGGACTGCCCTGGGCAGGAAGGGTGCCAGATCCTCGAGCGGGGGTGAGACCAGGGTTCCGTCGGGCCGAACGGCCAGGGAGAGCTTGGGCCCGAGAATCTGCTCGGGGTCGAGGGAGACTTGGCAGAGTACAGGCCCGGGCGTCGCGAGGGTCCGGGCGATCATTGCCGACACCTCGGCGGGGTCCGACAGGCGGAGGCTCGGGATCCCGAAAGCTTCCGCCACCTTCGCGAAATCAGGGCAGGTCACGCCACTGGCCGAGCCGCTCGCCACCAGATGCTCGCCGAACAGGGCCCGCTGGGTCTGCCGGATCGTCAGGTAGCCGTCGTTGGCGTACAGGAAGATCTTGATGGGGAGCTGGTGGTGGAAGATGGTCTGGAGTTCCTGGACATTCATCATGGTCGAACCGTCCCCGGCCAGGAGGATCACGCGGCCCCCTTTGCCGAAGGCCGCACCAATGGCGCCTGGAAGGCCGAACCCCATTTCGCCCAGGCCGGTGGAGGTGACCAGCCGTTGACCGGCTTTGAGGGTGATGGCCTGATGGGTGGTGGTGAGGGCGGCCCCCATGTCCGTGACGACAACATCGTCTTCGGCCAGCTCTTCGACCAGCGCTTGCGCGAACCGGTAGGAATTGAGACGCCCGGTCGACTGCACATGGAGTTCCGGTTCCACAAGGGGGTAGCGCCCCTCCCAGTCGCAGCACTGGGCCAACCAGGAGGCCGGCTCCGGCTGGGCGGGGATGGACTCCCGGATCGCATCCAGGAACTGCCCGGCATCCGCGTGGATCTTGAGGAACCGGTCGCTCTCGGGCAGTTTGCCGAGTTCCGTGCCATCGATGTCCACCACGGCGACCTGGGCCCCGCGCGCGAACTCGCTCCATTCATAGCCAACCTGGGGAATGGCCAGCCGGGTGCCGATGGCGATCACCAGATCCGAATTCTGCAGGACGAAGTTCCCGCAGCGCTGCCCATAGACACCGGCATGGCCGAAGTGGCGGGGATGGGAGGAAGGCACCATGTCCGCCCCGTTCCAGGAGGTCAGGAAGGGGAAGGGCAGATGGTCAAGGAACGCGTCCAGCTTCCCCAGGGCGCCCGCCAGCCGGATCCCGTGACCCAGCCAAAGGACCGGCCGCTTTGCGTTGCCGATGAGTTCCCGCACCCGCGCCATGTGCGGGCCGAAATCCACCGCCTCGGCAACGGGACGGGCATACCCCTCCAGGAGGTTCTCGTCGACCTGCGCAGCCTGGATATCCGTGGGGATGTCCAGCCACACGGGGCCGGGGCGACCCGAACTGGCCAGATGCCAAGCCTTTTCCAGGTGCCACCGGATCGTGGACGGGTCGGTGATCATTGCGCTGTATTTGGTGATACCCGAAACCATCTTCGCAATGTTCGTGCCCTGCACGCCCCACATCCGCAGCGGGTTGTCCTCACGGGCCCAGGCACTCTTCTCCTGGCCCGAGATTATCAAGCAGGGAAAGGAATCCGCCCAGGCGTCCAGGACGCCAGAAATGGCATTCACGGCACCGGGACCGCCGGTGGTCATCATCACCCCCATCCGGTCCGAAAGCCGGTGGTAGGCGATGGCGGCCATAACCCCCGCCTGTTCGTGGTGGGGGCATACGTAGGTAAGGTCCGGATGGTCATCCACCCCCTCCAGAAGGTGGACGTTGCCCGCTCCCGAAATGGCGAAGATATGCCGCGCCCCGTGGGCGGCGAGAAACGAGGCCACGTAGCTGCTGAGTTTCATCATCCGTTGTCCTTGGCGGCGAGCAGCGCCTCCAGATAGCCGAGGTCCCTTTCGCAATCCAGATAGTGCCACGGCCCTTCATAGGGGAAGGCCATCATCTGGCCATCCTTGACCAGCTCCCCGAGGACCGCATCCTCAAGCACCTTGCTGGCGGGGTTGCCCAGATAGGCTGGATTGAAGAGCTCCTGGCGGAATGCGTAGAAACCACCATTGATGTAATCATTCTGGATGACGGGGTTGTCTGAGAACCCACGCAGGAGATTCTCCCCC
Source organism: Geothrix sp. 21YS21S-2 (assembly GCF_030846775.1). Lineage (NCBI taxonomy): Bacteria > Pseudomonadati > Acidobacteriota > Holophagae > Holophagales > Holophagaceae > Geothrix > Geothrix sp. 21YS21S-2. Next base: position 3,014,868 of record NZ_CP132910.1, read on the forward strand.
CGCTTCATCCCCAGGATCCGGAACCGGGTCGGGAGCCGCGCCGCCAGGCACGTCGCGATGAGCCCATGGTCCAGGTGGAACCGGGCAAGTTCACCCAGCTTGACGTGGCTGAGCGTATCGCTGTAAGTGACCCAGAACCAGGGCACGTCCCGAAGGAGAGGCTGAACCTGCTTCACCCGTTCCGCGGTTGGCGTGGCAAGTCCGGTATCCACCAGGTCCACCGTCCCCTCGAGGCCCGGCCCGGCAAGCTCGAAGTGGAGGCCGTCCCCCTTGCCGACTGTGGCGAAAAGGGTTGAATAGAGATCCATCTGGTAGCCACAGCATAGGATGAAGTGCCTGGACCCGGCCTGGACGAACGTGCGGATCAAGTGGAGGATCATGGCCTCCCCTCTGACTTCAACCAGCCCTTTGGACCGCCGCGTGATACTCCCATCCACGAAGACGCCGTTGCCCCCGCACAGGATGACGACAGGAATTCCACTCAGGTTCATGATTTCGCTCCCAAGGTAGAAGGATCCGGTAGAACAAGTGCCATCAGTGGTTCCAGGACACCTGGCGCAGTGACAAGGTAGTCGAGGGTGGCATGCCCGGGGTGGAACCGCGTCCAGACTTCGCAGCCGGCGCGGGAAGCGATGGCCAAGCCGCCACCCACGTCCCAAAGTTTTGCGTTGAATCCGTAGGCACCCTGGAGCCGGCCACATGCGGTAAGGCAGAGCAGTGCCGCGGCGGAACCCAGGCGCAGGCACCCGCGACTGCTCTCGTTGACCCGGGCGAAGATCTCGTAATGGGGGGGGCCGCCCGGCTGCATTCGACCTGGCAGGCTCACGCCGATCAGGGCATCCTGCAGGGTGCTGGGCTGGGCCTTCAGGTGCTTACCGTTGAGGAAGGCCGCCTCGTTGCCGTGAGTGAAGAAGATTTCCTTGAAGGCCGGCATGGAGACCGCGCCCACGCCGAAGCCGGTGCCGTCCCAGAGCCCCACGGAAACGGCGTAGTAGGGCATGCCGCTGGCGAAGTTCACCGTGCCGTCGATGGGGTCCACCACCCAGAAGGGCGCGTCCATGGGGGGAAGTTCAGCATCTGGCGTGTAGGCCTCCTCGCTGAGGATCGGGTAGGCCGTTTCCATCAGGACTGCACAGATATGCTTTTCGATCATCGTGTCGAGGTTGGTGACGATATCCCGCATGGAGCCCTTGGTGCCGGTCACCACGCGCTCGATGGGCTCCTCCATGAGTTCCTCGCTGGAGGCCACCGACCGGAGAGCGGCCAGGGACTCCCTTTCAAACTGGATGGTCATGCGAGCTCTCCTTTGGGGACATTCAAATTCTCGAGGCGCGGGAGGATGATGGGCAGCTGCTCGCGCAAGATGACCTCCAGGGCCTCCCCTGGCCTCAGGCTCAGGATGTGGGAGATGAAGGTCGCCGGGGAAAGGGCCTTCCTCATGAACCCCAGGTGTCGGTCGGCGTCCGCGTCGTCGGCGAACAGGAGGGCGCTGGCAATGCCGGCCAAGAGATTGTGGGGGATGAAGCCGCTCGCGAGGCAGATCTGGGCCGCTCCAAGCAGGCGCCCATCCGACTCCAGTTTGCGGAGCGGCTCGCGGGCGACCCGGCTGATGGGGTCGCACAGCAGCTCGTTGCGGAAACGGGCCAGTTCCTTGGCCGCGTACCATTCGAGGAAGGGGTGGGGAATCTCCCAGCGGAGCTTGAGGCTGTTGAGCATTTCCATCATCGCTCCGGCGACGATGGCGTCGATTCGGGGGATGGCCATGGACTCGTGGACATAGCGCACCCCGGCCAGGGCGCCCAGGTAGGCGGCGACGCAGTGGGGCGTATTGTGCAGAAAGAGTTTCGCCGTCCACTGGGTGTGGAGCAGCTCATGGGTTGACAGGGTCTTGAAGTCGCCGGGGAGATCCCCCACGGCCTCATCGACGAACAGGACCCCGTCTTCGGAAATGACGGACAGGGAGTCCTTGGCCAGCAGGTGGTCGGGAGCAGAATTGGACGTGATGACATCCGGAACCGCGAAATAGACTTTGGCCAGACCGGAGGAGGCCTTGACCGCGTTAACGGTGGCCGGGTCGTTCTCGCACAGGATTATTGGGCAGTCGTAGCCCTTGACTAGGCTGGCGACCATCGCGGCGTGCCTCGGACCGACATTGATGAAAACGGCCAAGGGGTCGGGGTGACGAGCAGCGTCGAAGGTGTCAGGGTAGTAGGCCGCCTCAACAGGCACGGTCATGGCTTCGAGCTTCCCGTTGCGCGCCCGGTACGTCTCGTACCTGCCGCGATCCTGCATCGCCTGGATGATGGCCGGGGCCTTGTCCACGAATACGAACCGGCACCCGGGGAAGCACCAGGGCAGGTATCCCCGCCCGATGGCCCCAGCTCCAATGATTAAGATCTCCCGTGTCGAGGATCCAATGGTCATAAGGTCTCTCCGATCGCCCATGGCACAAATTCTTCCCAACCGAGGCCCAGCCGTTCGCTGGAGGTGGTCTCCCCGCTCGCGACCCGGATGAGTTGGTGATAGATCTCCGCACCCACCTGGGCCGTCTCCCCATGCTCCACCACCCGGCCGGCATCAAAATCGATATCCCCCGCCAGACGCGCTGCCAGGGAGCTATTAGTCGCGATCTTCAGGGTCGGCGCCTGGGCGCACCCATAGACGGATCCCCTCCCCGTGGTGAAGGCCACAAGATTGCAACCGCCTGCGACCAGACCGGTCACGGAAACGGGGTCAAAACCCGGCGTGTTCATCAGGACGAACCCAGGCCCCATCACGGGCAGGGCGTAATCCACCACCTGCGTCAGGGGGCTGGACCCGGACTTGGCAACCGCGCCCAGGCTCTTCTCGACGATCGTCGTGATGCCCCCACGGATATTTCCGGGGGAGAGGTTGTCGTTCAGGGTGACGCCGTGGCGCTGGGAGTAGGCCCGCCACCAGTCGAAGACCCGGAGCAGGTCCTCCCGGACCTGGGGGCTGGCTGCCCGCTGAATGAGCAGGCCTTCCGCTCCGTGGCACTCCGGAATTTCCGCCAGGGCGACTGTGCCTCCCTTGAAGGCCAGGATATCGCTGACCACCCCGAGGGCCGGGTTGGCGGTAAGACCGCTGAACGCGTCACTGCCGCCGCAATTGAGCGCAAGCCTCAGATCGCTGACGGGCAGTTCCTCCCGTTCGAGAACCGGCAGATGGTCCAGCATTTCCGCCACCAGCTCGATCCCCTTCGCCACCGCGGGCCCGGTTCCGCCACACTCCTGGATGTCCATGCGTTCCAGTGGAAAATCTTCCCAGGATGCATCGCCGCTCCTGGACGCGCAGATGCTCTGGAAGGTCGTTCCCTCGCAACCCAGGCCGATTACGACCGCTCCGACCACGTTGGGGTGGAAGATGGAACCTGCGAGGGTGCGGTTGAGAGTTTGGTAAGCACCACCACCGATTGTCTGTGCGCAGCCGCTGCCATGGGTCAAGGGAATGATCCCGTGGATACCCCGGGCCCGGAGATCCTGACCCTGGAAATGGCGGCAGACCAGTTTGACCACCGTGGCCGAGCAATTGACCGTGGCCGCAACTACGATGTAGTTCCTCGTGCCGTTGGGCCTCCCCTTTCGCCGGTATCCAAGGTAGGTTCCCGGGAGGTCGGCCCAGCCGGACTCCTTGGCGGATGTGATTGGCACCGAGGTTTCCCGGAAATGATCCTCGGGCATGGCGGCGTTGTGCACATGAACATGCTCGCCGGCCTGGATCGGCCTGGTGGCAACGGCGATGGGCATTCCATATTTCAGGATGGGTTCCCCCACCCCGACGGCGCGCACGGCTATTTTGTGGCCGGACGGGATGGCCATGGCAACAACGCCCCTGAGGTCCCCGCTGGTCCAAGGGTCCCCCGTTTCCAGCCCCTCGGGGCGGATCACGACGGCAACATTATCGAGTGGATTCAGTTGAACCAAATCCGAAATTTCATTGAGCATAATCACTCCTGGCCCAGTGCTCGGACGTGCTTGGATGGCCTGCCTAGATTCGCCCAAAAGCCCTTCGGACAGTCGCAATGATATGGTCAAGGTGTTCCCGCCGCAAACCGGGGTAGGTACCCACGAAAATCGAATCGTTCATGATCCGATCCGCTCCAGCCAAGTCGCCTACAACCCTGAAGGCGCGGCCACCGCTGTCGCTGGCAAGCTGTACGAAGGCGGGCTGCCTGACCAGATTCCCTCCGAAAAGCATGCGATTGCCGATCCTGGCCTGGTCGAGGGCGCAGGCCAGGCCCGTCCGGGTGACAGGGCTGCCGGGACGCACCAGCATCATGAAGCCGAACCAGCTGGGGGCGGTCACGGGCTTCCCGGGGGTCCACTGGAAGCCGCTTTCGCTCCATCCGTTCGCATGGGTGGGCAGGGTGAAATCAATGACATCATCAAGGTCCATCAGCCCGTGCCGCAGGTAGGCCCAGTTGTCGATCCGGCTCTGGATGAAGGCCGGCAGCTTCTTGAGCTGCTGGCGACCGATGGCGGCCTGGGGATCGAGGGGTTTCAGGTTGTACCCGAGGTGGCTGTATATATATTTGTGATCGTAGCCCTGGGGGAGATCTCCCAGCTGCCATTCGAAGCGGCGCTTGCAGGTGTTGTCCTTGCCGGAAGGACACCAGCAGTCCCGTCCCCAGTCGCGGATGCTCTCGGCCACCAGCTTGAGCAGGGGTTCAGTCCTGACGTTCACGGCCCCCCCTTCGCCAAGCGTTAGGTGGTGGGGCGGATAGAAGCTCTGGGTCGAGAGATCGCCAAAGGTGCCCGTCAGGGCCTCCCCGTAGCGGCTGCCCAGGCTGTCGCAATTGTCCTCGATGAGCCAGAGGCCCTTCTCCTTGCAGAACCGGACAACTTCACCCAGATCGAAGGGGTTGCCCAGGGTATGGGCGATCATCACGGCCTTGGTCTTTCCTGGGACGTAGGCGTCCTCGAGGCACTCCACCCGGACATTGCCCGTAAGGGGATCGTTGTCCACGAAGACAGGGATCGTCTGGCACTGGATCATCGGTGCGACGGTGGTTGGGAATCCTGCGGCCACGGTGATGACCTCGTCCCCCGGCTGGATCCGGCGCTCCCCCAGCTTGTGGCTGGTCAGGGCCGACAGGGCCACCAGATTGGCGGAGCTTCCGGAATTCACGAGCAGGGTCCTGGAGACCCCGAGCATCTGCGCGAATTCATTCTCGAAGGCCGCCCCTTCCGGACCGAGGGTAAGCCAGAAATCGAGCATCGAGGATACGCCGGCGGCGACCTCCTCCTCGTCGAATACCCGGCCGGCATAGGGGACGGTGGTTTCGCCAGGGACGAAGGGCTTTGGGGCTTCGCGAAGACGGATGAGTTCCCGGGTGCGTTCCAGGATTTCCTGTCGGAGTTGGGCAAGTCGTTCGGTCATAAATTCATCCCTGTTCATCGGGTCCAAGGCAGCCCGAGGGAGGCGGCCGCTGCCTCGAAGGCATCGATTTGTTGCAGAGTCAATTCCTGGGCCACAAGACCCTCGTGATGCCCCCGGTACCAGGCCACGACCTGGCGCACGGTCTCGGAGAAGTCCCAGGTCCCATGCCATTGAAGAAGGGCATGGGCCTTGGAGCAGTCGAGTTTCAGGAGGCCGGCTTCGTGAGGCTGGTTGGCCTCCTGCTGTACCTGGACCTCCCCGGCGCCCCAACTCGCCACCAGCGCGTCAGCCAAGGCAAGGACGGTGACGACCGATGCCTCGCTGGGGCCAAAGTTCCAGCTTTCCGCAAAACGCCAGCCGTCCTCTCCGAACAGGCGGGCGCCCAAATCCAAGTAGCCGGAAAGGGGTTCGAGCACATGCTGCCAGGGCCGGGTCGCCCCCGGGTTACGCAAGGTCAGGGGTCTGCCGGCCCGGATGGCGCGAACGAAATCGACCACGATCCGTTCAGGGGCCCAGTCGCCTCCCCCGATCACATTGCCGGCCCGAGCGGAGGCCAGGCGGAGGCCTCCACGATTCTGGAAAAAGCTCTTGCGCCAGCTGGCCACGGCCAGTTCCACGGCGCCCTTGCTCGAACTGTAGGGGTCGTGACCCCCCAGGGGGTCCGATTCCCGGTACCCCCAAAATTGTTCAACGTTTTCATAGCATTTGTCGGAGGTGACGACCACGCACGCTCGTACCCCCGGGGTCAGGCGTATGGCCTCCAGCAGGTTGACCGTGCCTCCCACGTTGGTATCCCAGGTGCACTTGGGATCCTGGTAGCTGGGTCGCACCAGGGCCTGGGCAGCGAGGTGGAAGACGATCTCGGGCCGGGCCTCTTCCACGATCAGGCGAACCGCCTGTACGTCCCGGATATCGGCGACGTGGTGCCGGATCTGGTCCTCCAGGCCCAACAGATCGAAAAGGCTTGGGGTGGTCTCTGGGGCGAGGGCCAGGCCCGTGACTTCGGCCCCGAGGCTCAACAGCCACCGGGTCAGCCAGGCGCCTTTGAACCCGGTGTGCCCGGTGATGAGCACGCGTCGTCCCTGATAGATATTCTGAAACATCACCACACCTTCCATGGGGCCTTGCCTGAGGCCCACAGTTCCTCTAGGAGAATTTTGTCACGAAGGGTATCCATCGGTTGCCAGAAACCTCGGTGCTTGAACGCGGAGAGCTGGTTCTGGCGGGACAGTTCCTCCAAGGGCTTGCGCTCCCATATGGTGGCGTCCCCTTCGATGAGGTCCAGTACCTTGGGCGAGCAGACGAAGAAACCGCCATTGATCCAGGCGCTGTCTCCCTTGGGCTTTTCCTGGAATGCCGCGATGCGGGAGCCGTTGAGGTCCAAGGCCCCAAAGCGGCCCGGCGGCTGGACTGCGGTCAACGTGCAAAGGGTCTTCTCTTCCGCGTGAAAGGCCAAGAGGGCCTTGATGTCCACATCCGCGACCCCGTCCCCGTAGGTCAGGCAGAAGTCCTCATCGAGGTACGGGGCGATCCGCTTGATCCGGCCGCCGGTCATGGTCGCCTCGCCGGTATCCACAAGAGTCACTCGCCAGGGCTCGGCGGACTGGTGGTGCACCTCCATCTTGTTGTCCCGCATGTTGAACGTGACGTCGGACGTGTGCAGGAAATAGTTGGAAAAATATTCCTTGATCACATAGCCCTTGAAGCCGCAGCAGACGATGAAATCGTTGATCCCGTGGGCAGAATAGGTCTTCATGATGTGCCAGAGGATGGGCTTGCCCCCGATCTCGATCATGGGTTTTGGCCTGATCTGGGTTTCCTCACTTATCCTGGTGCCCATGCCGCCCGCAAGGATGACCGCCTTCATAGGGTTTCTCCGTAAGCTTCCAAATGCCCCTGGCCGCGAAGGTACCAGGCGACCGTAGCCTTGAGCCCGTCCTGGAATGAATGCTCCGGCCTCCATCCCAGTTCGGTCTGGATCTTGGTGGAATCAATTGCGTACCGGCGATCGTGCCCGGCCCGGTCCTGCACGAACGTCTTCAAACCGCGGCTGGTGCCCTGGGAACGGCCAAGCTGCAGGTCCACCGTGTCGCAAAGGATATCGATCAGATCGAGGTTCTTCTGCTCGTTCTCGCCACCGACACAGTACGTCTCCCCGGCCACACCGGAAAGCATCGCCGTTTCCAGGGCCGAGCAGTGGTCCTCCACGAACAGCCAGTCCCGGATGTTCTGGCCATCACCGTAGATCGGGATCGGCTCGTTGGCGACCATCCGGGCAATAACCAGGGGGATCAGTTTTTCCGGGTGCTGTCTGGGGCCATAATTGTTGGAACAATTTGTTGTTATCACGTCCATAGCATAGGTGTGGTGGTAGGCGCGCACCAGGTGGTCACTGCCGGCCTTGCTGGCACTGTACGGACTGTTCGGGGCATAGGCCATCGTTTCGTGGAATTTCCCTATCTCACCAAGGGAACCATAAACTTCGTCGGTGCTTACATGCAGGAAACGGCAGCCCTTCTGCCCCGCCCACGCCTGTCGGGCCGCCTCCAGCATGCTGAAGGTGCCAACCATGTTGGTCCGGATGAACTCGGCTGGGCCGGAAATGCTTCGATCCACATGGCTTTCTGCTGCCAAATGGAAAATCCTGACCACGGCGTTCCGTTCGATCACGTGGCGGACAAGTTCCAGGTTGGTGATGTCGCCCTGGATCAGGTCCACGCCGGACAGGCCCTCGATCTGGGAACGATCGGAAGCGTAGGTCAGCTTGTCCAAAACCACGACCCGGTCGCCGGGGTGGTTCCGGACCCAGCGATGGACGAGGTTGCTGCCGATGAAGCCAGCACCGCCGGTAATGAGGATGGTCTCGGTCAATGCCTCTCCTTTTAGATCTCTGGAAATTGGATAACTTCGCCCAGCGCATCCGCCCAGGCCGGCATGAGGTCCGTGCCCAGGGTGCCCCGGCGAGTTCCATCCAGCACGGAGTAAGCCGGGCGCGGCGCGGGTAGGGGATAGTCCCGGGTCCCGCATGGTTTCAGGTCCACTTGAAGGCCCGACTGGCGGAAGATTTCCGCAGCGAACCCGTGCCAGGAGGTTTTCCCTGTGCAGGTGGCGTGAACCAGGCCTTCCCAGCCCTCCTCGACCGCGACCCTCATCTGACGGGCCAGGGCCCGGCAGGAGGTAGGGGAGCCGAACTGGTCATCCACCACCCGAAGGCTGCGCCCCTGGGCCGCGCAGGCCAGCATTGTGCGGAGGAAGTTCTTGCCCCAGGCATCGTAAAGCCAGGCCGTGCGCAGAATGAGGTGCCTGGGGGCCAGGGCTGCCTTCTGTTCACCAAGCAGCTTGGACTTTCCGTATTCCGACCGGGGACCCGTGGGGTCGTCCTCCCGGTACGGGCGGTCCCCCGTGCCATCGAAGACATAGTCGGTGCTGATCTGCACGAGAAGGGCGTTCACCTCACCGCACCCCCTGGCGAGCCAGCCGACGGCTTCGCCATTTACCAGTCGGGCCAGCCCAGGTTCCGTCTCGCACCGGTCCACCTGCGTGAAAGCGGCGCAATTGACGACGACATCGGGACGGAAGCCTCGCAGCGCCTTCAGAACGGAGGCCTCGGAACACAGATCCAGGCTGGATTCCTCGGGAAGGATGAGATCATGGCCCGACCAGGTCTTCTGGATGGCATACGCCAGTTGGCCCGCGGCCCCAGTCACCAGGATGTTCATCAGAGCTGCGCCCTTCGGGCCCGCTCATCCAGTACGAAGGGGCTGGCCGGGTCATCCTCGTGCCGGATCTCATCCACGGGCGCCTTCTTTCCGTCTCCCATGAACAGCCTGTCCGGACAGTTGATGACGAGGCCCGGTTCGTGGCTGATGCACCGGTAGCAGTGGACGACCCCTTTGGGGATGATCGCCGAACCTGGATTGTTGAGGCCCATAGCCACTTCCATCCGGTTGCCGAAGGTGGGAGATGAGGGCCGGTTGTCCCAAAGGGTGAGCTTGAAATCGCCAGGCCCGACCCAGCAGAACAGGTCCGCCTGGTCAACATGCTCATGGGGGCCGCGCAGCACACCCGGATGCGTGACGCTCACGTAGCACATCTCGGGGCGGAACCAGGCGGGCAGTTCGTCGTGCCTGAAGATCTCGGCCAGCCAGCCGCGCTCGTCGATGAATTTGCGGAATGGGGTAATCACGACACCTTCGATGATTCCCCGGGTGAAGGTCATTAGAGCCTCCTCGCGATGTCCGGGAAGGCCATGGCTTCCTTGAGCGCCAGTTCGTTGGCGTGGGCCAGGCTGGGGAACGTCCCTGCGTCCGTCCACCATCCCTCCAACACCCCAAACGTCAACTCCTTTCGCCGGATGTACTCATTGTTCACGTCCGTGATTTCCATCTCGCCGCGACCGGACGGCTTGACCGTGCGAATGATGTCGAAGACGGAGCCGTCGTAGAAGTAGATGCCGGTGACGGAGAGGTTCGATTTGGGGGTCGAGGGCTTCTCCTGGATACCGACGATGGAACCGTCCAGGACCTCGGCAACGCCGTAGCGCTGGGGGTCGGGAACGGGCTTCAGAAGGAGCCGCGCGCCCTTGCCCTGGGCAACATAGGCCCGCACTTCGGCCGTTAGGTCATCCTGGAAAATGTTGTCACCGAGAATTACGCACACCGGCATGCCCGCGGCGAAGTTCTCGCCCAACCCGAGGGCCTGTGCGATTCCGCCCGCCTCGTCCTGGACCTTGTAGGTGAACCGGCAACCGAAATCCTTTCCACTGCCAAGGCATCCGACCACGTCGCCCATGTGCTCGGTGCCTGTGACGATCAGGATCTCCTCAATGCCAGCCTGCTTCAGCTTCCAGACCGGGTGCCAGAGCATGGGCGCATAGCCTACCGGCAGGAGATGCTTGTTCGTGACTTTCGTGAGCGGATACAAGCGCGATCCGGTCCCACCTGCGAGAACAATTCCCTTGATTGGCATTTTCACTCCGACTCTGGAACGGGCGCTGTGGAGCCATACTCCTGAAGGACCAGCTTCAGCCATTTACGGTTCAGCCATGCCCAGCAGCCCAGGGTGGCCAGAAAGAATCCCGTAAGCGTAATGGCCTTCCTGGATGGACGACTTTTTTCGACTGGCAAGTTGGCCGGATCCATGACGGAGAGAATCGGTAGGTCATTCTTCTCTTCCATCAGGGCCTGCTCCCGGTTCAGGGCCAGGGTCGAAAGGAGTTGCTGTCTGAGCTTAACATTGGCTTCCAGCCGAGCGCCCTGGAGCCTGACCCCGGGATCTTGGCTGGTCAAATAATTACGATTGCCTTCCATGAACCGCCGGAAAACATCCTCTGCCTGAAGATACTCGCCTTCGGCTTCCTTGAGGCGCTGCTCGGCGAACACCGCCTTACTACCGCCCCGGGTCCGTCCCTTGGCCTGGACGAAGGCTTCCAGCAAACTGGCCGTCCGCTGGACGATCGCCATCGACAGTTCCGGGGACCGCGTCTCGGCGGTGATTGTGAGAATCTTGGTCTTCGTGTCCCGGCCGCTCTTCACCAGTTCAGCCATCACGGCGACACCCCGATCCGGGTTCGTCACATGGAAGAATTCCGCCAGGGTCGTCCGGTATTCCCGGTCCTCTCCAAACCGCCAGGCCCGGTAGTGGAACCGGAACTCGGTGGCGAGCAACCGCTCCCGCATCCAGCGGCTGTTAATGATATCTACGAAATTGCTCTCGCCTCCATCGTTGCTTGGCAGGCCCACTCCGAAGGCGGCGGCGGCGGCGGCCAAATTACCCAGGCCCCCGCCGGCTCCCTTGGCGTCCACCGGCAGGATACGCGTTTCGGACGTGTAGTAATTCGGCAGGAAGACGGAAATGACCGCTGAAATCAAACCGACAACACAACCGGCCAGCAAGGACTTCTTGACCCCCAGGACCCCGTTGACCATTCAAGTCCCTCGCTTACGGACAGTACATTCGACTTCGCAGTTAACGTCCTGCACAGGAATTCCCATAGTTAATCTAAATCCACGCCCCTTACAACCGATATAACCATCCAGACAATGGAATAGGTGGTAAGAAGGGGGACTGCTTCCCTTTTACCACCTATTCCATAGTAGGGCTAGAGATCTTCCCCCTCGACCTCACTCATACCCTGCAGTTCCTCGACATGCTGCGCCATCCGGCTGTACTCGTCGTCGAAGTCGTCGATACCCAGGTTGTCCGTGTCGGACACTTCGGGGTACTGGCCTTCCTCGGTCTCGAGGTTGCGGTAGAGGGCCATGCCGGTGCCGGCGGGGATCAGGCGGCCCAGGATGACGTTCTCCTTCAGGCCGCGCAGGTAGTCCACGCGTCCTTCGAGGGCGGCCTCGGTGAGCACCCGCGTCGTCTCCTGGAAGGAGGCGGCGGAGATGAAGGACTCGCTGGTGAGGGCGGCCTTGGTGATGCCCAGGAGCTGGGGCTCGCAGGTGGCGGGGGCGCCGCTGTCCTTGAGGGCCTGCTCGTTGATCTCCTTGAAGCGGTGCTTGTCCACCTTCTCGTCGACGATGAGCGGGGTGTCGCCCACGTCGGTGATCTGCACCCAGCGCATCATCTGGCGGATGATGGTCTCGATGTGCTTGTCGTTGATCGTCACGCCCTGGGCCCGGTAGACCTCCTGGACCTCGTTGAGCAGGAAGGCCTGGAGGGCCTTGTCGCCCTGGATCTCCAGGATGTCGTGGGGGCTGACGGCGCCCTCGGTGAGCTTCTCGCCCGCCTGGATCTCGTCGCCGTCCTGCACCTGGATGTGCTTGCCGCGGGGAATGAGGTACTCCTCACGGTCGCCCATCTCGTTCTCGACGATGACCTTCTGGTTGCCGCGGACGCGGTTGCCATACTTGACGATGCCGGTGACCTTGCTGATGATCGCGGGGTCCTTGGGCTTACGGCCTTCGAAGAGCTCGGTGACGCGGGGCAGACCGCCGGTGATGTCGGAGGTCTTGGCCTGCTGCCGGGGGGTCTTGGCCAGGACTTCGCCGGGGACCACTTCCCGGCCTTCCTCCACTTCAAGGTAGGCGCCGGTGGGGATGTTGTAGCGCTGGAGGACCTTGTGGTTCTCGCCCTTGATGTTGATGTGGGGATGGAGCTTGTCGTCGGTGGGATCGATGACGCGCTTGCGGAAGCGGCCGGTGATCTGGTCCTTTTCTTCCTGGAAGCTGGAGTTCAGCTCGAATTCCTTGAAGTCGATGATGCCGGCCTTCTCGGAGATGAGGTAGTCGTTGTAGGGATCCCACTCGGCCAGGGGGGTCTTGGGCTCCACTTCCTCGCCGTCCCGCACCTTGATGTGGGCGCCGGGGGCGATCTTGTAGCTTTCCCGCATCTTGCCGCTGGCATCCAGCACCTGGATGGTGCCGGCGCGGCTGATGGCGATGAGCTCGACGGTGGGGGCCTGGCCCTCGACGTTGACGACCTTCTCCACGTACTTGATGCCGTCCAGCTTCACGATGCCCGCGATCTGGGCCTCGTGGGTGGAGTTCTCGGAGGTGCGGCTGGCGGCGCCGCCCACGTGGAAGGTTCGCATGGTCAGCTGGGTGCCGGGCTCGCCGATGCTTTGTGCCGCAATGACGCCCACAGCCTCGCCGAGATCGACCATGCGGCCGGTGGAGAGGTTGAGGCCGTAGCACATGGCGCAGACGCCGCGGCGGGCTTCGCAGGTGAGGACCGAACGGATCTTCACGGAGACGATGCCGGAGGTCTCGATGTGGAAGGCCAGTTCCTCGGAGAGGAGCGTGCCGGCCGGGACGATGACCTGCTTGGAGTAGGGATCGACCACGTCGTCCAGCACCACGCGGCCCATGATGCGGTCGCGGAGGCGGCTCCGGATGGTGCCGTCGCTGTTGACGATGGCCCTGACCTCGATGCCGTCCAGGGTGCCGCAATCGTCCTCGTTGATGATCACGTCCTGGGCCACGTCCACCAGCTTGCGGGTGAGGTAGCCGGAGTCGGCGGTCTTGAGGGCGGTGTCGGCCAGGCCCTTGCGGGCGCCGTGGGTGGAGGTGAAGTACTGCAGAACCGAGAGGCCTTCCTTGAAGTTCGAGGTGATGGGCGTCTCGATGATGTCGCCGGAGGGCTTGGCCATGAGGCCGCGCATGCCGGCCACCTGGCGGATCTGGGTCTTGGATCCGCGGGCGCCGGAGTCGGCCATGATGTAGATCGAGTTGAGGAACTCGCCGGTCTCGTTGCGCTTCTCAAGCTCCTTCATCATGTCCGTGGCGACCTGTTCGGAGGTCTGGCCCCAGATCTCGAGGATCTTGTTGTAGCGGGTGGCGGCGTCCAGCTTGCCCTCGTGGTAGTACTCGTGCTCGACGGCGCGGACCTGCTCGTTGGCTTCCTTGATCAGCTTGCCCTTGGTGAGCGGCACGACGATGTCGTCGATGCCCACGGACACGCCGGCCTTCATGGCCCAGAGGAAGCCGACATCCTTCATGGCGTCCAGGAGCTTGATGGTCAGTTCGGGACCGTTGAGCTTGTAGGCGCGGTTCACCAGGGACAGCAGGCCTTCCTTCTTCAGGAGGGCGTTGATGAAGGGCAGGCCCTCGGGCATGGAGCGGTTGAAGATGACCCGGCCCACGGTGGTGGTGATGAGCTCGCGCTTCACCTCGTGGCTGGGGCACTCGAAGATCTCCTGCTCGGAGTGCTTCTTGGGATCCTTCTTGTGCCAGGCCTCGGCGTCCACCACCTCGCCGGTGTAGCGCAGCTGGATGATGGCGTGGGTGTCGACCACCTTGGCCTCGTGGGCCGCGATGACCTCGTTGATGGTGCCGAAGACCATGCCCTGGCCCTTGCGGTTCTGCCGCTTCTTGGTCAGGTAGTAGCCGCCGAGCACGATGTCCTGGGAGGGCACCACGTTGGGGCGGCCGTTGGCGGGGTTCAGGATGTTCTGGGTGGACATCATGAGCACCCGGGCCTCGATCTGGGCCATGGGGGAGAGGGGCACGTGCACGGCCATCTGGTCGCCGTCGAAGTCGGCGTTGAAGGCGGTGCAGACCAGCGGGTGCAGGCGGATGGCCTTGCCTTCCACCAGGACGGGCTGGAAGGCCTGGATGCCCAGGCGGTGGAGCGTGGGGGCGCGGTTCAGCAGCACGGGGTGGTTCTGGATGACCTCATCCAGCACGTCCCACACTTCCGGCACGCCCTGCTCGACCATCTCCTTGGCCTGGCGGATGGTGGCCGCGTGGCCCTTGTGCTCCAGGCGGTTGAAGATGAAGGGCTTGAAGAGTTCCAGGGCCATCTTCTTGGGGAGGCCGCACTGGTGGAGCTTGAGGTCGGGACCCACCACGATGACCGAACGGCCGGAGTAGTCCACGCGCTTGCCCAGCAGGTTCTGCCGGAACCGGCCCTGCTTGCCCTTGAGGGCGTCGGACAGGGACTTGAGCGGGCGGTTGCTGACGCCGCGCAGAAGGCGGCCGCGCTTGCCGTTCTCGAAGAGCGCGTCCACGGCCTCCTGCAGCATGCGCTTCTCGTTGCGCACGATGACTTCGGGGGCCCGGAGCTCCAGGAGCTTCTTGAGGCGGTTGTTCCGGTTGATCACGCGCCGGTACAGGTCGTTGAGGTCGGAGGTGGCGAAACGGCCGCCGTCCAGGGGCACCAGGGGCCGCAGCTCGGGGGGGAGGACCGGGACGACGTCCAGGATCATCCACTCGGGCTTGTTGCCGGAGCGCTTGAAGGCCTCGGTCACCTTGAGGCGCTTGGCGATCTTCACGCGCTTCTGGGTGGAGGTCTCCTGCTTCATGAGGTGGCGCAGCTCGATGGCGAGCGCTTCCACGTCCACGTGGCGGAGCAGTTCCTTGATGGCCTCGGCGCCCATCTGGGCCCGGAAGCCCTCGCCGTACTCGGCCTTGTACTCCCGGTACTTCTCTTCCGCGAGGATCTCGCGGGGCTTGAGGGGGGTCTGGCCGGGATCGGTGACGGCATAGGCCTCGAAGTACAGCACCCGCTCAAGATCCTTGAGGGGGATGTCCAGGAGGTAGCCGATGCGGCTGGGGACGCCCTTGAAGAACCACACGTGGCTGACCGGGGAGGCCAGGGCGATGTGGCCCATGCGCTCGCGGCGCACGGCCTTCTTGGTGACCTCGACGCCGCACTTGTCGCAGATGACGCCCTTGAACTTCTGGCGCTTGTACTTGCCGCACAGGCACTCCCAGTCGTTCACGGGTCCGAAGATCCGGGCGCAGAAGAGTCCGTCGCGCTCGGGCTTGAGGGAGCGGTAGTTGATGGTCTCGGGCTTGGTGACTTCCCCGCGGGACCAGGAACGGATCACGTCGGGGGACGCGAGGGTGACCCGGATGCACTCATAGGCGTTGATGTTCTGCTGCTCGGGAAACATTTCAGACCTCTCAAAATCGTTGTGGATTCACCAGAAAGTCGCGAACTTAACCCTCGATGGAGAACGCGGGTTCTTCGACGTCCTGGAGAGGTTCGAGTTCCTCTCGCGTCAGCATCGCCACATCGATGCACAGGGCGTTGAGCTCCTTCTTGACCACGTTGAAGCTCTCGGGGAGGCCGGGATCCTTGATGGTCTCGCCCTTGATGATGGCCTGGTAGATCTGGGTGCGTCCGTGCATGTCGTCGGACTTGTAGGTGAGGAGCTCCTGCAGCACGTGGGCCGCGCCGTAGGCTTCCAGGGCCCACACTTCCATCTCGCCGAAGCGCTGGCCGCCGAACTGGGCCTTGCCGCCCAGGGGCTGCTGCGTGATGAGGGAGTAGGGTCCAATGCTCCGGGCATGGATCTTGTTGTCGACGAGGTGGTGCAGCTTGAGCATGTACACGCAGCCGACGTTCACGGGCTGCTCGTAGGCCTCGCCGGTCATGCCGTCGTAGAGGAGGGTCTTGCCGGTGACGTCGGGGCCCTTGTGGTCGTTCTTCTCCCAGGCCTTGACGAGCCATTCCTTGATGTCGCTCTCGCGGGCGCCGTCGAAGACCGGGGTGGTGAAGTGCACGCCCAGGACCTTGCCGGCCCAGCCGAGGTGGCACTCGAGCACCTGCCCGATGTTCATGCGGGAAGGCACGCCCAGGGGGTTCAGCACGATGTCCACGGGCTTGCCGTCGGGCAGGTAGGGCATGTCCTCCACGGGGAGGATGCGGCTGACCACGCCCTTGTTGCCGTGGCGGCCGGCCATCTTGTCGCCGACCTGCAGCTTGCGCTTGACGGCCACGTAGCACTTGACGGTCTTGAGCACGCCGGGCATGAGCTCGTCGCCCTTGACCAGGCGGTCGATGCGCTCGTTCAGGATGTCGCGCAGCACGCGGAGCTGGCTCTCGGTCTTGTCGAGGATGTCCAGCACCTGGGCTTCCAGGCGCTCCTTGCCGGCGGCGACGGTCACCTGGCGGAAGCGGTGGTAGGGCACGGCCTCCAGCATGTTCTGGGTGAGCTTCTTGGCCTTGGGGAGCAGTTCCTTGCCCTTGTCGTCGGCCAGCGCTTCGGCCAGCTCCTTGTTCTTCAGGAGGGCGACGATGCGCTTCTTGGCCTCGGCGCGGATGATCCGCTCCTCGTCCTCGAGGTCCTTCTCCCACTTGCTGATCTGCTCGCGCTCGATCTGCTGGGTGCGGAGGTCCTTCTCCTGGCCCTTGCGGGTGAAGACCTTGACGTCGACCACGGTGCCCTCGATGCCGGGGCCCACCGTGAGGCTGGCGTCCTTCACGTCGCTGGCCTTCTCGCCGAAGATCGCCCGGAGGAGCTTCTCTTCGGGGCTGAGGATGGTCTCGCCCTTGGGGGTGACCTTGCCCACCAGGATGTCGCCGTGGCGGACCGTGGCGCCGATGCGGATGATGCCCGACTCGTCCAGGTTCTTCAGCATCTCTTCCCGGACCTGGGGGATGTCGCGGGTGATCTCTTCGGGGCCCAGCTTGGTGTCGCGGGCGTGGACTTCGAATTCCTCGATGTGGATCGTCGTGTAGAGGTCTTCCTTGACGATGCGCTCGCTGATGAGGATGGCGTCCTCGAAGTTGTAGCCGCGCCAGGGCATGTAGGCGACCACGAGGTTGCGGCCCAGGGCCAGCTCGCCGTGCTCGCAGCAGGGACCGTCGGCCAGGATCTGGCCGGAGGCGACGTACTCGCCCTTCTTCACCAGGGGCACCTGGTTGAGGCAGGTGTTCTGGTTGCTCCGGGCGTACTTGATGAGCGTGTAGATGTCCACGCCGCTCTCTTCGCCCTCGGTCTCGGGGTCGTCCTCGACGCGCACCACGATGCGGTTGGCGTCGACCGTCTCCACGATGCCGGAGCGGCGGCAGAGGACGCAGGCGCCGGAGTCGCGGGCGGCGTAGTATTCCATGCCGGTGCCCACGATGGGGGCCTCGGTGCGGACCAGCGGCACGGCCTGGCGCTGCATGTTGGCGCCCATGAGCGCCCGGTTGGCGTCGTCGTTCTCGAGGAAGGGGATGAGGCTGGCGGCCACGGACACGAGCTGCTTGGGGCTCACGTCCATGAGGGTGACCTTCTCGCGCTCGACGGTCTTGGTCTCGTCGGCGACGCGGGCCACCACGAACTCGTCCAGGATGTTGCCCTCCTTGTCCACGGGCACGTTGGCCTGCGCGATGGTGTGGGCGTCCTCCTCCCAGGCGGAGAGGTACCAGGCGTGCATCTCGGACTTGGCGGGGCGCTTGCCGGCCTTGTCCAACTTGGCGTTCTCGGCCTCCAGCTCGTCAAGGGGGACGACCTGCATGTAGCCGAACTTGCTGTCGCCCACGCTGGTGACCTTGGCGTAGTTGACGATGCGGCCGTTCTCGACCTTGAGGTAGGGGCTCTCGATGAACCCGAACTCGTTGATGCGGGCGTAGCAGGAGAGGCTGGAGATGAGGCCGATGTTCGGGCCTTCAGGCGTCTCGATGGGGCAGATGCGGCCGTAGTGGGAGGTGTGCACGTCGCGCACCTCGAAGCCCGCGCGGTCGCGGCTGAGGCCGCCCGGTCCGAGGGCCGACAGGCGGCGCTTGTGGGTGATCTCCGACAGGGGGTTGGTCTGGTCCATGAACTGCGAAAGCTGGCTGGACCCGAAGAACTCCTTCATGGCCGCGATGACGGGCTTGGAGTTGATGAGGTCGTGCGGCTGCAGGGGGCTGTTGGGGTCCTGGGCCATGGAGAACTTCTCCTTGATGGCCCTCTGGACGCGCACGAGGCCCACCCGGAAGCAGTTCTCCAGCAGCTCGCCGACGCTGCGGACGCGGCGGTTGCCGAGGTGGTCGATGTCGTCCTTCTTCACCGGCGCCACCTCGTCCACGCGGTCGGAACGGGTGGTGTCGTACTTCTTCAGGCGCAGCAGGTAGTGGACGGTGGCGACGAAGTCCTCGGTGGACAGGGTGCGGGCGTCCAGCTCGGTGGTGAGGCCGAGCTTGGCGTTCATCTTGTGGCGGCCGACCTTGGAGAGGTCGTACTTCTGGCCGTCGAAGAACATGGAGTGGAGGAGCTTCTTGCTGGATTCCAGCGTGGCGGGTTCGCCGGGCCGGATCTTCTTGAAGAGCTCCTTGGCGGCCTCTTCGCTGTCCTCGGTGTGGTCCTTGGAGAGGGTCTCGGTGAAGACCTTGCCCGTGGCGTCGTTCTCGGGGAAGCACACCGCGAACTCGTCGACGTTGTTGGCCAGGAACATCTCGAGGTGCGTCTGCACGAAGGCGTCGTTGGCCTCCAGCAGGACCTCGCCGGTGTTCATGTTGACCACGTCCTCCAGCAGCACGGCGCCGTCCAGCATGCCGCGCTCCACGGCCACCTGCTTGACGCCGGCCTTGATCATCGACTCCAGGAGGCGGCGGCTGACGGCCTTGCCCTTGGGTACGATGATCTCCTTGTCCTTGGGATTCTTGATGTCCTCGATCGCCTTCTGGCCCACGAGGAGCTCGCTGGGCTGGAGGTAGACGACGGCGCCCTTCAGGGTGAAGCGCTGCGCCGTGTAGAAGTGGGCCAGCATGGACTGGTTGTCCGCGAGCCGCTCGTCGAACAGGCCCAGCGCGCGCAGGAACGTGGAGCCCAGGAACTTGCGCTTGCGGTCGATGCGGGCGTAGAGGAGGCCCTTGGTGTCGAGCTCGAACTCGATCCAGCTGCCGCGGTAGGGGATCACCTGGGCGCTGTAGAGGGCCTTGTCGTTGCTGATGGCGAAGAACACCCCGGGGCTGCGGTGCAGCTGGGAGACGATGACGCGCTCGGTGCCGTTGATGACGAAGGTGCCGCGGTCGGTCATGGTCGGGAGGTCGCCGAAGTAGACCTCGGACTCCTGGCTCTGCTTGTAGCGCCGGTTGCCCTTCTCGTCCTTGTCGAACTGGTTGAGGCGCACCCGGATCTTCAGGGGCGAGGCCATGGTGGCGCCGCGCTCCACGCACTCTTCCATGCGCATCTTCTGGTGCAGGCCCACGGGCTCACTGCACACGTCGCAGATCTTCGCCTGGTTCTTGTTGCGGGTGCCGCACTTGGGGCAGTCCACCGTGGGGTCCTTCGGGTGGTCCGTCACGATGTGGTGGCCGCAGCTCTTGCAGGTGGTGCGCAGGTGCTCGAGGCCCTCGTTCTTGCCGCACTTGCAGGCCCAGTGGCCCACGGTGTAGTCGACGAACTCCACCTCGAGGCTCGCGTCGCCGCCGTCGGGGTTCTTGCCGTTGTGCACGGGGAACATGGACTCGAAGACGGACTTGAGGCCGCGGCCTTCCCGCTCCGAGTGGAGCAGGTTCATCTGCAGGAACTCGTCGTAGCTGCGCTTCTGGATGTCGATCAGGTTCGGGATTGGAACCAGGGAGCGGATTTTCGAGAACTGCACACGCTGGCGGTAGATGTTCTGTTGAACGCTCATGGTTCACTCCGGAAGACACCCGCGCAGGCCTTGAGGGACCGTCGGGAAAACATGGAGAGGTCGGACGAGAAGTCTCGATCCAGGCCCACCGAACACGCGACATGCGACGGACCTGGGGTCAGCCACCCGCCGTCACCGGCGGAAGCTGACCCTGAGGATCGCGATGTTCTGGCACACGGAAAATGAGGCAACCGGGGCCCTTTGTGGTGGCTGGGATCGAAATGCCCGGACGCGGGTCCGGGGGCAAGAAATAAGCATACCACTTTTTCACAAACCACAAAGCGCAAGGTGTACAAAGACACCTCGCGCTTCGGGTTTGACGCGGCCGGTCGGCTTTTTACTTGATCGCGACCTTGGCGCCGGCGGCTTCGAGCTTTTCCTTGATCTTGGCGGCTTCGTCCTTGGACACGCCTTCCTTGACGACCTTGGGAGCGCCGTCGACCATGTCCTTGGCTTCCTTGAGGCCCAGGCCGGTCACGATCTCGCGGACCGCCTTGATGACGTTCAGCTTCTGGGCGCCGGCTTCGAGCAGCTCGACATTGAACTCGGTCTGCTCTTCGACGGGGGCCGCAGCGGCGGCGCCACCGCCCGCGGGGGCGGCGACAGCGGCGGCGGAAACGCCGAAGCGCTCCTCGAGGGCCTTGACCAGGTTGGCCAGGTCGAGGACGGTCATGGTTTCGATTTCCTTGATCAACATATCAGCGGTGAGAGCCATGTAGTTCTCCTCTCAAATGATTGGTTTCGGGGTGGGTGGAGACGGGATCTGGCAGGAGCCTATTCGGCCGCAGGCGCCACGTCTTCCTTCTGCTTGCGGATCGCCTCCAGAGCCACTGCGATGCCGGAGATGGGGTACATCATGAGGTAGAGCAGCTTGCCAATGAGGACGTCGCGGGACGGGAGCTCGGCGATGATCTTGAATTCCGCCGGGGTCACGGCCTTGCCGTCAAGGATCGCGCCCTTGAGGTTGGCTGCGGGGTTGTCCTTCAGGAAGTTATGGACGGCCTTGGCCAGGGCGACCACGTCATTTTCCGTGGTGGCGACGGCGGTGGCGCCCTTGAAGTGTTCGGACAGGCTATCGAACTGGGTTTCCTTCACCGCCAGCTTGAGCAGCGTGTTCTTGGAAACCCGGTACTGGGCCTTGCTCTCCCGGATGGACTTCCGGAAGGTGGTGTCCTTGACGACGGTAAGGCCTTTGAACCCAAGGACGACGGCGGACTTGGCCGTGGAGAACGTCCCCTTGAGCTGGGCCACTTCGGTGCGTTTCTGTTCGCGTTCCATGGTCCGCTCCTACTTTTCCACAACGTGGGCGACGGAGATGCTGGGGCCCATGGTGGAGGCCATGTGGATAGCCTTCACATATTTGCCCTTCGCAGCGGACGGCTTGGCCTTGTGGACGGCATCGATGAGGGCCTTGGCGTTCTCCTTGAGCTTTTCAACTCCGAAGGAGACCTTGCCGACGCCCGCATGGATGATGCCCGTCTTGTCGACACGATACTCGACCTTGCCGGCCTTGATCTCCTTGATGGCCTTGGCCACGTCGAAGGTCACAGTGCCCGTCTTGGGGTTGGGCATGAGGCCGCGGGGACCCAGCACCTTGCCGAGACGTCCCACGCCCTTCATCATGTCCGGGGTGGCGACGAGGGCGTCGAATTCCAGGAAACCCCCCGCGATGCGCTCCACGAGATCGTCCCCGCCCACGATATCCGCACCGGCGGCTTCCGCATCCTTGATCTTTTCGCCCGTGGCGATGACGGCCACCCGCATGGTCTTGCCCGTGCCGTGGGGCAGGACAATCGTTCCACGGACCATCTGGTCCGCGTGACGGGGGTCGACGCCGAGCCTCATGTGCACTTCCACGGTCTCATCGAACTTGGCGAACGCCAGGTCCGTGATCACGCCGAGGGCCTCAACGAGGTCGTAGGGGCGATCTTCGATCTTGGAGGCGGCAGCCTGGTACTTCTTTCCAGGTTTTGCCATATTAACTCCTGCTCAAAAGATCTTCCGCGATGACGGTCGCGGTTGCCGGGTTTCCCGCACGATGCGGGACTCCGTTGAAGGGATTCCTAGTCGACGACTTCGACGCCCATGGAGCGCGCGGAACCGGCGATGGAACGCATGGCGGCCTCGAGGCTGCCGGCGTTGAGATCGGGCATCTTGACCTTGGCGATCTCCTCAAGCTGGGCCTGGGTGATCTTGCCGACCTTGGTCTTGTTGGGAATGGCGCTGCCCTTGTCCAGGCCGAGCTTCTTCTTGATGAGCACGGCGGCGGGGGGGGTCTTGAGGATGAAGCTGAAGCTGCGGTCGCCGAAGACGGTGATGACGACGGGCAGGATCGTGCCCTTCTCCACCTGGGTCACGGACTTCGCGTTGAACTGCTTCACGAACTCCATGATGTTCACGCCGTGCTGGCCGAGGGCGGGGCCCACGGGAGGCGCAGGGGTGGCTTCCCCGGCGGGGAGCTGCAGCTTGATGTATCCGGTGATCTTCTTGGCCATGTCTTATGATCTCCCGCGACGGATTCCGGCACATGCCGGCGACTGTCGCCTTGTAGGGCGGGAAGCTAGCGCTTCTCCACCTGGATGAAGTCGAGCTCCACGGGGGTGCTGCGACCGAACACCGTCACCATCACCTTGATGGTGGAGCGCTCTTCGTGGATTTCCTCCACATCCCCTTCGAAGTTGGCGAACGGGCCGTCTATGATACGGACCTTTTCGCCCTTTTCAAAGTGGTATTTGGGCTTGGGCTTCTCCTGGGTCTCTTCGGTGTGGTTCATGATCTGCCGCACCTCGTCGTCCGTGAGGGGCGTGGGGCGCTTCTTGTTGGCGCCCACGAAGCTGGTGACCTTCGGGGTGTTGCGGACGAGGTGCCAATCGGCATCCTCCATCTCGTAGTTCGCACCCTTCTTGGTGACCGCGATCTGAACCAGCAGGTAGCCGGGGAAGGACTTGCGCTTTTTCAGCACCCGCTCCTTGCGTCCCGACTTGGCGTCGACCTTCATCTCCTCGTAGGTTTCCTCGGGGATCTGGATGTCGCCGAAATGCTCGTCCCGCTCTTCCATCTTGATGCGCTGGCGGAGGCTCTCCATCACCTTGGCCTCGTAGCCGGAATAGGTGTGGATGATGAACCAGGCCATCTTCCGTTCGTTGGTCGGGGGTGCCAAGGTTTCTCCGGGCATACCCAGCAGATCTGTCATCGGGTCCTCCGGACTAGTGGTGAGGAAGGATGAAGGCCATCCCCCAGGTGATGACTTTGTCGCACGCCCACAGGAACAGGCCCACGAAGGCCGATACGATCACCACCGAATAGGCGGCGCTCAGTACTTTCGGCTTCCCGGGCCAATCAACGCGCTTGAGCTCCGCGAGAAGCTCCTTGGCCTGATGTTTGATGGCTGAAATCAACGGGATCTCCCGGCTTTCAAAGGTCTTTTAAGCAATTGGCCCCAGCTGTCGTTGGCTGGGGCCGAGCAAGATTGGCAGGGGAGACAGGTTTCGAACCCGCGACCTGCGGATTTGGAGTCCGCTGCTCTACCAGCTGAGCTACTCCCCTCTGGGCTTCCAAGGAAAGCAGGATCCCGCTGTCGCGGGACCCTGTTCGACCCTTCCTACTTGCCTTCCCGGTGGAGCTTGTGGCCCCCGCAGGATCGGCAGTGCTTCTTGAACTCGAGCTTGCCCGTGGTGGTGCGCTTGTTCTTCGTGGTGGTGTAGTTCTTGCGCTTGCACTCGGTGCAGAGAAGCTGAACGATGTCACGCATGGCGTGGTCCTTTACTGGATGACTTCGTCAACCCTGCCGGAGCCGACAGTGCGGCCGCCTTCACGGATGGCGAACTTGAGGCCCTTCTCCATGGCGATGGGAACGATCAGCTCGACGGTCAGGGTGACGTTGTCACCGGGCATGACCATTTCGCGGCCCGCTTCCAGCTCGATGGAACCAGTCACGTCCGTGGTGCGGAAGTAGAACTGGGGGCGATACTTGTTGAAGAAGGGAGTGTGACGTCCACCCTCGTCCTTGCCCAGGACGTAGACGGCGGCGGTGAACTTGGTGTGGGGCGTGATGGAACCGGGCTTGGCGAGAACCATGCCGCGCTCGACGTCCTTGCGCTCCACGCCGCGGAGCAGGATGCCCGCGTTGTCGCCGGCCTGGCCCTGGTCCAGGGACTTCTTGAACATCTCGACGCCGGTGACGACCTTCTTGACGGTGTCGCGCAGGCCGATGATCTCGATCTCCTCGCCCACCTTCACGACGCCGGCTTCGATGCGGCCGGTGACCACGGTGCCGCGGCCGGTGATGGTGAACACGTCCTCGACGGGCATGATGAAGGGCTTGTCGACGGGACGGGCGGGATCGGGAATGTAGGAGTCGACGGCTTCCATGAGCTCATAGATGCACTTGACTTCGGGGGCGTTGACGTTGGTGGCGTTCTCCATGGCCAGCTTCGCCGAGCCGCGGATGATGGGGATGTCGTCGCCGGGGAAGCCGTAGGAGGTGAGCAGCTCGCGCAGCTCCATCTCCACCAGGTCGCTCAGCTCGGGATCGGCGATGTCGATCTTGTTCATGAAGACGACGATGTAGGGCACGCCGACCTGACGGGCGAGCAGGATGTGCTCGCGGGTCTGGGGCATGGGGCCGTCCGTGGCGGCGACCACCAGGATGGCGCCGTCCATCTGGGCCGCGCCCGTGATCATGTTCTTGATGTAGTCGGCGTGGCCGGGGCAGTCCACGTGGGCGTAGTGCCGGCGGGGGGTCTGGTACTCGACGTGGGCCGTGTTGATCGTGATCCCGCGGGCCTTCTCTTCAGGAGCGGAGTCGATCTGCTCGTAGGACTTGGCCGTGCCGCCCTGCGTGACGGACAGCAGGGTCGCGATGGCGGCCGTCAGCGTGGTCTTGCCGTGGTCCACGTGGCCGATGGTGCCGATGTTGACGTGAGGCTTTGAGCGATCGAATTTCTCTTTGGCCACAGGTGCCTCCTGGAGGTGGTGGGGATTGTGAAGTTGCTTAGTTGGGTGGTGCGCGGATGAAAAGTGGAGCCCACAGGCGGGATTGAACCGCCGACCTCGTCCTTACCAAGGACGCGCTCTGCCACTGAGCTATGTGGGCCATGCTTTTCTGGAGCGGGAAACGGGGTTCGAACCCGCGACATTCAGCTTGGAAGGCTGACGCTCTACCAACTGAGCTATTCCCGCAAAACAACCAGTCTTCCGCGAAAGAACTGGTGCCTAGAGAAGGATTCGAACCTCCGTAGGGCGGAGCCCGGCAGATTTACAGTCTGCTGCCATTAACCACTCGGCCATCTAGGCAATGTCAAAGGAACCCTGTTTCGGCGCTCTGTGAGGCAAAGCTTTCCTGACAGGGAATTGCAAAGGTAACACGCCCGCAGGAAGGGCACAACAAAAAAGATTCACCCTGGGTGGACGCCGCGCTGAGCGAGGACACGGAAAACCATGACCGCCGCTGCGCTTGAGACATTCAGGCTTTCGACGCCCCCGGGCATGCCGATGGCCAGCAGTCCGTCGCAGTGCTCCTGGATCTTCTTGTGGAGGCCCTCCCCTTCCGAGCCCAGCACCAGCACGGTGGCGCAGTCGAAGGTCTCGGCGAGGTAGTCGGTGCTGCCGGGCCCCGCGGCCAGGCCGTAGACCCAGGCCCCGGCCTCCTTGAGGTCCTCCAGGGCGCGGGCGAGGTTCACCACCCGCACCAGGGGTACGCGGCCCACCGTGCCCGCGCTGGCGCGCACCACGGTCTCGTTCACCTGCGCGGACCTGCGCTCGGGGAAGACCACGCCGTCCACCCCCGCGGCCGCCGCGGACCGCAGGATGGCGCCGAAGTTGTGGGGGTCCGTCACCCCGTCCAGGGCCAGCACCAGGGCCGCGGAGCCGCGCTCCCGGACCTTTTCCGCCAGCTCGGCCAGGGACCCCAGGACGATGGCCTCGCCCTCGCCCAGGACGCCCTGGTGGCGCTGCCCCTGGGCCCTGCGGTCCAGGCTGTCCATGGGCTCGCGGTGGATGACGACGCCCTGCTCCCGGGCGTCGGTTCGCAGCTTGGCGCTGCGCTCCCAGGCCGTGGGCGCGACGCGGAGCGTCTGGAGCTCGCCCCTGAGCAGGGCCTCCTCGCAGGCGTGGGGACCCAGGAAGCGCATGCTAGAAGGCCTTCTTGTAGCCGACGGACCAGAGGTGCCCCATGCCCTCCACCCGGGTGAGGGTGCCGGTGGTGCCCTGTCCGGCGAGGCCCCAGGTGCCGTCCAGGTTCTTGACTTCGCGGTCCTGGGACTGGCGGATCTGCCAGCCGAGGTTCACTTCGCCCTTGAGGACCCTCCAGCCCAAACCGGCCGAGAAGCCAGCCGTCCTGGAACCGCCCAGGACCGGCTCCAGGGATGGATCCTTCCGGAGGCCGGGGTCCGAGGAGAGCCCGATGCGTCCGGTGACGTTCTTGGAAAAGGCGAATTCGCCGGCGAGGCTCATGCCGAAGCCGCTGTGGAGGTCGCCCTGGAAGCCCTGCCCGCTCACGGATCCGCTGGGGCCCGTCACGGTGGCGTACCCGGGCAGCTTCATGCCGTTGCCCAGGATGTAGCGGAGATCGGCTTCCCAGGTGAAGGTCTGGGTCATCCGCTGGCGCACGCCGACGGTGAAACGGCCGGGGAGGGTGATCTTGCCGACGCCGGGATTGACGGTGAGGGCGCCCTGGAGCGTCTGGGCCGCGGGCACGGCGATGGCGTTGGGGGTCCCGAATCCGCTTATCCCGACCAGCTGGCGGTGGCTGGCGTCGACCCTGGCCGTCAGGGGCAGGGTTCCCTGGATGGCGCCCTGGTAGGCTCCCGCGATCGTCCATCGGGGATTCATGGCCCACCGGAACCCGAGGGCGTAGCTGGGGAGATACTTGGAGCCCTTCTCCTCGGCGTTCACTTCGAGGATTCCCTGGGCGGGGTTGGTCCCGGAGACCGGGGCTCCCGGCACGCCCGGCACCGGCACCCGAACGGAATTCGTGAAGGAATACGAGACGTGCGTCATGCCCAGGCTGGCCCCGAAGGACAGGCCGGGGGTGGCCGCATACGAGACCTGGGCCTCCATGCGGCGGGTGGAGAGATCCATGCCCTGGGCTTCGAACCGGCCCGTGTAGGTGTTGGGCATCAGGGTATGGCGCATGAACGGATTATCGAACTTGAGGCCAAGGTACAGGTTCGGCTTGAGCTTCCAGGCGGCCCCGAAGGCGGGCAGGAAGCGGTTCCGGTCGGAGCTGTACTGGACGTTGGAATTGGACTGCAGGGTGGCCTGGGAGGAATGCAGCTCCATGCCGGCGGCCACGAAGGCGCTGGCGTCGTCCCGCAGGGTGACCAGGAGGGCGGGGTTCAGGGCAGCCGCCTCCAGGCTCTGGCCGAAGGCCACCCCCGCCCCGCCCCGGGCGATTCCCACCGGATCGGAAGCAGGGAGCCAAAGGGTCTGGGCCGCCAGCGGCGTCCCCAGGCCCGCCAGGAGCCCAAGCGCACCCAGTCCGGTCCTCACAGTCGTCCTCGCCATACCCAAACCTCCCAGATGGTGTCCATGTCAACGAAGTGGCGCGGACAACCCATAAGTTCAACAACGAACCTTCAGGATGGCCTGAAGACCGCCCAAGACCAAGAGGCTATTCTCTCTCCATGCCTCCCCAGGCCCCATCCTCGTCTTCTGTGAGCATTTCCACCCGCCTCGGCTGGGTGGCCTTCCTCAACGACTGCGCGGGGGAGGTTCTGGCCCGCATGCTGCCCCTGTACCTGACGGTGGCCCTCGGCTCCTCGCCGGCCCTGGTGGGCCTGGTGGAGGGGGTGGCCGAAAGCGCGGCGGTCTTCCTCAAGGGCATCAGCGGGTGGCTCTCGGACCGCATGCCCAGCCGGAAGGGGTTCGTGGTGGGGGGCTACGCGGTCACCGTCGTGGCGCGGGCGCTGTACCTCCTCACCTTCACGCCGGCCCTGGTGGGCCTTAGCCGCGTCCTGGAGCGGGTCGGCAAGGGCCTGCGCACGGCGCCCCGGGACGCCATGATCGCGGATGCCGCCGCTGCCGGGAGGTCCGGGCGGGACTTCGGGGTGACGCGGTTCCTGGACACCCTGGGGGCCATGGCCGGCATCGGCCTGGCCCTGGCCCTGGGGGTCGGCCGGGGCCCCATGACCGCAGAGCTGTTCCGCACCTGCGTGTGGCTGGCCCTGCCCCTGGGCCTGGCGACCTTGGGCCTGCTGGTCTTCTGGGTGCCCACCATCCCGAGGGCCACCACCTCCTCGCGCCGGCTCTCGTGGCATGTGCCCCGGGAGGCCCGGACCTACCTGGCCCTCGTCTTCGTGTTCGCCCTGGCCAACTCCAGCGATGCCTTCCTGGTGCTGCGCGCCCGGGAGGCGGGCTTCTCCATCCGGGCGATCCTGGGGATCTTCCTGGTGTTCAACCTGCTGGCCGCGGCCCTCGCCCTGCCCGTGGGCAGGCTCTCGGACCGGTTCGGCCGCGTGCCCTTCCTGGCCCTGGGGTGGGCCGTGTACGCCGCGGCCTATGCGGCCATGGGCACCGCCACGACCCCCCTCCTGTTCGCCGGGGCCCTCCTGGGGTACGGCGCCTTCTACGGATTCACCGAAGGCGTGGAGAAGGCCCTCCTGGCCGACCTGCTCCCGGCCGCGTCCCGGGGCACCGGGTTCGGCGCCCTCCAGTCCGTCCTGGGCCTCGGGGCCCTGGTCTCCAGCCCGCTCATGGGTCTGCTCATGGCCGCGGCCGGAGCCCGGGCCGCCTTCCTTGCGGAAAGCGGGCTGGCCCTGGCGGCCCTGGCTGGCCTCCTGGTCTGGTCGGCCGTACAGGGGAAAGCCCCCCGGAGGGGGCCTTCCTAGCGGACGCGGGCAGGTTACCAGATCGCCTTGATGCCGATCTGCATTTCGCGGGTGCGGTTCTTGTCCACGGTGGCCAGCTGGCCGAAGGCCAGGCTGGGAGCGCCGGTGGAGGTGTCGGCCTGGTAGTTGCCGGTCGGCACCTGGAAGTCAGCCTTGTTGAAGAGGTTGTAGACATCGACGATGCCCTGCACCCGGACCGTCTTGTAGACCTGGAACGTGCGGGTGAGGCGGATGTCGAACTGGGTGTAGTTGGGCTGGCGCATGTCGTTGCGGACGTGCCCGGCGTAGATCTTGTTGATCATGCCGTCGCCGTTGAGGTTGCGGGCGTCGTAGGCGGTGAAGGGCAGCCCGGTGTTGAACAGGCCGCGTACGGAACCCTCGATGCCGAGGACGATGGGGAAGTAGGCCACGACGTTGGCCACCCAGCGGCGGTCGCTGTCGCCGTAGCCGAAGTTGGAGCCCACGTCCTGGGGATCGGGCGTGAGGGAGGCGCCCAGTTCGCTGGAGTAGTTGCCGGCGGAGGTGTAGGTGCCGCGCTCGAAGGAGCCGGTGTCCTGGGCCTTGGACCAGGTCACGTTGGCCAGCAGGCCCAGGTTCTCGGCCCAGGTCTTCTTCACGGAGGCGCTCAGGCCGCGGTAGAAGCCGTAGCCGTCGGCCTTGACCAGGTAGACGTCGCTGAAGCCGCCCACGGGGTTGCCCGGGACGACGCTGCCCTTGCCGAAGTTGACGACGCGGCCGCGGATGGTGGCGGTGCCGGGGCGGGTGGCGGTGCTCCAGGCGTTGATGCCGGGGGCGTAGCCGTCGTTGTAGGCGCTGCCGCCGGTCTGGGTCAGGTTGATGTTCTCGAAGCGCTGCAGGTTGTAGTAGTTGACGTAGCTGGCGGTGAGGCCGACCGTGAGGTTGTTGCCCAGGTCATGTTCGACGCCGATGCTGATCTTGCGGGAGCGGGACAGCTTGTTGGTGGGGTCCCACAGGGAGGTGGGGGAGGAGCCGGCGGTGAAGGCCGTGCCCGAGGCCAGGGTGGCCAGCTCCGCGTCGGAGAGCTTGCGCATGTTCGTCGTGTTGCCGATGACGTTGTTGGCGCTGAGCAGGCCGCTGTTGAACAGCGCGAGGTTGGTGGCGTTGGCGCGGTTGAGGGAGAAGCTGTAGTTGGTGATGATCTGGCCGTTGCCGGTCATGGTGTTGGAGTGCAGGAGGAGCGGGGTGGGGCTGGTGAAGTAGCCCAGGCCGCCGCGGACGACCGTCTTGCCCTTGCCGTCCACATCGAAGCTGAAGGCGAAGCGGGGGTCGATGGTGTGTCCGCCCATGCCCTGGTCCAGGCCGGCGAAGTTCGGGTTGGGGTGGGGGTTGTCGGAGAAGCTCTGGCTCAGGGTGCGGAAGCCCGCGGTGAGCAGGAGGCGGTGGTCCAGCAGGCCCGAGTACTGGCCCTGGGCGAACACGGACGCCCACTTGGTGGTCATGGGGATGCGGCCCGAGTAGGCGCTTACGGCGCCGTTGTACTGCACGGAGCCGTTGTTGGGGGAGGCGGCGAGCACGCCGTTGGCCCAGTCGGCCGCGGAGCCGTAGGTGCCGAAGTTCCAGGCGCCGGCGTTGTTCTGGAAGAACTGATTGTCCTCGTCCACCTTGGTGAGGTCGAAGCCGCCCTTCACCTGCCAGTCGCCGCGGTTCCAGGTGGTGGAGGTGTAGAACTGGGTGGTGAGCTCGTTGCTCTCCCGGGGCGTGGAGGTCTTGGTGCCGAACGCCATGAAGGAGGTGCTCTGGGGGATGGAGATGGAGGGGGTGCCGGGGTAGGCGTTGCCGGTCATGGGCCGGGCTTCCCGGGCGAACTGGATGCGGCTCTCGGTGAAGAGCTCGGGGGTCCAGATGTCGTTGGCCTCCAGCACCCAGCTGATGGACTGCACGCGGGTGGGGATGTTGTTGGACTCCGCGTTGTTGGGCACCGCGCTGGTGTTGGTCAGCGTGTCGGTCATGTTCTGGTAGTTGGTGCGCAGCACGAAGCGGTGGTTGGCGTTGAGGCTGTAGTCCAGCCGGGCGAAGTACACCGTGTTGGTGTTCTCCATGGGATAGGGATGGGCGGAGATGCCCTGCCCGGGATTCCCGAACTCGTTGTCCAGGGTGAGGCCGCTCTTGTTGGTGACGATGTGGCCCAGCCGGGAGTTGTACATCCGGTCGAAGTCGGCCTGGGTCATGCCAGCGGCGGTGGTGATGGGCGTGGGGATGGGGTTGGAGGTGATGCTCTTGTGGAAGCGCTCGACGCCCACGAAGTAGTAGAGCTTGTCCTTGATGATCGGACCGCCCACGTTGAAGTTGATGTTCGTGGAATCGTTGAAGCGCTGGAGGTTGGTGGGGGTGTTGAAGGTCCCCGCGGGATCGTAGGGCACGCCCTTGGGCGCGGCGGACCAGCTGGTCTTGCGCATCTCGTAGAGGGCGCTGCCGGTGAACTCGTTGGTGCCGCCCTTGGTGATGGCGTTGATGGTGGCGCCGGCCTGGCCGTACTGCACGTCGAAGCCGTTGGTGACGACCTGCAGTTCCTTGATGGTGTCCGCGCCGAAGATGAAGGGCGTGTAGACGCCGCCGCGCTGCTCGTTGAAGAAGGCGGAGTTGTTGGAGGCGCCGTCGATCTGCACGGCGTTGAAGATCTGGCGTCCGCCCTCGACGATGAGGCGGGGCGTGCCGCCCGAACCCTGGCCGGCGGTGACGCCGGGCGTCAGGCGGGCCATGTCCGTGAAGTTGCGGCTCACCAGGGGCACCTGCTCCACGAGCTTCTGGTCCACCTGGGTCATGGTGACCGTGCGGCTGGGGTCGATGTCGCTGGTGGTGGCCACCACCGCCACCGTGGCGCTCACTTCGGCGGAGTCCATGACCGGGTTGACGGTGGTCGCGTTGCCCAGGGTGACGCGGACCTTGAGGTCCTTGAGGGTCTTCATGCCCTTGGCCGAGAAGGTGATGTCGTAGGCGCCGGTGGGCAGCAGGGGCAGCTGGTAGTCGCCCTTGGCGCCGGTGACGGCCGTCTGGCTGTAACCGGTCTCGACGTTGCGCACCATGACGGTGGCGCCGGCGATGGGGGTCTTCTTCTGGCTGGTGACGGTGCCGCGGACGGCGCCGGTGGTCTGGCTCACCTGCGCCTGGGCGACGGTCATACAGGCAAGTGGGGTCAGAAGCAGAAGACCTAGTCTCTTCTTATACATAGTGGCTCCCCTATGGAGGTTGGTAGTTTGGCTGTTGGGCCGTGGATTAGTTGAATGATTGTGCATGGAATCCCGAGAATTTGTATGTCCAAACTGTGACTTTCCACAAAAAAATCAGACCGCCGGGGAACCTTTCGGCGGCCTGACTCATTTGACGGAATTTTACGCAGGTCTTACTTGATTTTCAGCGCCTCGAGGAGAAAAGCATAAACATCCGCCTTCTCTTCCAGGATCTTGGCGGTTGGTTTCCCCGCGCCGTGGCCCGCGTTGGTGGCGATGCGGGTGAGGATGGGGGCCGGACCCGCCTGGGCCGCCTGCAGGGTGGCCGTGAACTTGTGGCTGTGGGCGGGCACCACCCGGTCGTCATGGTCGCTGGTCAGGACCAGGGTCGGCGGGTAGGCGGTGCCGGGCTTGATGTTGTGGAGAGGGGAATAGGCGAGGAGGGTGCGGAAGCCTTCCGGGGTCTCGCTGGAACCGTAGTCCCCCTTCCAGCCCCAGCCCACGGTGAACTTGTGGAAGCGGAGCATGTCCATCACGCCCACCTCGGGCACCGCGGCGCCCCACAGGTCCGGGCGCTGGTTCAGGCAGGCCCCCACCAGGAGGCCGCCGTTGCTGCCGCCGTTGATGGCGAGGCGGGGGGTGGAGGTGTACTTGTTTTTGATAAGCCACTCGCCGGCTGCGATGAAGTCATCGAAGACGTTCTGCTTGTTCGCCAGCCGGCCCGCGTCGTGCCAGGGCTTGCCGTACTCTCCGCCGCCCCGCAGGCTTGGCTGGGCGTAGACACCTCCCCTTTCCAGCCAGGCCACCCTGACGGCTGAGAAGGAGGGCGTGAGGGAGACGTCGAAGCCGCCGTAGCCGTACAGGAGCGTCGGGTTGTTCCCGTCCAGGGCCAGGCCCTTCTTGTGCACCAGGAACATGGGCACCTTCGTGCCGTCCTTGCTGGGATAGAAGACCTGGGTCACCACGTAGGCGGCCGGGTCGAAGGCCACCTTGGGGGCATGGAGGACCTTGGAGGTCCCGGTGGCGAAGTCGTAGCGGTAGATGGCCGGGGGGGTGTTGAAGGAGGTGTAGGTATAGAAGGCCTCCCGGTCCCCGATCCTGCCGTGGAAGCCGCCTACCGAACCGACGCCGGGGAGCGCCAGCTCGGACAGGAGGGCGCCCTTGAGGCTGTGGAAGGTGACGGCCGTGTGGGCATCCCGCATCCAGTTGGCCACGAAGCGGCCGCCCACCAGGGACACGCCCTGCAGGACGTCCGTTCCGGCAGCCTGGGGGATGAGCTCGGTCCAGTCCTTGGGATCCGCGTGGTTGACGCGGATGGCCACCAGGCGTCCGCGGGGGGCGCCCTTGTCGGTCTTGAAGAAGAAGGTGTCGCCCTTGGAACCCACCGGGGCATAGCGGGCGTCGAACCGGTCCAGGAAGGGCACCACCGGGGCGCCGGGTTTGCGCAGGTCCTTGAGGAGGACCGAATGCTCGGGGGCGTCGCCCTTGGAGACGTGGATGGTCAGCCAGCGTCCGTCGTCGGTGACGTCCGGCGCCAGGTACCACTCGGGCTGGTCGGGCCGCTCGTACACCAAGGCGTCGTCGGCCTGGGGGGTGCCCATGGCGTGGAAGCGCACCTTGGGGCTCTTCGTCACGCCCTTGAGCGCCTCGCCCTGCCCGGGGGCGGCGTAGGCCACATAGAAGAACCCGGTGCCTTTGCGGTTCCAGGCCACGTTGGCGAACTTGGTCCACTGGAGCTCGTCGGGCAGGTCCCGGCCCGTGGCGACGTCCCGCACCTTCCAGGTCTTCCAGTCGCTGCCCGCGGCGGCCACGGCGTAGGCCACGAGCCGGCCGTCGGGGCTGGGGCTCATGCCCGAGAGGGCCATGGTGCCCTCCTTGCTGAGGCCGTTGGGGTCCAGGAGGACCCGGCCTTCCTTGGCGGGGTCGGCGGTCACGAATACCACGGCCTGGTTCTGGAGGCCCGTGTTGTGGGAATAGAAGTAGTTCCGGCCCTCCTTCCGGGGCGCCGTGAACTTCTCGTAGTCCTGCAGGGCCCGCAGCCGCTCCAGGATGGCCTGCCGCTGGGGGATGGCCGCCAGGTGGGCGGAGGTGGCCTGGTTCTGGGCCGCGACCCAGGCCTTGGTCTCGGGGGCGTTGTCGTCCTCCAGCCACCGGTAGGGGTCGGCGATCTTCGTGCCGAAGTAGTCGTCGACCTGGTCGACCTTGCGCGTGGCGGGCGCCGGCGCGGCTGCGACCAGGGTCGTCGCGACGAGACAGGAAAGGAGCGTTCGCATCGGGCCTCCGGGAATCGGCTTTAGCCTATCATTACGAGGCATGTTTGGGTACCCGTCAGATGCGCCGGGCCGAAGGAAAAGGACCAGCCGCGGGAGCACCCCTGCGGCTGGTCCTCTTCTATACTGTTTTCAGCACTTGTCTAGCGGACCGACTCCATCAGCCGCTTGCGGGTGTAGGGCACCAGCCCGCCCGCGTCGATGATGGCCTGCCGGGCCTCAGGGAGCCTGACCGTCTCGAAGGTCTTCCCGGTGGTGAGGTTGGTGACCTTGTCCACCTGGATGTCCAGGTCGTGGCCCTCTTCGGCCTCGATTCCGGGGCAGAGCACGACGTTCAGCCCCAGGTTGATGGAGTTCTGCAGGAAGATCCGGCTCATGCTCTTGGCGACGATGTTGAGCTCGAAGCCCTTGAGGGCGGAGGCGGCCTGCTCGCGGGAGGAGCCGCAGCCGAAGTTGTGGTCGGCGACGATGGCCGAGCCCTTGGGGAACTGGCCGCCCCTCAGCTTCTCGTTCAGTTCGATGCGGTTGGCGAAGCAGAACTGGGGGGTCTCGGTGGGCAGGACCGTGGCCATGTAGCGGCCGGGGTAGATGTCGTCGGTGGAGATGTCGGCTTCCAGCTTGATGATGACTTTGCTCATGGGCTTCTCCTCAGGCTTCGCGGGGATCGGTGATGACGCCGGTGATGGCCGAGGCCGCGGCCACGGCGGGGCTGCAGAGGTAGACCTCCGACTTGGGGTTGCCCATGCGGCCCTTGAAGTTCCGGTTGGTGGTGGAGAGCGCGGTCTCGTCGTCGCCCAGGGCGCCTTCGTGCACGCCCAGGCAGGGGCCGCAGCCCGAGTTCATGACCACGGCGCCGGCCTTCATGAAGTCCTGGATGTAGCCCTTGTCCATGGCCTGCCCGAAGATCTTGCCGGATGCCGGGAACACCAGCATGCGGGTGCCCGCGGCCACCTTCTTGCCGCGCAGGATGCCGGCGGCGATGGCCAGGTCGTCGAGGCGGCCGTTGGTGCAGGAGCCGATGACGATCTGCTGCACGGGCTTGCCGGCCACGAGGCCGATGTCCTTGACGTTGTCCACGGTGTGGGGGCAGGCGATCTGGGGCGCCAGGGCGCTCACGTCGATCTCCACCACGCGCTCGTAGACCGCGTCGGCGTCGGGGGCGACGGGGGTGATGGCGTCTGTGACGCCGGCCTCCTCGCGCAGGTAGCGCATGGTCTCGGCGTCGGCGGGGACGATGCCGCTGGTGGCGCCGGCTTCCACGCTCATGTTGCAGATGGCGAGGCGCCCGGAGGTGCTCATCTTCCGGATGGTCTCCCCGTGGAATTCCAGCACGCGGAAGTTGGCGCCCTGGGCGGTGAGCACGCCGATGAGGTGGAGGATCAGGTCCTTGGGGCTCACCATGGGGGCGAACTCGCCCTTGACCACGACCTTGATGGTGGCGGGCACTTCGATGTTGACGGCGTAGCCCAGGGTCCAGGCGGAGGCCATCTCGGTTGCGCCCACGCCGAAGGAGAAGGCTCCCAGGGCGCCGTGGCTGGTGGTGTGGCTGTCGGTGCCCACCACCACGAAGCCGGGGCGCACGTAGCCGTACTCCGGCAGGATCTGGTGGCAGATGCCGCCCACGTCGCCGCGCACGTCATGGAACTTGGCGATGCCGTGCTTGCCCACGAAGCCGCGGATCTTCTTGTGGTTGGTGGCGGTCTTCGGGCTCTCCGCGGGGATGCGGTGGTCGAAGATGATGGCGATGCGGCTGGGATCCCAGGGCTTCGCCTCGATGCCGGTGCCCTCGTGGATGGCCTCGAACTGGTTGATCACCAGGGCGGCGTTCTCGTGGGACATGGCCAGGTCCACCCGGGGCTCCAGCACGTCACCGGCCTTGACCGCCTCGCGCCCGGCGGCGCGGGCGAGGATCTTCTCAACAACTGTCATACCCATGGGGGTTCCTCCGTTTCGGTTCTAGATGACGCCCTTGGACTTGAGCTCAGCGCGGGCGGCCTCGTCCAGGCCGGCGCGTTCGTAGATCTCGGCGTTGTGCTGGCCCAGGGTGGGCGGCGGGGCCGCCACGTCCCCGGAGCAGGTGTCGAACAGGGCGGTGAGGCCGAACACCTCGATCTCGCCCACGCCGGGCACCTCGGTCTTCTGGAGCACGCCCCGGTGCTGGACCTGGGGCTGGCGCAGGGCCTCCTTGAGGCTGAGGATGGCGCCGCTGGGGACGTCGTTGGCGTTGAGCGCCTCCACCCAGACGTCCGTCTCCTTCTCCAGGAGCCTGGCTTCCAGGAGGGGCGTCAGGTCCTTGCGGTTCTTCTTGCGGGTGTCGCGCTCCTGGAAGCGGGGGTCGGCCTTGAGTTCGGCCACGCCCAGCACGTCGCACACGGCTTCCCACTGCTCCTGCTTGTTGGCGGCGATGTTGATGAAGCCGTCCTTCGTACGGAAGGTTCCGCTGGGCGCCGCGGTGAAGTTGTCGTTGCCCATGAGGACGGGCTCCTGGCCGGCGATGAGGAGGTTGGCCGCCACCCAGCCCATGAGGGGCATGATGGAATCCAGGAGGGAGATGTCGATGAACTGGCCTTCCCCGGTGCGCTCCCGGTGGTAGAGCGCGGCCATGAGGGCGAAGGCGGCGTTGAGGCCGCCCACGGTGTCGCACACGGGAAAGCCCGTGCGCAGGGGGTTCAGGCGCTCGTCGCCGTTCACGGCCATCTCGCCCGACAGGCCCTGGATGATCTGGTCGTACGCGGGCTTGAGGGCGTCGGGGCCGGTCTGGCCGAAGCCGGAGATGGCGCAGTAGATGAGCTTGGGGTTGATGGCCTTCAGGGACGCGTACCCCAGGCCCAGGCGGTCCATGACGCCGGGGCGGAAGTTCTCCACCAGGACGTCGGCGTCCTTGACCAGCCTGCGGAAGATCTCCTTGCCCTCGGGGCTCTTGGTATTGAGGGTGATGGACTTCTTGTTGGCGTTCTGGGCGAGGAAGCTGGTGCCCATCAGGGCCTTGTTGAAGGCCGGGACGATGCCCAGCTTGCGGGCCAGGTCGCCGTCCTTGGGGTTCTCCACCTTGATGACGTCCGCGCCCAGGAGGGCGAGATGAAGGGTGGCGAAGGGTCCGGAGAGGACGTTGGTGAGGTCGAGTACCTTGACGCCTTCGAGCATGCGTTGCTTGGTCATGTCAGTATCCCAGCGGGCCGGTGCGGTGCACGCGGCCGGTCATTTCGCGGCCGAAGAAGGCCGCGACGTCCTTGGCGATCTCCACGAGCCGGGGCACGTCGATGTCCCGGCGCTGGCCCACGCGGTTCAGGCCGTGCACCAGGTCCTCGGTGGCCACGTTGCCGGCGGCCACCTTCGTGAAGGGGCAGCCCCCGAGGCCCGCGAAGCTGGTCTCGAAGACCTGCACCCCGGCCTCCATGGCGGCGTAGACGTTGGCCATGCCCAGGCCGTAGGTGTCGTGGAAGTGCCCCGTGGCCTGGATGGGCCCCAGGGCGAGGATCTGGCCGAACAGGCGCTTGACCTGCTCCGGGTGGGCGTGGCCCGCCGTGTCGGCCAGGCTGATGTTCACGAGCCCGGCATCCACGTAGGCGCGGACGATCTCCAGAACGCGCTCGTCGGGGATCTTCCCTTCGAAGCCGCACCCGAAAGCGCTCTGGACGCTCACCTGCACCTTCTTGCCGGCGGCCAGGGCGGCGCGCCCCATGGCGATGATGCGCGCCTGGGCCTCCAGGCTGCCCATTCCGGTGTTCTTGCGGGAGTGGGTCTCGGAGGCCGAGACCCCCATGCAGAACATCCCCACGCCGCAGGCGTCGCCGCGCTCCAGGCCCTTCTCGTTGAGCACGAGGCCGGAGAGCAGGGCGCCCTTGGCGCCGGAGAGGCGCCGGAACAGCTCGTCCGTGTCGGCCATCTGGGGGACCTTCTCGGGGTGCACGAACGAGCCCACCTGGACGATGTCCACGCCCGAGCCCATGAGGGCGCGGATCCAGCCCTCCTTGACCTCGGTGGGCACCACCTGGCGCTCGACCTGGAGCCCGTCGCGCGGGCCGACCTCGTGGATGACGATGGCCATGGCTACAGCTTCCGGGCGATGGCTTCGCCCATCTCCAGCGTGGTGGAGGTGCCGCCCATGTCGTAGGTGCGGACCTTGCCCTCGGCGATGACGGCGGCGGTGGCGGCCTCCAGGCGGGAGCCCATGGCGGTCTCGCCCAGCCAGTCCAGCATCATCTTGGCGGCCAGGATGGTGGCGATGGGGTTGACCTTGTACTGGCCCGCGTACTTGGGCGCGGAGCCGTGGCTGGGCTCGAAGACGGCCAGCTTCTGGCCCATGTTCCCCGAGCAGCCGAAGCCCAGGCCGCCCACCAGCTGGGCGCTGAGGTCGCTGATGATGTCGCCGAAGAGGTTGGTGGCCACCATGACGCCGTAGCTCTTGGGGTTCTTCAGGAGCCACATGCAGATGGCGTCGACGTTGGCGTCGTCCATCTGGATGCCGGGGTAGTCCTTGGCCACCTGCTTGGCGATCTCCAGGAACATGCCCTCGGTGGCGCGCACGACGTTGGCCTTGTGGATGGCCGTGACCTTGGGGTAGCCGAACTTCTTGGCATACTCGAAGGCCGCGCGGATGATGCGTTCACAGCCCTTGCGCGTGTTGATCTTGCAGGTGATGGCGTAGTCCTCGGGGGCCAGCTCCGCGAAATGGCCGAAGGGCTTGGAGTTGTGCTTGAGGGCGTTGGAGATCTCGGCGGGAACGGGGCTGAACTCCACGCCGGAGTAGAGGCCCTCGGTGTTCTCGCGGAACACCACCAGGTCGATGCCCTCCTTGAAGTTCAGGGGGTTGCCGGGGTAGGCCTTGCAGGGGCGCAGGCAGGTGTAGAGGTCGAACATCTGGCGCATGCGCACGATGGGGCTGCGGTACACCAGGCCCTTGCCCTGGAGCTCGGGGATCAGCTCCCGCTCGGCGTCCTTGGCGGGCTTGGACGTGATGGCGCCGAACATGGCGGCGTCCGAGCTGCCCAGCAGGTCGATGGTGCGCTGGGGGAAGGACTCGCCCTCCTTGCACCAGAATTCCCAGCCGATGTCGCCGTGGGTGTAGGTCGCGTCGAACTTGAGGGCGTCCAGGCAGATGCGGGTCGCTTCCATGACTTCGACGCCCACGCCGTCACCGGGGAGCCACGCGATCTTGTAGGTCATTTGATACCTCCGAGTCAGGATTTCCGTCGTGAACAAAAATGCTACCAAACCAGCATCCGCCTATTGGCGGCGGATGCTGTGACGGGGGTCCCAAATCAAGGGAAATGCTGGGTCCACGAGGGTCCGGGTGCTGGATCGAATGGCTTTAAGCCAAATTAATTTAATTATTAGACGTGGCCCGGAGGATCCGGAGCCGGGGACGCGAAATCTGCCCAGCCCGGGGAGTTTTCTTTACAAAGTGACAAGCCTTTGTGTGACCTACACGCTTTATGTAAAGCAGCTTGCCTCAAGTCGCTGATGCCGAGATTCCGGGCTTCGACCCGCCGTGAGCGCTCGCAGGCAAATGGCGGGCCCTTGCCGTGCCTCGGCCCGGATCCGCAGTCCCGCGGCCGTGACGGGGATTCGCCTGGGCAGGCCCGCGGGGTCCTGGCCCACCACGATCTTCCGCTGGCCCCGCAGGTGGGGGACCGCGGAGATTTCTGAAGGCTTCAAGCCAGTCCTTGCCACAGGGCCGAAACCGGCACCGCATGGAGCTTCGGACCGAAAGGAAGGACTTCCCGGCCGGTGTACAGGACGATCCCTCCGTGGAAGGCCTCGCCCAGCGAGCCGGCCAGGCCTTTCAGCCCCCTGAAGTCCTTGGCCTGAAGGGCCCCGCTGGCCTTCACCTCGACACCCAGGACCCGGCCGTCGGCGTGCTCCAGGAGCAGGTCCACCTCCGCGCCCGGCAGGGTCCGGTAGTGGAACAGCCTTGCCCTGCACTCAGCCCATCCCAGCAGCTTACGCAGTTCACCCGCCACGAAGGTCTCCAGGGGGCCCCCCAGGAGGTCCGGATCGCGGGCCAGCCGCCCGGCATCGGCCCCCATCATGTGGGCGAGAAGGCCGGTGTCGCGAAGCATGA
Source organism: Geothrix sp. 21YS21S-2 (assembly GCF_030846775.1). Lineage (NCBI taxonomy): Bacteria > Pseudomonadati > Acidobacteriota > Holophagae > Holophagales > Holophagaceae > Geothrix > Geothrix sp. 21YS21S-2. Next base: position 3,055,398 of record NZ_CP132910.1, read on the forward strand.
GCTTCGGCGCCTTCACCAGCCGCTTGCCCAGGTTGCTGCTCCAGGCCGGAACCGTGGCGAGCAGGAAGACCGCCTCCAGGAGGGCCAGGTAGCGCTTCAGGGTGTTGAGGGGGATGCCCAGGGACCTCGAAAGCTCGGCCATGTTGAGGAGGCTGGCCGAACGCACGGAAAGGAGTTCCAGGATCCGGGGCAGCTGGGTCAGTCCCTCGATCCGTGACAGGTCCCGGATATCCCTCTGCAGCAGAGTCTGGACATAGCTTTCGAACCATTGGCTGCGCCTACGCCCGGGCTCCCGTTCGCGGGCTTCCGGAAACCCCCCGGCGAGAATCGCGCCGATGAGGGCTTCCCGGTCCAGGTCCAGATTCTGCGGTTCCAGGGGCCTGTCCGAGAAGAGGCGGTCCACCAGATTGCCGCCGGAACCCGCCACCTCGTATTGGGAAAGCCCATCCAGCGTAATCACTTCCATTCGCCCCGCCAGGGATTCGGAAACCTGGGGGAGGACGAGGACGTTCGCAGAGCCGGTGAGCAGGAAGCGGCCCGGTTTGCGTTCTGCATCCACCTCGGCCTTGATGGTCCGGAAGAGCTGGGGGGCAAGCTGGATTTCGTCCAGTACCGTCAGGCCCCGTTGCTGGGCGACAAAGCCGACCGGATCCACTTCTGCGGCCCGGCGTACGGCCGGGTCGTCCAGGGTCAGGTAGCGGCCTTGGGCCTGGTGGGCCAGGAGGGCCTTGGCCAGGGTGCTCTTCCCCACCTGCCGGGCCCCCAAAAGGAGGACCACGGGGGTGTCGAGCAGCGCTTCGGCCACGCGTGGGGAAAGGGTGCGATCGAACATGATAAAAATATGCCATCTGGTGGCATAATTTCAATCTGTTAAACGGATGAATTTATTATTTTCCCGTAAATTGAACTCAAGTATCGCCATTCCTGTTCTTGGTAAACAACGCCAGGCGCCGGCAGCCTTTCACCGCCGCTTCCGCTTCCCCTCCACCGGGGCCGCGCCGTCCACCTCCAGCAGCGGGGTGGCCACGGCCCCCTCCAGCAGGATCCGTGCGTGGGCCACGGCCTCGGGGCGGTCGGGGTGGCCGGACAGGAGCCGGGCCAGTTCCCGCACCCGGGCGTCGCCCGCGAGCCAGGTGAGGCCGCTGCGGGTGCGGCCCTCGTTCACTTCCTTGCGCAGCTGGCCGTGGTGCTCGGCGCGGGCGGCCACCTGGGCCAGGTGGGTCACGGCCAGCACCTGGTGGCTCCGGCCCAGCTCGCGCACGGCGGCGCCCACGGCGATGGCGGTCTCGCCGCCGATGCCGGCGTCCACCTCGTCCAGCACCAGGACCAGGGGGTCCCGGCTGCCGGCGCCGAGCGCCATGCCGGCGCCCTGCATGGCCAGCATGAGGCGGCTCAGCTCGCCGCCCGAGGCGATCTTGGCCAGGGGGCGGAAGCCCTCGCCCACGTTGGGCTCGATCCAGATGGCCACGGTGGAGAAGCCCTGGGGGGAGACCCTCACGGGCAGGCCCGCCAGGAGGACCGGGCTCGAGGGTTCCTCGGCGACGGCCAGGCGCAGCTGGATTCGGCAGCCGTTCATCCCCAGGCGGCCCAGGCGCTGGTGCACGTCCTTTTCCAGGGGCTGGACGAGGCCGGCCCTGTGGGCGTGGAGGACCTCGGCGGCGGCGCGGTAGGCCTCGCAGGCCTTCGCCAGGCCGCCTTCGAGTTCCCTCAGGCTGGAGCTGTGGTTGTTCAGTTCGTCCTGCTCGCGGCGGAGCGCCTCCAGGCGGCCCGCGAGCTCCTCGGGCTCGCAGCGGTGGCGCCGGGCCAGCTTCTCGAACTGGGCTAGGCGGGTCTCCAGGGCCTCGATGCGGTCCACGCCCTCCCGGGACCAGCGGATGGCCTGGTCCTGGGCCAGGGCCTGGAGGTCCTCCAGCTCCAGCAGGGCCGAGCGGGTGCGGTCCACTTCCACCTGGGCGGCGGGCAGGATCGAGGCGGCGCGGGCCTGGGCGCGGTGGGCGTCCTCCACCAGGCGCAGGGCGTCGCGCAGGGCCTCGGCGCCCTCGCGGAAGGCGGACTCCAGGTGGACGGCGTGGCGCAGGGGTTCGCGCTCGCTGCGCAGCTGCACCCACTCCCCGGCCCGGGGGGCCAGTTTCTCCAGGTCGGCGATCTGCTCGGCCAGCCACTCCAGGCGCTCGGCGCGCTGGCTTTCGCTCTTCTTCCGGGCCGCCAGGCGGGCCTGGGCGTCCCGCACGTCGCCCGCCTGGGCGGCCAGGTCGGCGCTGATGCCCAGCACCTCGTCCAGGAGGCCCAGGTGGCGTTCCTCGGCCAGGAGGGACTGGTGGTCGTGCTGGCTGGTGAGGCGCATCCAGATGCGCCCGGCCTCGCGCAGGTCGGTCAGGCTGCAGGCGCCGCCGTTGATCCAGGCGCGGCTGCGGCCGTTGGCGGCCACCTCCCGGCGCAGCACCACGGGCTGCTCCTCGGGGAGGCCCCGGTCGGCGAGGAAGGCCCGCCAGGCCTCGAAGGCGCCGTCCACCACGGTCTCGGCCACGGCCCGGGCCGTGCCCTGGCGCACCATGTCGCCGTCGCCCCGGGCCCCCACCAGCAGGGAGAGGGCGTCCACCAGGAGGGACTTGCCGGCCCCGGTCTCGCCGGTGAGGACGGTGAAGCCGGCCTGGAAGTCCAGGGCGAGGTCTTCCACCAGGGCCAGGTTCTGGATGCGGAGCGAAGAGAGCATGGCTTCAGCCTACCCTGAGGCCTTGACTCCTGGGCAGCGAACACGCATCATGATGGTTCTGAGTTCTTTGTCAGTTCCATAGTGAGCTATCACGAAAGGTGGAGGGACGGGCCCTGTGAAACCTTGGCAACCTGCGATGAGCAAGGTGCCAATTCCTGCCGGTGGACGCATGCGTCGAGCCGGATAGATACCGAACTGATGTGACTGCCAAGACACAGACGGAGAGGGGCCCGAATTATTCGGGCCCCTCTCCGTCCATGTGAAGCTCGCGAGGAACCGAAGGCTCCCTCGACCTGTCCGGAGGCCCCTAGCGGGGAGACAAGGACCCAAGCATTCCCCCCCCGCGGCGGGCGGGGGAAGATCCACCTGGAGCCGAACGTGAGCCAGAACCAGCCCCACTTCGAGACCATCGCCCTCCACGGGGGGCACAGCCCGGACCGGGACACCCGCAGCCGCGCGGTGCCCATCTACCAGACCACCAGCTACGTCTTCGACTCCACGGAGCACGGGGCGCGCCTGTTCAGCCTGGAGGAGCCGGGCAACATCTACACCCGCATCGGGAACCCCACGGTGGACGTGCTGGAAAAGCGCGTGGCCCAGCTGGAGGGCGGCGTGGCGGCGGTGGCCACGGCCTCCGGCCAGGCCGCCATCACCCTCGCGGTGGTGACCCTGGCCCAGGCCGGGGACCACCTCATCGCCGGCACCAACCTCTACGGGGGCACCCACACCCTCTTCAGCCAGAGCTTCAAGCGCCTGGGCATCACGGTCACCTTCGTGGACAGTACCGACCCTGACGCCTTCCGCAAGGCCCTGCGCCCGGAGACCAAGGCCATCTACCTGGAGGCGCTGGGCAACCCCAAGCTGGACGTGCCCCACTTCGACGCCCTGGCGGCGGTGGCCCAGGAGGCGGGGGTGCCCCTCATCGTGGACAACACCCTGGCCTCCCCCTGGATCTGCCAGCCCCTGAAGCATGGCGCGAACCTGGTGGTGCACAGCGCGACGAAGTACCTCGGGGGCCACGGCACGAGCCTCGGCGGCGTGCTGGTCGACGGGGGCAACTTCGACTGGGCCAACGGCAGGTTCCCGGAGTTCACCCAGCCCAACCCCTCCTACCACGGGGCCGTCCTCACCCAGGTTGCGGGTCCGGCGGCCTTCGCGGCCAAGGCCCGCCTGGAGGGCCTTCGGGACTTCGGCCCCGCGCTGTCGCCCTTCAACGCCTTCCTTCTGCTCCAGGGCATCGAGACCCTCCCCATCCGCATGGACCGCCACGGCAGCAACGCCCTGGCCATCGCCCAGTGGCTGGAGGCCCACCCCCAGGTGGCCTGGGTCAACTACCCGGGCCTCCCCGGCCATCCGAGCCACGCCCTGGCCCGGCGCTACTTCCGGGAGGGCGCGGGCTTCGGCGGCATCCTCACGTTCGGCGTGAAGGGGGGGCTGGCCGCCGGGGCCAAGGTCATCAACGCGGTGGAGCTCTTCTCCCGCCTGGCCAACGTGGGCGACGCCAAGAGCCTCATCATCCACCCGGCCACCACGACCCACCAGCAGCTCAGCGCCGAGGACCGCGCCACCAACGGCGTCACGGACGACCTCATCCGGCTCTCCATCGGCCTCGAGAACATCGACGACCTGAAGGCGGACCTGAACCAGGCCCTGTGCGGGGGGGACGCTTGACCCAGGCCTTCCTCTCCCCGGAGGGCGTGCGCACCGCCTTCCGCGTCACCGGGCACGGGCCGGCCAGGGTCCTGCTCCTCCACGCGCTCACCGGGGGCCCCGACGCCGCCGACGCGCCGGGGGTGAAGGGCTGGTGGGGGCCCATGTTCGAGCCGGGCGCGCCCCTGGCGGCATCCGAGGCCACCGTGTGGACGCCCAACCTCGCCGGGAGCTGCTACGGCGCCGAAGGGCCGGAACCCCGGGGCGGCTGGTCCACCCGGTACCAGGCCGAGGTGCTGGCCCAGTGGATCCGCGCCGGGGACCTGTCCTTCGACGCCCTCCTGGGGGGATCCCTGGGGGGCATGGTGGCGCTGGAGCTGGCCGTCCTGGAGCCCGGGCGCTTCAAGGCCGTGGGCGTCATCGGCTGCGGGGGCCGCTCCGACGCGTGGCTCTGGGGCTCCAACGAGGCCCAGCGCGCGATCCTGGCCAGCCCCTCCCTGGGCGACGACGAGGCCATCGCCCTGGCGCGGCGCGTCGCCATGCTCACCTTCCGGAGCCCCGCGGGTCTGGCTGGGCGCTTCACCGCTCCAAGCGAGCTGCAGGAATGGCTGGCTTTCCATGGCAGGGCCCTGGCGGCGCGGTTCACCCGGGCGGCCTACGTGGCCCTCCTGGACGCCATGGACAACCACGACCTCACCCGGGGCCGGGGCAGCCTGCCCGAGGTCCTGGCGCGCATGGGCGCCACGCTCCACGTCCTGGGCCTGGAGGGGGACATGCTCTTCTCCCAGGCCTGCCTGATTGAACTCATCGAAGCCGCCCGGAAGGCGGAGCGCCTGGGGGAGGCCCGCTGGGTGCGGAGCCCCCACGGGCACGATGCCTTCCTCATCGAGTGGGACCAGGTGAAAGCCTGGCTGAAGGAGGTACTGCCTTGAAAGTTCTCAAGTTCGGAGGAACCAGCGTCGGAACCCGGGAGGCCCTGGAACTGGCGGCGACGATCATCGGCCAGGAGCTCCCCCAGGGGGGCCTCGTGGTGGTCTCGGCCCTGTCGGGCACCACGGACCTGATCCTGAAGGCCATCAACGCCTCGGCCAAGGGGGACCTGGAGGCCGCGGGCGCGGCCCGCATCGCCCTGGAGGCCCGGCACTGGGCCACGGCCCGGGCGCTGGGCGTGGACGAGGCGGTCCGCCCCCACTGGGAGCCCCTGTTCCAGTCCCTGGCGGGCCTGCTGCAGGGCATGGGCCTCCTGTGGGAGGCCTCCCCCCGTTCCCGCGACGCCGCCCTCGCCCTGGGCGAGACCCTGTCGGCGCGGCTCCTGGAGACCCTGCTGGGGCGCCGGGGCCTGCCGGCCACGTTCCGGGACGTGCGGGAGGCGCTTCGCACCGACGCCCGCCACGGCAGGGCCCGGCCCGACCTCGAGCGCATCCGGGAGGCCGCCGGGCCCTGGCGGGAGGGCCTGGCCAAGGGCGCCCTGTGGGTCACCCAGGGCTTCCTGGGCACGGCCCCGGACGGGTCCACCACGACCCTGGGCCGGGGCGGCTCCGACACCAGCGCCACCCTGCTGGGCGAGGCCCTGGGCGCTTCCGAGGTGCAGATCTGGACGGACGTGGACGGCGTGCTCAGCGCCGACCCCAGCCTGGTGCCCGAGGCCCGGCCCATCCCGGTCATGAGCCTCCGGGAGGCCGCGGCCCTGTCGGCCTTCGGGGCCAAGGTGCTCCATGCCGACGCCCTGGCGCCGGTGAGCCGCGCGGGCTTCGGCCTGGTGGTGGCCAACACGCACCGCCCCACGGGCAGCCGCACCGAGATCCGCTCCGAGGCCCCGGCGCGCCGACCCGGGGAGATCACCTCGGTGGCGTACAAGGAGGGGGTCTCCTGCCTGCGGGTCCCCCCCGCCCAGGACTCCGAGCTGCTCTTCCAGGCCTCCACCCGGCTGCTGGAGGCCGGGGCCTCCCTCTACGGACTGCTGGCCACCCCCGACGGGGGCCTCCTGGTCGCCAAGGGGGAGACGGCCGATTCCGAAGCCGTCCTCCGGGACCTGGCGGCCTCCGGCCTCTCCGTCCAGCGGGGCTGGGCGGCGGTGGCGCTGGTGGGCGAGGGCCTGCGGGAGGCGCCGGGGCGCGCCCTCAGCCTCCTGGGGCCCCTGGTGGATGAACCGGTGGCGGCCATCCTGGCCGGGGACACCGGGGTCTCCCTGGCCTTCCTGGTGCCGGACCACCGGCTTTCCCTGTTGATTCCCAGGCTGCATGCGCATTGCATAGAGTCTGCACCCAGGAGCGGCGGATGACCCAGACCTTCACCGAAGCCCTGAATTCCGGGCAATGCTTCCTCTTCGACGGTTCCACGCCCACCGTGCTCTACGAGCGCGGCGTCTACATCAACCGGTCCTTCGACGAGGCCAACCTGGCCTCCCCGGAGCTGGTGGGGGCGATCCACCAGGAGTTCCGCGCCGCGGGGGCCCAGGTGGTCACCACCAACACCTGGGCGGCCAACCGCCTGAAGCTGCAGGGCTACGGCCTCGCCGAAAACCTGCGGGACATCAACCTCAAGGGGGCCCTCCTGGCGCGCGCGGCCCTGGGCGACGAGGATCCCGGCTGGGTGGCCGGGTGCATCGGCCCCCTGGGGGTGCGCATCGAGCCCTGGGGCCCAACCTCCTTCGAGGAGGCGAGGGGCTTCTTCGCGGAACAGGCCCGGGCCCTCATCGAGGGCGGCGTGGACCTCTTCGTTCTGGAGAGCTTCGCGGATCTCAACGAGATCCACCAGGCCATCCTGGCCATCAAGGAGATCTGCTCCCTGCCCGTGGTGGCCCAGATGACCCCCAACGACGAGGGCCAGACCCTCTACGGCACGGAGCCGGAGTGGTACATCGCCAAGCTGGCCGAGTGGGGCGCCGACCTCGTGGGCGTCAACGGCGGCAGCGGCCCGGCCCCCCTCCTGGACCTGCTCAAGCGGTTCCGGGCCGTGACGGACTGTCCCCTCATCCTCCAGCCCAGCGCCGGCCTTCCCCGCATGGTCGACGGGCGCCTCCTGTACATGGCCAGCCCCGAGTACCTGGGCGAGTTCGCGCGCCAGGCCTTCCAGCTGGGGGTCCGGGCCGTGGGCGGCTGCGCGGGCACGACGCCCGGGCACACCCGCTCCATGCGGGGCGCCCTGCGCCAGGAGAAGGCCTTCGTGGAGGGCGCCACCGAGCGCCCCCCCACCGAGGCCACCCACTACCCGGTGCCCCAGGCCGAGCGCAGCGCGTTCAGCCGGAAGATCGCCGACGGCGAATTCGTGGTGACCGTCGAGCTGGTCCCCCCCAAGGGCATCAGCGCCGACAAGCTGGTGGAGAAGGCCGCCTTCTGCCGGGACCGGGGCGTGGACGCCATCAACGTCCCGGACGGCCCCCGGGCCATGGCCCGCATGTCGGCCCTGGCCACCGCCGTGATCATCCAGCAGCGGGTGGGCATGGAGGCCCTCATGCACTTCGCCTGCCGGGACCGGAACCTCCTGGGCATCCAGAGCGACCTCCTGGGCGCCGCGGGGCTGGGCGTCCAGAACGTGCTGGCCATCACGGGCGATCCCCCGAAGCTCGGGCCCTACCCCAACGCCACGGCGGTCTTCGACGTGGACGCCATCGGCCTGGTGAACATCCTGCGCTGCCTGAATTCGGGCCTGGACCTGGGCGGCAGCAACATCGGCGTGCCCACGCGGTTCAGCATCGGCGTGGGGGCCAACCCCGTGGCCGTGGACGTGGACAGGGAGCAGTCCCGGTTCCGGTACAAGGTGGACGCGGGCGCCGAATGGGCCATCACCCAGCCGGTCTTCGACGCCGACGCGCTGTTCCGCTTCCTGGAGTTCGCCGAGCCCCTCGGCATCCCGGTCATCGCGGGCATCTGGCCCCTGAAGAGCCTGCGCAACGCCGAGTTCATGGCCAACGAGGTGCCCGGCGTGACCCTGCCGGACATCCTCCTCAAGCGCATGGCCCGGTGGCAGTCCGCCGAGGACCAGCTCAAGGAGGGCCTGGACATCGCCCGGGAGATCATCGCCAAGGTGCGCCCCGTGGTGCGCGGCCTGCAGCTCTCGGCCCCCCTGGGGCAGGTCGAGCTGCTGGAGACCTTGCTGGAAGCGGGAGTGGACCATGAGTGAGCTGGCGCGGGTGCGCTTCCTTCCCGAGGACCTGCTGGTGGAGGCGCCGGCGGGCACGGCCCTGCAGGCCATCGCCGACGCCGCGGGGGCCGACATCACCTTCGGCTGCCGGAGCGGGTCCTGCGGCACCTGCCGGGTGCGGATCCTGGCCGGGCTCGAGCACTGCTCGGCCATGGGTCCCGAGGAGCGGGACTTCCTGCGGAGCATGGAGGCCCCTGCCGGCCAGAGGCTGGCCTGCCAGTTCTCCGTGGCGGGAGACGTGGTCATCGAATACCTGGGGGTGGACGCGTGACTTCCCTTTCCTCGCTTCTCCTCGAACGCACCCTCCTGCTGGACGGGGGCATGGGCACCCAGATCATGGCGCGCAAGCCCACGGTGGACGACTTCGGCGGCCCGGCCCTCGAAGGCTGCATGGAGCTGCTGTGCGAAAGGCGCCCGGAGTGGATCCGGGACATCCACGCCGCCTACCTGGACGCCGGCGCCGACGCGGTGGAGACCAACACCTTCGGCGCCAACGAGGTGGTGCTCGCCGAATTCGGCATCCCCGAACGGGCCGAGGAGCTCAACATCGCCGCCGCGCGGCTCGCCCTGGAGGTGGCCAGGTCCTACGACCGGCGCCGCTACGTGGTGGGCTCCGTGGGCCCCGGCACCAAGCTCATCACCCTGGGCCACATCACCTACGGGGCCCTGTACGCCAGCTACCTGGCCCAGATGCGGGGCCTGCTCCTGGGCGGGGTGGACAGCATCCTCATCGAGACCAGCCAGGACCTGGGCCAGATCAAGCTGGCGGTGCGCGCCGCCAAGGACGCCATGGCCCGGCTGGGGCGGGAATGCCCCCTGTGGGTCCAGGCCACGGTGGAGACCACGGGCACCCTGCTCCTGGGCACCGAGATCCAGGCCGTGATCACCAGCATCGAGATGCTGGGCGTGGACGTGATCGGCCTCAACTGCGGCACCGGCCCGGACGAGATGCACGCCCCCCTGCAGGCCCTGGTGGAGCAGTCCCCCTGCCGCATCAGCTGCCTGCCCAACGCGGGCCTGCCGGTGAACCGGGACGGGGCCCTGGTGTATCCCCTGGAGCCCGAGGCCTTCGCCGGGAAGGTCGCCCATCTGGCCAAGGAGTTCAACCTGAACATCGTCGGCGGCTGCTGCGGCACCACCCCCGACCACATCCGCGCCCTCCGGGCCCAGCTGGGCACCTCGGGCGTCACCCACCGCACGCCGGTCCTGGACCGCGCCGTCTCGAGCCTCTACCAGAGCGTCCCCCTGCGCCAGGAGCCCCGCCCCCTGATCGTGGGCGAGCGCACCAACGCCAACGGATCCAAGAAGTTCCGTGACCTGCTTGCAAAGGAGGACGTCGACGGCCTCGTGGACATCGCACGGGACCAGCAGCGGGAGGGCTCCCACATGCTGGACGTGTGCGTGGCCTATGTGGGCCGGGACGAGTCCGCGGACATGGAGGCCTTCCTGAAGAAGGCCGTGGGCCAGGTCCTCCTGCCCCTCATGATCGACTCCACGGAGGTGCCGGTCATCGAGAAGGCCCTCCAGACCGCCCCCGGCAAGTGCGTGGTCAACTCCATCAACTTCGAGGACGGCGAGGAGAAGGCCCGGAAGGTGCTGGACCTCTGCCGCACCTACGGCGCCGCCGTGGTGGGCCTGACCATCGACGAGAAGGGCATGGCCAAGACGGCCCAGGCCAAGGCCGCCATCGCCACCCGGCTCTACGACCTGGCGGTGGGCGAGTACGGCTTCAACCCCTCCGACCTGATCATCGATCCCCTGACCTTCACCCTGGGCAGCGGGGACGAGGAATTCCGCCGCTCCGCCCTGGAGACGCTGGAGGCCATCCGGCTCATCAAGGCCCGGCACCACGGGGTGCTCACGATGCTGGGGGTCAGCAACATCAGCTTCGGCCTGGCCCCCGGCGTCCGCCACGTCGTCAACGCCCTCATGCTCTACCACGCCGTGAAGGCCGGGCTGGACCTGGCCATCTTCAACTCGGCCAAGGTCATCCCCGTGGCCGAGATCGACCCGGAGCAGCGCGCGGCGGCCGAGGACCTGATCTTCGACCGGCGGCGGGAGGGCTACGATCCCCTGAAGACCGTCATGGCCCTGTTCGGCGACGGCAAGGCCGCCCCCGGCGCGGGCCCCTCGGACCGGAACCTGCCCGTGGAGGAGCGGCTGAAGCGGGACATCCTGGGCGGGGAGAAGCGCCTGATCCTCGAGGACGTGGACGAGGCCCTGATGACGATCCCCCCCCTGGACATCATCAACCGGATCCTCCTGGACGCCATGCGGGTCGTGGGCGAGCGGTTCGGGGCGGGCGAGATGCAGCTGCCCTTCGTGCTGGAGAGCGCCGAGGCCATGAAGACCGCCGTCAAGCGCATCGAGCCCCACATCCCCAAGGAGGCCTCGGTCACCAAGGGCAAGGTCATCCTGGCCACGGTGAAAGGCGACGTGCACGACATCGGCAAGAACCTGGTGGAGATCATCCTCTCCAACAACGGCTACGAGGTGGTCAACCTGGGCATCAAGCAGCCCGTGGAGGCGATCCTGGCCGCCCTGGAGGGCTACCCCGCCGACGCCATCGGCCTCTCGGGACTGCTGGTGAAGTCCACCACGATCATGCGGGAGAACCTGATCTTCATGGCCGGGAAGGGCCTGGACATCCCGGTGATCCTCGGGGGCGCCGCCCTCACCCGGGACTTCGTGGCCGAGCAGTGCCAGAGCGTCTACGGGGGCCAGGTGCTCTACGCCGAGGACGCCTTCGAGGGGCTGCGCCACATGGACCGCCTCACCAGCGGGGCCGGGACGGCCCCGCCCGCGGCGGCCCCGCCGGGAACGCCCGGCATCACGGTCCTCCACCGGGGCGCGGCCCAGGTGGAGCTCACCCCCGCCGGCCAGAGCTCCTGGGTGAAGCGGAACCTCCCGGTCCCCGAGCCCCCCTTCTGGGGCGTGCGCCAGCCCGAGGTCAGCCTGGACGACCTCTTCGCCTTCCTGGATACGTTCGTGGTGATCCGCAACCGGTGGTCCTTCACCCAGGGCAGGCTCACCGACGCGGCCTTCGAGGCCGTGCTGAAGGAGAAGGCCGAGCCCCTCCTGGCGGCCTGGAAGAGCCGGATCCTCGAGGAGGGCCTGCTCGAGCCCAGGGCCCGCTACGGCTACCTGCCGGTCCAGGCCCGGGGCGACGCGCTGCGGGTCTACGCGCCGGACCGGAAGACCCTCCTGACCACCCTCGCCCTGCCCCGGCAGGACGCGGGCCGGCGCCTCTGCGTGGCCGACTTCTTCGAGCCGGAGGCCTCGGGCCGCTTCGACGTGCTGGCGCTCCAGGTGGTCACCCTGGGGAACCGGGCCGCGGAGCTGGCCTCGGAGCTCTACCGTTCCGACCAGTACGCCGACTACTTCCTCTTCCATGGCCTGGCCACGGAGCTCACCGAGGCCTTCGCCGAGCACCTCCACGCCCGCGTCCGCCGGGAGCTGGGCATCCACGGGAAGGACGCGGCCCAGCTGCGCCAGCTCTTCAGCCAGGGCTACCAGGGCTCCCGCTACTCCTTCGGCTACCCGGCATGCCCGGACCTGGAGGGCAACGCCACCCTCCTGGACCTCCTGGACGGCTCCCGCATCGGCGTCTCGATCACGGACCAGTTCCAGATGGACCCGGAGTACACCACCTCGGCCCTGATCGCCTGGCACCCCCAGGCCCGGTACTTCTCCGTGTAAAAAAACGGAACCGCGTCACTTCTGCTGCATGAGCCATTCAACGAGACGCACGTGGAAACGGGCAGGGTCATCCAGGTCGCTCCGCTTCAGGCGGGGCGGGCAGGAAATTTTCAGATCCTCCACCTTCCCGGTGGCGGGGATGTAAGTACCTGACTCCACCATTCTTTTTATGCCCACATCCAGGCCAGGGGTCGAATTCATACCCGCCTCCCGCACTTCAAATTCGCATCTTCCAAGATAAGCCTCTGGCAATCTGATGCCATGGCACGGATTCTTCAAACCCAGGTCGCCCCCCTTTTTCCTCCCGAGGGACCGGTGCGGATCATGCTCTTCGGCGAGGCCCCGGGACCCCGGGGCGCCGACCAGAGCGGGATCCCCTTCTGGGGGGACCGTGCCGGCACCTGCGTGTACCGGGCCCTGGAGGCGGCAGGCCTGGCCCAGGTCCCTCCGGCGGCCTACCTGGACTGGGACGGCGCCCGCTTCCGGGAAGCCGGCCTGGCGCCGGTGCTCCGGGGGGCCGCCCTCTCCAACGCCTTTCCGGTCTGCCCCACCCGGGACTTCCGGACCTTCCGGGCCCCCACCGACAAGGAACTCCTTGCCCCCGGCAACCAGGAAAGGCTCCGGAAGGAATTGACGGAGGCCTCGGAGCGCTGCCCGGGCCGCCTCCGGGTGGTCGCCATGGGGCGCAGGGCCCAGTGGGTCTTCGCCCGCATCGAAGGGGCCCCGGACTTCCAGCTGGAGGTCCTGCCCCACCCGTCCTCCCAGGGCCTGCTCCAGGCGGCCCCCGGCAAGGGGAAGGGATTGAAATTGGATGACCTTAGACGCGAGTGGGAAACCCGGCTCGCGGCCCTGCTGGAGATCTGAAGCGATGCCCAAGGAATCCCACCCTCTCTGGCCCCGCGAACACGGCGCCTACGCCCAGCTGGGCGTGGCCCTCCTGTGCGGCGCCGCCCTGGGGCACGGCTCCCGCGGCATCTTCCAGGCCGTGCTGGCGGTGACCCTCTTCCTGGCCAGCGAACCCGTGCTGGTCCTCCTGGGCCGCAGGGGTGAAGCCGCCCGGGGGGCCTCCCAGGTGCGGGCGGCCCTCCGCCTGGTGATCCTGGGCTCGGTCCTCCTGCTGGCCATCTTCGGGGCCTGGATCGGCGCCCCGGCCGCCCACCTCCTGGGCCTCCTCCCGGCGGCCGCCCTGGGCGCGGTCCTCTTCTTCCTGTTCCTCATCCGGCAGGAGCGCACCGCCGCCGGCGAGCTGGTGGCGGCCTGGGCCTTCTCCGCCACGGCGGGCAGCGTGGTGCTCCTGGGCGGCGGGGGTCCCCGACGGGCGGTCCTCCTGGCCCTCCTCCTGGGCGGGATGTTCACCCTCGCCACCGCCGTGGTGCACTGCCACATCCTCGCCCTCAAGCGCGGCGGGGCCTGGCTCCCGCGCTTTTGCGCCTTCGCCCTGGGCGCGGCCCTGGCCACCTGGGCGGGCCTGGCGGCCCTGCGCGGAAGCCTGCCCCGCACCGCCGGGGCGGCGCTGGTGCCCATGGCCCTGGCGGCGCTCTGGGTGTGGGCCGCCCCGCCCGCTCCGCGCCGGCTCAAGCAGGTGGGCTGGGCCGCCACCGCCATGGCCCTCCTGGGCGGTGGGCTAGCCGTTTTCGGGCTCTGGTGACCGTTAAGTTTGGTTAATTTCCTCGCCGTTGAATCCCTCCGCACCGCGTGAGAGGCTAGGTCATGCCTTTCATCCGCTAGGAGTTTTTCGATGCCGAGAACCCGCTTCCATCTGCCTGTGGCCGCCCTGCTCATCCTGGGCGGCCTTCCCGGCCTGGCCCAGGCCAAGGCGAAGGCCCCCGCACCCAAGGCGGCCGCCAAGGCCGCCCTGCCCGCCCCGGTCCTGACCGCCTCCGTGGAAGGCATCACCGAATACCGCCTGGCCAACGGCCTCAAGGTCCTTCTGTTCCCCGACCCCTCCAAGCCCAACGTCACGGTGAACATCACCTACCTGGTGGGCAGCCGCAACGAGAGCTACGGCGAGACCGGCATGGCCCACCTGCTCGAGCACATGATCTTCAAGGGCACCGCGCGCCACCCCGACATCCCCAACGAGCTCACCCTCCACGGCACCCGCCCCAACGGGACCACCAACTACGACCGCACCAACTACTTCGAGTCGATGAAGGCCACCGACGAGAACCTGAAGTGGGCCCTGGACCTGGAAGCGGACCGCATGATCAACAGCTGGGTGGCCGTCAAGCCGGAGAAGGCCGCCGAGCTGCTCAGGACCGAGATGACCGTGGTCCGCAACGAATTCGAGATGGGCGAGAACCAGCCCTTCGCCGTCCTGCAGCAGCGGGTCGCCGAAACCGCCTACCTCTGGCACAACTACGGCAAGCCCACCATCGGGTGCCGCGCGGACATCGAGAACGTCAACATCTGGCACCTCTCGGACTTCTTCCGGAAGTACTACCAGCCCGACAACGCCGTGCTGCTGGTGGCCGGCAAGTTCGACCCGGCCCGGACCCTGGCCCTGGTCAACGACACCTTCGGCCCCATTCCCAGGCCGGCCCGGATCCTGGAGAGGACCTACACGGTCGAGCCGACCCAGGACGGCGAACGGAGCGTCACGGTCCGGCGCGTGGGCGACACCCTGGCCCTGATGGCCGCCTATCACATCCCTGCCGGGACGGACCCGGACATGGCGGCTCTTTCGGTGCTGAGCCAGGTGCTCAGCGACGCGCCTTCGGGCAGGCTCTACAAGGCCCTGGTGGAGCCCAAGAAGGCCGCCTTCGTCTTCTCCTTTCCCCAGCCCACCCGTGAGCCCGGGCTGATGTATGTCGGCGCCATGCTCCCGCCCGGCGGCAACCTCGACGAGGCCCGGGATGCCGTGCTCAAGATCACCGAGGAGGCCGGTGCGGCCACCTTCGCCCCCGAGGAGGTCGAGCGCGCCAAGACCAGCATCCTCAAGGAATTCGACCTCCACCTCAACCAGTCCGACCAGGTCGGCCTCGCGCTCAGCGGACCCATCGCCCTGGGCGACTGGCGCACCCTCTTCCTGGGCCGGGACCGGGTGAAGGCGGTGACGCCCGCCGACCTGCAGCGGGTCGCCAAGGCCTACCTCAAGCCCAGCAACCGCACCCTGGGCACCTTCATCCCCACCCCCAAGCCGGACCGGTCCGAGATCCCCGACCTGAAGGACGTGGCGGCCATGGTCAAGGACTACAAGGGCCAGGAGCTCAAGAGCCAGGGAGAGGCCTTCGACGCCACCCCCCTGGCCATCGAGGCACGCACGGTGCGCTTCGCCACCGCGGCCGGCCTCAAGGTCGCGATGGTGCCCAAGAAGACGCGCGGCGGCTCCGTCCACGCAACGCTCGCCCTTCACTTCGGCACCGAGGCTGCGCTCATGGGCCAGGACGCCCGCGCCTCCATGGCCGCGGCCATGCTGAGCCGCGGCACCGTCCGCACCGGACGCCAGGAATTCCAGGACCGGCTGGACCAGCTCAAGGCGAACGTGGACTTCAACGGCGGCGCCGAGGGGATCAGCGTCTCCATCGAGACGGTGAAGGAGAACCTCGCCGGCACGCTCAAGCTGGTGACGGAGGCCCTGCGGGAGCCCGCTTTCGCCGCCACGGAGTTCGAGATCCTCCGCCAGGAGAACCTCGCCGGCATGGAGGCCCAGAAGAGCGATCCCACGGCCCTGGGCTACACGCGGTTCCAGCAGCTGCTCGATATCTGGCCCAAGGGCCACCCCCGCCACACCGACAGCATCGAGGAGGCCATCGCCGACCTCAAGACCGTGAAGGTGGAGGACGCCAAGGCCTTCCACGCCGCCTTCTTCGGCGCCTCCCACGGCGAGCTGGCCATTGTGGGCGACGTGGACGCCGCGGCCATCCGGCCGGTGGTCGAAGGCCTGTTGGGCACCTGGAAGAGCCCGGCCCCCTATGCCCGCATCACCGCCACCCCCCGTCCCTCCACGGCCCGATCGGAAGTCATCGAGACCCCCGACAAGCCCAATGCCGTCTTCCTCGCCGGCCTGAACCTCGCCATCCGCGACACCGATCCCGACTACCCGGCCATGGTTCTGGGCAACTTCATGCTGGGCGGCGGCTTCCTCAACAGCCGCCTGGCCAACCGGATCCGGGTCAAGGACGGCCTCAGCTACGGCGTCGGCTCGCGCTTCCGGGCCGGCTCCATGGAGACTTTCGGTTCCTGGACCGCCAACGCGATCTGCGCCCCCCAGAACGCCGCCAAGGTCGAGAAGGCCTTCCGGGAGGAGCTTGAGCGGGCCCTGGCCACCGGCTTCACCGACAAGGAGATCGCCGAGGCCAAGTCCGGGTGGCTCCAGGGGCAGGAACAGAGCCGCGCCCAGGACCGGGAGCTGACCGGCCGCCTCGCCAGCAACGAGGAGGCCGGCAGGACCATGGCCTTCCAGGCAGCCCTGGACAGGAAGGTTGCCGAGCTCACCAACGACCAGATCCTCTCGGCCCTGAAGAAGTTCCTGGCGCCCGGCAGCATCAGCGTGGTCAAGGCCGGCGACTTCGCGAAGGCCGCCCCGGCCAGGTAGGGTGGACCCCCCAAGGAGGGCGGCCCCGGGTGGGGCCGCCCTTTTTTGTTGATAAATATGGGTTTTTATGGTTCCATGGTCAGGAAGCTCAGCGTTTCAACGGACGCCGGGCACTGGAGGAGCCCATGGCCCGATCGAAGGAAAACTGGACCGGCGCGGTCGAAGGTACCGCCCTTGCCGCGGAGCTGCACCGCAAGCTGGAGGTCAGCCACCGCCAGGCCAAGGGCCTCATCGACGCTGGCTGCGTCAAGGTCAACGGCCTGGAGGTCCGCACCTACGGCCAGCGCCTCACGGCCGGGGACGTCATCGACGTGGTCTTCGACCCGGACATGGTCTACAGCGCCCAGCCCAAACCCAGCAGGTCCGCCGACTGCCCGTTCACGATCCTCCTGGAGGACAAGCACCTCGTCTTCGTGGACAAGCCCGCCGGCCTCCTGACGGTGCCCGCAGAGAAGAACACCGACCCCTGCCTGGCCGAGGCCCTCACCGACCTGTACCGCCGCCGCGGCTTCAAGCGCTTCCAGCTCTTCATCGCCCACCGCCTGGACCGATTCACCTCCGGCGTGCTGGTCTTCGCCAAGACCCCCGAGGCCCTCAACGGCCTCAAGCGCATCTTCGACGAGCACCACCTCCACCGCATCTACAAGGCCATCCTCGTGGGCGAGCTGCCCGAGAACGCCGGGACCCTCTCGGACAAGCTGGTGGAACGGAAGTCCCTGCGCATGCAGGTGGTGCCCGAGAACTCCAAGGCCAAGCACGACGTCAAGGGCGCCAAGGTCGCCATCACCCACTACCGCGTGCTGGAGCGCCTCCCGGGGCACACCGTCGTGGAGGTCAAGCTGGAGACGGGCCGGCGCAACCAGATCCGCGTCCAGTTCGCCGACCGCGGGTTCCCGCTCCTGGGCGACCAGGTCTACGGCAGCCCCAGCCCCATCATCGACCGCCAGGCCCTCCACGCCGAGCTGCTGGGCTTCCGCCACCCCGTCACCGGCGAATCCGTCACCGCCTCGGCCCCGCTGCCCTCGGACATGGAGAAGGCGCTCAAGGCCCTGCGCACCGCGCGCCGGGTGGAGCGCGCCGACGCCGGCCTCAAGGGCGAGGCCGACATCTACAAGCCCAAGATCACCGCCGAGCGAAAGCTGGACCGGGTCCGGCGCGCCGAGCGCTACACCAAGGACGAGCCCCGGCGGGCCCCCTCCGGCCGCGAAGACGCCCCCCGGCCACGCCGCGCCGCGGGCCCCCGCGACGACGCCCCCAGGCCGCGCCGCGCTGCGGGCCCCGGTGACGACGCCCCCCGGCCGCGCCGGCCCGCCGATGCCCGGCCCGCGGGCGGCAGGCCCGTGGCGAAGCCCACGGGCGGCTTCCGCAAGCCCGGCCCCAAGAAGGGCTAGTCCGCGGTCTCCAGCCGTTCCTGCATCCCTTCCCGCAGCTTCTGCTGGAGGGCGATGAGGACCCGGTTGTCCTCGGGCCCCAGGAGTCCGTCGATCTCGCGGCACAGGGCCGTGTGCACCGGGGCGAGCTTGGCCTCCAGCGCACGGCCTTCCGGGGTGAGCTTCACGAGGCAGCCCCGGCGGTCGTTGGGGTCCTCCCGGCGGCACACCAGACCCGCCTTCACCATGCGGTCCACGAGCCGCGGCACGTCGGCGCTCCTGCTGATGATGCGGCGGCGCAGCTCCCGGATGAGGTAGCCGTCGTCGGGTCCCCCCTTGAGGATCCGCAGCACGTTGAACTGCTGATCCGTAATGCCGGCGGGCTTGAAGAGCCGCTCGTCGGAGAGCCGGGTGGCGTACTCCCGGCAAAGGAGGATGGACAGGAGCAGCTCCTGGCCGGGGTCCAGGGGCTTGTTGATGAGGAGCTCTTCGCGCAGCTGCATGGGGTGGCCGTTTCCTGTGCCCTTGGGCGTGCCTTCAGTGTAGATGGGGGCGCTGGCGTGTCCAGCCGCGGGA
This sequence comes from Geothrix sp. 21YS21S-2, assembly GCF_030846775.1. Classification (NCBI taxonomy): domain Bacteria; kingdom Pseudomonadati; phylum Acidobacteriota; class Holophagae; order Holophagales; family Holophagaceae; genus Geothrix; species Geothrix sp. 21YS21S-2. The sequence goes on from NZ_CP132910.1 coordinate 3,074,086, forward strand.
TTTCGGGAACGGGCGGCCGGCAGGGGCGGGTGCGGAATGCGCCCGGGAGCGGCCGGAGGGGTCCCGCGGGCGAATTAGGCGTTTCAACACATACGCCCCGGAACGCCTTCCCGGGCGCGCCGGCGGACGGAGCCGGGCCGCGAGGCTTTGGTGCCGTGGTGCGGGGGATACAGGATAGACTGGGTGTCCTTAGTTACCTTCGCGGACGAGCCATGAACCATCCCCTGCCCCCTGAAACCAGCGATGTGCCCCTGGCGCCGGGCGAGCGTCTGCCCAAGACGCAGCGGGACAAGCTCAGCCCGGAGGCTGTCGCGAAGATCCAGGCCATCGCCTCCCAGTTCCCGGACCGGATGGCCGGGACCCTGCCGGCCCTGTACATCGCCCAGAAGGAGTTCGGCTTCCTGAGCCTGGGGGCCATGAAGGAAGTGGCGGCGGCGCTGGGGGTCACCGAAGGGCACGTCTTCGGGGTGGCCACGTTCTACACCATGTTCCGCAAGAAGCCCGTGGGACGGTACCACTTCGAGGTGTGCACCAACCTCTGCTGCGCCCTGAACGGGGCCGCGGAACTGCTGGCCAAGGTCATCGAGAAGACCGGCGCCAGGCCCGGCGAGGGCCCCTCCCCGGACGGGCTCTGGAGCGTGGATGAGGTGGAGTGCCTGGCCTCCTGCGGCAGCGGGCCCTGCATCCAGATCAACCACGGCGTCTTCGACGAGTTCGTGGACGAGGCGAAGCTGGAGGCCCTCATGGATGCCTGCCGGCGCGGCGAGACCGCAGCGTGGGGGGAGTGACCATGGCCGCCATCCGCACCAAGCCCGACCACCAGCTCTACACCTTCGAGGGCTTCGGCTCCTCGAAGTACCCCAACCTCATGCTCCGCGGCGCCGGGGACCTGCACAACTGGCACCTCAAGGTCTACACGGAGAAGTGGGAAGGCTACGAGGCCTGCCGCAAGGCCCTGAAGATGGAGCCCGCGGCCGTCACCGCCGAGGTGAAGGCCTCCGACCTGCGCGGTCGGGGCGGCGCCGGCTTCCGCACCGGGATGAAGTGGGGCTTCATGCCCAAGGACACCCCCGAGCGCAAGGTGACCCGCTACCTCGTTTGCAACGGCGACGAGGGCGAGCCCGGGACCTTCAAGGACCGCGCGATCCTGGAGTACAACCCCCACCAGCTCATCGAGGGCATGGTCATCGCCGGCTGGGCCATGCAGTGCCGCACCGGGTTCATCTACCTGCGGGGCGAGTTCTCCTGGCTCATCGACAAGCTCGAGGCCGCGCTCCAGGAGGCCCGCGACGCCGGGTTCCTGGGCAAGGACATCCTGGGCACCGGCTGGGACTTCGACATCCTCACCTACCGGGGCGCCGGCGCCTACATCTGCGGCGAGGAGACCGCCCTGCTCAACAGCCTCGAGGGCCGCCGCGGCGAGCCCCGGGTCAAGCCCCCCTTCCCGGCCTCCGTGGGGGCCTTCGGCCAGCCCACCACCGTGAACAACGTGGAGACCCTGGCCGCCGTGGCCCCCATCCTCCGCATGGGCGGGCACGCCTACGCGCAGCTGGGCACCCCCGGCAACACCGGCACCCGCATCTACGGCCTCAGCGGCCATGTGAAGCGCCCCGGCCTCTACGAGCTCCCCCTGGGCCTGCCCATGGACTTCATCCTCAACGACCTGGGCGGCGGCTCCAGCACCGGCCGCAAGCTCAAGGCCGTCATCCCCGGCGGCTCCAGCGCCCCGGTTTTCGACGCCAAGGACTTCGACTGCCCCATGGACTTCGACACGGTCAAGGCCCGCGGTTCCATGGCGGGTTCGGGCGGCATGATCGTCATGGACGAGAGCACCTGCATGGTCCAGGCCCTGCTCCGCCTCACCCACTTCTACGCCCACGAGAGCTGCGGCCAGTGCACCCCCTGCCGGGAAGGCTGCAACTGGATGGAGATGATCCTCCACCGCCTGGAGCACGGCCAGGGCCGCCCAGGCGACCTGGAGCTTCTCGCGAGCCTGCCGCCGCGGATCAACCTCAGGACGCTCTGCCCCCTGGGGGATGCCGCCTGCGGACCGGTGGAGTCGTTCCTGCAGAAGTTCAGGGGCGAGTTCGAGTACCACCTGGAGCACAAGACGTGCATGGTGGGCGCGAAGAGCATCCTGCCGGAGCTGGTGGCGGCGCACTGAGGGGCGTGGGGACCCGCAGGGCCCGAACGCTCATTAGGGAAGGATCAGCCTCCCGGCCAGATCAAAGCGGAAAGCCAGGGTTTCACCCGCGGGCCAGGAGGTGGGGGCGCGTTCGAGCACAGCCGGATCCGGGTCGCCGACCCTCCCCTCGAAGGGGTCAACCTCCTTCCATTCGATTTCGTCCAATCCCTGGCCATCGGGCGGCTGGGGGACGGAGCTCCTGGGCGCCTGTTCCAATCGGATGGAGGCCTCGATCGCCTTCCGGGTCCGCATGGCCACCAGCACCCGGTCGTTGGGCATGGGCTGGATCCCCAGGAGCACGGGGCTGTGCCGCTTCCGCCCCGACAGGCAGTCGTCGTCCAGCGGCAGGAGTTTGATCGTCCGGGAGGGCCACGGGTCATCGTCCTTGATCACCCAGATGATCCCGGCATTCCAGGAGACCACAAGGAAGGCCCCCTTCACCTGGATGGGGAACTCCAGGAACGGTAGCAGTCCTTGGTAACGGAGGGCCACCTGGGCAATCCACGCTCCGCCCGGTCCCACCGGATGGAAGGCCTGGAAGACCGGTACGTCGAGGGCGATGGGAATCAGGGCCTCCGCCTTGAAGACCCCGCCGTTCGTCTGCTTCCACCAGGAGCAGATGGAAGCGTCCTCCCCTTTCGAAAATCCGGGCATCACATCCATGACGAAAAATCGCGAGCCGGTATCGGTCTGATAGAGCTTCGAAGGCAGTCCGAAAAATTCGTCGCGTCCGAAGGTCCCGAAATCGATGGGGAAGTTTTCCCAGAGGCCCGGGAGCCTCTGCTGGGAGACCAGGATGGTCTTGTCCACGAGCCGGCAGGTGGTTGCGACACCGGCACGGTAGGTCAGGCCCAAGGCGCCCTCGGGCTCTTCAAGGGTTTCCTCCTTTCCTGATGTCTGATCGGCGATTTCGAGCGCACGGCCAAAATCAAGGGACAGAATGCGCTTCCCACCACTCCAGACGAGGCCCGGCAGGCCGCGGAAACCGGGGTAGTCAGGGGGATCCTGTGGCCAAAGGCAACAAAAAAAGGTAAGGTAGCAAATAATTGTCTTAATGGATTTTGTCGATTGCATGGAAAACCCTTGATAATAAAATTATTAATTGCTGACTGAGTAGGTATATCAAGACGGTTATAGTATTATTTATGTTTTAGGTGCCAGGTGACGCAAAGTCGGAGAGATATGTAAAAAACGGAGAGAGAACAATCTCTTAAGATGGGCAGCCAGCAACACATTTGTCATATTCATTTTTTATCAGTAGAGCCCACGTAAATAGCTCAATACCGGTGAGGAGGGCTCCTGCCTTGACCTTCTCCGCATATTTTTTATCACACACCTTTATGCAGTCCTGACGAGAACTCGAACCCCCACCCCTCGAATCCATTTCATCAAAAATGGGATGCTGAATTCCTGGATCCTGCGGAACCACTGCACCAGCCTGAAAATAGGCAGTTGACAAGAAAACCAAGGTGAGTATGGTATATTTCATAAATTACATCAAAATTAGTTTATTAAAATCAGACCGCTCAATTGCGAACTGAAACATCATGCTAAATCGCATCCGGCCGGGGTGCAAGGCCCCGGCCGGACTTTTTCCGTGCCCAGATGGCTCCAAGTCCCCTTCAGCTCAGGATCCCCGCGATGCAGGCCGACATGAAGTTCGCCAGGGTCCCCGCGATCATCGCCTTCAGCCCGAGCCGCGCGAGGTCGCCGCGCCGCTCCGGCACCAGCGCGCCGATGCCGCCCACCTGGATGGCGATGCTGCTGAAGTTCGCGAAGCCGCACAGGGCGAACGTCGAGATGAGGCGGGCCTTGGTGCTCAGCTCGGGAAGGTTGCCCAGCTGGATGAAGGCCACGAACTCGTTGATGACCATGCGCTGGCCCAGGAGGGAGCCCACGATGCCGGCCTCCTTCCAGGGGATGCCCATGAGCCACGCGAAGGGCCGGAAGATGACGCCGAGCACCAGCTCCAGGGACAGCGCCGGGAAGATGGCCTTCAGGATGCCGTTCATCAGGGCGATGAGCGCGATGAAGGCGATGAGCATGCCGGCCACGTTGATGGCCAGGTGCAGGCCCTCGGAGGCGCCGCGGGCGGCGGCGTCCAGGACGTTGGCGTCGTTGGAGGGGATGTTCACCTGCACTTCGCCGGCGGTGGCGGGGGTGCCGGTCTCGGGCTCCAGGATCTTGGCGATCATGATGGCGCCGGGGGCGGTCATGATGACGGCGGTGAGGAGGTGCACCACGTCAACGTGGGCCACCTGCACGTAGGCCACCATGATCGAACCCGACACGTGGGCCATGCCGGCGGTCATGACGACCATGAGCTCGGACCGGGTGAGGCCGGCCAGGTAGGGGCGGATGGTCAGCGGGGCCTCGGTCTGGCCCATGAGGATGCTGGCCGAGACCGACAGGCTCTCGGCGCCGCTCACCTTGAGGAAGCGGCTGATGGCGCGGGAGAAGGCCCCCACGACCCACTGCATGGCGCCCACGTGGTAGAGCACGGCGAAGATGCTGGCCACGAAGATGATGGTGGGCAGCACCACGAAGGCGAAGATCATGCCCATGCTGCCCACGGTGGCGCCCTGGGCGTTGGTGACGGCGGCGCCGGAGGGGGTGGCCAGGGGGCCGAAGACGAAGGTCGCGCCGGCCTTGGCGTAGGACATGAGGCCCTCCACCACCACCCGGGCCTTGTCGAAGACCGAGCCCACCAGGTTGCCGCGGACCAGGGCCACGGCCACCACGGTGCCCAGGGCCCACTTGAACCAGGCCACCTGGAGGATGCCGTAGCGCTTGAAGAGCATCGGCACGAACAGGAGCGCGAAGATCACCCAGCCGGCGTGGGGGGGGAAGGGGATGAAGCCCAGGGCGCTGGAAAGGAACTCGCCCTTGAGGACCACCAGGGCCAGGATCCACTGCAGGGCCATGCCCCAGCCGACGGTTTTCCAGTGGATGGCCTTGCGGTCCGAGGACCACGCGTAGGCCAGAGCCATGAAGCAGACAAGACCAAGAAGACCCGTAAATCGGACCATGATTCTCCCATATCACTCGTTTTTTGGTGTTTCAGAAGGGATTCACAGCTGCTGGTTGAGCTGTTCCAGGGCCTGCTGCATCTGGAAGCGGGCGCGGCCCAGGATGCCGTCCCGGCGCATCACCAGCACCAGGGAGCAGTGTTCCAGCCCGCCCATCATGAGGATCCAGTGCTGGTCGGTGCAGAAGGCCACCTGCTCGACCTCGCCCCGGTCGAACTCCTCCACGGCCTGCTGGAGATGGCGCTTGACGACGTTCCGGTAGGCGCCCAGGAGCTGCAGGGCGTCGTTGGGCACCTCGATGGTGCGCGAGCAGAGGGGATCCCCGTCCTTGTCGTTGAAGGTCGCCGCGATGGCTTCGGGCACCCGCTCGATCAGATTGTCCAGAATGGCCTGGAAGGACATGGGGGAACTCCCTTGGGGGAACGTGGTCACATGATGACCTGTCTGCGGGGGGAACGCCACCATGAACCATTCTACAGGAGCATGAGGAGCATCAGGAGGCAGGCCAGGATCATCAGGACCAGCCAGACTCCCACAAGGGCCACGTGCACCAGGGTGGCCGTCACGCCCTTCCAGGGCGGGCACCCGTGCCACGCGGCCAGGGCGTACCCCCGCAGGATCCAGAAATAGACGGCCACGGGCAGGAGGAGCAGGCCGAAGGCGAACCCCACCACGGGGAGGTCGCCCAGCAGGGCCGCGGCGGCCCCGAAGGCGCCCACCTTGAGGGCTTCGGCGTCGGCCACGAGGCTGGCCCGGAACCCGCGGCGCTCCCGCAGCCCCCCCAGGAGCCACAGGGCCACGTGGTCGAAGGTCGCGTCGTGGAGCCAGAGGCCCAGGACCGCAACGGGCGCCAGCAGCACCATCCAGGGCAGCAGCGCGTGGAGCCCCGGGGCCGCGGGAAGGTTCGCCAGGGCCGCGCGGAGTTCCGCCGGATCGACGGCTTCCGGGAGCTGCCGGAGGATGTGCGTCCACACCTCGCTGTCCGGGGAGACGAGCCGGGCGTAGAGGCCCGAGAAGCTCAGGTAGCCGAGGACCAGGCCCAGGAAGGCCAGGGGCGCGCGCAGGAGCAGGAGGTCCTTGACGGACCCCGCCAGGGTGGGGGCCTCCAGGGCCCGCGCCCGGAAGCCCTCCCGGGGGCGGACGGCCCGTGTCCAGAGCTCGCGGAAGGATTCCATCAGCGCTTCGGGAAGAGGGCGTCGAAGTCGTGGACCGCCACGGGATCGCCTTCGCTCCGGAGGGGATCGCGGAACTCCTTCGGGTCCCGTTCGGCGAACTGGCCGAAGGTGGCGATATTGCCGTTGATGTAGGCGATGAACTCGTCCTGGCGGTGGCGGATGTAGCCCTGGAAGGGCCGGGCGACGATGCCCAGGACGGCCGAGTCCAGGGCGGTCCAGGTCTGGAGGTGGGTCTCGAACCCCTGGGGCGTGTCCCAGTAGCGGTAGGCCACGGCCATGCGCGCGCCCACGGCGAAGGGCGTCTTCAGCCGGCCCGCCTCGGCGCGGCCCTCCACCAGGTAGACCCGGAAACCGGGCTTGGCCAGCACGCACCGCAGGCGCCCGGTGAGGCCCCGGGCGTCGTCCAGGGTCCAGGACCCGTCGGGGAGGACGAAGCCGTGGAACCTGGGCACGAACTGGCAATAGCGCCACATGGCCAGGCTCATGCGGGGGTGGTCGAAGATCTTTTCCATGGTGGAAGTTCGAACGTGCACCGGCTGCGTACGGGTCTGGAAGGCGAAGTCGGCCTTCTTCACGATCTGGGCGGCTTCCTCCCGGTCCATGGGGGCCAGTTCCCCGAAGGGGATCTGGGCCCCGAGGAGGCAGGACATGGCCAGGAGCAGAAAATACGGAATGCGCATGTGGAAACGCTAGCGAATCGCGGCGATTGTGAAAAGAATAATGCTTGCCGCCCCTCTTTCACAGGATGTAATGCCAAGCCCGCTACGGAAGATCCCGCACACACCCCTGGACAACCTCCGCGACCTCCTCAAGGAGTTCGCCGAAGGGGATGTGCAGTTCCCGGCCAGGCTGGCCAGTCAGCTCCAGACACTCAAAAAGCAGGCCCTGCATGAGTTGGGCAGCCGGCTCGGCTCCCAGGGGACGCCCCGGGGACTGCGCAAGGCCATCCTGGGCGCCGTGGCCAAGTTCGACTGGCCCGAATGGACGCCCTGGATCGCCATGGCCCTCAAGACCGAGCAGGACCTGGGCATCTTCGACGAGGGGTGCGCCACCCTGGGCGCGCTTGGGACCCGGGGGGCCCTGACGGCCCTGACGGCGCTGAAGACCTCCCGCACCGAGCACGACTACCAGGTGATCCTGAACCGGGAGCTGGGCCTTTTCCAGAGCCAGCAGAGCGCCGCCTACCACATCAGCCGGCTCATGGAGGGCCAGGGCAACCTCCGCATGGCGGCCCAGGGCGCCAAGCTGCTTGGGGCCACGGCCGGCGCCCAGGACCTGGGTGCCATCGTGGAGGCCTATCACAACGGGGACCCCCTCGCCCAGCGCCTGGCCATCCGCGTCATGGGCTCGCTGCCCGAGGCCGGGGCCACGGCCTTCCTGAAGGCGGTGGCGGAATCGGCCCGGGAGGACTTCCTCGACCACCAGCTGCTCCTGGCCGGGCTCAACCGCCTCCAGACCCTGCAGCGGGCTTCGGTCCTGCCCGAGCTCCTGCGCCAGACACTCGCCCACTTCTCCAGCCGGCACCCGGAGACCAAGGAGCTGCTGGCCGGCCTCCAGCGGGCCGCGGCCCAGGAGGAGCCCGACATCCTGGGCGCCGTCGAGGACCTGCGCCCCTGGGTGGGGGGCGTCTACGAGACCTTCCTCACCGACGCCCTGACCCTCATGGGGGAGGGCAAGGTGGCCCGGTACTCCGCCATGGTCTCCGACGCCGCCCAGGGCGTGGAGGCCCGCCTGGGCTTCCTGACCTCCCTGGTGGACCAGGTGGCCGAGGCCCTGGCCTTCAAGGTGGACTGCGGGGAGATCACCCGGGAGGAGATCCTGCCCATCTTCGCGCCGATCCTCCGGAGCCGGGCCGGGGGCGACGGGTTCGTCACGGCCTTCCTCCGCCTGCTGCCCGTGACCGAGACGGCCCTCCTGGCCGAGCTGCTCAAGGACCCCGACATCTCGCGCCGGGAGAAGTACCTGGACGCGCTGGGCACCCGCGAGGACGACGCGCTGACCCCCTTCTTCCTGGCGGCCATGGAGGACCCCATCGTCGAGGTGGGCCAGAGGGCCATCCACCACCTGGGCAAGCTCCCTTCCAGCTTCCCGGCCCTCATGGGCATGTTCGAGAGCGGCCAGCAGGACCAGGTGCGCAGCGCCATCCGGGTCTTCGGCGAGAACCGCACCCGCATGGCCGCCGAGCCCCTCCTGGGCTTCCTCCAGAAGGACAACCGGGACGCCCTCATCGTCGAGACGGTGGAGGCGCTGTCCGCCATCGGCTACCCCGGCAGCGCTCCCGTGCTCCTGGAGCTCCTCCACGACGGCAAGCCCCTCAACCTCCAGATCGCCCTGGCCGCCGCGCTCAAGGAGCTGGGCACCCCGGAGGCCTCCCTGGGCCTCCTGCGCAAGGCCCCCAACCTCAAGCAGCCCCAGGTGCTCATCCTGGCCCTGGAGGGCGCGCTCACGGCCTTCCCCGGCTTCGACCGGCCCCTGCCCCTGGACGCCCTGCCCGACTTCATCAAGCTCTTCGAGAGGTGCTGCGACGAGCGCGAGGGGGAGGGCCAGCGCCTGCGCGCCATCCTGGCCTCCCAGGACCTCTTCGTCTTCGACCGGCCCGCGTACAACCTCCTGAAGGACCGGGTCTCGGACTTCCTGTTCGACATGCGCACCAAGGAGACCTGGGACCGGGAGTCCAACGACCGGGTCGCCCTGGTGGTCAAGGAGCTGGCCCGGCGCGGCGACGGCCTGGGGCTCCTGGCGCAGAAGGAAGCCGGCATCAACGCCCAGATCCAGAAGCTGCCCGAGAAGGGCCCGAAGAAGGCCGAGGCCCTCCTGGCCCTGCGGGAGGCCCTCTCCGACCCCGAGCTCATCATCCGGCCCGAGCTGGCCCAGACCCTCTCCGGGGTGGTGCTGGGCATGCTCTCGGCCCCTGGCGCCGAGTGGCGCGAGGTGGCCCACCTCTGCGAGATCGGCGGCCTGACCCGCCAGCCCGGAATGGTGGAGCCCATCCGGGAGATCTACCTGAGTGCCTCCGGCCTGGGCCTCAAGAGCGCCGCGCGCGCCGCCCTCCTGGCCCTGGGCCTGACGGAATCCGATCTCAACCGGCGGCCCCCGGTGCGCTCCGTCCTGCTGCTCGAGCCCAGCGCCTTCTTCCGCAAGCGCCTGGCCATGGCCCTGGCCAACGGGGAGCGCGAGGTCATGGAGGCCGGAAGCCGGGAGGAGGCGGAGGCGATCCTGGCGGGCCGCTCCGTGGACCTGGTCATCACCGAGAGCAAGGACGCCCAGGGCGACCTCGCCCCGTGGCTGGAGGACCTCAAGGGCCGCGAGCGCTTCCGCTACGCCCTGCTCTCCACCGCCAACCGCGACATCGCGCCGCTGCGGCTGAATCCCTGGGTCATCGGGGCCCTCTTCAAGCCCTACCCCACGGAGCACGTCCTCCAGGCGCTGGAGCCCTGAAGGGGTTAAGCTGTCTTTAATTAATATTTCGAGGCCCTCATGCATGTCCTAGGAACCTGGATCCGCCCCGTGACCCTGATCCTGGCTGCCGTGCCCCTGCTGCATGCCCAGGACGGCGACATGGCCGAGCGGCTCTACCGTTCCGGGGAGCGCGCCTACGCCGCGCACAGCTACCCCGAGGCCCTGGAGACCTGGAACCAGCTCGTCGCGCAGCTCCCCCAGTCCCCCTTCGCCGCCCGGGCCCTGCTCAGCCTGGCCCGGCACCAGATGGACGTGGAGAAGAAGCCCGAGGCCGCCACCCCCTTTCTCGAGAAGCTGAAGAACGAGTACCTCAAGACCCCCCAGGCCGGCGACGCCCTCCTCCTCCTGGGCAGGCGCAGGGCCGCGCGCAGCCACGCCCCCGCCGACATCAAGGAGGCCCTGGCCGACTTCAACCGGCTGGTGGACCTCTTCCCGGACCACCCCCTCGTGCAGGAGGCCCGGCTCCAGATGGGCCTGGCCCGGAAGCTCCAGGGCGAGTGGGGCCGGGCCCTCCAGGCCTTCACCGAGGCCATGCGCATGGACCCGGCCTCCCCCGCGGGCATCGCCGCCCAACTCCAGGCCGCGGAGACCCTCGACATCATGGGCGACCTCACGGGCTGCCTGCGCATGCTCCAGGACCTGAGGAACCGTCACCCCCAGGCCCCTGAGGCCCAGGAGGCCCAGTGGCGCATCCAGGTGCGGGTGCTCCAGCGCCTCCAGAAGCCCGCCCTAAAATCCATGGGCCCCTGGCCCCAGGGCAGGACCAAGTGGCTGAAGACCCCCACCCTCCTGGCCACGGGCCCCGAGGGCGGCCTTTACCTGTACCAGTCCGATGACGACCGCGCCTACCACTTCAAGGATGGGGCCCTGGTCCCCTCCGGCCCGGTGGTCAAGGGCGGCAAGGCCCTCCTGGTGCCGGCTCCGGGGACCACCTGGGTGGTGAGCGCCAAGTTCGGCCTGGTGAAGGAGGACGCGCCCCAGCCCGCCGCGCCCCCGCTGCCCTCCCCTTCCGGCGGGATGCTGGACACCTGGGGCAACGCCTGGATCTGCGACCCGGGATCGCAGGTCATCCAGGTGCTGGCAGGGGACGCCGCGCCCCGGCCCCTGCCCGTGCCCGCCGTGCAGGCCCTGGCCCCCCTTCCCGACGGCGGCGCCGCCGCGGCCTCGGACGCCACCCGGACCCTTCTCTTCCTGGACGCCGCGGGGCGGACCCGGGCCTCCGTGCCCTACGGGAAGGACCTCCCGGCCTCCTTCAAGTACGTGGTCTCCCTCGCCTCGGATCCGCTCGGCCACGTGGCCGCCCTGGTGGACGGGGACTTCGAAGGGGTGGTGGTGTGGGGGCCGGACGGTTCCGTGCTGCGCTCGGCCACCTACAAGACGCTGGGCATCGCCGGGAAGTTCCGGGCCGTCGCCCTGGACCGCGCCGGCGGGCTCATCCTCGCGGACCGCTCCAACGACTTGCTGATCAGGCTGCAATGATGCGACGTCTCCTCTGCCTCCTCCTCACCGCCTGCGCCGCCCTGGGCGCCCAGGATCCCGCCCTGCGGGACACGCTGGCCGCGGCCAAGGCCCTGTGGGCCACCCAGGGCGACCGGGACGGCGCCGCCGCCAAGTTCGAGTCCATCCTCGCCGCCCTGGAGCCGTCGGCACGCACCCTGGACGAGGGCTGGACCAGGGTGCTCTGCGAGGCCTACAACTGGACGGCGGTCCTGGACGACCGCACCGCGGGCAGGAAGGCCCAGGCCCCCAAGCGCCTGGAGAGCCTCCTGGAACTGGATCCCGACTACGAGATCGACCGCTCCATCACCAACCCCAGGCTGCAGGCCGCCTACGACGGGCTCCGCACGGCCCGGTTCGGCCGGGTGAAGCTCTCGTTGGACCCCGCGGGAGGCGTCCTCACCGTGGACGGCAAGCCCCGGCGCCCCGAGCCCGGCGTCCACTGGCTGGCCCCGGGCGCCCACGCCGCCGCCTATTCCCGGCTCGGGTTCCAGGGCCAGGACGTGAAGTTCGACGTGGCCCTCAAGGACACCAGGACCCTGGACTTCAAGCTCGCGCGCACGTCCTCGGTCATCACGGTCTTCACCTCCCCCGCGGGCGCCGAGCTGTTCGTGGACGGCAAGTCCCGCGGCTTTTCCCGGGGCCAGGCACCCGCGGACCGGAGCTATCTGGCCGACCGCGCCGGCGTGAAGCCCGACCAACTCTCGGAGGGCCTGCGCATCGCGGACCTGGCGCCCGGCAAGCACCTCCTCGAGGTGCGCCTGCCCTGCCACCGGACCCGCCGCATGGAGATCGCCGAGGCCCTGACCACCCCGTTCGCCGACGCCGATCTCGAACCCGTCAAGCTCGAGCCCAGCCGCGGCACCCTCACCGTCCAGAGCGCCGTCCCCGGCGGCCAGCTGCTCCTTTCGGGCCTCGACATGGGCCGGGTGCCCGTGCGGGACCTGCAGGTCTGCGCCCAGGCCTACGACCTCCAGGTGAAGTACGCCGCGGGCAGCTTCACCCAGCGCATCGAGGTGCTGGAGGGCAAGTCGCTCACCCTCGTGGCCCGGCCCAAGCCGCGCCTCACCTACGCGGGCTTCGAGGGGAGCGATGACTTCGCGGGCCGCGACCGGCTCCTGGGCATGCTGGCGTCCCTGGGCGGCAGGCTCCACGAAGTGGCCTTCATCACCGCGGCCAAGGGCGAGTCCCTCAAGGACTGCCTGGCCCGCCTGCGGGCCACCCGCGAGACCGAGCTCCTGCTGTGGGCGCGGCCCGCCCCAGGCAGGCCCATCCAGCAGGTGGAACTGGTCCTCTCGACCCTCACCGGACAGGAGGAGCGCCTTGCCGTCATGCCCCTGGAGCAGGATCCCCTGGGGTCGCTGGCCGCGCGCATGGAGCGGCAGCCCGCGCTCTCCGAGCCCTGGGCCGGCCTCACCCTCCTGGACCTGCCCGAGGGCGCCCACGTCCTCACGGCCGACGCCGCCGCCCTCAAGGCCGGGATCAAGCCCGGCAGGATCCTCACCGAGGCCGGCGGCAGGCCCGTGGCCAACGTTGCGGACTTCCGCAGGGCCCTGGCCGAGGCAGGGGGCGGCAGCCTCGCCGTCTCGCAGGGGGATGCCCCCGTGAAGCTCACGGTCTCGCAGATGCCCGCCGAACTCCCCGTCAACTCCCCGGACCTCTGCTATCCCCTGGTCCTCTCCGACCTGCGCCTGCGCTACCTGGGGGCCCAGGGGGACGAGGCCTCGCTCCTGCGGCTCGACCAGGCCCTCGCCCTCATGCACTTCCGGGAGTACGACAAGGCCCTGGAGGTCCTTCGCGACGCCCGGATGGTGGGCGTCCAGGGCGTGAGCCAGGGCACCCTCGACTACTACACCGGCATCTGCCTCCTCCACATGGGCAGCGTCTATGTGCGCGACGCAGCCCAGTCCTTCACCCAGGCCCTGAAATACCCCCAGGCCACCCTGTTCGGTCCCGACGGGCCGCTGCTGGCGCCCCTGGCCCGGCAGGCCCTCCAGGACCTCCAACCCTGAACCCCCGAAAGGAACGCCATGACCGAAAACCGCAGGAATGAACGCGGCGAAGGCAAGATCGGCTGCATCGTCAGCCTCCTGGTGCTGATCATCGTGGGCGCCGTGGCCCTCAAGGTCGTGCCCGTGCTCTACGCCAACAACAGCCTGGTGAATGCCGCCGAGGACCTGGGATCCCGGGCCGGCATCATGCCCGCGGCCGCCCTGGAGCAGCAGCTGCGCGCCAAGGCCGCCGAGCTGGAGATCCCCGAGGCCCTGGCCAAGGGCTGCATCACCTTCACGGTCCTCGGGGACCACAACGCCGGCACCTGCGTCATCAAGCTCAAGTACACCCAGAAGCTGGATCTCTACGGCGCCTACACCCTGCCCATCTCCACGGACAAGACCATCAGCCGGCCGTACATGGACGCCAGGTAGGGGGTGTAGGGTGGGGGGGTGAGGAACGCGCCCCCCGAACCCGAGCTGCTGACCGATGGGTCCGAGCCCATGGGGGCGGTGCTGCGGGAGCTGGATCTCGTCGCGCAGACCTCCCTGACCGTTCTCATCCTGGGCCCCTCCGGGAGCGGCAAGGAACTCGCCGCGCGGGAACTGCACCGCCGATCCGGCCGTTCAGGCCCCCTGGTGCCGGTGAACTGCGCGGCCCTGGCCGAAGGGGCGCTGGAATCCGAGCTCTTCGGCCATGTACGGGGGGCCTTCACGGGCGCCGACCGGGACCGGCCAGGAGCCCTTGTGTCGGCTTCGGGGGGGACCGTCTTCCTTGACGAAGTGGCCGACCTATCAGCCCGGACCCAGGCGATGCTGCTAAGAGTTCTGCAAGAAAGCGAGATCCGCCCCCTCGGCAGTGACCGGTGGAGACCGGTGAACCTGCGATTCGTAGCTGCCACAAATCAGCCCCTGGAGGAGATGGTGCGGACCCGGCTGTACCGGGAGGATCTCCTCCACCGGCTCCAGGGCTCCGTGCTGGTTACACCGGCTTTGGCGGAACGGGGCCATGAATTCCACTACCTAGTGCCGCGCCTTGTGGAACGCATCTCGCTGGCTCTCGGCCGGAACGGGCCGCCCTTGGAACCCGGCCTATGCGAGGCGCTTGCCGCCCAGTCCTGGCCTGGCAATGTGCGCCAGCTCCTCCACTGCCTTGAACGCGCCCTCCTAAGGTGCGGGAAGGGGCCTCTGGGGTCAGAACATTTCCCCGAGCTCGCCAAGGCACCAGGCATCCCGCTGCCTTGGCAGGAAGCCACCCTGGCGTTCCAGCGGCGCCACCTCCTGGAGTCCCTCGGCCGCAGGGGGTTCCACGCCGCCGAAACGGCCCGGGACCTGGGGCTCAGCCGCACCGCTCTCTACGCCACCGCCCGGCGCCTTGGGGTGGACCTGGCCCAGGAGCGACGGCGCAAGGGCTGACCATCGGCGGACACCCCGTGCGCCGGCCGAACGTGGCGGCGGGACCGCCCCCCGGGTAGGCCACGCAGGGCCTCAATGGGCTCGCAAGGGCCGGGTAGGCGCCCCTGTCAAGCGTCACAAGTATTGACCACGGGTGGGTCAATGATTAAGTCGGTTGACTGCGGACGCTGGGTATCGTCCTTCGGACCCCGTGAACCGACAGAAATCCGCCATTCTCGCCCAAGCCCTGGCGGTGGAAGGGAAGGCTGGGCACCCTGGCGGGGCTCCCCGGCTTTGGCGTATCCTGATCTTCAGCAAAGGTTGTCCTGGATCTTCCATGCAGATAAGTTCGCCCGCCCTGCCAAGGCGCGCCACCCTTCCGGAGGGCCCCAATGACCGAACAACAGGCTGCCCTGGTTGCAGGGGCCCAATGCCCGGGCGGCTGCGGCCTCACGGAAGAAGGTTCTGAACAGGGCAACCGGATATGCGGATTTCAGTTTGGACAGAAGAGTCGCCTGGGTCAGCGGGGCACTAGGTAGAGCGGAAATTGGGGAGGCCCGATGATTAATTTTTTCAGCCACTTGCACTCCCGCCGACTCAGGATCAGGAATTTCCTCGAAATCGGTTCCCGGGATGGCGAAGATGCCAATACCTTCGCAAAGGCCGCTGGTATTCGCCAAGTCCATGTCATCGAGCCGGCACCTCAGTCCTTTGCGCGGATCCAGGCCCATTTCCCCTTCTTCCAGGTTTACAACCTGGCCTTGTCAAACCGAAACGGGCATCAGGTGTTTCACAACATTGTCGATCCTGACCTCAATAAGCAGGGAATGAGTTCTCTGATGCCAAGGGAGATCTACGAACGATTCCCCTCGGAGAATATTTTAGTTGAACTGATGCGGGGCGACACATTTCTCGATAAATATGGGATCCAAGACATTTCAGCATGCAAGATCGATGTCGAAGGCCATGCTGTGGAAGTCCTTGAAGGTTTTGGGACAGAACTGACTCGCATCCATGCCATCCATCTGGAATGCGAGACGGTGCCGGTTTGGGAGGGCCAGCGACTTTTCGGCGAAGCGAAGGCATTGCTGGAAGGAAGGGGCTTCCAGATGGTCAGCTACTGGGAGTACAACCAGCCGACAACCCAATGCGATTCGATTTGGCTCCTGGCCCACAACCGTGCATGAGGAAGCCCAATGCCAATCCTGGAAGATGCCTTCGGCACACGGCGCAAGAAAAAGGCCCTCCTATGTGGCGCGGTAGAAGGTCTTGTGGACAGGGAGTCCATGAATTTTTTCCACACAAACACCCATGAGGCATTTGAACAAGGATTGGCCCTGCACGAATCGGGCTATTCGGTTGATGCCATCGACCATTGGGCTGAACCCCCCCGAGGGTATGGCGAATATGACGTCATCCTGGGCCTCGGGCGGGCCCTGGTCGAGTGCCATTCGGGTGGCCGGCGCCCCAGACGGGTCCTTCTTTACTCCCCCGGCATCCACAACCAGGTCCAGAATCTCCGCACTCTGGACCGGGTCAAGGCCTTCAGGGAGAGGTATGGCCCCTGCCTCCTGGAGTCCGGTCGGTTTGCGTCGGAGGATTTCACCTCCATCGCCTCCCTTTGCGATGCAGTGCTGGTCCTCGGCAATGAGGCCACTGCCGCGACTTATCATGGCCGGACCTCCAGCGAGATTTTCATCATCCGGGCATTTTTCCATCACCTCGTGGACGGGGCGGCCCTCGCCCAGCGGAAGGACCCCAGGAAGGCCGGCCGGGGATTTCTTTGGTTCGGCAGTGCCGGCCTCATTCACAAGGGTCTCGACCTCCTCCTGGAGGTCTTTCTCGCCCGCCCATGGCTTGAACTTTATGTTTGCGGTCCTCTTGAAGGGGAAGGGGCCTTTGGACGGGTGTTTCAATCCCGTCTGGCAGCGTCGAGGAATATCCATATGATCGGAATGGTCCGGATTGGAAGTCCTGAGTTCCTGCGGATCGCGGAACAATGCGGCTTTGCGGTTCTTCCTTCCTGCTCCGAGGGTGGGGGGGTAAGCCTGCTCTCTGCTGTCGGAAACGGTGGACTTCTCCCCGTGGCAACTCTGGAGGCAAGCGTCGAGCTCGGTACCTTTGGCATTCCCATTGCGGGCTGCAGCGAAGCCCTGGTAGCCCAAGCGATCGAATCGTGCGAAGTCCTCCCCGTGGAGGAGCGGCTTGCCCGGACCTTGCAAGCAATAGACTTTGTGAATTCCGGCCACACCCTCGAAATGCACCGGAAATCCCTTCGAGCAGCCCTCTCGACGGTCCTGGCCGAATGAACTTGGCGCAAAGCTTGCTCGGTAGGCACTTTGTATGCACCCACGCTATCTAACCCCTGGAGCTTTCCATGCCCGACGCTGAGATCCGTGACTTCGAGACATGCTGGTGCGGGGGCAAACTGGTAGATGGAGTCCACCCTGGGTATGGCAGTTGTACGTCCTGTGGAACCCAGGTGAAATGGACGGGCTATGGCGAACAAGCACTGAAAGCCCTGTATGCATTCGGCCCCTACTGGAACGGCGAAGGCGCGGACCACCCGGAGACGCCTGGCCTGATCGCGGAAAGAGCCTTGCATGACTTCAATGACCGGATTCCGGAATGGTTCGAGCGGCTCACCCGGCGCAATGGCGTTCCTGATCGGCTCCTCGAAATCGGATGTGGTCACGGCGGCTTTCTCCGGTATTGCCTGGATCGCGGCACGAAGCGTGCTGTCGGCGTGGAGGTGGACGAAGCCACTTGCGCATTCGCAAGGAGGGAATTCGGTCTCGCAGAGGTCTACCCGGGTCTATTCCCTGCCGTCGCCATCCCTGAGCCCCGGTTTGATGCGGTCGTAGCGTTCGATGTGCTCGAACACGTGCCGGACCCACTCGGGTTCCTGCGCGGTATTGCTGGGCTGCTGGAGGAGAAGGGCAGGCTCCTGCTGCAGACACCCATCTTTGACGGAGAGGGTGCGGACTGGTACCCATTCGAGAGCCCGGCCCACTTGAACTTGTTCTCAGGCAAGGCTTTGGTTCGCCTCTTCGAGGCAGCGGGCCTTGAAGTCCAGGAGCTCCTTTGGGCGCCGTTCCCGTACGACGCACTCATTTTGGGCCGTAAGGTCAAGGCCTCAGCGGGCGTGCGAATTGCCGGCGAGGGGGCTGGGGATAAGGACCTGACCGTGGTTGAGGGCAATTCCGATTTCTCCACCGCCATGGACCGGGTCTTCCGCAACAACCGGCCGGCCAAGGTGCTTGAAACGGGCACTTACCTGGGCACCGGTACGACCCGTACCTTGGCCATCCTATTGCGCGACTACAAGATCGATTCCCCCAGGTTCTTCAGCCTTGAAGTGAACCCCTCCAACCATCTGCAGGCTAAGGAGAACCTTGGAAGAGATGGCCTATTGGCAATGGTGGAACCCCTTCTTGGCCTTTCCGTGCCAAGAACCCGATTGCCGGGGCTGGCGGAAATCGAGGAGGCCATGGTGAGGAACATGGCCTTCAAGGATGTCTATGTGGACCACCAGGAAAACGAGCGGTCTAGGCTGTACGCCCAGGAAACAGATTTTTCCGAGGTCCCCGATGATCTTCTCCGCCAATGCCTGAAAGCGTTCGGATATCGGCCTGACCTCGTGCTCCTTGACAGCGGAGGCCATATGGGCTTCGTGGAATTCCAGTATCTCCTGGAACTCCTTGAAGGCCCTTGCACGATCGCCCTTGACGACGTGTTCCACGTCAAGCACCGGCGAAGCCTCCAGTGCATCCTCGAGGATCCCCGGTTTGACCTGACCTACCTATCGCGGGAAAAATTCGGGTTCTGCGTGGCGAAATTCGATCCGGGCAGAGTACCGGCCAAGCCCCACGTGGAAAACATCCTTTGGGTCCGACTGGATGCCGTTGGAGACAACCTTCTTGCCGCCTCCATGCTGGAAGGCGTAAGTGGCCATTTCCCAGATGCCCGGATTACCGTGCTCTGCCAGCCACGAGTAGCCGAGCTGTACGAGGCATGCCCATTTGCTGATGAAGTCTACCCGGTCGACAAGCAACTGGCTCTGGGTGGAGGCCCCTACCTCCAGGACCTGATCCGGGACCTGACCCACAGGCACTTCGATCTCTGCCTGCATAGTGTCTACTCAAGGGAGCCGCTGGCGGACGTCCTCACCGGGATGTGCGGGGCCTTGCGCCGGGTGGGCCACTTCGGGGACGACCATAACCGCAATCCCAGGGAACGGCCGGCTTTGGACGCGTTGTATACGGATCTCGTTCCTGCGCAGGAGGACTGGGCCTTGGAACTGGATCGACATAAATCCTTCCTCCAATACCTGGGCATCGAACCTAAGGATCTGCAACCAGAGGTCTGGTTCACTCCAGAGGACGTCCAGGCGGTCGAAGCCATTTTAGGGGAGGAGAAGCTTCAGGACAGGAAGCTGGTGGCACTCTTTGCGGGGGCCCAATGGGAATCACGGATCTACGAAGGCTATGGCCTGGCCCTGGCCCCCGTCCTGAAGGACCACCCTGAGCTTGCTGTTGTCGCCCTTGGTGTCGAGGCAGAACAGGGGATCAATCAACGGCACCTCGACCTGTTCCCGACGGCTGGGGTGAATTTGTGCGGGCGCCTGACACTTCGCCAATGCGCCGCATTGATGAAAAGATGTGCCCTCGCGGTTGGCGCAGAAACCGGCCTGGCCCATATGGCCTGCGCGGTTGGCCTCCCGAATGTGGTGGTACTTGGCGGGGGGCACTTCGGCCGGTTCATGCCGTATTCCCCTCTGACGACGTGTTCGGTCCTGCCTCTGTCCTGCTATTTGTGCGATTGGAACTGTCCATATGAACGCCCGTATTGCGTCAAGGACCTTTCTCCTGAAGTCCTCACGAGGGCAGTCAGAACGGCCATGGAAGGCAGATCCGAGGTCCCTCTCCTGGTGGCCCAGGATGGCTGGGAACAAACGTGGAATGGCCCAAACGCAATTGATTTAAAACCAAACCTGGATCTCGCCAGGGTGGGGCTGGAAACGGTTACCGTGGCCGCGCCCCAGGGCCCTGCACCGGTTCTTTCGCTGGTGGTTCCGTCCATCGGGCGGCCAAAGCGCCTCGAGGCCATGCTCGCGAGCGCACACGCGTCATTGGGCACCATCCCTTGGGAAGTAATAGGGATCTGCCCCAGCGGCGACCAAAGCAGCCGGGAGGTATTCCAGAAGATGGGAGCCAGGATTGTTCTGGCGGATGAGGACTACCTGGGCACAGACGGCAAGTTCAGCTGGTCCCTCCTCATGAACGCAGGCTTCGCAAAGGCCAGGGGCAAGTGGGTGATGTATGGCAGCGATGACCTTTTGTTCGAACCCGATTCCTTGCCGCGGCTGCTTGCCTATGGAGAGCTGGCAGGCATCAAGGTTGGTGGCCTTTCGCTGATGGAACACAACCCCGGCTGGCAGGGGTACCCCGATTGGTGGGCTCCCATGGGGTCCGACGGCTGGTTGATGATCAACTTCGGGATCGTGCGCAAAACCGCATGGGAGGCCGTGGGGGGATTCTTCCCGGGCTACCATTTCTATGGCGCGGACTGGGATCTCTGTTACCGAATCCATGCTGCGGGCTGGCAGATTCTGCCCGTATGGGATGCGCGTGTCCACCACAATCAGGAAGGGGACGAAGTCAAGAAGAGCCATGAAGAGCGATGGCAAGAGGATAAGGACCTTATGGAGGCGCGGAAGCACCTTCGCCCTGCACACCAGATCGCGGTCAGTCAGGGCCTGACGGCCCTCGCTGCGGCCGGGGCCCGGACGTTCGCCGCCAATATCTTTCATGATCAAGTCCGTTCCCTGCTCTCCATGGATGCTGCCCGCTTGACGTCCACACTTGAGCTTTGGCTTGAGTTGGCACCCAGGGCGGGTTTCCTCTGGGCCTTAAAAGCCGAGTTCCTCGATGGAGACGGAGCCGCCCAGGCCGAGCGGGAAGACTCACTGGAACGGGCCGATGCCCTCGGATGGGACTTTGGCCACGAAAGCGGCCAGAAGCCATCGCTGGCGCGGGCCACCGTCCTTTGCGCCGTTTGGCACAAGGACCCCGACCGCCTGGAACGTCTGCAGGGGCACCAGTCCTGCCTGGATGCCCAGTCCGTAGCGGTGGACCGGATCTATGTCTTCGACGCCGGGGATACCGTCCCCAATTGGTTGAGGGGAACAGCCCTCGTTTCCCGGGAGCCTCTCAGAATCTATGAAGCCTGGAACCTGGCCCTCAGCCAAGTAAAGACCCCCTTTGTCATCAACCTGAACCTGGACGACCGGCTGAACCCGGATGCGGTGGAATTGTTTCTGAAAACCTTGGAGGGGGGGGCGGACCTGGTGGCAGGCGATTGGCGCGTTTGCTTCTCACAGGCGGAAACGGATGCCGTCACACCGAGCATCCTTGCGAAAGAACTGCCCTTCAATCCCGTCTGGCCCCCTAGCCAAGGGGAGTGCGTAAGACTGGGGAGTGGCACCGGAGAACGCGCGACGCTCGGTCCTGCCACCGGATGGCGCACGGCCCTGCACGGCGAATTGGGTCGCTATCCCTTCGCCTTCAATGATGGAAGCACCATTAACATCATCGGTGATTCACTTTGGTGGCAACGCCTCCTGTCCAAAGGTAAGCGAGTTCTTCGCTTGCCTGTTATCGTGGGCCGCTATTTCAGCCATCCCGGAGATCAGGCAGAATTTCGCACCCCTGCCTCCACCGAACATGAAAAAGCCTTGGGCATCGGGGTTATGTGGTAGCTCTCCTTGCCAAAAGCCCGTCCGGATTCAACAATTTCGACAATGGTGGGGCTCCGTGGTGCCCAAGGGTGACGTTGGTGCCAGGCCCCTGGAAGACCTTCACGGTTCTCGCCAGGAGGTGCACCGGGAAGTGTCTCCGGCAGTTTGGAGGAACCGCCGGCCAAAGACCGCCGATCCCCAATAAACACCTGAATCTGAAAGCCAAGGAAACGGACGTTCCGGGTCGCAAGCAGCGTCTCCACCAGCCAAAGGCCGAAAATGCCAATGCAGCCGTTGCACAGGAGCCTTGCTCAGGCCTCGTTTCCCCTCAGTCAGCCTAGGTGCGTTGGCCCGGATGAGGAGGTTTTGACAAGCGCAATAGCCACATGATCTAAGCCCGCCGCCCGAAGCTCCGCTCCAGCTCCGTCCGCGTCAGTTTCTTGATCACCGGCCGCCCATGGGGGCACGTGTGCGGCACCTCGCAGGCCATGAGGTCCTCGATGAGGCGCTGGGCAAGGTCGGCCGGGAGGTGGTGGTGCTTCTTGATGGCGCTGCGGCAGCTGAGCTCGGCGTTGAGCTCCCGGCGGAAGTGGTCCAGGTCCACCCGGCCCAGCTCCTCCAGGCGCTGGAGCAGGTCGGCCAGCAGGGCCTCGGGGTCCCGGTCCATGAGGAAGTCCGGCAGGCCGCGGACCACCACGGCGTCCTCGGCGAAGGGCTCCACCTCCATGCCGGCTTCGGTGAAGGCGTCCAGAAAGGGGGTCAGGCGAGACATGGCCTCGGGGCCCACGCGCACCACCCGGGGGGGCATAAGGGGTTGCACGGCAGGCTGGTGTTTGCGGAGGAAGTGGCGCTCGTAGAGGATGCGCTCGTGGGCCACGTGCTGGTCCACCAGCCACAGTTCGGGTTCGGCGCCGCCGGTCACCTCGGCCAGGAGGTAGGTGGAATCGAAGGAACCCAGGTAGCGCACGGCGGGCCCATGGAGGGGTTCCGCCACACGGGCGGGTTCCTCCCGGCGGGGGAAGGCCGCTTCCAGGGCCTGGTAGGTGCCGGTGCCGGCCGAGCCCGCGGCGGACCACAGGTGGGGGTGTTCGGCGGCCACGGGGGCCAGGGGGCGGTCCAGTTCCGGTTCCAGGGGGCGGGGGGGGAGGTCCAGCACGGAGGCCAGGCCGCCGCGCAGTTCGCTCCAGGCCTCGCGAAGGGCCCGGCCCACCCAGGGGAAGATGCGCTGGGGCTCCCGGAACCGCACTTCGGCCTTGGTGGGGTGGACGTTCACGTCCACCGCGTCGGCGGGCACGTCCAGGAAGACCACGGCGGCGGGATAGGAGCCCTTGGGGAAAAATCCCTCCCAGGCCGAGGCCAGGGCCGCCAGCAGCAGGCGGTCCCGCACGGCGCGGCCGTTGACGAAGAGGTAGAGGTGGTTGCGGTCCCGGAAGCTGAGCTCGGGGGGGGACACGTAGCCGTGGAGGGTCCAGGGGGCCGTGCCGTCCCGGAAGGGGACCAGGGCGGTGAGCTTGTCGCCCAGGAGGGGCCCCAGGCGGGCGCCGGCTACCGGGACGGCGGGGAGGGCGAGGCGGCCGCTGCGGTCGGATTCCAGCACCCAGTGGATGGCGGGCGTGGCCAGGGCCATGCGGGTCACCACGCCCCACAGGTGGGCGTGCTCGGTCTCGGTGGCCTTGAGGAAGCGCTTGCGGGCCGGGAGCTGGGCGAAGAGGTCCCGCACGGTGATCGTGGTGCCCCGGGACCGGCTGAAGGGCTGCACCTCCTTGATGACGCCGAACTCGCACCGCAGGCGGTGGCCGGCGCCGTCCTGCTCGGCCGAGGCCATGTCGAAGCGGCTCACGGAGGCGATGGAGGGCAGCGCCTCGCCCCGGAAACCGAAGGAGGCCAGGTGGCCCAGGTCGTCGGCCGTGCGCACCTTGCTGGTGGCGTGGCGCTCCAGGGCCATGTACAGGTCGTCCCGGGCCATGCCGCAGCCGTCGTCGGCCACGTCCAGCATGCGCTTGCCGCCCTCCTCCCAGCGCACCTCCAGGCGGGTGGCGCCGGCGTCCAGGGCGTTCTCCACCAGTTCCTTGAGCACGGAGGCGGGACGCTCCACCACTTCGCCCGCGGCGATCTGGTTGGCCACCTGGTCGGGAAGGACGCGGATGCGGGGCATGTCAGCAGAGCTCCAGGAGTCGGGTGAGATCGGGGTGGCCGGGGAAGGCCGCCAGGCCCAGGGTGATGACCTGGCGCCCCTCGGCCGCGGCGCCCTGGCGCAGGAGGAAGATGCCCACGAGCTTGTGCCAGCTGCCGTCGCCCCCCTGGGGGCAGTGCTGGATGGCTACCCAGGCGTCCCGGACGGCCTGCTCCAGCAGGCCCTCCTCCACGCCCAGGCGCACGAGGCGGCCCCACAGGGAGGCGTCCGATGGCGCGGCCTCCAGGCCGGCCAGCAGGACGGTCCGGGCCGCGTCCTGGGCGCCGGCCCTCGCGTGGAGGTCGGCCAGGTCCAGGTACGCCGTGGTGTAGCCGGGGGACTCCCGGATGCAGGCCTCCAGGAGGGCCCGGGCCTCCTCGCGGCGCCCCAGGCGCTCCAGGGAGACCCCCCGGCCCACGGCGGCGGGGATGCTGCCGGGAAGCTCGGCGAAGACCCGCAGGGCCTCCTCGTGGCGCCCGCTGCGCTGGAGCGCGGTGCCGTGGGTGAGGCGCAGGGTCGGGGGGACCTCCGGCGACAGGGCGCGATAGCGTTCGGCGGTGCGGACGGCCAGCTCCCAGTCCTCGGCGGCGGCGGCCTGGATCACCACGTTGAAGAGGCTCAGGAGGTCCTCCGGGCGGTCCTGGGCGTCCTTCAGGGCCAGGTCCAGGTACACGGGCTTCTTGGCCTCCACGCGGTCGGCGAGGGTGAAGCCGTAGTGGTGGATCACCGTGTCCAGGTCCGGGAGGGGACCCGGGAAGGAGGCCTCAACGCTCTCGTGGATGCGGCCCCGGAAGGCCACGCCCGGAAGGCGCCTGAAGAGCCGAACGGCCCGGGTGTCGCCGCAGGCCGGCCAGGAAGCCCCCTCGGCATACCCGCCGGGGTTGGGCCGGGCCTGGGTGTCCATCATCGTGTAGGCGGCGTCGGGCAGGTAGCTGCGGATGAGCACCCGGTAGGCGTCGGCGCCCCCGCAGGCCGCGCGCAGGGCGGCGTGGTCCCTGGGATCCACGGCCTCGTCGGCGTCCAGCACCAGCACCCAGTCGCCCGTGGCGTGGGCCAGGCTGGCGTTGCGGGCCGCGGAGAAGTCGCCGTTCCAGGGGAACGGGTGCACCGCGGCGCCCCTGGCCCGGGCCAGGGCCACGGTGCCGTCGGTGGAGCCGGTGTCCACCACGACGATCTCGTCCACGAGGCCCCGGACGGAGTCCAGGCAGTGGCCCAGGTGGGCCTCCTCGTCCTTCACGATCATCGAAAGCGACAGCTTCATCCGGTAAGGATAAGCCTATATTGCAAGATCCCGCAGGAAGGTCCGCACGAGCTTCTCGAAGCTTGCGGCCGCGGCGGCGCCGGCCTCCAGGACCTCGGCGTGCGTGAGGGGCTGGGGGAGCATGCCCGCGGCCATGTTGCACAGGCAGGAGATGCCCGCGGCCTTCATGCCCTCGTGGCGGGCCACGATCACTTCGGGCACGGTGCTCATGCCCACGGCGTCGGCGCCCAGGGTGCGGAAGGCGCGGATCTCGGCGGGGGTCTCGAAGCTGGGGCCGGTGACGGCGAGGTAGACGCCCTGCTGCACGTCCTGGCCCAGCGCCTTGGCGGCCGCCAGGATCTGCGCGGAGAGGGCGGGGTCGTAGGCGCCGGTCATGTCCGGGAAGCGGGGGCCGGGTTCCTGGTTGGGGCCGATGAGCGGGTTGGTGCCCATGAGGTTGATATGGTCGTTGATGACCATGAGCTGGCCCACCTTGAAGCCCGCGTTCACGGCTCCGGCGGCGTTGGTGTGAACCACGGCCTTCACCCCGAGCCGCGCGTGCATGCGCATGGGGGCCGTGACCAGCGACATGGGGTTGCCTTCATAGAAATGGAAGCGGCCGGCCTGAAGCACGACCTTCCGGCCTTCCAGCTCGCAGAAGATGAGCTTGCCCTGGTGGCCCTGCACGGTCTGCACGGGAAAGCCCAGGTCGGTGAAAGGGATGGACACGCCTGCCTTGGCCTCGACGCAACCGGCCAGGGCTCCGAGTCCCGAGCCCAGCACGAGGGCCAGGTCCGGCACGAACGGGGCACGGGCCCGGAGGATTTCGAGTGCGGGCTGGATGTTCATCAATTTACCTTGTCCAGATGGATGGTGACCTGGGTGTCGGACACCAGGGTCGTGGGGCTGAGCAGGCGGATCCTGAACCGGTGCCAGTTGGGGGTGGTCAGGTCGGCCGGGTTGCCCTTGATGGCGAGGGGGTAGGCCGTGGCGGCGCCGGAAGGGAAGAGATAGGCGTTGGCGATGTCGCCGTCGATCACCACCTCGATGGAAGCGCCGGCCGGCAGAGCGGGCACCGTGGTGACCCTGAAGGAGTAGGCGCGGTCCAGGCTCCAGGCGCTCATGGCGTAGAGCACCTCGCCCCGGGAGTTGTTGGGGTAATAGTCCTCGGCCTGCTCCACGTTGCCGGTGTCCAGGAAGTAGCGCTTGATCTTGGCGGCGGAGGACATGGACAGCGTGAAGCTGGGCAGGGGCGTGACCAGGGAATCGGGATCGGAGCCCCAGTTGACGGTGTACTTGGGCAGGATGGCGTTGGCGGCGGTTGACCAGGGGATGTTGAACTTCGCGCACAAGGGGGTGAGCACCGCGTCCCCGAAGAAGGTCTTCAGGTCGGAGTTGTCGGAGGCGGTCCGGTCCTCCTGCAACCGGGCCAGCTGGGTGTACAGGCTGGTCACGTCCGTGGAGACGGTCTTCGTCCCCGAGGTCATGGTGGGGTTGTTGCCGGAATACATGCGCGTGAAATTGAGGGCGGTCATGTTGGACCAGTTGGCCACGGACCCCGGGGACGTGATGCCGCCGTTGATGAGGGCCAGTTCCCAGGTGAGGGCCGTGATGGCCGGGGCGGAGAAGGGGCCGATCTGGGAGGCGTTCAGCTTGCTGAGGTCGCGGATGTCCCGCACGGTCTGGTAGCGGTTGCTCCCGGTGGCGGAGGGCAGGTAGGGGTGCTCCAGCAGGGTGACGGCGATGGCGTCGCCGAAGCCTTCGACCAGGGCCAGGTCCGGCGCCAGGCTGGTGGCGGGGACGCCGGTGGGGAGGATGTTCGTCTTGCCCTGGCCCAGGATGGCGTTGCGGCCCATGAGCGCGTAGAGGGTGGCCGGATCGAAGGCGTCGTCCGGCTGGGGGACGCCGTCGATGGTGCCGCCGCCGCAGATGGAGCCCATGTACAGATATGTGGACCCGTTATAGGACTTGGGGAGGAGCGTGGGGCGCCACTCGACGAAGGTGCCCCGCCGGGTGGACAGGCCGGGGCGGTAGTGCATGGCCAGCTCCGTCTCGGAGCTGCTGGGCACGGCGTTGCCGATGTTGTTGTTGAATTCGTAGAAGGTGTCCAGGATGGCCGGGATCCGGCTGCCGGCGGCCACGGTCTCGGGGAAGGGGAAGCTGCTCTCGTAGGGCACCCACCAGTTGGGCAGGACCACCATCCACGGGTCGTTCAGCCCGATGTCGAAGTTCACGACCACGTCGGCGGTGCCGACGGCGGCCGGGGTGGCATTCGTGGTTGAAGTGCTGCCGTCAATCGACTTCCGGATCACGTACACGGGGCGGTCGATGATCTGCTTCGTGCTGTAGACGCCGTCGGGGTCGGCGCCGAGGGTCACGAGGGAGGCGGGGGTGGTGGGCTGGGTCATCTGCCCTTCCACTTCCACGAAGGTGAGGTAGTTCTTCTGGACGCCGAGGCTGGCGGTGTAGAGGCCGGTGCTGGACGTGGTGGCCTGGGAGACCAGGGTCCATACGTTCTTGACGGTGTAGTCCGGCAGGGTCTCCGGGCGCACCTGGAAGACCCGGACCTTCAGGCCCCGGGCCGGAACGGTCTTGAAGAGCGCGGGATCGGTCTCCAGGCCGGTGGGGACGCCGTTGGCGTCGTAGTGCATGGGCACCCGGGTGTAGGTCACGGTGCCCGAGATCTTGTACGTGGTGGATTCCGCGGCCTTCTCGGCCAGGGACTTCTTGGCGCACCCGAGGCCGGCGCCAAGCACGAGAGCGGCGAGCAGCATGGCTGCGCACGCGCGCAACCCGTAATGACGTACAACCATGATCACCTCGTACAACCGCGCAAAGGCCAAGCCTAACATGCCAAACCCAAACATGCTCGTTCCAGGCAGGGATGCTGCGAACGGACGAGAGGTTCTGTAAAAATCAATGCCGGGTCTTGGGAGCCACCGCGGCCTGGTTCTCGGCGATCTGGTCGGCGGGGATCTCCTCCACGTCGTTCAGGAACGGCAGGGGGTTCTTCACGGTCCCGTCCACCCGCAGCTCGAAGTGGAGGTGGGGGCCGGTGGCGTTGCCGGTGCGGCCCACTTCGGCGATCTTCTGGCCCCGGTGGACGATCTCGCCTTCGCGGACGAAGTTCTTCCGGTGGTGGCCGTAGACGGTCACGACGCCGTTGCCGTGGTCGAGGATCACGAAATTGCCGTAGCCCCGCTTCATGGAGCCCACGGTGACCACCTGGCCGTCCAGGGCGGCGAAGACGTCGGTGCCCGTGGGGGCGGTGAGGTCGACGCCCTTGTGGCTGCCCCGGTACTTCACCCGGCGCTTGGAGGCCTTCACCTTGATGGTCCTGGAGCGCATGCGGGGGCCCCAGGCGGAGCTGACCGTGCGGGTCTCCACGGGCCAGAGCAGGTCCAGGCGGCCCGGATCGGCCGGCGTGAAGGCCAGGGCGGGGGCCACCACCGCATCGGCGGGGTCCACGGGAGGCAGGACGGCCTTGATGCCCGCAAGGGCCGGACGGTCCTCCCCAACGGGGGCCATGGCGGAGAGATCCCGCGCCGAGGCGGGGAGGATCCGCTCCAGGTGGGTGAAGCTGGTGGGCCCGGGGGCGGGGGTGGCCGGCAGGGAGGGCACGGGCGCGCCCGGCTTCCGGTGGGAGGCCAGGGCGGGCTTGCCCTTCACCTTGACCGTGGAACCCACCAGCAGGTGGCCCAGGTCCAGGCCGGGGTTGATGGCTTCAAGCTGGGCCAGGGAAAGGCCGTTGTCGCGCGCGATGCGCGCGGCGGTCTCCCCCCTCCTGACCTTGTGGAGGCTGGAGGTCACGGTCCTGGAAGCCTGAAGGCTCCCGGTCATTCCGGAGATGGCGAGTGCGAGTGCAATAATGGCATTGCGCATGGGTTCTCCTCATGCGGGAACGGGAATCAGGTGGTGGGACGCTAGCAACCCTCCTGGGGATCACCCCATGGTGGACAATCGGAACTCTGATCCTAGCCAGCACATTTCCCCAACGCAAACGAAAATGCATTCCGTTTGCGCCGAATGGAATCAAGGAAATAGCGCATCACCCTTTGTTTTCAGGGTGATCAATGGCAGCCGGGCAGCGGCTGGAAAATGGCGGCATTATTCTTGCCAAGGACAATCCGGCCAGCTCTCCAGGATCCGGCCCCGCCGTCCCCCCTCCTTCAGGAGGAGGCGCACCGGGCCCACCTCCATGCGGTGGTTCACGGCCTTGAGCATGTCGTAGAGCACCAGGAGCCCCAGGCTGACCCCGGTGAGCGCCTCCATCTCCACCCCCGTGCGCCCCTCCAGGGCCACCTCCACCCGCAGCCAGGCCCGGCGGAGCTCCGGGTCCCAGTGCTGGGCCACGGTCACGGCGTCCAGGACCAGGGGGTGCGCGAGGGGGATGAGGTCCCCGGTGCGCTTGGCCCCGCCGACGGCCCCGATGCGGGCCACGGTCCAGGGGTCCCCCTTGGGGCCGCCGCCTTCCTCCAGGGCGCGGGCGCACTCCGGGCTCAGGGCCAGGTAGCCCGCGGCCACGGCGCGGCGCCGGGTGGCGGCCTTGGCCGACACGTCCACCATCACGGGGCGTCCTTCGGGGTCCAGGTGGGTCAGGCTCATGACGCGCTCCATGCCAGAAGGATGTCCCGGAGGGCCGCCGTGTCGGGGGCGTAGGCCATGGGCCCCGAGGCCGCCAGGGCCTCCTCCCCGTAGAAGCCGTGGCCCACGGCCACGCTCCGGATCCCGGCCTCCCGGGCCATGTCCAGGTCGAAGGGGGTGTCCCCCACCATCACCGCATCCTCCGGGGCAACCCCCAGGCGCCCCAGGATAAGGTGGATGCTCTCCGGGGCCGGCTTGGCGTCGGCCACGTCGTCGGGGGTCACCACCGCCTCGAAGAAGCGGGTCCATCCCAGGGCCTCCACCTGCCGCACCAGGGGCGCGGTGCGCTTGCTGGAGGCGATGGCCTGCCGGACGTCCCGGCGGTGAAGCTCCGCCAGGAGCTCGGAAATGCCCTCGAAGCCACGGATCAGGTGCTCGTTGGCGGTGTAGTTGTAGGACCGGTAGATGGGGAGGACCTCCTCCATGGCCCGGCCCAGGGGGCCGAAGGTGCGGGTGATCCCCTCCTCCAGGGGCAGTCCGACGTACTTGAGCCACTCCTCCCGGACGGTCCCCGGCAGCCCCATCGCCTTGAGGGCGTGGTCCATGCCCGCCTCGATGATGGGCCGGGTGTCGGCCAGGGTTCCGTCGAAATCCCAGATGACGAGCTTCACGCAAAAACCTCCATGGGTCCGATTCTCCCATGGGGCCGGGCCGGGCGGCCTTCAGAATCCGCTGACCACCTGGAAGTACCGCGCGAACGCGGCGATCCCCCCCGAGGCCTGCTCCCAGTCGTAGTTCTCGTTGGGGGCGTGGTAGCCGTGCGACGGCAGGCTCAGGCCGAGGAAGTAGACCTCGCACCCCAGGACGTCCTCCATGGTCTTGACGGCCCCGATGGAGCCGCCCTCCCGGGTGAAGCAGCAGGGGGCGCCGAAGGCGAAGGCGTAGGCGTCCTTCACGGCCTCGGCGTAGGGGCCGGACACGTGGCCCTTGAAGGGGGCCAGGCCGTGCTCCTCGTGGACCTGCACGTCGGGGTAGTGCATGGCCAGGAACTTCCGGATGAGGTCGAAGGTGGAGGCCTCGTCCATGTCGGGCACCAGCCGGCAGCTCATCTTGACCTCGGCCCGGGGGGGGACGGCGGACTTGATGCCGGGGCCGGTGTAGCCCCCCACCACGCCGTGGACCTCCATGGTGGGCCGGCCCCAGATGCGCTTCATGACCTTCAGGGGGTTCTCGGTGCGCAGGCCGTGGATCTCGTGGTCGGCCTTGAAGGTCTCCACGGAGAAGCCGGAGTGGGCCCACTCCTTCAGCTCCTTCCTGGAGGGCTTGGCCACCTTCCTGTAGAAGTGGGGGATCTTCACCTTCCCGGTGTGGCCGTCCACCATGGCGGCCACGACGCTCATGAGCTCGGCCAGGGGATTGCGGGCCGCGCCGCCCACCACCCCGGAATGCAGGTCGTGGCTGGCGGTCTCCAGGGTGAGCCGGAAGCCCTTCAGGCCCCGGAGGCCGGCGGGGGTGCTGGGCTTGCCCCGGGTGATCCACACGGTGTCGCTCACCACGATGGCCTGGGTGCCCAGGAGGTGCTTGTGCTTCTCCAGGCCGCCCCGGAAGCTGGGGGACCCGATCTCCTCCTCCAGCTCCCAGAGGAAGTGGACGTTCAGGGGGACCCCGGCCTCCCGGGCGGCCATGGCCCCGAAGAAGGCCGACAGGGCCGGCCCCTTGTCGTCGGTGGTGCCCCGGCCCTTGTAGGTGTCGCCCTGGATCTCCATCCGGAAGGGCTCGGTGGTCCACTCGGGCTCGTTGGCGGGCTGGACATCCATATGGTTGTAAACGGTGAGCGTGGGCAGGGCCGGGTCCAGGTCGTAGCGGCCCAGGACCAGGGGGTTGCCTTCGGTCTCGAGGAGGGTGGCCTCCCCGCCGTGGCGGCGGAAGAGGTCCACGGCCGCCTCGGCGCAGCGGCGGATGTCGCCGGCCCGGTCCGGGTCGCTGGAGACGGAGGGGATCTCGACGAGCGTGCGGAGTTCGGCTTCGAAGGCCTGGCGCTTGGACTGGGCGAAGGCTGCAAGGGCTTCACGGGTGAGGGCATCGGCGTTCATGGCGTCTCCTGGGGAGGGGCCTCTACCATAGCCCCAGGGCGGGAACCCGGAAAGGGGAATCCTCATGCGGGCCGCGGGCGCAGTACAATCCTCGGGAACAACCAGGAGAAGGCATGGACCGTTTCGGAAGCTCCAGATTGCGCATCGTGTGGACCAGCATCTGCCTGCTCCTGACCGGCCTCGTGCTGGGCGGCATCCAGGGCATCAACGGCGACGGCCAGCTGATGGTCTTCGGCTCGGGCATCCCCCTGGGCTTCATCGACGATCCCAAGGCCTGGGCGGCCGACATCCTGGGGCGCTTCCTGTTCGCCGTGGTGCCGGCGGTGATCCTGCTGGGCGGCATCTTCCCCCTGGGGGAGTGGCTGGCCTCGGGCTCCCGGCCCGAGCGGTTCAAGGGACTGGCCCTGGGCGCGCCCCTGGCCTTCGCCCACGGGCTCGTCCTGAGCCAGATCGCCATCCTTCCGATCCTGGCCGCCAGCTATAGGCTCCTGGGCAACCCCCTGGCCCCCCGCATCCTCCTGGCCGACACCAACGCCGTGCTCCTGGGCCTGGAGCTTCTGCTCTGGTCGGCCGCCCTGGGGTGCCTCCTCAAGTCCAACCGCGGCCTGGCGGTGATCCTCGCCTTCGGGCTCCAGGAGGTGGGGCGCGTCATGGCCTGGGGCGGGGAATTCCTGGGGGACCTGGACGTCCCCAAGGCGGCCGTGAAGACCATGGCCTTCCTGGGCCGGGCCCTGCCCAGCACCCAGCTCCCCTCCGACCCCTTCGCCTGGAAGGCCCTGCCGCTGACCCTGGGCCTGCCCATCCTCCTCGCGGCCCTCCTGCTCCTCCTGCCGGGCAAGGCCCCCAAGCGGAGCAAGGCTTGAGACGGACCCTCGCCCTCGTCCTCGGCGCCGCGCTGGCGGCCCAGGAGCCCCTGCCGCCCCCCCAGGACCTCAACCAGGTCAAGGGCCGGCTCACCCAGATCCAGGCCGCGCTCACGGCGGCGGACCAGCAGATCGCAGCCCTCAAGAAGCGCCGGAAGGGCGTCCTGGTGGAGCTGCAGGCCATCTCCCTGCAGGCCGACCGCGTGCGGGCCCAGGCCGAGCAGGCCCGGCTCAAGCGCGACCAGGCGCAGATGGAGGTCCAGTCCATCAGCCGCAAGAAGGAGGAGATCAGCCTGGAGATCCGCCAGCGGCGCAACGAGCTGCGCAAGGAGGTGCGGTGGATGCAGGCGCTGGGCCCCCTGGGGGACCTGGGCCTGTTCGCCAGCTTCGCCACCTTCGAGCAGTACATCGTGCAGGGACGCTACCTCGCCTACCTGCGCAACCAGGAGCGCATCCGCCTGGACCGCATCCAGCACCTCCAGACCGACCTGGCCCGCCGGGAGGGCGAGATCCAGGAGGCCATGAAGCGGCTCACCCGGGAGGAGGAGGAGGCGGTGCGCTTCCAGGCCAGCCTCACCCTCAACGAGGAGCGCCTGGGTTCCTTCCTGGACGGCCTGCGCATGGACGAATCGCGCCAGAAGGAAGTCCAGGCCGAGCTCGCCGAGGAGGCCCTTCAGCTCGAGCGCATGCTCACCCAGCTCCTGGGCAAGCCCCGGGCCGACGCCTTCGAGAGCCCCGTGGCCTTCGCGGGCCTGCGGGGGGACCTGCCCCAGCCCACCCCCGGCACCCTGGCCCAGGGCTTCGGCGAGCACCTGCACCCCAAGTTCCACACCCGGACCATGCAGAGCGGGCTCCTCATCTCGGCCACGGCCGGCGCCCAGGTCAACGCCGTGGCCGACGGGAAGGTGGTCTACGCCGACATCTACCAGAGCTTCGGGCCGATGGTGATCCTCGACCACGGCGGCGGCTTCTTCACGCTATACACCCATCTGCGCGGCATCTCGGCCGCCAAGGGCCAGATCCTCAAGCAGGGGGAGGCCCTGGGCACCGTGGGCGTCACCGTGGACGGGCCCCGGCTGGGCTTCGAGGTCCGGCATCTCACCCAGCCCCAGGATCCCAACAAGTGGCTGAAGCAGCACTACCGGTAGGACCGGGATTGGGGTTGCGGACGGATATTAATTGATTATTAATTATTGAACCCACAACCGGGAACTGGCCTGGATTGTTGGGTTCAATTTTAATTATTAATCAATGTCCTGCCGGGGGGCGGTCCTGGGCCGCCCCTGGCACCGCCCTGCCCGGGCCGGAGGCGTCATGTCCGCACTGCGATCGGCCCTGGGGGCGCTCCGCCCCACCCGGCCCGAACTCGTCCTCTTCGGCTTGGTGTGGCTGAAGTTCCTGGTGTTCTACTCCGCGATCTTCAGCGTGGACCACCTGGACTTCTCGCTGGGC
Source organism: Geothrix sp. 21YS21S-2 (assembly GCF_030846775.1). Taxonomy (NCBI): domain Bacteria; kingdom Pseudomonadati; phylum Acidobacteriota; class Holophagae; order Holophagales; family Holophagaceae; genus Geothrix; species Geothrix sp. 21YS21S-2. Next base: position 3,107,961 of record NZ_CP132910.1, read on the forward strand.
ATCCTGAACCGCGAGATCTTCCGGTCCCTCCTCCGCCCCGCCTACTACTCCCTGGTCATCCTCCTCCTGCTGTCCCTGCTCAACGCCTTCCCGCAGCGGCGGCGCACCGCGGCCTTCTGCGCGCTGAGCGTCCTCCTCACGTCGCTCCTGCTGGCGGACCTCTGGTACTACCGGGCCTTCCGGGCCTTCCCCTCCCTGGGCATCCTCTCGGCGGCGGGGGGCATCTCCCTGCCCCTGGACCACATCACGCCCTTCATCCAGGGGTGGGACCTGCTCCTCCTGGCGGACCTGGCCCTCCTCTACCTCCTGCGCCGCCAGATCCCGGCCTGGGGCCCGGGGCGCTTCGGGCGCCTGGCCCTCCAGTCCGGAACCTTCGGCGGCCTCTTCCTGCTGGTGCCGGTGCTGGGCGGGGGCGTCCTGGGCTCCGGAAGCGCCAGGGAGCCCCTGACCCTGGCCAAGCCCGTGGACCTCGCGGTCCTCGTCACGCCCCTGGGGTACCACGCCCTGGACCTCGTGGCCTACCTGGAAAAGGGGAGTGCCTTCCTGGACCTGTCCCGCACGGAGCGCGACCGCATCGGAGGCTGGCTCCGGGGGAACCGCGAGGGCAGGTCTCCGGGACCGCTCCGGGGGAGCCTCAAGGGGCGGAACCTGCTCCTCATCCAGGTGGAATCCCTCGAGTCCTTCGTCCTGGGCCAGACCGCGGGCGGCGTGCCCGTGACCCCCACCCTGGACGCCCTGCGGCGCCGGGGGCTCTCCTTCACCCGGTTCCACGAGCAGGTGAACCTGGGCATGAGCTCGGACGCCGACCTCATGACCAACGCCTCCGTGTACCCCGTGCGCCGGGAGGCCACCTTCGCCTCCTACCCCCTGGCGAGCCTGCCCTCCCTGCCCCGGCTGCTGGCCGCGCGGGGCTACGCCACCCTCTCCATCCACCCGGACCCCGGGTCCTTCTGGAACGTCCGGCAGGGCCACGTGAACCTCGGGTTCGAGCGGATCCTCGATTCCGGCTCCTTCGACTGCAGCGAGTCCTTCGGCATGGGCCTGGCCGACGCCTCCTTCCTGGCCCAGGCCACGCCCCTCGTCCGCGGCCTGAAGGAGCCCTTCTACGCCTTCCTGGTCACGCTCTCCAGTCACGAGCCCTTCAATCTCCCGGACTACCTGCGGGAACTCCCCCTGGACCCCGCGCTGGACCAGGGCCCCATGGGGGGCTACCTCCAGAGCATCCACTACACCGACAAGCACCTGGGCATCTTCCTGAAGCGCCTGGAGGAAAGCGGGCTCCTGGACCGCACGGTGGTGGTGGTCACCGGCGACCACCAGGGCGTGCACAGGTACTATGAAAAGGAGCTGCTCCGGTCGCCCCTGGCCCAGCCCTGGTGGGGCGCCCGGGACCACCGCATCCCCTTCATCATCGCCGCCAAGGGTCTTGAGCCGAAGGAGCTCGACATCCCGGGCGGCCAGGTCGACATCATGCCCACCCTCCTGGACCTGCTGGGCGTCGACCCCGGGGAATGGGGCGGCCGCATGATGGGCCGGAACCTCCTGAACACCGCCCGCGGCCAGATCGTGCTGGCCGACGGCACCCTGCGCGGCTCGGCGTCCCCGAAGGAGGCCGCGCACTGCAGGGAGGGCCTGGAGGTGGCGGACCTGATCATCCGCGGCAACTACTTCCACGGCGACCCGGTGGCCCTGGAGGCCAAGGCGCGGGATTAGGGGTTTCCCGCCCGGCTAGTGGACCGTGCTCCCGGCGTTGAAGAGCGGGATGTACACCGCCAGCAGCAGCCCCAGCACCGTCACGCCCATGAAGAGGATGAGGATCGGCCCGATGAGCGCCGTCACGGCCGTTGTGGCCTTCTCCACTTCCTGGTCGAAGAAGTCCGACACGTGGTTGAGCATCTCCGGCAGGGCCGAGGACTGCTCGCCCACCCGGGTCATCTCCACGGCCAGGGGGTCCAGGAGCTGCGACTGCTCCAGGGCGGTGTGCAGGGACGAACCGGCCCGCACCAGCTCGGTGACGTTGCGCAGGCGCTTTTTCATGCGCTCGCTGGGGGTGGTGCGCTGGATCACTTCCAGGGCCTGCAGCGCGGGCATGCCGCCCGAGAGGAGCACGCCCAGGGTGCGCGTGAAGACGGAGGAGTGGTACATGCGGTAGAGCGTGCCGAGCTTGGGCAGGGACAGGAGGATCCGCTCCCAGACCTGCCTGCCGGCCGGGGTCGTGAACATCCAGCGGATGAAGACGGCCAGCACGGCCAGCAGAACCAGCTGGAAGTAGATGGTGCGGCGCACGAACTCGCCGATGTCCAGGAGCCACTGGGTGGCCTGGGGCATCTCGATGCCGCTGCCCTGGTAGATCTCCGCGAACCGGGGGAGCACCACGTTGAAGATCACGGCCAGGGCGATGATGAGCACGCCCACCAGGAAGCAGGGGTAGAACAGGGCCTCCATGATGCGCCGGCGGCTGTTCTGGGCGAAGGACTGGAAGGCCAGCCACCGCGCGATGACCTCGGGCAGGGTCCCGCTGCGCTCGCCGGCGACCACGTTGGCGCGGTACACCGCCGGGAAGGTGCCCACCTGCTCCATGGACTCGGAGAAGGACATGCCCTCCTTGAGCAGCTCCACCACGCGCTCCAGGGAGCTGCGCAGCAGCGCGTCCTTGCCGTGGCCCACCAGCAGCTCCAGGGACTGCAGCAGGGGGATGCCGGCCTTGAGCAGGGCCAGCAGCTCCTGGTTGAAGAGGATCAGGGTCTCGGCCTTGAGGGTCTTCTGGCTCTGGAAGGCGCCCATGGTGCGGCGCACGTCCATGGGGAAGTTCCCCTCGGCCATGACCTTGGCCTTCACCTCGGCGGCGTCGCCGCCCTCGAAGTCCCTCACGAGGATCTCGCCGGCGGATGTTGTGAACTTCACGGTGAATCGCATGGGCAGCTCTGAGAAAGGATAGCCGCTAATGGGCCGCGGCCGGAACCGCTACACTGGCTGTACGTTCATTACGGGAGGCCGCGTGATCCTCAGGACCGCCATCATCGCCCTCGGCTGCGCCGCGCTTCAAGGCCAAGCTCCCCTCCGGGTGGGTGAATCGGTTCCTGGAATGCTCGACCTCAGGGATGCCGCGGCGGCCGACTGGGTTCCTGGCGATTCGCGGGATCCCGCCCAGGTCCAGGCGAAGATCGAGGCCTGGTCCGCCCGGGTCGCCCCCCTCCTGGGGAGGCCGGCCGTCCGGATCCTCCTGCCCCGGGGCCCCGGGCGCGTCCCGCTGCTCCTGGCCGCCAGCCAGGCCCTGAAGGCCCAGGCTCCCGCCGTGGTCCTCTACCTGGGCTTCGATCCCGGGGGGGAGCCCCTGTGGGACGAGGCCGCCTGGGGCGCGGTGCAGGGCGGCGCGCTCCTGGCCGAGGACCTGGGGCCCGACCCCGCGGCCTGGCCCGGCCTCCTGGCGCGGGCCCAGGAACTCATGCCCGGGCGGCCCTGGACCCTCTGGCTCCCCTCCGATCCCGGACCGCGCCTGGGGCAGCTCCTGGGGGACGGGGGCCGGCTCGTGATCCCCCCCGGCGGACCCGGGGCCGGGCTGGAGATCCCGGCCGGGTTCACGGACGTGGAGGGCGGCGCGGGCACCCTCCTCCTGCGCAACCCCAGGACGGGCTCCGAGCGCCGCTGGCGGTTCGTCCAGGGCGCCTGGGCCGTGGTGGAGGCCCCCCGGGACCGCCACGAGGTGCAGGTCACCGCCCGGGACGCCTACGATGTGGGCGCGCTCCTGGCCAGGGTCCGGGCCGAGCGGCTGCGGGAGACCCTGGCGGTGCGCACCCTGGAGGCCGACCTCGCCGTGGACCTCCATATCCAGGCCTCCCAGGGCCCGGGCTCGGACCTGGGCTTCCGGTTCCGGTCGTTCCAGGCCGCGGGCGAGCCCGAGGAGACGCTCCAGAAGGAGGTGCTCCTCAACGGGGTGAAGGCCAAGCTCAAGGGCGGCCTCCAGCTGCCCATCGTGGAGAGCCGCACCAGCCTGGCGCCGCCGGCGGCGCTGACCTTGACGGAGCGGTACCGCTACCGGGACGGCGGCGAGGCCGGCGCCGGCCGGCGGCGGATCCTCTTCGAGCCCGCGGACGGGGACGCCACCCTCCACGAGGGGTCCCTGCTGGTGGAGGAGGCCTCGGGGCGCATCCTGGAGGAGCGCTCCTCCCGCTCGGGCCTGCCGGGCATGGTGAAGTCCGAGACCCGGACCCTCACCTACGGCGAGGCGGCCCCGGGCATCTGGCGCCTGGAGAAGGCCGTCATCTTCGAGCGCTGGGTGGGCGGCGGAGGCGTCACCCAGGCCCGGCGCACCCTGGCCTATTCCGGCTTCACGGTGAACGGCCCGGGGTTCGCCGAGCATCGGCTCGAGGCCCGCAGGTCGGACGGAACCATGCTGCGGAGCACCCCGGACGGCCTCCGGTACCTCAGCCGCCAGAAGGACGGGACCCGGAAGGCCGAGGAGAAGCCCCGGACCTCGGGGCGCCTCATCGGCGGCCTTCTCCTCTTCGACCCCACCCTGCCCCTGCCGGTGATCCCCCTGCCCGCCCTCGCCTACTTCGACTTCGACGCCTTCGGCAAGGGGATCCAGGTTTCCGGGCTCACCGCGGGAATCTTCAACACCGGGCAGATCTCGGTCCCCAACGTGGGCGCGGGGTTCGACTTCGCCGCCAGCACCGCCTTCAGCCTCCTCTCCGGCACCGAGCGCCCCGTGCGCAAAGGGCATCTGGTGGACCGCGAGGGCGTGGGGCGCAGGACGGGCAACCTCCTCCTCTCCGTGGGCCACGACCTGGGCTGGGGCTTCCGGCTCCAGGGGCGCATGGACCTCCGCCACGACCACTACTCCAGGCCGCGGGAGGGCAAGTACTGGACCGAGGGCTTCGTCCTGCCTCCCTCGGGGTGGAACCGCGAGACCACGGGCGAACTCAGCTGGCTGCGCAGCGGCTTCCAGCTCAAGGGCTACTATGGCGAGGGACGGCGGCCCGAGGGCGTCTACGGGCTGCCGGGTTCCCTCCGGGAATTGAAGGGGCCCTACGCGCGGTGGGGAGGGTCCGCGGGCTACGACCATGAGCTTGGCCGCGGTTCCTGGCTGCACGGCGAGGCGGGCTTCGCCGGGGGCCGCAGTTTCGACCGCTTCCAGGCCCTGGACGTGGGCGGCACCGGGGGGAGCGTGCGCATCGCCGGCATCCGGAACAACGCCATCGCCGCGGACCGGCTCACCTACGCCAAGGCCGCGCTGGTGCTCCCGTCCGGGCCCAGCCTGCGCGTCACTCTCGGCCTGGACCACGCCTGGCTGCGCAGCCTGGACGACCAGCGGACCTACCAGGTCACCGGCCTTGCCATCGCGGGGGACCTCCCCGGCTTCTGGTGGTTCACCGCCGTGCGCGTGGACCTGGGCGTGGGGCTTCTCAGCACCCTCCCAGGCGTCCGCTCATGCAACGGGTTCGTGGGCTTTTTCAGGGTCTTTTGAGGCCAGCGGGCCCAGGTCCCTGGAATGCTCGAGCAGGTCCAGGGCCCGGCGGTTCAGGAGCAGCACCGGGGCCCGGTCCCGGAGCCGGCGGGAGCGGGAGGCCTCGGTGGGGATCTCCACGGCCCCCTCGGCCCGGGCCGCCAGCTCCCCGCGCCAGAAGTGCCTGGGTTCCAGGAGGAGGGCCACCGGTTCGGCGCGGGAGAGCGCTTCCCGCACCGCCCGGGCGTCGGCCACCTCGGGCAGGACACGGCCGAAGGTGAGGCTGGCGTAGCCCACCTGGGTCTCCTCCAGGCGGCCCTGGAGCACGCGCGCGCCCTGGTCCTCCAGCTTCTTGGCCTCCAGGTACGGCTCCAGGATGGGGTTCCACTCCCGGTCCAGGTGCGGCACCGCCTGCACCATGAAGAGGAGGAGCGTGGCTACCCACTGGGCCAGGGTCCAGCGCAGGGCCGCCTCCAGCCTGCCCCGGGCCGCCAGGGTCCAGGAGACCGCGCCCAGCGCCAGGGGCGGGAGGCTCAGGGCCAGGGCCTCCGTCCAGGCCATGCCCACCCGCGCCACCACGAACCAGGGCAGGCCCGCGCCGAGCACCAGGGCCAGGAAGAGGGTGATCCATAGCGCGGCCCGCGCCACGCCGTCCGGACCGCGGAGGAAGACGCGGTCCAGCCACAGGCCCGTGTTGAGGAAGGACAGGGGCAGCACGGGCAGGAGGTACACCATGCGCTTTTCCGAGGACACCGTGAGCAGGACCAGGGTCGCGGCGAGCACGGCGGGGATGCCCCAGGCCCGCACCCCCCGCCAGCCGCGGGGAACCAGGGCCGCGCACCACAGCGCCAGCCACGGCAGGAGGTTGCCCGGGGTCCGCTCCAGGTAGAACAGCGCGGACTCCCGGTGCTCGTCCAGGCGGCCCGTTCGCGGCACCAGACCCGCCCGCTCCAGGAAGCGGCCCAGGGTGTTTCGCATGAACACCTCCGTGAGGCACTCCCGTCCGCCCCGCAGGGCCAGCGGCAGTACCCAGGCCAGAGCCAGGGCCAGGCCCGCGGCCATGCCCCACCCGGGGCGGAGGAATCCGGGGGCGGCGCCGCGGTCCAGGGCCAGCAGGGCCGCCAGGGCCCACAGCGCCATCACCGGGCCGATGACGCCCTTGGCCAGGAACAGCGGTCCGAGGCTGGCCCAGAAGAGGTCAACCCAGAGCCGGCGCCCGGGCTCGGCCAGGGCCAGGAGCGCCAGGCCCAGGGTCGCCGTCAGGGCCGCCGTGAGGGTCATGTCCACCACCGCCTGGTGGCCCATGCGGAAGAACAGCACGTGGGTCGCGGCCAGGAGCCCCCCCACAGCCCGGCCCGGCAGGACTGCAGCCTGCATCCCACCCAGGTGATCCAGGCCACGGTGGCCATGGCCATGAAGGCGCTGGGGAGCCGCAGGGCCCAGGGCTCGAAGGTGCCGGCCAGGCGGGTGGCGGCCACGCCCATCAGGTAGTGGAGGGGCGGCTTCTCCAGGTAGGGCTGGCCGCCCAGGGTCGGAACGACCCAGTCCCCCCCGGTGGCCATCTCATGGATGATGCCGCCGACGTAAGGTTCATGATAATCCCAAAGCGCATGGTTATTCAGGCCCACCAGGAAGAGGGCCGCGGCAACGAGGAACGCCAAGGCTGTTGCGTTATAAACACCGGTCTTACCCCAAATGCGGGCAAGCGGATCCCGGGGACCCGGCAGGGGACGAAAGGACATCCCGTAATATTAATGATTTATTTCAGTTCCGCAAGGCCTTCAGGCGTAGAAGCCCCGGGCGTGCATGGCCTGGCTCACGCGGTCCAGGGCCAGGATGTAGGCGCCGATGCGGGGGTTCGTCTTGAACTTGTCGGTGGTGGCGAACACGGCCTGGAAGGCGTGGGTCATGTATTCCACCAGGCGCTCGTTGACCTCCCGCTCGCGCCAGTAGAAGCCCAGGCGGTTCTGCACCCACTCGAAGTAGCTCACGGTCACGCCGCCGACGTTGGCCAGGATGTCGGGCACCACCAGGACGCCGTTGTCCAGGAGGATGGGATCGGCCTCGGGGGAGGTGGGGCCGTTGGCGCCCTCCACCACGACCTTGGCCCGCACCTTGGCGGCGTTGTCCTCGGTGATCTGGTTCTCGGTGGCCGCCGGCACCAGGATGTCCACGGCCATGGTGAGCAGGTCCTTGGCGTCCATGGGCTCGGCGCCCTTGAAGCCCACCACCGTCTTGTGCTCGGCGTGGTACTTGAGGAGGGCGTGGGTGTCGATGCCGCGGTCGTTGCGGATGGCGCCCTTGAGGTCCGATACCGCCACCATGCGCGCGCCGGCCTCGTGCAGGAGCCTTGCCGCCTGCGAGCCCACGTTGCCGAAGCCCTGCACGGCCAGCGTGGCCCCGGCCAGGGGCTTGCCCAGGCGCTGCATGGCCTCGCGGGCGGAGATGAGGATGCCGCGGCCCGTGGCCTCGGTGCGCCCGAGGCTGCCGCCCAGGGAGATCGGCTTGCCGGTCACCACGGCGTTCTCGGTCTTGCGGGTGTGCATGGTGTACGTGTCGAGGACCCAGGCCATGACCTGGCTGTTGGTGCCCATGTCGATGCCGGGCACGTCCCGGTCGGGGCCCAGCAGGTCCATGATCTCGGCGATGTAGCGCCGGGTGAGCCGCTCGAGCTCGCCGTCGCTCATCTTCGTGGGATCGCAGATGACGCCGCCCTTGCCGCCGCCGAAGGGCACGTCGACCACCGCGGTCTTCCAGGTGTTCCACGCGGCGCCGGCCTTGATCTCGTCCAGCGTGATGCGCGGGTCGTAGCGGATGCCGCCCTTGGCGGGGCCGCGCGCGACGTTGTGCTGCACGCGGTAGCCCGTGAACACCTCCCAGCCCCCGTCGTCCATGTGCACGGGGCAGCTGACGATGATCGAGCGGATGGGAGCGATGAACACCTTGAAGAGCGCCTCTTCGAGGCCGTAGAGCTCGGCCGCGACGCGCAGACGCGACTGCATGGCGTCGAATGCGCTGTGTTGATTGAGCATGGCTCACCCCTCCCGGTGTTCGGTGTTCGGAATGGAGGGATGCACTTCGGGCGGGAGCTCCAGCTCCCGGGCTTCCTTCCACAGGCCTTCAAGATTGTAGAAGCCCCGCGTGTCCTCATCCATGACGTGGACGATGATGTCGCCGTAGTCCAGGAGGATCCAGTTGCCGTTCTGCTCGCCCTCGCGGGACAGGGGGCGGGTGCCGATGGCCTTCAGCTGCTCTTCCACCGCGTCGGCGATGGCGCGGTTCTGGCGGTCGCTGGACCCGGACATGAACGCGAAGGTGTCGGTGAAGCTGGCGATCCCGGTGACGTCGAAAAGGCGGATCCGGAAGGCTTTCTTGGAGCGGGCAGCTTCCACCACACTCGCGAGCCGAGGCTCTAGGGTCATTCGTTCTCCCAAACAGACATTACGGTACTGGTTTTCCCGGCAAATGACAGCCAGAACTTGCGGCGGAATTTCGGGGGGCGCCCCCCCGCGGGCCAGCTCCCCCCGGAGCTCGGTGGAAGCCAGCTCCAGCGCGGTTCCGGGCAGCTCGACCACCTCTCCCGGAGATCCGGACCAGCGGGCCCGAAACCGGTCCCGCAGGAGGTCCGGCACGGCGGAGCCCTCGAAGCCCGGACGGGGCGACACGGCCAGGGAGGCCAGCTCCAGGATGCGCTCCGGCCGCTTCCAGCCCTGGAAGCCGGCCAGCTGGTCGCTTCCCATGACCAGGATCCAGGCGGTGCCGGGCTCCCTCCCGGCCAGGGCCTCCAGGGTGTCCACCGTGAAGCTGGGGCCGCCCCGGTCCACCTCCAGGGTCTCCACCGGGTAGGGCAGGTCGCGGAGCAGGCGCAGGCGCATGGCCCCGTCCAGGGCCGGACGGGGCTTGTGGGGGGGGATGGCGGTGGGGACCAGGCGCAGCTCGTCCAGGTCCAGGGCCGGTATTGCGAGGTCCGCGAGCTTCAGGTGTCCGGCGTGGGGAGGGTTGAAGGTGCCTCCCAGGAGCCCCACCCGCCTCATGCGCCCGAAGCCCCCAGAAGGGCCGTGCCGAGCTTGTACACCAGGGGCCGGATGCCCTCGCCGGTGACGCCGGAGATGAGGATCGGCTCCTGCCCCCGGGCCCTGCAGAGGGCCTCGAAGCGGGTGCGCCGGTCGTCGTCCTGCAGGGCGTCCAGCTTGGTGCCCACCAGCCAGCAGGGCTTGGAGGCCAGCACTGGGGAGAAGGCCTTGAGCTCGCCCTCGATGATGCGGATGGCCTCCTCGGGCTCCAGCACGGGGTCCGAGAGGTCCACCAGGTGCAGCAGCATGCGGGTGCGCTCCACGTGGCGCAGGAACTGCACGCCCAGGCCCGCGCCGCCCGCGGCGCCCTCGATGAGGCCGGGGATGTCGGCGATGACGAAGCTGTTGACCTCGTCCACCGTGACGACGCCCAGCTGGGGCTCGAGGGTGGTGAAGGGGTAGTTGGCGATCTTGGGGCGGGCCGCGGACACGCGGCTCACCAGGGTGGACTTGCCGGCGTTGGGCAGGCCCGCCAGGCCCACGTCGGCGATGAGCTTGAGCTCCAGGTCGATGTCGCGGATCTCGCCGTCCTCGCCGGGCTGGGCGTGGCGGGGGGTGCGGTTGGTGGAGCTCTTGAAGTTGTTGTTGCCCAGGCCCCCGCGGCCGCCCCGGGCCACGGTGACGACCTCCCCGTGGCTGAGCAGCTCGGCCATCATCTCACCGCTGAGGGCGTCCTTGATGACGGTGCCCAGCGGCACGTCCAGGACGATGTCGGCCCCGTCGGTGCCCGAGCAGAGCCCGCCGGCGCCGTTGCCGCCGCGCTCGGCCAGGAAGTTGCGCTGGTTGCGGTAGGGATTGAGCGTGTTGAGGGCCTTGTTGGCCCGGATGCTGATGGACCCGCCCAGACCGCCGTTGCCGCCGTCGGGGCCGCCCAGTTCGGCGAACTTCTCCCGGCGGAAGGAGGATGCCCCGGCGCCGCCGTGGCCGGCTTCCAGGTGCAGCGTCAGATGGTCAAGGAACATGGTTTTGCCTGAAAGACGATGAGCGCACAGCCCCGATTCTCAAGGCCGCGCGCTCACCGGAATGGAGCCTGGGATCAGGCCTCGACGGGGTCGATGTGGATGAAGCGGCCGTGCTGGCCCTTGTCCTGGAAGCGGACCTTGCCCTCGATCTTGGCGAAGAGGGTATGGTCGGTGCCCATGCCCACGTTGACGCCCATCTTGAAGCGGGTGCCGCGCTGGCGGACGATGATGGAGCCGGCGGTGACCAGCTGGCCCCCGAAGGCCTTCACGCCGAGGCGCTGAGCATTGGAATCGCGGCCGTTGCGGCTGGAACCTACACCTTTTTTATGTGCCATGACAAAACCTCTCTTCTCTTACCGGGCCTAAGCCTGGATGCCCTTGATGCGAACTTCCGTGTACCCCTGGCGGTGGCCCTTGGTGCGCTGGTAGGTCGTGGTGCGCTTCTTCTTGAAGATGAGAACCTTCTTGGCGCGGTCGTGGCAGATGACCTCCGCCGAGACGGTGGCGCCTTCGAGGGTGGGCTTGCCCACCTTCAGCTCGCCGTCGTTGTCCACCAGGAGGACGCGATCGAAGATCACGGCTTCCTTGAGGTCCTTTTCGAGCAGTTCCACGCGGAGGATGTCCCCCTCGGAAACCCGATACTGCTTGCCACCGGTCTGGATCACTGCGTACATGACGTCCTCGCAAAGGAGGCTTGGGCGGTGCCAGGTAAAGTCGGCACACTTGGGGAGCCCAAGACAAGGCCCAATAGAATGTCATCCATTCCCTTGAATCGCAAGGGAAAAATCACTTCATGAAGCCCCGCTTGCGCATGAGGGCGTCCGTGTTGACGTCCCGGCCGCGGAAATTCCGGAAGGCGTCGGCGGGGTCCACGGTGTTGCCCACGGACAGGACGGTGGCCTTGAGGCGGGCCGCCACGGCGGGGTCCCAGGGCCCCTTGCCCTCCAGGAAGGCCTCCCAGGCGTCGGCGGTGAGGGCGTCGGCCCAGAGGTAGGCGTAGTACCCGGCGGAATACCCGTCCGACGAGAAGATGTGGTTGAACTGGGTGGGCCGGTGGCGCATGACGATCTCCTCCGGCATGCCCAGCCTGGCCAGCTCCTCCTTCTCGAACTTCGCGGGATCGACGGGCCCGGCCCCGGCCAGGTGGAACTTCATGTCGATGACGGCCGAGGCCAGGAATTCCATGGTCTGGAAGCCCTCGTTGAACTTGGCGGCCTTCTTGATGCGGTCGACCAGCTCCTGGGGGATGGGCTTGCCGGTCCTGTAATGGACCGCGTAGGTGTTGAGGATCTCCGGGGTCAGGAAGAAGTGCTCGTTGATCTGGGAGGGGAACTCCACGAAGTCCCGGACGGTGTTGGAGCCGGCCACGCTGGGGTAGGTGGCGTTGCTCAGCATGCCGTGGAGGGCGTGGCCGAACTCGTGGAACATCGTCTGGGCGTCGTCGAAGGAGATGAGGACGGGCTCGCCGGGGGCGCCCTTGGTGAAGTTGGAGTTGTTGCTGACGATGGGGGTGATCTCTCCGTCGTAGCGCTGCTGGGTGCGGTACTCGTTCATCCAGGCGCCGGAGGACTTCCCGGCCCGGGCGAAGGGATCGAAGTACCAGAGCGCCACGTGGGCGCCCTTGGCGTCCTTGACCTCCCACACCTTCACGTCGGGATGCTGCACGGGCAGGCCCTGCACGGGGCTGAAGTACAGCCCGTAGCACTTGCCCGCGGCCCAGAACATGCCTTCGCGAAGCTTGTCGAGCTGCATGTAGGGCTGCACCTCGTTTAGGTCGAGGTCGTACTTGGCCTTGCGCAGCTTCTCCGCGTAGAAGCGGTAGTCCCAGGCGGCCAGCTTGAACGTCCCGCCCTCCTTGGCGATGATGGCCTGCATCTCGGCCACGTCGGCCTTCACCTGGGCCACGCCGGGCTTCCACACGGCCTCCATGAGGGCCACGGCCCGCTCGGGGGTCTTGGCCATGCTCAGCTCCACGGACCAGTGGGCGTGGCTCTTGTAGCCCAGGAGCCGGGCGCGCTCGTAGCGCAGCTGGAGGATGCGGGTGATGGCGGCCTTGTTGTCCCGGGCGTCGTTGTTGTCCCCGCGGTTCACGTAGGTGCGCCAGACCTTCTCGCGTAGCGCGCGGTCCTGGGCGTAGGCCAGGAAGGGCTCCATGGCCGAGCGGGTGTTGGCGACCACCCACTTGCCCTTGAGGCCCCGGGCCTCGGCGGCGCGGGCGGCGCCGGCCTTGTAGTCCGCGGAGAGCCCGGCCAGGCCGGCTTCCGAGTCGATGACGGTGAAGAGCCCGCTCTCCTCGGCCACCACGTTCTGGGCGAACCGGGTGTTGACGGTGGCCAGTTCCTGGTTGATCTCCTGGATGCGCTTCTTCTGCGCGGGGGTGAGCAGGGCGCCGGCGCGCACGAAGTTCGTGCGGCAGAGCCAGGTGAGCCGCTTCTGCTCGGGGGTGAGGGCGGCCTTGTCCAGGCCCGCGTACACCGCCTCGATGCGCTTGAAGAGACCGGCGTTCTGGGTGATCTCGTCGGCGAAGGCCGCCAGCTTGGGATTGGTCTCGGCCTCGATGCGGGGCACGTCGCCGGTCTTCAGGGTGCTGAAGTGGACGCCGGTGAGGATGTTGACCCGGTCCAGCATCCGGCTGGAGCGCTCCAGGGCCGCGATGGTGTTCTCGAAGGTGGGGGCGGCCGGATTGTCCACGATGGCCTTGATGGCCTTGCGCTGGTCGGCCATGGCCAGGTCGAAGGCGGCGGCGAAGTCCGCGGGGCGGACCTGGTCCCAGGGCGGCACGCCGCCGAAGGGGCCCGTCCAGGGGGCGGTGAGCGCTTTGAGGGTGGGGGTCATGGGCTGCTCCGGCCGAAGCGGCATGGCGGCCAGGGCCAGGATCGGCACGAGGCCCAGGGTGATGCGGTTGCGGGTGGACATGGGGCTCCTTGGCACAAGTGGGGACCCAATTCTATCCCCCCTGGCGCCCGGTGGCCCGGTCCTCAATCACAACTCCTCCAGGCCTCCAGCACCCGGAACCGCTCGCCCATGAAGGTGGGCAGGGTGAGCTGCAGGAGGTTCTCCATGCGCTTCACGCGTGCCGCCGGCTCCAGGGTCTGCCACGCCTCCTCCCAGGCCGCCAGGGGCGCGTGCTCCCGGATCCAGGCGCTGAGGCTCACGTGGGCGGACTCGCGCAGGCCCGCGCGCTCCAGGTGGAGGGCGAGGCGGGTGAAGTCCACGTCGGCGGTGAGGTCGGCCTCCCCCAGGTCCTCCCACCAGGCGCCGTCCACCTTGTGGCCCTTGTAGCGGCGCAGGTCGGAGCCCTTGTCCAGGACCCGGCTGGCGGTGTGGCCGTAGTCGATGGCGAGGAAGAGACCCGCCTCCAGGCACCCGGCCAGGTCCCGCACCAGCCCGGGCAGGTCCTCGCACCAGGGGGCGCCGTCCCCGGCCTCCAGGCCGCCTTCGGCCTGGGAGGCGAACCAGTCGACGGCTTCGCAGGGGTCCGCCGGCAGCCATGCCTGGCCCTGGGCGGTCAGGGCCTCGTAGCTCCAGCGCTCGCCGTCCCAGCGGTAGGGCTGGGCGGGCAGGGCGTCGAAGAGCTCGTTGGAGAGGATGGCGCCCCGGAAGGGTTCCAGGGGCTCCTGCTGGGCGACGATGCGGGCCCGGCCGGATTCGAGGTGGGGCGCCAGGGCGATGCGCGCGGCGGCCGCGGCGGCGGGGTTGTCGTCCCGGTGGAGGTAGCGCAGGCACGCGCCGAAGGCCCCTCGGGAGGCCTGCAGCAGGTCCCGGCCCAGCCAGCCCCGGCCGGCGCCGGGTTCCAGCACGACGAAGGGATCGGGCCGACCGAGCCGTTCCCAGGCCCGCTCCAGGCGCGTGGCCAGGGCCTCGCCCAGCAGGGGTCCCAGGTCCAGGGCCGTGTAGTAGTCTGCGCCCTCGAAGCCCCAGGGGCCCTCGGCGCGCCGGTAGTAGCCGAATTCCGGGTGGTAGAGGGCCAGGGCCATGGCCTCGGCGGCGGGCAGGGGGCCCTTGGCCAGGCGGGCCTCAACGAGGGCCTTGAGGTCGTTCACGGTTCGCTCCGGTGCAGGGGCCACCGCTCCAGGATCCAGGGAAGGACCCACTGGGTGACGAGGAGGGCCAGGGCCACGCCGCCCAGGGAGGCCAGGCCCAGGCCGCGCAGGCCCCGGTACCCGCTGAAGGCCAGGCCCCCGAAGCCGGCCAGGGTGGTGCCGGCGCACACGGCGTTGACCCGGGCCACGCGGGCCGCCGCATGGGGCTCCAGGCGGGCCCGGTGGAGGAGGTTCATGGCGGTGTCCACGCTCACGCCCAGGGCGATGGGGATGGCCACCAGGGACAGGAACGTGAGCGGCTCGCCGATCCAGCCCAGGATGCCCAGGGCCCCCACCTGGCTCGCCGCCAGGGGCACCAGGGCCAGCCCCAGGAAGCGCAGGCGCCGCCCGAAGACGGCCACCACGGCCAGCACGGCGGCCAGGGCCAGGAGGATCACCTGGCGCAGGGCGTCCCGGGCCACGGCCTTGATGGCGCGGAAGAGGGGGCGGGTGCCCACCATGCGCCCTCCGGCGGCCTCCACTTCGGCCTCGATGCGCTCCTGGGCGCCTTCGGAAAGGCGCAGGGGCAGGGTGAAGGTCGCGGCCGGGGCGGCCTCCGGCTCCCGGGGCCCCGCGTGCCATCCGAAGAGCTGGAGCGGGGCGCGCCGCACCGGGGCCTTCACGGGGGGCATGAGGGCCTGGATGCTCCGGGGCACGTTGGCGGGATTCTCCACGCTGGCGCGCAGGGCGGTAAGGCTGCCTTCCAGGGCCACCGGGTCCAGGCCCGCGGAGGCCGCCTCCTCCAGGGCCCGGCGGTACCAGGTGTCCGAACCCAGGATCCGCTTGAGCTCGGGCGACGGCACCTTCCACTCGGGCATGGGCAGGCCCTCCCTGCGCAGGGGGACGACCACGGCGTTCCACAGCTGGGGCAGGCGCGCGGGGTCGTCCAGGGGCAGCTGCACCGCCAGGGGCTGGAGGCCGGCTCCCAGGGCGTGGCTGAGGGTCTCCTGCAGGGAGAGGGCGGGGTTTCCCTGCTGGCGGAAGCGGCGCAGGTCCTCCTCCCACTTCATGGAGCCGATGCCCCAGGTGCCCAGCACCAGCAGGGCCAGGGCCAGGGCGGGCTTCCAGGGCCGGATGGGGGCGGGGCGGTCGAGGGCGTGCGGGGCGGGCGCGAAGGTCCCCGTGCCCCGGTCCAGGGCCAGGAGCAGGGCCGGCAGCACCAGGAAGCTCGCGGCCATGCAGGCCAGGAGGCCCAGGCCGGCGGTCAGGCCCAGGTCCCGGAAGCCCGGGAAGGGCGCCGCCACGCACGCCAGGAACGCCGCGGAGGTGGCAAGGCCCCCGGCGATGACGCCGGGGCCGGTGCCCAGGAGGGCGGCGCGCAGGCTCAGGGCCTTGGTGCGGCCCGTCTGGCGTTCGTCCCGGTAGCGGCTGAAGAGCAGGATGCCCACATCGTCCCCGATGCCCAGGAGCACCGCGCCGAAAGCGGCCGCCATGAGGTTGAGCCGGCCCAGGACCCAGCCCGTGAGGCCCAGGGCCCACAGCATGCCCAGCAGGAGGGGGACCACCACGAAACCGTAGCCGGCCAGGGTCCGGAAGCCGATCCAGTACACCAGTCCGATGAGCACGAAGCTCAGCAGGAGGCTCAGGAGGATCTCCCGGGTGAGGGTGTGGGACTCCCAGTAGGCGATGGCGTGGGCGCCGGTGGCCTGGAGCGGGAAGGCGCGGTCGGGGCCCGCGGCCAGCGCCCCGCGCACCTGGGCGTGGGTGGCCCGCTCCGGCAGGGGACCCCGGGCGCCCGCGCCCAGCCACCGCAGGACCCGCGCCGTGGCCCGGGCGTCGCCGCTGGGGAAGTCCAGCACCAGGGGGACCAGGACGAAGCGGCCGTCGCGGGTCTCCAGGTAGCCCGTGCGCAGCTTCACGGGGAAGGCCCTGGCGCCCTGGGTCACCCTCAGGCGGGTCTCGTCCTTTTCCGTCACGAACTGGCTGAGCTGGAGGGGGTCGAGCTGGGCCAGCTTGGCCTTGGCCGGGTCCGGAGAGGCCAGGGCCTTCGCCGTCGCCCGGAAGCGCCGCTGCAGCTCGGCGGGGTCCTTCAGGGGCGCCAGGCGGTCCCCCAGGAGCATGGGGGCCAGGGCGTAGAACTGCTCGGTGACCAGGCGCCCCACGGCGCCGTCGCCCTCGAGGAAGCTGCCCGCGGCCAGCAGGGGCGGCCAGAGGGAGGCGCCCCGGGCCTCCGGCACGGGGATGGGCGGCGAGATGCGGCCCTCGCCGCTCATGCCGTTCAGGGGGACGCTGGCGTCGGTGAGGAGGTTCTCCACCAGGTGCTCGGCCCAGGCCTGCCGGGCCTCCAGGTCCCCGGGCCCGCCTTCGGCGGCGAGCCAGAGCAGTTCCTGCTGGCCCACGCCGGCCTCGATGCTGGCGCGCACCACGGGGTTGTCCGTGGGCAGGAGGCTCATGAGGTCGAGCCTGCGCTCCACGCGCAGCGCGCCCAGGCCCAGGGCCAGGGTCAGGACGGCCAGCCCGATCCACAGGCCCGCGGGGCGGCGCAGGTGGAGGAGCAGGAGCGCGCGGAGGAGCTTCCTACCCATTCAGGGTTTCCAGCAGCCGCTCCAGGGTCGGGCGCAGCACGACCCGCTTGGCCGAGGCCAGGCGCCGGAAGAGGCTGGGATCGTCGAGGCGCAGCAGCGGGTAGGTGTCCCGGTCGCCGTTCTGGAGGGTCTCGGTCCACCGGCTGGCGGTGAGGAGGGTGGGGAGCTGCTCCCCGTAGCGGTGGTCCAGGAGCTGGGCCATGGCGCGCACCACGCGGATGTCGCCGTCCATGCGGTCGAAGTCGTCCAGCACGAGGATGGGCGCCTCAAGCAGCGGCGCCATTCGGTCGCGCTCGCTGATGAAGTCGGTGTTGGTGAAGCTGCGGGAATCGTAGTAGGTGTCGCGCAGCTCCAGCGTGAAGGCGCGCACCGAGATGAACAGGCCGCCGCCGCGGGTGCGCTCGCCGCAGGCCTTGAGGGCCGCCGCGGCCAGGGTGCTGCGCCCGGAGCCCGGAGGCCCGTCGATCCACCAGAAGTCGGAGGGGTCCCGGTCGCTGCGCGCCCAGTTGAACAGCGAGCGGTAGCCCCAGGGCTCCTGGGCCGGCCTGGGGTCGCGCCAGGTCATCTCGCCGTCGGGGCCGGCCTTGGGCCCGCACTTGTGGACGATGAGGTCGAGCTTGCTGCGCAGGTCCTCGGAGAGGGTGGCGCGGATCTCGGCGTTGTCGAGCAGCTGGTTCACCTGCGCCAGCGAGCCCACGAGCTTCTCGCGCGGGTTCTGGATCTTCCACCACTCCCAGAAGGACTCGAAGGTGGCCTCGCGGTACCGCCCGGGAATGCCGTGCACCGCGCGCTGGGCCGCGGCCGGGGCCGCGCACGTGCAGGGGCGCGCCGGCTTCATGGGATCCGGATCCAGGATCACCCGCCGCCCGTCGCAGAGGGGGCAGACTTCGGCACCTTTCACGAACGGTCTCCCTTCAGGAACTGCCCGAGGAGGACGCGCCTGCGCTCGCGGATCTTCATGAAGGCGCGCTCCTCGATCTGGCGCACCCGCTCGCGGCTGATGGGGGGCTCGAAGGACTGGCCGATGCGCTCGAGCGTCATGGGGTCCGAGCCGTCCAGGCCGAAGTGCAGGGCGATGATGCGGCGCTCCTTCTCGTTGAGCAGGCCCAGGCTGAGCCGCACCTGGTCCTGGAAGGACTCCTGGTCCAGGGTGTCCATGGCGCTGGGCTCGATGGTCTGCTCGAGGCTGTCGCCCAGGGTGAGGTCCGACTCGCCCATGCCCTGCTCGGTGCTGACGGTGGAGGTGGTCTGCTGCAGCAGCTGCAGGCGCTCCACCTCCTCCGCGGAGAAGTTGCTGTTGGCGACGATGTCGGCCACGGTGGGCGTGCGGCCCAGGTCCTGGCCCAGGCGGTGGGTGATGCGGTTGAGCTGCACCAGGTGCCCGGCCACCTTCTGGGGCAGGCGGATCTTGCTGCCGTGCTCGGCCAGCGCGTGGAAGATGGCCTGGCGCACCCACCAGGACGCGTAGGTAAGGAACTTGTTCTCGCGCTCGGGATCGAAGCGCTTGGCGGCCTCGATGAGGCCGAGGTTACCCTCGGAGATGAGGTCCAGCAGGTCGAGCCCCATGCCCTGGAACTTGCGCGCCTCCTTGACGACGAAGCGGAGGTTGCCCTCCACGAGCATGCGCAGGCCCTCGGGGTTGCGGTCGTTCTGCCACAGCCTGCCGTTGATGCGCTCCTCCTCCGCGGTCAGGAGCGGGAGATCCCTGATCGAGTCGAAGTACTTGTCGAGCGACCGCTCTTCCAGATGCCGTTGGGGCACATTCCACCTTGAAGAAGGAACAGCATAACAAAGGGATTGTCAGCTTACCTCTTGCGCAGGCCTTGGTGCGTCAGTTTGACCAGGCCTGTCGAAGAAATGCCTTCCGGACCCCTTTCGGGTTCAAGTCCGGCTGACTTCATTTTAGATTCATTTTTTTCGATAATGTTTTGCATCTCCTCCTGCATTTTTTTCATGCGGTCCCGGAGGTTCAGGACCACCTCGACGCCGGCCAGATTTACACCCAAGTCTCTGGTAAGACTAAGGATGAACTCAAGGCGTTCCAGGTCGTCCTCACTGTAGAGGCGGGTCTTGCCCTCCGTCCGGGAGGGGAGAAGGAGCCCTTCCCTTTCATATAAGCGCAGGGTCTGGGGGTGGATTTCATACCGGGCGGCCACCACGCCGATCATGTACGAGCCGCTTTTCGGATCCCGCCTCATATCACCTCCACGCGTCCGCACGGATGGATCCGTCGTTGAGTTCCGCAAGTTCCCGGAGCAGTTCCTTGGACCGCTCGTCCTCGATCTTCGGCGTCACCACCTTGATGCGGGCGAAGAGATCCCCCCGCTGGGAGGCTCCGGGGATGGGCATGCCCAGCCCCTTGAGGCGGAGGTTGGCGCCGCCCTGGGTGCCCGGCGGGATCTTGATGGTGGAGTGGCCCTCGGGGGTGGGGATCTCCACCTTGGCCCCCAGGGCGCTCTCGGAAAAACTGATGGGGAGATCCAGATAGAGGTTCGCCCCCCGGCGCTCGAAGCGCGGGTCCGCTTCCACCTGCACCTGCAGGTAGAGGTCCCCGGGGCCGCCGCCGCGCCGTCCGGCCTCGCCCTTGCCGGCCACCCGCAGCCGGGTCCCGTCCTCCACCCCCGCGGGGATGGCCACGGTCACGGACTCGTTCCGGGGGATGCGCCCCTGGCCCTTGCAGGTCTCGCAGGGGGGGGCCTTCTTCCCCGTTCCGCCGCAGGCCGGGCACTCCTCCCTCGAGCGGAAGAAGCCGCCGCCCAGCTCCTGGTAGCCCCGGCCGGAACAGGTGGGGCAGGTGCTCACCGGCGCGCCCACCTTGTCCCCGCTGCCCTGGCAGGCCGTGCAGGTCTCGGAGCGGTGCAGGTTGAGGGTGAGGCGGGTGCCGCTGAAGGCGTCCTTGAAGCCGATGCGGACGGTGTGCTGGGTGTCCTCGCCGGCCCGGGGCCCCGGCCTCCGGCGGCCCGGGGGCCGCTTGCCGAAGCCCTGGAAGAGATCCTGGAAGCTGCCGGCGAATCCGCCGTCCTCGAAGGAGAAGCCCTGGCCGCCGCCCATCTGGGGCCCCGGCCCGGCCGGGTCGCCGTAGGTGTCGTAGTTCTTCCGCTTGGCAGGATCGGACAGGACGTCGTTGGCCTCGGCGAGCTCCTTGAACCGGGCCTCCGACTCCTTGTTGCCGGGGTTGAGGTCCGGATGGAACTTGCGCGCGAGCTTCCGGTAGGCCTTCTTGATGTCCTCCTCGGAGGCGCCCTTGGGGACGCCAAGAATCTTGTAGTAGTCGGGAGTGGCCATGGCAGCAATTTACCCTGGATTTGCGCCACCCGGACTAAGGTTTTTTGCCGGATAGACGAAGGGCCGGGGTCGAAACCCCGGCCCCACGGGAATGCGTCAATTCCTAGTTCACGACTTCGGCGTCGATGACGTCGTCCTCCTTCTTCTTGGGGTCCCCGCCGGGGGCCGCCGCGCCGGGATCCTGCGGGGGCTGGGCATCCTTGTAGATGCTCTCGGCCAGCTTGTGGCTCTTGGCGTTGAGGTTCTCCAGGGCCTTGGCGATGCGGTCCTTGTCCAGGCTGGCCAGGGCCTCCTTGCCTTCGGCGATGGCGGCCTCGGCGTCCTTGCGGTCGCCCTCGGGGAGCTTCTCGCCGTTCTCCTTGATGAGCTTCTCCACCTGGTAGATGGTCTGGTCCAGGTGGTTCTTGTCCTCCAGGAGCTTCTTGCGGTCCTCGTCCTCGGCCTTGTGGGCCTCGGCGTCCTTGACCTTGGCGTCGATCTCCTCCTTGGACAGGCCCGTGGAGCCGGTGAGGGTGATGCTGGCGTCCTTGCCGGTGCCCTTGTCCTTGGCCGTCACGTGCACGATGCCGTTGGCGTCGATGTCGAAGACCACCTCGATCTGGGGCATGCCGCGGGGCGCGGGGGGCAGGCCGCCCAGGTGGAAGTTGCCCAGGAGCTTGTTGCCCTCGACGAGCGGGCGTTCGCCCTGGAACACCTCGATGTCCACGCCGGGCTGGTTGTCCACGGCGGTGGTGTAGATCTCGGACCGCTTGGTGGGAATGGTGGTGTTGCGGGGGATGATGACGCTCATCTGCCCGCCGTTGGCGTTGATGCCCAGGGAGAGCGGCGTCACGTCCAGGAGCAGCACGCCCTTCACGTCGCCGGCGAGCACGCCGCCCTGCACCGCGGCGCCCACGGCCACCACTTCGTCAGGGTTCACGCTCTTGTTGGGCTCGCGGCCGAAGATGGACTTCACCAGCTCCTGCACCTTGGGGGTGCGGGTGGAGCCGCCCACCAGGACGACCTCGTCGATCTCGTGGTGGCTGAGCTTGGCGTCCTTCACCGCGTTCTCGCAGGGGACGCGAAGCTGCTTGAGGATCGGCTCGAGCATGGCCTCGAAGCGGCTGCGGGTGAGGGTCTGGCTGATGTGCTTGGGACCGCTGGCGTCCGCCGTGATGTAGGGCAGGCTGATGTCGGTCTGGGTGGTGGTGGAGAGCTCGCACTTGGCCTTTTCGGCGGCCTCCTTCAGGCGCTGCAGGGATTCCGCCTGCTTGCGCAGGTCGATGCCCTCGGCCTTCTGGAACTCCTCGATGAGCCAGTCGATGATCAGCTGGTCCACGTTGTCGCCGCCCAGGTGGGTGTCGCCGTTGGTGGACTTCACCTCGACCACGCCCTCGGACACCTCCAGGATCGAGATGTCGAAGGTGCCGCCGCCGAAGTCGAACACCGCGATGGTCCCGTCCTTCTTCTTGTCCAGGCCGTAGGCCAGGGCCGCGGCGGTGGGCTCGTTGATGATGCGCATCACCTCCAGGCCCGCGATGGCCCCGGCGTCCTTGGTGGCCTGGCGCTGGGCGTCGTTGAAGTAGGCCGGGACCGTGATGACGGCCTGGGTCACCTTCTCGCCCAGGTAGGCCTCGGCGCTCTCCTTCATCTTGGTGAGCACCATGGCGCTGATTTCTTCAGGGGTGTAGTGCTTGCCCATGATGTTGACGTTGCAGCCGCCCTTCTCGCCGCGCTCGACCAGGTAGGGCACCAGGTGCTGTTCCTTGGAGGAATCGGCGAAGGGGAGCCCCATGAACCGCTTGATGGAGGAGACCGTGTTCTTGGGCTGGGCCACGGCCTGCCGCTTGGCGGCCGCGCCGACCAGGCGCTCGCTGGTCTTGGGGTTGAAGCCCACCACGCTGGGGGTGGTGTCCGAGCCTTCCGCGTTGGGAATGACCTTTGGCTGGCCACCCTCCATGACTGCGACGCAGCTGTTGGTGGTGCCGAGGTCGATGCCGATGATCTTTCCCATACCTGCCTCCTGGGGGGTGCCGGACGGTTCCGTCACCATTCCGCACTTCCCAGTCTACGCATGGAAATCCAGGTGTCAACCGGATCTTCCAAAACTGACTAAAATTTTTTAATGCCGACGCAAGCAGGATTGCGTGGAGGGCCGGGTGGTAGACTGGGGCCATGCTCGTGCGCCCCTGCCCCCAATGCCGCAAACCCGTCCCCTGGGAGACGACCCCCACCCGGCCCTTCTGCTCCGAACGCTGTCGCACCCGGGACCTGGGAGCGTGGGGCTCCGAGGCCTACCGGGTGCCGGTGGATCCCGCCCTGGAGGACGGGGAGGGCTGGTCCGAGGAGACGCCTACTTCGTAGCGAGCAGCCGGATCAGCAGTTCGAGGATCTGGAGGAGGAGAGTGACCCATTCCATGGGAGCGCCTTTCTTTTGGAAGGATGGCTGAAAAGGGGACGGAGAGGCCCGGCAGGCCCCTTCAAAGGTAATTATTTATATACTTGTAGCCGTTCCGGCCGGATTCGACCCCGCAAGGATGGTTGCCCCCGGCCAAAGCGCAAGGTCCAACCCTTCAATTCCTTGTGACAAACTGGAACCCCATGCGCTTCGACGCCCTGACCCTTCTCCCCGAGTTCTTCGATCTGGCCCTCACGGGGGTCACGGGCCGGGCCTTCCGGGACCTGGGGCACGTGCTGGCCACCCACTCCTACCGCCCCTTCGCGGGCAACGCCTTCGGCCACGTGGACGCCCCGCCCTTCGGGGGCGGGCCGGGCATGGTGCTCCGGCCCGACGTGGTCCGGGACGCCCTGGCCTCGCTGCCCCGGGAACCCCGGCGCCGGGTCATCCACTTCAGCCCCGCCGCCCCGCCCCTGGACCAGGCCAAGGTCCTGGAACTGGCCGCCCTGGACCAGGTCGTGCTGGTCTGCACGCGCTTCGAGGGCCTGGACCAGCGGGCCGTGGACCTCTACATCGACGAGGAGATGAGCGTCGGGGAGGCCGTGCTCTCCGGGGGCGAGCTCCCGGCCCTCTTCCTCATCGACGCGGTGTGCCGCTGGCTCCCCGGGGTCCTGGGCAACAGCGCCTCGGCCGACGCCGACAGCTTCGCCGGGGGCCTGCTGGACCACACCCACTACACCCGCCCCGCGGAGTTCGAGGGCCTCCCGGTCCCCGCCGTGCTCCAGGGCGGCAACCACGAGGCCATCCGCCTCCACCGCCTCCGGGAGGCCATGGCCCGCACGAAGCGCCTGCGCCCGGACCTGTGGGAGGCCTTCCGGGCCCGCATCCCGGCCCTGCCCCGGGCGGACCAATGGTGCGCCTGGCAGGCCGAGCACCCCGAGGACTGGGACCGGCCCCGGCCCAAAGGCTGGAAAAGCGCTGGAAATCCGGGCTCATTCCGGTAAACTGATCAGCCCGAGTGTGGGATTCGTGCGCCATGTCCGGCCGTTCTGGCCCTGGGACCGCTGGCCTCAACAGGAGAAGTCATGACCAACATTATGGACCGCCTCGAAGCTGGCATGCTTCGTTCCGACCTCCCCAAGATCGCCCCCGGCGACACCGTCAAGGTGCACGTGAAGGTGAAGGAAGGCGAGAAGGAACGCATCCAGATCTACCAGGGCGTGGTGATCAGCATCAAGGGCGGCGGCATGCGCACCTCCTTCACCGTCCGGAAGATCTCGGCCGGCATCGGGGTCGAGCGGGTCTTCCCCCTCCACAGCCCCTCGATCGACAAGCTGGAAGTGCTCCGCAGCGGCAAGGTCCGCCGCGCCAAGCTCTACTTCCTGCGCGACAAGCTCGGCAAGGCCGGCCGCCTCAAGGAGCGCCGCCGGGAGCTCGTCACCGAGTAGACCGCGCCCAGCGCGACGAAAACGCCCGGCACACCATGCCGGGCGTTTTTTTCTGCCCATGTGGATCCGTGCGAAGGATCGTGATTCTTTTCGTCACCCTTCGCTCGCTTGCCTTATCATATGAATGGTTTGGCACGGTACATGGCCCCCCGGGAATCGAGCGCTAGGCAAGCCCTTCTCGGGAGCACGTATGATCCGCCCCACCTTTATCCGAAGGTCCGTGATCTCCATGGCGGCCGCTTTCCTGCTGGCGTGCGGCGGCGGCAGCCACCCCACCCTGGCCCCGCCCAAGGATCCCCCCGCGACGCCCGCCGAGGCCCGGCGCTTCCTCACCCAGGCCACCTTCGGTCCCTCGGACGCGGACGTGGCCCTGCTGACCACCCTGGGCTACGCCGGCTGGGTGGACCACCAGCTGGCCCAGCCGGCCACCGATACCTTCGTGGCCCACATGGACGCCCGCCAGGCCCAGTTCGACGCCTACAACTCGGGCAGGACCACCGGGCTCCTCAGTCTCGGTCCCAACCAGTTCTATGAGCATTTCTACGGGCAGGCGGTCAACGCCGGGGACCCCCTGCGGCACCGGGTGGCCTTCGCACTGAGCCAGATCATGGTGGTGTCCATGCAGGACGCCAAGGTCGCCGGCCATCCCCGCAGCGCGGCCTCCTACTACGACACGCTCCGGGCCGGCGCCTTCGGCAGCTTCCGCAGGCTCCTGGAGGACGTCACCCTCCATCCGGCCATGGGGTTCTACCTCTCCTCCTTCAACAACCGACAGGAGGACCTCACCCGCGGGCGCCTGCCGGACGAGAACTTCGCCCGGGAGGTCATGCAGCTCTTCACCATCGGCCTCTACCAGCTCAACGCCGACGGCACCCTGAAGACCGACGCCCAGGGCGCCCCCATCCCCACCTACAGCCATGACGACGTGGCGGGCCTGGCCAAGGCGTTCACGGGCTGGGGCTGGTACGCCGCCAATCCCACCAGCACCACCTTCTGGAAGATGGAGGGCCCCGCCAGCGAGACCACGGCCATGGGCCTCTACCCCGCCTACCACTCCGTGAGCGCCAAGAGCTTCCTGGGCACCACCATCGCCGCCTCCTCCACGCCGGACCCCGCGGGGGATCTCAAGGTGGCCCTGGACACCCTCGCCGGCCACCCCAACGTCGGGCCCTTCCTCGCCACGCGGCTCATCCAGCAGCTGGTGACCAGCAACCCCTCCCCGGCCTACGTGGGCCGGGTGGCCGCGGCGTTCAACGACAACGGCAAGGGGGTGCGCGGGGACCTGAAGGCGGTGGTGCGGGCCCTCCTGCTGGACCCCGAGGCCCGCACGGCCTCCTCCGACCCGGGCTACGGGAAGCTGAAGGAGCCCGTGCTGCGGCTCACGGCCTGGATGAGGGCCTTCGGCGCCTCCTCCCAGTCCGGCACCTGGCTCATGCCCGGACTGGACTCCAGCTCCACCAGCCTCGGCCAGTCGCCGCTCAATGCGCCGTCCGTCTTCAACTTCTGGCGCCCCGGCTTCGTGCCCCCCCACGGCGAGCTGGGAGCCGCGGGGCTGCTGGCCCCGGAGTTCCAGACCGTGGACGAGGTCTCGGTGGCGGGCTACCTGAACTTCCTCCTGAACCTCGTCTCCAACGGCATCGGCGGCGGCACCGGCACCCTGCCCCCCACCACCGGCGCCGACATCACCGCGGCCTACGCCGCGGAACTCCCGCTGGCGGAAACCCCCTCGGCCCTGGTGGCGCGGGTGGCCGACGTCCTCACCTGCTCGGCCATGTCGGCCACGCTGCGCGACCAGATCACCGCGGCCGTCGCGGCCCGCAAGCTGCCCACCACGGGCGTCCAGGCCGACCTGGACAAGGCCCGTCTGGACCGGGTGAAGATCGCCGTGTTCCTGACCCTCGCCTCCCCCGAATTCCTGCACCAGCGCTGAGCGGAGCAACCATGCCCTCATCCCGTCGCGACTTCCTCCGCCTTTCCGCGGCCCTGGGCCTGGGTCCTGCCCTGCACCCCTTCGGCCTGCGCCTGGCCTCCCTGGGCGCCCTGGCCGCGCCCACGGACTACAAGGCCCTGGTGTGCATCTTCCTGCTGGGCGGCAACGACTCCGCCAACATGGTCATGGCCACCGACGCCGATTCCTGGGGCCGCTACCAGGCCTCCCGGAACGTGGGCGGCGCGTCCTCCATCGCCCTGGCCGAGCCGGGCGCCCCGGCCGTGGCGGGGGCCCTGGGGTCCCAGGGGGCCTCGGCCCTGGGCGGCGTGCTGCCCATCGTGCCCCGCACCGACAACGGGTGGCCCGCGGGCACCACCGGCACCGGGGTGCGCACCTTCGCCCTCCACCCGCTCATGACCAACGTCCAGGGCCTCTTCGCCCAGGGCAAGGCCGCCGTGGTGGCCAACCTGGGCACCCTGGTCCAGCCCGTCACCCGCGCCCAGTACAAGGCCGGCACCGCCACCCTGCCCAGGAGCCTCTACTCCCACAACGACCAGCAGTCCACGTGGCAGACCGGAGCGGGGGAGGGGGCCCGCCTGGGCTGGGGCGGCCTCCTGGCCGACACGTTCGCCTCCGCCAACGCCAATGGGGTGTTCACCGCCATATCGGTGTCGGGGAACGCCGTGTTGCTCTCCGGGCGCACCACCCTCGCCTACCAGTCCTCCGCCTCGGGTCCCATCGCCATCAGCGGCACCCGGCAGGGCAGCCTCTTCGGAAGCTCCGCCGCCCCCGGCACCCTCCAGTCGATCATCACGTCCCCCACGCCGTCGATCCCATCCCACTTCCAGGCCGACCACGCCGCGGTGGTGAGCCGCTCGGCAACGGCCCAGCAGCAGCTGGCCAACGCCCTCCTGGCGATCACCGCCGCCCCCGCTCCCCCCAGGGTCACCGACCCCCGCACGGGAGCCAGCGTCGTCAATCCCGTGGCCACCGGCCTCCAGACCATCGCCAACCTCATCGCCGCCGGGCAGGTGCTGGGCATGAAGCGCCAGGTGTTCTTCCTGGGCGTGGGCGGCCACGACACCCAC
This sequence comes from Geothrix sp. 21YS21S-2, assembly GCF_030846775.1. NCBI lineage: Bacteria > Pseudomonadati > Acidobacteriota > Holophagae > Holophagales > Holophagaceae > Geothrix > Geothrix sp. 21YS21S-2. Next base: position 3,135,177 of record NZ_CP132910.1, read on the forward strand.
ATGGACGAGAATGCGAGCCACCCCAGGCTCATGCTCAACCTGGACGCGGGGCTGGGCTACTTCATGCAGAGCCTGGCCTCCCTCAACGGCGCCGACCTCAGCGGCAGCGTGACGGCCTTCACCATGTCCGACTTCGGGCGCACCTTCACCAGCAACGGCTCGGGCACCGACCACGGCTGGGGCGCCCACCACCTGGTGGTGGGCGGCGCCGTCAAGGGCGGCGACCTCTACGGGCGCTTCCCCACCGTGGGCCCCGACCTGGGCGCCTTCGTGAACCCCGATTCCCCCTTCAGCGGCGTCTGGATCCCCACCACCGCCGTGGACCAGTACGCCGCCACCCTCGGATCCTGGCTGGGCGTGGGCGCCTCCGACCTCGCCGCGATCTTCCCGAACCTCGCGAACTTCGGGACGGGGGGGAACCCTCTCCTGGGATTCCTCTAAACCTCCGGGGCCGCCGATCCGTAGGCATTGGAAAGCCACGGAGATTCCATGCGGCATGTTCTTCGAACCCTCGTCCTCCTCCTCTGCGCCGCCAGCGTCGCGCCCGTCTTCGCCGACGAGCCCGAGGCCAAGCCGGATCGCCACCGCTGGCACTGGCATTCCCGCGACCGGTCGGAATTCGCCTGGCAGGTGCAGGCGAACCTCCCCGCCAAGGAGCTGGGGACGGCCCTGGACCACACCACCGGCCTGGGCCTGGGCGTGCAGTGGAACCGCTACTTCAAGGACGGCCTCTCCCGGCGCACGCGGCTGGAGTGGAACGTCTTCCCCGAGGGCGGCCCCGCCGGGACCCCGGCCCTGAAGACCAAGGCGAGCAACTACGTCCTTTCCTTCGACCACCTCTACCATTTCTCCGGCAGTTTCAAGGGGCCCTACGTCCTGGCCGGCCTGGGCGGGGTGCGGTGGTTCTTCGATCGCACGCCCGCGGCCGGTGCCCGGGTGTCCTCCCACACCACCAAGCTGGCGGTGACCGCGGGCGCCGGCTACCGTTTCAACCGGGCCCTGTCGGCGGAAGCGCGCTACCTTGTGAGTTCCGTGGACCGCACCTACGATGGGAACGTCCTCCAGGGCAGCGTCGGGATGAAATTCTAGGAGCACCCCTTGCTCGCATTCGAAGAACTGGAAGTTCGGTACGGACCGGTGGTCGCCCTTCGCGGGGTGACCCTGGAGCTGGAGCCGGGGATCATCGGTCTCCTCGGCCCCAACGGCTCGGGCAAGTCCACGCTCCTCAAGACGCTGCTGGGCCTGTTGCGGCCCGCAGGGGGCCGGGGCGAGGTGCTGGGCGTGCCCCTGGGCAGTCCCGATGCGGCGAAGTTGCGTTCCCGCATCGGGTACATGCCCGAGTACGACGCCCTCATCGAGGACGCCTCGGCCTACGAGCAGGTGGCCTTCTGGGGCGAGCTGAGCGGCCTCTCCGCCCGCCAGTCCCGGGACCGCTCGCACGAGGTGCTCTACTTCGTGGGGCTGGACGAGTCCCGCTACCGCAACGTCTCCGGGTACTCCACGGGCATGCGCCAGCGGGTGAAGCTGGCCCAGGCCCTGGTCCACTCGCCCGAACTGGTCTTCCTGGACGAGCCCACCAACGGCCTGGATCCCGACGGCCGCACCCGCATGCTGGACCTGGTGCTGAAGGTTCGCGCCGAGCTCGACACCAGCGTCGTGCTGGCCAGCCACCTGCTGCTGGACGTGGAGCGGGTGGCGGACCAGCTGGTGATCCTGGACAAGGGCGAAGTGAAGGCCAGCGGCAGCATGGCGGGCCTGCGCAGGATGCTGGCCCGGCGCTTCGAGCTGCGGTTCCTGGATCCGCTGGCGCCTGGGCAGGAGGCCGAACTGGGCCAGCTGGGCACCGTGCTGGAGGCCCGCAACGGGCTCTACGACGTGGAGCTGGCGGACCCCGATCCCGTGGCCGCCTTCCGGTGGGCCCAGGCGAGGAACGCCACCCTGGTGCAGCTCACCCCCAGGCATGACCGCCTCGACGAAGTCCTGATCCGCGCCCTGAGGCCCGCCTGATGCCCATCTACGCCCCCTCCCTTCCCCCCCGCCCCGAGCAGGGCCTGGGCCTGCCGCCCGCGCTCGTGATCTTCCGCTTCGACCTGCGGCGGGTGCTCCGCCTCAAGCTGGGGCGGTTCTTCGGGTTCGTGTTCCTGGCCATCCTCCTTATCCTCTGCGCGCAGCTCTACGTGAACCACCTCATGGCCAGCAAGGCCGCCCTGGCCGACATCCGGAAGGTCACCGACGCCTTCCTCCCCCAGGGCGCCAGGTTCCAGGCCGGGCTCCTGAACCCCTTCATGATCACCATCCTGTGGCTCCAGGTGGCCCTGGTGGGCGGCGGGCTCGTGGCCCGGGACACCCTCTACCGCATCCGCCCGCTGCTCTATGCCCACCCCGTCACGCCCAGGGACTATCTCGGCGCCAAGGCCCTCTTCGCCGCGGGGCTGCCCCTGGCCGTCATGCTTCCCTTCATCTTCCTCCCCTGGGGCCTGTCCCTGGCCATCGCCGGGCTGCACGGGCCGGTGTGGCCCACGGCGCCCCTCTACCTTCTGCCCGCGGCCGCCGCCATTTCCGCCCTCATGGGGGCCGTCACGCTGGGCGCCTCCAGCCTGGCCTCCTCCCCCAAGGCCGGCTTCGGATGGGCCCTCGGCATCCTGCTGGGCTCGAGCGCCCTGGGCGCGGTCGCTTCCGGCGCCCTGTCCGACCCGCGCTGGATGGCCCTGGGCGTGGGCACGCTGAGCAAGGCCTGGCCCCGGCTCATCCTGGGCCTGGACAGCGAGCAGGGCTGGATCCCGGTGCTCCTTGGCACCGCCTTCCACCTGGTCCTCTGGCTGATCATCGCAGTGCGGCGCACGCGCCCCAGCGAGGCGACGATATGATCTCCCTCCAGCGCGCCTCCCTCCGCTACGGCGACATCCTCGGCCTTTCCCCCACCAGCTTCGACCTGGGACCCGGGGGCGGCATCACCGGCCTCCTGGGCCCCAACGGCGCCGGCAAGTCCAGCCTCATCCAGCTCCTGTGCGGGCTCCTGCCGCCCTCGGGCGGCGAGGTGAGGGTGTTCGGCGAGGCGCCCTACCGCAACCCCGCCGTGCTCTCCCGCCTGGGCCTGGTGCCCGAGGGGGACCGCTTCCCGGGCGGCATGCGCGCGGACCGGTGGCTGCGCATGATGGGCCAGCTCTCCGGCCTCCAGGGCCGCGCCCTGGACCTGGCCCTCCAGCGCGCCCTGGCCATCACCGGCATGGAGAGCCGGGCGCGCCAGCCCTTCACCTCCATGTCCAAGGGCATGCGCCAGCGCATCCGCCTGGCCCAGGCCCTGCTCCACGAGCCCTCGCTCCTCATCCTGGACGAGCCCTTCAACGGCCTGGATCCCGAGGCCCGGCTCCAGCTCATGGACCTCCTGCGCATGCTGGCCGGGGGCGGCGCCCGCATCATCGTCTCCAGCCACATCCTGGGCGAGGTGGCCCAGCTCACCGACCGCATCCTCCTGCTCTTCCGCGGCCGGCTCCTGGCCGAGGGCAGCGTGCCCGAGATCCGCGAGCTGCTGGACCGGCACCCGGTGGAGCTGCGGGTCACCGCCCCCTCCGCCACCGCCGTGGCCCGGTGGGCCGTGGAGCAGGGCGAGCTGGTGGCCCTGCGCATGGAGGAGGGCGGAGCCGTCCTGGCCGTGCGCAACCCCAGGACCTTCCTCCCCCGGCTCCAGGAGGCCGTGGTGGAAGGGCGCCTGCCCCTGGCCGCCCTGGATCCCCTGGATCTCAACCTGGACGCGGTCTTCCAGTTCCTCACCAAGGACCACCAATGACGAGCCGAGCCCTCTCCGCGATGACCACCGTGCGCGCCGTGGCCCTGGGCTACGCGCCGAGGGTCCTCCAGGCCCGGGGCTGGGTGCTCTGCGCCCTGGCCGTGGTGCCCGTGGCCTTCTCCTTCGTGGGCCTGATGGTCGGCAGGCAGTTCGGCAACTTCGACTCCCGCCTGGCGCTGCATCTCTTCCACGGGGTCCTGGCGGCGCTCGTCCTCCCCATCATGGTGCTGGTGGCCGCCCCCGGCGGGATCCGGGAGGACCTGGAGCAGCGCACCCTCCCGCTCATCCTCGTGCGCCCCGTGCCCGTGTGGAGCCTCCCCTTCGCCAAGGGCCTCGTGTGGTTCGCCTGGGGCGCGGGCTGGCTCGCGGCCGCCGGCCTCGGCCTCATGGCCCTGGGCGCGGACGCCGCCTCCGCCGCCCTCCAGGCCCTGGCGCTGGTGCTCGCCTTCTGGGCGGAACTGGCGTTCATGAGCCTTCTGGTGCTCGTCTTCAAGCGGGGCACCCTCTGGGGCGCCCTGGTGTTCTTCGGCTGGGAGTCCATCCTGCGCGTGCTGCCCGCGACCCTGCAGCGCTTCACCTTCCTCCACCACATCGAGAGCATTTCCGGCAGCCGCGGCGGCATGGTCGCGGACTGGGAGATCCTGGCCCAGGAACAGATCGCCAGCCCCGTGCTGGTGTCGGTCCTGGCGCTGGTCCTTTTCGGCGCGCTGTGCTGGGCGCTGTGCGGCTGGAAGCTGCAGAAGACGCCCGTCGGTCTGGCTGGGCGGGACGCGGAAGGCTAGGATCGGGGTTCGCCGTTACACTGGTCCGATGCCCTACCGCTCCGTTTCCCCCCACGGCACCGAGATCCTCATCGACCCCATCCCAGGCGTGCGCAGCTGCTCCGTGGGGTTCTGGGTGAAGCGCGGCTCCTGCTGGGAACTCCCGGGAGAGGAGGGGCTGGCCCACTTCATCGAGCACACGGTCTTCAAGGGCACCGCCCGGTTCCCGGAACCCCAGGTCATGGCCGAGGCCACCGACCACCTGGGGGGCAGCCTCGACGCCTTCACGGGCAAGGAGGCCGCCTGTTTCTACGGCAAGGTCCTGAAGGAGAAGCTCCCCGACCTGGTGGCCATCCTGGAGGACCTGGTGACCACGCCCACCTTCGACGCCGAGGAACTGGCGCGGGAGCGGAACGTGATCCTGGAGGAGATCAGCCAGAGCGAGGACCAACCTGACGACTGGGTGAGCGAGCTGTTCTACGCCAACTTCTGGCCGGGCAGCCCCCTGTCCCACTCCATCCTGGGCCGGCGGGAGCAGGTGGCCACCTACGGGCGGGACCAGGCCCGGGCCTTCTTCGACAAGACCTACCGGGCGCCCAACCTCCTCATCGTCGCGGCGGGAGACATCGAGGTCCAGCCCTTCCTGGAGCTGCTCGGGCCCGTGCTGGACGCCCTGCCGCGGGGCCTCCGGGACGAAACCGGCCGCGCCGCCTCCGGCCGGCCCCGGCCCTTCGTCCTCAACACGCCCCGCAAGGAGCTGCAGCAGACCAGCCTCGTCATGGGGTTCCCGGCCCATCCCCACGTGCATCCGGACCGGGCTGCGGTGGGGGTGCTGAGCCACGTGCTCGGAGGCGGCATGTCCAGCCGGCTCTTCATGGAACTGCGGGAGAAGAACGCCTTGTGCTACCAGGTGGGGACCTACCTCACCCACTACCAGGACACCGGGGCCCTGCAGATCAGCGCCAGCTGCGCGCCGGAGCGGGCCCGGGAGCTGGTGCGCCGCGCGGCCGCCGAGTGCGCCAAGGTGCGGGCCTCGGGCGTCACCCTGGAAGAGCTGGAGCGGGCCAAGCTGCAGCTGCGCACCAACCTGGTCTTCAGCCAGGAGTCCGCCACCAGCCGCATGTTCTCCCTCGCCTACCAGAGCCTGCACACGGACCGCATCCTGACCCTGGACGAGCAGATCGCCGAGATCGAGGAGGTCGGACTGGAGCAGGTGCAGCGGGTGGCCCGGGAGGTGCTGGACCCCTCCGCCCTGGCGGTTTCCGCCCTGGGCATCCGGCGGGCGGCGGGAATAAGGCGCGAGGATCTGGCCAGCTAGCAGTCTGTGCCGGTATGGGAAATTCCTGAAAATGCCTCCATCATGGCGGGCGGTCTGCCATGGCCTGTAGTTTTGACCCCCGTGGGGTGACTTTTCCCCGGCAGGAGCCCAAGCTTTGGGGGTCATGATCCCCACGGCCCCCCTGAATCCCGGTGCAGCCAGTCCCCTCTATCTGCAGCTGCAGCGTACCCTGCGTTCGCTCATCCAGGCCAACGAGTGGAACCCGGGCATGCGGCTCCCGGCGGTGCCGGATCTGGCCCTGCGGTTCAAGGTGCACCGCCTGACCGTGCTCAAGGCCCTGGCGGGGCTCAAGCGCACGGGGTGGGTGCAGACCGTCACGGGCCGGGGCAGCTTCGTGAGCGACTACCTGCCGGAGGCGCCCGCCCTGCTGGATCCCGACATCTTCCCCTTCCAGGGCTCCTCCCTGCGGGTGCGGGAGGACGAGCTGGGCCCCTGGCTGGGCGACACGCTGGAGGCGGCCCAGAACCGCAGCCTGGTGAGCTTTTCCGCAGCCTTCCCCCCCACGGACCTGCTGCCGGGCGACGCCCTCCGCCGGCTGTACACGCGCACCATGAAGGAACTCGACGCCGAGGCCTGGGTGTACGCCGCCCCCGCGGGCCACCCGTCCTACCTCTCCGGGGTCGCCGGGTGGCTGCGGGACGAGGGGGAACCCGTTCCCCCGGGCTGGGGCATCCGCTCCATCCCCGGTTCCCAGGCCGGCCTGGCCCTGGTGCTGGAATCGCTGACCATCCCCGGCGACCGGGTGCTGGTGGAGAGCCCCTGCTACGTGGGGGCCCTGGCCCTCATCCGCACCCTGGGCCGCGAGGCGGTTCCCGTGCCGGTGGACCGCAACGGCCTGAACCCCGACCGGCTCGCCTCCCTCCTGCAGAAGGGCGACGCGAAGTTCCTCTTCACGGTGCCCACCTTCCACAATCCCACCGGCATGACCCTCTCTCGCGCGCGGCGGGAGCGGATCCTCGCGCTCACCCGCGCCCACGGCGTCACGGTGGTGGAGGACGACACCTACGGGGACCTCCGCTTCATCGGCGGGCGCACGCCGAGCTTCCGGAGCCTGCCGGGGGCCGAGCACGTCATCCACCTGGGCAGCTTCTCCAAGTCCGTGGCCGCGGGCCTGCGCCTGGGCTACATCATCGCCCCCGACGCCGTCCTGCGCCGGCTGGCCCTGGTGCAGGAGGTGCACACCATCGCCCTGCCCACCCTCTCCCAGGCCGTGATGGGCCACTTCCTGGACTCCGGCGGGTTCCGGCGCCACCTGGTGCGGATCCGCAAGGCCCTCCGGGAGCGCCGGGACGCCATGCTGGAGGCCATCCAGGCCAGTTTCCCCCGGGACGCCGAAGTCACCGAGCCCAAGGGCGGCATGCACCTCTGGGTGGTGCTCCCCGAGGACGTCTCGGCCCTCGATCTCCATCGCGAAGCCATCTCCCACGGGCTGGGCTTCGCCCCGGGTCCTCTCTTCTTTCCGGATGGGCGGGGCACCAACTGCCTTCGCCTCAACTTCTCAACCCATGCGCCGAGCGTGACCCGCGAAGCCATCGAGCGCCTGGGCGGGCTCATCCATGCCCGCCCCGGCGTCTCAACCCCGAAGGAGCTCCCATGACCGCCCTCTCCACCTCCAACACCGCGCGCTTCGACATCCAGCTCGCCCGGGAACCCCTGTCGCCGGAGGAGCGGACCAAGCGCATGCAGAACCCGGGGTTCGGCAAGGTCTTCACCGAGCACATGGTGGTCATCCCCTACAGCGAGGAGCTGGGCTGGGGCAAGGGCGTGCTGAAGCCCTACGGCCCCATCGTCCTGGACCCCGCCGCCAGCGTCCTGCACTACGGCCAGGCGATCTTCGAGGGCTTCAAGGCGTACCGGCAGCCCGACGGCCACGTCAAGACCTTCCGCCCCGAGTCCAACGCCCACCGCTTCAACGCCTCCGCCCGCCGCCTGGCCATGCCCGAGCTGCCCGTGGACCTCTTCGTGGAAGCCGCGGACCTCCTGATCCGCCAGGAGAAGGACTGGGTCCCCAACGCCATCGGCGAGAGCCTCTACATGCGCCCCTTCATGATCGCCACCGAGGCGGCCCTGGGCGTCAAGGCCTCCAAGGAGTATCTCTTCATCCTCATCGCCTCCCCCGCCGGCGCGTACTTCCCCCAGGGCGTCAAGCCCGTGACCGTGTGGATCTCCGAGAACTACGTCCGCGCCGCGCCCGGCGGCACCGGCTCCGCCAAGTGCGCCGGCAACTACGCCGCCAGCCTCGTGGCCCAGACCGAGGCCAAGGCCGAGGGCTGCGACCAGGTGGTGTGGCTCGACGCCGTGCACCGCCGCTACATCGAGGAGATGGGCGGCATGAACATCTTCTTCGTGTACAAGGAAGGCGGCGAGACGATCGTGGTCACCCCCGTGCTCACCGGCACCCTGCTGCCCGGCATCACCCGCCTGAGCCTCCTGGACATGGCCAAGAAGCTGGGCTTCCGGGCCGAGGAGCGCCGGATCTCCGTGGACGACTGGCGCGACGCCCTCCTGGAAGGCCGCATGACCGAGGCCTTCGCCTGCGGCACCGCCGCCGTCATCACGCCCATCGGCACCGTGAAATCCGCCCACGGCGAGTGGCAGATCAACCGCGGCGAGACCGGTCCCGTGGCCTCCCAGCTGCGCGAAGCCCTGCTGAACCTGCAGCACGGCGTGGACCCCGACACCAACGGCTGGATGCACCAGGTCTGCTAGTCGGCACATTGCCTACCCATGAAAAGGGCCCCGGGATGGGGCCCTTTTCGTTCGCCCGGAGGCATGGAAAATATGGCAATCATCAAGAGGCGACCTATACTTTGGGACCTGAGACACCGTCTCATGAGCCGCCCCTCCGGGTGATGATTAATCTATGTTGCCGTCAGGTGCAGCCATGGAAGGTTATGCCGACCGGACCCTCCTGTCCGCCAACGCGATCATCCATCTTCAGGATATTGGAGACCTCCTGAAAACGGTTGATGAGAACGCCATGGTTTCGATCACGGACCCCCGGGGGCTGATCACCCACGTCAATGAACTTTTCTGCCGGATCAGCAAATATCCGGTCCACGAGCTCGTGGGCAAGGACCACCGGATCCTCAACAGCGGCTGCCACGAGGATTGCTTCTGGCGGAACCTGTGGGAGACCCTGCTGTCCGGCAGGGTCTGGAAGGGGGAGATCAAGAACCGGGCGAAGGACGGCACCTTCTACTGGGTGGACGCCACCCTCGCCCCCTCCTTCGACCCCGCGGGCCACCTGAAGCGGTTCCTGGGGATCTACACGGAGATCAGCCCCTGGAAGGAGGCCGAGGAATCCCTCCGCAGGGCCCAGCGCCTGGACAGCCTGCGGGTCATGGCCGGTGGGATCGCCCATGATTTCAACAACCTGCTGACGTCGATCCTGGGAAACTGCGGAATCCTGACCCAGGCCTACCCCCCGGAAAGCCAGGCCCTGCCCTTCCTGGACAACATCGAGAAGGCCGTGCAGCGGGCCGCGCTTCTCACGAACCAGATGCTCGCCTTCACCGGCCGGGGGCCCTGGCTGCCCATCCTGTTGGACCTCAATACCTTCGTCAAAGGCATGGAAAAGCTGTTCGAGGCCTCCTGCCCCAGGCGCATCGCCGTTCGCGTCGACGTGGCGGGCGAGCCCCTCCTGATCAACGCGGACCCTTCGCAGCTCCACCAGATCCTGGTCAGCCTGGTCAACAACGCGGCCGAGGCCATCGGGGAGGAAAGGGAAGGGGCCATCACCGTACGCGCCGGCCGGCACCTCATCGACCCGCCCGGGGCCCTGGCGTTCCTGCCCCAGACGCAGATGCGGCCCGGAGCCTATGCGGTCCTGGAGGTCGCGGACTCGGGCTGCGGGATGACGGATCAGATCCTTTCGAGGATCTTCGATCCCTTCTTCACCACCAAGTTCACCGGCCGGGGCCTGGGACTGTCGGCGGTGCTGGGCATCCTCCGGGCCTGGGAGGGCGGCATCGCCGTGGACAGCGTTCCCGGAGGCGGATCCGTGTTCAGGGTCTACCTTCCCCTGGTGGAGGCGCCGGAGGGCGGGGAGGCCCCGGAGCAGCCCGCGAGCCTGGTGCTCCCGCAGGGCAAGGTGCTGTTCGTGGACGACGAGCCCATGCTCAGGCAGTGCGCATCGGAGATCCTGATGGCCTCCGGCTTCGAGGTCGTCCTGGCCGAGGACGGCCTCGAGGCCCTGGAATGCTACCGGACCCATGCGGACGCCATCTCCATCATCGTCATGGACCTGTCCATGCCGCACCTCAACGGCGTCGAGGCCGCCACCCAGATCCGGGAGCTGGACCCCCGGGCCAAGGTGATCCTGAGCAGCGGCTACACCAGCGAGGTCCTGGCGGGCTCCCTCCGGAGCCTCAAGCCCGACGCCTTCCTCCACAAGCCCTACACCATGACCTCCCTGCGGGACGCCGTGCTCCAGGTCCTCCTGGGGGCCACGCCGGCATAGGAAAAGGGCCCCTCGCGGGGCCCTTTTCAATGCTGGTCCGTATCGAGACTACTTCTTCTCGGCAGGAGCGGCTTCCTTCTCGGCCTTCTTGGCAGCCTTCTTGGCCTTCTTGGCCTTGGGGGCGGCGTCCTTCTTGGCCTCTTCCTTCTTCTCTTCGGTCAGGGCCTTCTTGGCCTCTTCCTTCTTGGGCTCGACAGCCTTCTCGGCCTTCTTGGCAGCCTTGGCCTTCTTGGCCTTGGGGGCGGCGTCCTTCTTGGCCTCTTCCTTCTTCTCTTCGGTCAGGGCCTTCTTGGCCTCTTCCTTCTTGGGCTCGGCCTTGGCAGCCTTCTTGGCATCCTTCTTGGCCTCTTCCTTCTTGGGCTCGGCCTTCTTGGCTTCAGCCTTCTTCTCTTCGGTCAGGGCCTTCTTGGCCTCTTCCTTCTTGGGCTCGACAGCCTTCTCGGCCTTCTTGGCAGCCTTCTTGGCCTTCTTGGCCTTGGGGGCGGCATCCTTCTTGGCCTCTTCCTTCTTCTCTTCGGTCAGGGCCTTCTTGGCCTCTTCCTTCTTGGGCTCGACGGCCTTCTCGGCCTTCTTGGCAGCCTTCTTGGCCTTCTTGGCCTTGGGGGCGGCGTCCTTCTTGGCCTCTTCCTTCTTCTCTTCGGTCAGGGCCTTCTTGGCCTCTTCCTTCTTGGGCTCGGCCTTGGCAGCCTTCTTGGCATCCTTCTTGGCCTCTTCCTTCTTGGGCTCGGCCTTCTTGGCCTCGGCCTTCTTCTCTTCGGTCAGGGCCTTCTTGGCCTCTTCCTTCTTGGGCTCGGCCTTGGCAGCCTTCTTGGCATCCTTCTTGGCCTCTTCCTTCTTGGGCTCGGCCTTCTTGGCCTCGGCCTTCTTCTCTTCGGTCAGGGCCTTCTTGGCCTCTTCCTTCTTGGGCTCGGCCTTGGCAGCCTTCTTGGCATCCTTCTTGGCCTCTTCCTTCTTGGGCTCGGCCTTCTTGGCCTCGGCCTTCTTCTCTTCGGTCAGGGCCTTCTTGGCCTCTTCCTTCTTGGGCTCAGCCTTCTTGACGTCCTTCTTGGCGTCCTTCTTGACTTCGACCTTCTTCACTTCCTCTTTCTTGACGTCCTTCTTGGCGTCTTCGGCGAACGCGGGGCTGATGAGGGCGGCCGCGATGAGCAGAGCTGCGAGCTTGTTCATGGATTCTCCAGGTTCAATCCGGCACGGCCGGAAGCTGGGCACAAGAATGCATGAACCAGGCCAATACATAAATTGAACAATTGCTTTACTTAATAATTTGACCTTGAGGTCTTCTCCGTTGGATTCTGCAACGCGTTGCATTTTCCATCAGAGTCCCTCCTCCGGGCCCTCCGCCAGGCCCAGGTCCTTGAGCTTGCGGTAGAGGGTCGTCCGGTCCTTGCCCAGGATGTCGGCGATGCGGCTCTTGCGGTGCTCGTGCTTGAGCAGCACCTGGATGTAGCGCCGCTCCAGCTCCTCGAGGGTGGGCAGGTGGTCCCAGTCCTTGATCAGCTCGAGGAGGGGGGTGGGGGCGGCGGGGATGCTGGTCCCCTTGGCGCGCAGCTCGTCCCGTATCTTCTCGGGGAAGTCGTCCGGGGTGATCTCCCGGCCCCGGCTCAGCTGGGTGAGGTGTTCGATGATGTTGCCCATCTCCCGCACGTTGCCGGGCCAGCTGTAGGCCTCCAGCTGCTGGCGCGCGTCGGCCCTGAGGCGGTAGAACTGGCTGTCCTTGCGGCTGCACTCGGCCAGGAAGTGGTCCATGAGGGCGGGGATGTCCGAGAGGACCTTGCCGGTGCGCGCGTCCCGGGAGAACCGCTCGCGCACGGGAGGCACCCGGATCTCCACCACGCAGAGCCGGTAGTAGAGGTCCTCCCGGAACTTGCCGGCCTTGACCATGGCGGCAAGGTCCCGGTTGCTGGCGGCGATGACCCGCACGTCCACCTTGACGGTCTTGTTGCCGCCCACCTTGCGCACCTCCTGCTCCTGCAGGACCCGCAGGAGCCGCACCTGGAAGCCCAGGGAGGTCTCCCCGATCTCGTCCAGGAAGATGGTGCCTCCGGACGCCTCCTCGAAGAGCCCCTTCTTGTCCAGGACGGCGCCGGTGAAGGCGCCCTTCACGTGGCCGAAGAGCTCGGACTCCAGCAGCCCCTCGGTGAGGGCCCCGCAATTGATGGCCACGAACGGGCAGGCCTTGCGGTCGCTGCTCAGGTGGATGTTCTGGGCCACCAGCTCCTTGCCGGTGCCGCTCTCGCCGATGATCAGCACCGTGGTGCGGCTGTTCTGCAGCGAGGCGATGGTGCGGTAGACCTCCATCATCTTCGGGCTGGAGCCGATCATGACGCTCTGATGGAGGTCGACGGCCGTGTCCGGATCCTTAGGCCCGCCGCGGGAACCCTTCATGAGCAGGGCCCGCTTCACCAGGGACTGCAGGTCCTCGTTGTTCCAGGGCTTGGAGATGAAGTCGAAGGCGCCTTCCCGCACGGCCTCCAGGGCCTTCTCCAGGGTCCCGAACCCGGTGAGGAGGATGGTCTCCACCCCCAGGGGCTTGGCCGCCTTGAGCAGGTCCAGGCCGTCCAGGCTGGCCTCCAGGTTGATGTCCGAAAGCATCAGGTCGAAACCGCCCTCCCTGAGGTGTCGCAGGGCGTCCTCGGGCCGGGTGGCCTTGACCACGGCCACCTCCAGGCCGAGGCCCTCCCCGAGGAGCAGCTCCAGGAGGTCGCAGGTTTCCTGGGAATCATCCACAACCAGTATCCGGGCCATCGTTTTTTCCACCCTCGTCCTTAGAAGTTTCAACAATTCCTTCTGGAATCCGGGAATGCTTGAGCGTAATTTGGGGTCAACCTTCCCAGGAGTTCCTAATGAGATTACGCCTTGTTCTTGCCTTGGCCGCAACCCTGGTGTGCGGAGCCCTCGCCGCAGCCGATCTCACCATCACCTTCAACTCGGTGGCCAAAGGCATGATGGGTGCCGGCGGGACCTCCACCGAGGTCCACTACTACAGCAGCGAATTCAACATGGTGCGCAACGAGAAGGACCGCCGGGACACCCTGGTGGACTTCAAGAACGGCATCTCCTACACCATCGACCACAAGAAGAAACTCATATCCAAGATGAGCTTCGAGGACGCCCTGGCGGCCCTGGACGCGCTCAACGCCGCCCAGCCCGAGGGCATGGGGGCCATGATGGGCGCGATGTTCGGCGACCCCAACGACTTCAAGGTGGACAAGGTGGGCCCCGAGACCGTGGCCGGGCGCTCCTGCACGGCCTGGAACATCAAGGTGGGCAAGCTGGTCATGGCCCTTTCCGCCGACCCCACCCTGAAGATGCCCATCCCCGATGCCGCCTACATGAAGATGGTCCAGTCCCGCGCAGCGCAGTTCGCCAAGGCCGGCCCCATGGGCGCGAGCTTCAAGCGGCTCTACGAGGAGATGGCCAAGATCAAGGGCATCCCCCTCAAGACCCACATGACCGGCATGATGGGCATGGACGTGGCCACCGAGGCCACGAAGATCGAGCAGGGCCCGGTGCCCGCCGCCACCTTCGCCCTCCCCGCGGACTACAGGACCGAGGATGCGGGGAAGAAGATGCGCGAGGAGATGATGAAGAAAAAGTAGACCCGGCCGGTACAATGGAAGGATGACGAATCCGACCCCCTCCTTCGACGACGGACTGGACCGGCTGGAGGCCCTGGTGCAGCGGCTGGAAGCCGGGAACCTCGGCCTGGAGGAGGCCCTCCAGCAGTTCGAGGAGGGGGTCGGCCTGAGCCGGACCCTCCAGCAGCAGCTGGCCGCGGCCCAGCGGCGGGTGGAGGTGCTCAAGCAGGGCCTGGGCGGGGAGTACCGCGCCGAGCCCCTGGAAGGGGAGCAGGCTTGACCCTCCCGGCGCCCCAGCAGGTCAAGGCGGATCTCGACCGCCTCCTCCCCCTCTTCGAGTCCCGCTACCTCCTGCCCTTCGCCCAGGGCGAGGCCGCCAACCTGGCCCTGGCCATGACCTACAGCCTCCAGGCCGGCGGCAAGCGCATCCGGCCCGTGCTGTGCATGCTGGCCGCCGAGGCCGTGGGCGCCAGGGCCGAGGCGGCCCTGCCCTGTGCCGTGGCGCTGGAGTACATCCACACCTACTCGCTCATCCACGACGACCTTCCGGCCATGGACGACGACGACCTCCGCCGGGGCAAGCCCACGTGCCACGTGGCCTTCGGCGAGGGGCCGGCCATTCTGGCGGGCGATGGCCTCCTCACCGAGGCCTTCACGGTCCTGGCCTCCGATGCCGACCTCCCTCCCTCCCGTCGGGTGGAGGCCATCCGGGTGCTGGGGGAGGCCGCGGGCTGGCGCGGCATGGTGGGCGGCCAGGCCCTGGACCTGGAGGGCGAGGCCCGCACCCGGGGCGCCGATCCCGTGAGCCTGGCCGAACTGCAGGTCATCCACCGCCTGAAGACCGGGGCCCTGCTCCGGGCCTCCCTGGAGCTGGGCGCCATCGCGGGCGCCGCCGCCCCGGAGGAGCGGGCCGCCCTGCGGGAGGCCGGAGAAGCCCTGGGGCTCGCCTTCCAGATCCAGGACGACATCCTCGACGCCACCTCCACCCAGGAAGCCATGGGGAAGCGGGTTGGCAAAGACGAGGGCAAGGGTAAAATCACCTACCCCCTGCTGCTCGGGCTCGCTGGAGCCCGCAACGCCTTGCGGGAGGCCACCGAGCGTGCCCAATGTCAGCTACTATCGCTTCCGAATCCGCATTCCCTGACGGCCTTGGCCACGTACTTGGCGGGGCGCAGCGCGTGAGCCGGCAACCCCTCCTCGATTCCGTCACGGCGCCCCAGCAGATCCAGCATTTCTCCCTGATCCAGATGGAACAGCTGGCCCTGGAGCTGCGCCAGTTCCTCATCGACTCCATCAGCGTCACCGGAGGCCACTTCAGCTCCAACCTGGGCACGGTGGAGCTCACCGTGGCCCTCATGCACCACTTCGACTTCCTCGTGGACCGCATCGTGTGGGACGTGGGCCACCAGGCCTACCCGTACAAGATCCTCACGGGCCGCAAGGACCGCTTCCCCACCCTGCGCAAGCACGGGGGGCTGTCGGGCTTCCTCAAGCGCGAGGAGAGCGTCTACGACCACTTCGGCGCCGGGCACGCCAGCACCTCCATCTCGGCGGCCCTGGGCATGGCCCAGGCCCGGGACCTGCTGGGCCAGGACTTCTCCAGCATCGCCGTCATCGGCGACGGCTCCATGACCGCGGGCATGGCCTTCGAGGGCCTCAACCAGGCCGGGTTCCTGGAGACGCGCAAGTTCATGGTGATCCTCAACGACAACGACATGAGCATCAACCCCAACGTGGGTTCGCTCCAGGGCTACCTGAACCAGATGATCAACGGCCAGTACTACAACCGCTGGCGGGACCGCATCGAGTACGCCATCAAGGCCATCCCCGTGGCCAGCGTCAGCAAGCGCCTGGCCAAGGTCGCCAAGTGGAGCGAGGAATCCTTCAAGCGCATCGCGGTGCCGGGGCTGCTCTTCGAGGACCTGGGCCTGAAGTACATCGGCCCGGTCAACGGCCACGACGTGGCGGCCCTCCTGCGCGGCCTGGGCGAGGCCAAGGAGCGCATGGCCGAGGGTCCCGTGCTCCTCCACGTGCAGACCAAGAAGGGCTTCGGCTACGACCCCGCCGTGAAGGACCCCCTCAAGTGGCATGGCGTCACCGCCTTCGACGCCGAGGCCGGGGAGATCCGCAAGGCCCCCGTGGACCCCGCGAAGCCGGCGATGCCCTCGTACACGAGCGTGTTCGGCACGACCCTCACGGAGCTGGCCCGCAAGGACCCCAAGATCGTCGCCGTCACCGCCGCCATGCTGGACGGCACGGGCCTGAACATCTTCCAGAAGGCTCACCCCACGCGCTGCTTCGACGTGGGCATCGCCGAGCAGCACGCCGTCACCTTCGGCGCGGGCCTGGCCTGCCAGGGCCTCCGGCCCGTGGTGGCCATCTATTCCACCTTCCTGCAGCGGGGCTTCGACCAGGTGCTGCACGACGTGTGCCTGCAGAACCTGCCCGTGACCTTCGCCATGGACCGGGGAGGCATCGTGGGCGCCGACGGCCCCACCCACCACGGCCTCTACGACCTGTCCTTCCTGCGGTGCATGCCCAACATCGTCATCATGGCCCCCAAGGACGAGAACGAGCTCCGCCAGATGCTGTTCACCGCCATCTACAGCAACCGCCCCGCGGCCCTGCGCTACCCCCGGGGCAACGCGCTGGGGGTGCCGCTCCAGGATCCCATCGCCGCCCTGCCCATCGGCAAGGGGGAGCTCCTCCGGGAGGGAAGCGACCTCCTGCTGGTGGCCCTGGGCACCCTGGTGGCGCCGGCCGAGGCCCTGGCCCAGCGGCTCGCCGCGGAGGGGATTTCCTGCGCCGTCATCAACGCGCGCTTCGTCAAGCCCCTGGACGGGGACCTCATCAGCCACTGGAGCCGCAAGGTCCGGGGCGTCGTGGCCCTGGAGGAGGGTTGCGCCCCGGGCGGCTTCACGGCGGCCGTGGCCGAGCTCCTGGCGGACCAGGGCATCCTCCGGCCCCTGCTCCGCTGCGCCGTGCCGGACCACATCGTCCATCACGGGGACCAGGCGCTGCTCCTGGACGAAGAGGGCCTGAGCCCCCGAGCCCTATATGAACGAATCGTTGATTTCCATCGGAAACTACCGATCCAACTGCCTTCCAGCCAGGCTGCAAATTAAGTACGCCTGATTTCTTGCCCGTGGCGATGGCCTTGTCTATGGTTGATACAGCCCAACCCCAGACCGACCCGAGGCCTCGTTGAATCCAGCCAGCGCTCTGACCGCAGCCTTCGTCCTCCTCGCCGCCGTCCCGGCCTTCGGCCAGGACTGGGACCCCGTGAAGAGCGCCACCGGCTGGGCGTCCTTCGACCGGGACGGCTCCTGCGTCTTCCTCGACCCGGCGGCCCGCGCGCTCCGGGTCTGGTCCAGGGACACGGGCACCACCGAGATGCTGGCGGTATCCAGGCTGGATGCGCCCCCGGAGAAATGGGTCCTGGATCCCGCCGGCAACGCGTGGATTGTCACGTCCACGACCCTCCAGCGGCTGGAGAAGACCGGCAAGGCCGGCACCTCCTACTCCCTGCCCGCCGAGGTGGCCGACCTGGCCTGGGACGCCCGCAGCTTCGTGCTGTGCTACCGCACCAAGGAGCCCTACCTGGAGCGGAGGGACCTGAAGGGCGGCGCGGTGATGTGGACCTACGGCATCAAGCCGTCCAAGGGGGGCCTCGCCGCCCAGGTACGCCACCGCGTGGCCATCCGGGAGGACGGCAAGGTCCTGCTCACCTCCGGGGAGAGCCTCCGCCTGGACCTTCTCGATATCGAAAAAGGCACCCGCACCGGCACCGAGGACTTCACCGTGAAAGGCAAGCCCCTGCCCCTGCTGGCCCTGGCGGACGGGGACCGGGGCGGCCTGGCCTGGTGGATGAACAACAATGTCGCCCTCATGGCCGTGCCGGCGTACCAGTTGCCACCCGGTGAGGGTAAGGGCCTCATGCTGGCCCGGCTGGACCTGACCACCCACGACCTCCTGTTCCTGCCCACGGGCGCGGACGAAAAAGCCGTCCTGGTGGGAATCCTGGACAACAGCGCCGTCCTGCGCGGGCCGGCGGGCGGACTCACCTTCGTCCCGATCCCCTGACCTAGACGGGGCTCAGCACCTGCCTCAGATCGGACATGAGGCGCTCCAGCAGATCCTCGGTGAGGCTGAAGGCCACCTGCTGTTTCACCTCGTCGCGGCGGTAGAAGGCGATGCGCTTGACCACCACCTTGTCCCGGCCGATGGAGATCTCGTTGAAGCGGATCTGGGAATCGTCCTTGTAGGGGGGCAGGCTCCGCAGCTGGATGTACATGCCGCGGCGGTCGTGGTCCACGATCTCCAGGTGCTCGTCCAGGTAGGTGAGCTGGCGGGTGAGCACCTCGGCCCGGGACTTCAGCTTGGCGAAGGTCTGCTTCTTGGCGGCGAGGCGCTCGAGGGTGATGTGCCCCAGTTCCACCCCGTCCCCGGTGCGCCGCAGGGCCCCGCTCACCTCGCCCTCGCTCAGGGCGTCGCCGTCGCTGAAGGGCTCGAACCCCACGAAGTCCCCCGGCAGGACGGTGTCGTCGTAGCGCTTGGCTTTCCTGGAGAGTTTCATGGGTGGCGACCTGACGGGTGCGATGGATCCCCGCGCCCCGGGGGCGGGTGGCTATATTCAGCCTAGCGGTTTGGGGAACAAGGTTGTACCTGCCGAGAGGATACGGCAATTCCGGCCTTGCTTCATTGATTTAATCTACCTTCGGCCACCGGGACTTGTAGATCATCCGGTCCATGGAACGGGAGAAGGGGGTCCAGGCGCCTTCGCCCGCGTCCTCCCTCATGCCCCTGAACATGGCCTCCAGCTTGCCGTCCAGGTCGTCGAGGTAATGCACCAGCAAGGCTTCCGGGGTCTTGGGCAGCACCGGGGAGCCGTACTCCAGCTTGCCGTGGTGGCTCAGGACGATGTGCAGCAGGTGCAGCCGCAGGTCCTCCGGGAAGCCCGGAATGGCCGCGGCGGCGCGGCTGATCCACTCGGCCTCCATGGAGATGTGCCCGAGCAGGTTGCCCGCGTCGGAGTAGCCGAAGCTGCGCTGGTAGGTGAGCTCCTCGATCTTGCCCAGGTCGTGGAGGAGGACGCCGGCCAGCACCAGATCGGCATTCATGTCGGGATAGTGCGCGCAGGCCTTCGCGGCCATGCCGGCCACCGAAAGGGTGTGCTCGATGAGGCCGCCCAGGCACACGTGGTGCATGCTCTTGGCGGCGGGGGCCCGGCGGAAGGCCGCGCGCCGGACCGGGTCGTCCACGAAGAGCGCCTCCAGCAGCCGGCGGATCCAGGGGTCCTTCACGCCGGCCACGAGCCCGTCCAGCTCCCGGGCCATCTCCTCCGCGTCGCGCCGGCTCACGGGGAAGAACCGGGCCAGGTCCCCCACTTCCCCGTCCTGGGCGAAACGCAGCTTGTCCAGCCGGATCTGGGTGCGGCCGTTGTAGTTCGAGATCTGGCCCTTCACCTTGAGGAAGGCGTCGGGGACCACCTGGTCGAGGTCCCCCTCCACGGCCCGCAGATCCCACAGGAAGCCCTTGAGATCCCCGGAGGCGTCCGAGAGCTTGAGCTCCAGGTATTCCGAGCCCTTGGCGCTGGTCTTGAAGGACACCTCCTGGGCCAGGAGGAAGCCGTTGAAGACATCGCCCTCCTTGAGGGTGCGGAGGGCTGCCTGGTCTGTCATGGCTCAATCCTAATGGAACGTCGGAGTCTTGGGCCGCGGGGCCAGGGGATCCGCCATCTGGGCGTCGTCGGTGGGCGCCCAGCGCTCCTCCAGCACCTCGATGTAGGTCCACTGGTCGCCCCGGGGCACGTTGCCTTCGGGGACGTTCAGGACCCGGGCGCGGATGATGCGGTTGTACAGCGGGAATTCCAGCTCGACGCCAGCCTTCACTTCGAAGCTGGCCTTGCGGGGGGTGCCGTCCACCCGCACCATCCCCTCCTCGCAGAGCTCCCGGGCGAGTTCCCGGCGCTTGACGAGGTGGGTCTTCTTCAGGAACAGGTCCAGACGCACGTTCACCCCTTGATGATGTCGTCCTTCAGTACCATGTATCGGACGTTGGCGCGGATACGCAAGCCGGCGAGGTAGTTTTCGATCGCGTTCTGGGCCTTGGGCTCCTGCAGCTTCTCCAGGATCTTCTCCTTCACCTCGGCGAACGGCTTGGTGGTGTCCAGCTGGGCCTCGATGAGCTGGACCAGGTACACGTTCTTGTCCGTCTCCAGGGGGGCCGAGACCTCTTCGGGCTTCAGGGCGAGGGAGGCGGATTCGATGTTGGCGTGGAGGATCCCCTTGGGCAGCCAGCCCAGGTCGCCGCCGGTGCTGCGGCTGGTGCTGGTGGAGTATTCCTTCACCAGCGCCTCGAAGGTGGTGCCCTTCTTCAGGGCTTCCTGGATCTTCGCGACCACGGCCTTGGTGGCCGCCTGGTCCTCGGGGGTGACGCCCTTGGCCAGGACCAGCTCCCGGATGCGGAAGCGGGGGGGCTGGCGGTAGTCCTCCTTGTGGTCAAGGTAGTACGCGCGCAGCTCCTGCTCCTCGATGGCGATCTTGGAGTACACCTCGCGCCGGAGCACCTCCTGCTTCTGCATGTCCGTGCGGGTGCGGCTCATGTAGGCCTGGAGGCCGATGCCCAGGGAACCCTTGAGGGCCCGCTCGAAATCCGCATCGGTGGCGAAGTTGTTCTGCTTCTTGATGTCCTCGATGTAGTTGCGGATGTCCTCTTCCCGGAGCTTGATGCCCAGGTCCTCGGCCTTGTCCTGGATGATGAAGTTGTCCACGAGGCCCTGGAGGGTCTTCTCCCGGGCGTCCTTGAGCTTCTCGTCCAGGACCTTGCCGGAGAACTGCCGGTAGAGGGCGGCGGTCTCCTGTTCAACCGCCTGCTGAAAGGCCCTGCGGGAGATGGTGTGGCCGTTGACCACCACCAGGATCTCCTCCCGGACCTCCGGCGCGCCCATCAGGATGCAGGGGAGGGAGAGGAGCGCGAACCCGCGGACGCTCATTTGGCTCCCTTCCTGGCCTTGGCCGCCGGAGCCGTCGCAGCGCCTTCATGGTAGGCGACCTCCTTGCGGGCCGCTTCCATGTACTCGTTCATGATCTTTTCCTGCTTATCGGTGGTCGCCTGCTGCTTGGCGGCTTCCTTGGCGGTCTCGAAGGTCTGGGGAGCGGCGGGGGTGATCTTGTCCACCTTGATGAGGTGGTAGCCATGCATGGACTTCACGGGCTCGCCCACCTCGCCGACCTTCTGGTCGCGCACGGCCTTGTCGAACTCGGGCACGAACCGGCCGAAGGGCATGTTGTCGTAGAGACCGCCCTTGTCCTTGCTGCCCGGGTCGTCGGAATAGGTCTTGGCCAGTTCCTCGAAGGACTTGCCGGCCTTGAGGGCGTCCTGGATCTCCTTGATGCGGGCCTTGGCCTCGTCATCCGTACGGGCCTTCTCGGCGCCCTGGGCCCGGGTGCTCACCAGGATGTGGCGGGCGTTGAAGCTCTCGGGGGTCATGAACTTCTCGGGGTGCTTGTCGAAGAACGCCTTCACGTCCTCGTCCTTGATGGCCGACTTCTCCTTGAGCGAGGCGCCGTCGCGATCGAAGAGCGACTGGATGAGGACCTGCATCTCCATGAGCTGCATCTTCTTCGCGAAGTCGGGGGCCTTGGCGATGCCTTCCTTGCGGGCCTTGGCGGCCAGGATCTTGTAGTCCAGGAAGCGCTTGAGGTACTGCTCCCGGGCGCCGGCCATCATCATGACCTGCGCGCGCTGCTGCTCGGGCAGGGACACGGACAGGAAGAGCTCGAAATCCGATTCCCGGACCACGGTGGTGCCCAGGGTCGCAAGGACCTTGTCCTCCTTGGCCGGAGCCGGAGCGGCTGGGGCCTGGGGGGCGGGAGCGGGCGTCTGGGCGGCCAGGACGAGGGAGAAGGCGGTGCAAACGAGGCTGCGGAGCATGGACATCCTTTGGGCGATCAGTTCCGGCGGCCGCCCGAAAGCAGGCGGAGGAGGTTGAGGAAGATGTTCAGGAGGCTGATGAAGAGCGAGAGGGCGAAGCCCGCCGCGTCGGTGTAGTCGCCGCCCTGGAGCATGCGGGAGGTGTCCCACAGGATCTTGGCGGAGCACGCGATGACGATCACCGCAGAGATGGCCAGGTGGAAGATCTCCATCTGGACGAAGAACCCGATGAGGATGGCCACCATGGCCACCACCAGGCCCACCGTGACGAAGCTGCCCAGGAAGCTGAAGTCCTTCCTGCTGAAGTGCGCCACGGCGCTCAGCACCAGGAAGTCGGCCGCCGTCATGCCCATGGCCGCCATCACGATGCCCGGGCCCGACTGCTGCATGGCCGCGAGCATGGCCATGCCCGCGATGATGCCCGCCACGAAGGTGAACGCCGCGTAGGCGTACCGGTTCTGGGGTTTGGTTCGGCTGACCTTCTGGGCCCAGAAGAACGTTCCGAAATAGACGCCGAGGATGGGCCAGAAGAAGAACCGCCCCAGGGCCCCGATCAGGTAGTTCAGCACGAGGGGAGAGGCCAGGGCCCCCACCGCCGCCACGCCGAACCCGCCCATCAGCCACAGATAGACACTCCGGACGAACGCCGTGCGCTCCTCGGCGCGGGAGGCCCCGAAGATCGTCCTGCCTTCATAGTTGCTTTCCATGCTTGCGACCTCTGAAAACCCCACGCGAGGGGGACCTTCAATCGTATCACCTGCCCAATCCATTGCCTCCCCGAAGTCCGGCGGGGCCCGATGGTTCACAAGTTCAAGGGGTGGCGACAGAGGGGAAAAGGTTCCCGGCGCGGGGCAGGTCGGGGCACGGTTGGCGGATCGGGCCGGGGTCGTCGCCACCGCCCGGCGCGGGGGGGAAGCCGGAAGGCCCGGGGTCAGCAAAATCCAATAGACGTATTAAATTCTGCTAATTTTAGAATAATTTCAATCATAATTATTATAATTTTGTCTAGCATTAACACAGAATAGGCACTTTCTACCAGGAGATGCCATGAACATTCTTGGATCCCTCGCCGGACACCTCAAGCGCCTCGCCACTCCCGCCGCCCGGCCCGCCCTCACCCTCGATGAGGCCCTTCCCCGCCTCCTTCCCAAGGTCCGACCCAGGTTCCTCCATGAGACCCTTGCCCTGCGCCCAGGCGCGGCGCCGCCCGAATTCCGGCCCCTGGCGGGCATCTTCGCCACCAGCCTTGTGGTGGACTTCCCCGACTGCGAACTGGATGTGGGACCGAAGCAACTGGCCTCCTGGGGCGCCGACTACGATGCCCTCCTGCAGAGGGCCCGGACGAACCTCCTCCAGCGGGGCGGCGGGGAGCGCTTCCTCCAGGTGCGGCCCGGCCTCTTCCGCTCCACCTGGCGGGACGCCCTGGACGGCAGCCGCATCCTGCTGCCCGGCATGCTCAAGGGTCTCGACCTCCCGGGCGAGCCCGTTGTGGTCCTGCCCGACCGGGACACGCTCCTGGTGGCGGGCTCGGAGGATCCCCGCGCCCTGGGCTGGCTCCTGGAGTTCGCCCTGGACGTCCTGGGCGGCACCCCGAGGTGGATGAACAGCTGCCCCCTCAGGCTCGCGCACTTCCAGTGGGAGCCCTGGGACGGCGGCCCGGACCACCCCGCGGCCCCACTCCTGGCCCGCCTCCGCCGCCGGCGCCTCACCGAGGAGTACGCCGGCCAGAAGATCCTCCTGGACCGCCTCCACGGCAGGGAGGTTTCCGTGGCGCCGCTTCTCGTGACCGAGACGCCCTCGGGCGCCGTGCTCAGCTCGACCTTCCTCCCCGGGACCTCCGAGGAGGCCTGGCTCCCCGAGGCGGACCGCGTGGGACGCCTGGACGTAGGCGGCAGCCACCGCGCCTGCCAATGGTTCCCCTGGGACACCGCGCGGGCGCGGCTGGGAAGCCTCCTGGAGCCCATGGGGATCTTCCCGGAGCGCTACCGGATCCGGGCCATGCCGGCGCCGGAGTTGCTGGCTTCCCTGCTGGAGTGATGCCAATCGGGTTTCCCGAGCCCCTGTCGCGTCCGGAGTCGCGTGGAGCGCACGCCGTCGGGAAGAACCCCGGACCCACGCGTTCCCGCACCTGAGCAACATGGACCGGGGTGGTCTCCCGAATGATACCCATGATCGCCAGACTCTTTAGGGGGCCAGCACCGCCGGGTTGCTGGCAGACCGGAGCACGACGTTATGGTTCGGATTATTGGCGCTGTGGAATTGGCCCCATTGCAAGCACACCGCCGGGTCGGTGGTGATCGCGGAACCCAGCCTGCACGTCAGGCAGACAGCTAGATAATAAAGACCATTACTTGGTGTTCCCTGCATGTTCCCCACTTCAACACGCCTCTTCGGAATAGCGTCAAGCGCGGAATTCGAAGCGTCCGCCGCCGATCGGGTCATGTCGGCGAGTGGGCAGGAAACCCCATCCCCGCATGCGCCGAGTGTTTGAGTGACGGCGAGGAGCATCGCTCCTTGCAAGGCTATGCTTCTTATGTTCATAACATTCCTCCAAGCGGGCCGAGTTGCTCGGCGTTTATGGGGCCATTCAGCCCCGTCACTAGGACCTGACGGGCAAAAATCAAAGGTTTCATTCGAATATCAAACAGCAGCATTAAAAGTCTTATAATTCTGACTGACGGAATGTTGAGGGCCTGCCGCTGCGCGAGCGGTTGGGCATCCGGCTGAGCCCGAACCTTCAGGGGCCGTCCCACACTGTGGGAGAGAGGGTGGCAAAGGGAGGTCAGATGACGCAATCATGGCGAACCCACATCATCTTCGCCCTGCTGATGCCCCTTTGGGCGCATCCTGCGCCCGTCAGGGCAGGCGGGTTGCAGGATGTCCACTTTTTCGCATCTACCGAGGGAGCTGCCGCGGTCAAGGCGGCCATGGCCGAAACGGGAGCCACTTCCGTGGCCCTTGCCCTGGTCAACGGCCGCAAGTTCGTCTGGGAAGAGGCCTTCGGGTTCGCCGACGCCGCCGGGGAGGGTCCCGGTGCCAGGCTCATCGCCGCCAATTCGGATACACGGTTCGGCGTCGGAGAGGTAGGGAGGATCCTGGCCACCGTAGCCGTCCTGAAGCTAGCGGAAGAGGGCCGGTTCAGCCTGGATACCCCCGTGGCGGCACACCTCCCGGCCTTCCGCATGCTGTCGCCAGAGTACCGGCACATCTCCGTCCGGATGCTGCTGGGCCAGACTTCAGGAATACCAGGCACGGATCCACGTAGTCGATTCACCTCGGTGCCCTTTGCCGGCTATGCGGGCCAGGTGCTGGACGGCCTCGCGCTCCAGCGCCTCAATCATCTGCCGGGAATCCTGCCGGTACCCTGTGGCGATGGCTTCACGGTCCTGCAGGAATTGGTCCAGGCTGTGACCGGGGTTGCCTACATCGATTATGCGAAAAGGGAGATTCTCGACCCGCTGGGAATGAGACATTGTGATTTCATCCCGGCTCCACGTCCACAGAACGATCCCTACGCCCGGGCTTTCGATGGCATGCGACGGTGTCCCCTTGAATTCGCCAATGCCTATGCGTCATGCGGGTTCTATTCTTCGGCACCGGATATGGCCCGGCTCATGTCCATGCTCCTGGATGGCGGCAGCTTCAAGGGTGAACGAATCCTATCGGAGGAGACCGTAAAGGAGATGGGACGCCAGCAACTCCCGCCAGAGGCCGAACCCCTTCCCTCACCGTTTACAGCCTTCGGCCTGGGTTGGGACACCGTTTGCCAACCCGCTCTTCGCGCTGCCGGGTACGAAGCCTGGGCGATCCGCGGGCAGACACCCCATTATGCCAGTGCCATGATCCTCATACCTTCGGAGCGGATGGGAATCTTCGTGGCCGGAGCCACGAAGCTGAAGGCCGATGCCCTGGTCCAGGTCGCTGAACGCATTCTGATCCGAGCCTTGGTCGAGAAGGGCTCCATCCCGGAAATGCCCGCTCCTCCCGGACTGGAATTTCTGGCCGAAATCCAGGAGGAACCACGGGCGTTCCCCGACCTCCCCGGCATCTACAGTTCGCGGGAGCACACCTACAGGGTCAGGCCGGGCCGGTTCACCGGAACCCTGGACCTCGACCTTTACGAAGCTGGAGCCTCCACCTGGAAGCACCTTGCATCGGACATGCGGCCCCGAACGGACGGATGGTTCATCCCGGGTGGGGAGAGTGGAACGGCCTACGCCTTCCTCCGTTGGCAGGGAAGGCTCTACCTCGCGTTGCGCACCGGATCCCGGTTCAGCATCGACAGCCGCATCGTAGCCGAGCGGGTGACCACAGGCGGAAAGCCGAGCGGTTTTTGGGAGTCCCTAAGGGGTGGGACCTGGGTACTCGTCAATGAATCCTTGGACAGCGAATTGTTCATTGCTGCCCCCTTCATTGCCCTCAAGTCCCTTCCTGGACTCCCGAATCCACTGTTTGTGCATACGGTGGGTGCCTATCCGCTGGATTTCACATGCGATGCCTGCCCTGGGACCGCCATGCTGCGCATCCCGGGGCCTGCCGGGCAGGACCTGAACGAGGTGTGGGCCATGCAGCGCGGGGAGGAGGTGTGGCTCCGCTGCGCAGGCAGGGTCTTTAGACCGCTCGCCACCGTTCCGCTTCTACGGGATGGCGAAAACCCCCTGGCAACAGGGAAGGACGGCCACGTAGATTGGCGCGCAGTACCCGCTGGCGTCCATCATTTGGCCGTAAACGGTTTCGCGGCCTGGGCCCTCTTTGATTCCACCTTTGGCCTCAAGGCGAAGCACGCGGGCCCTGGCACGGTGACCGTCCACAACGGCCTTGGAGTCTCCTTCCTGGCGCTTCACGGACCGCCAGGCTGCGTGGGATCGGTAAGGATGCGATGATCGTTACCCGGAAGGGATAACCGAAGCATCGAGGAACCCTCGGCGGAGCGAGGTGGTGGAGCAAGCTGGCGATTCAACAGGGTTGCATCAAGCTGGTTCAAAGCACATCGGATAGGGTCCGTGTTTTTCGAGGACCGGAACCAGGGCCGTTTTAAACCAGCTAAGCAATCAAAATTTGACGATTATCGCTCCCGCATAGGAACCTTCATCCTGGAATAGGTACTCAGGAGGGTACCTGGGGGCGATCGACGCCACGTGCGTCGATTTGTTAGCGCTAATCATGAAATATGACCGTGCTCTGGTCGTCGAGATAGGAAGTTATCTGAAGAACAGGAGACCAACGTGGAAAAGCTTTCATTCAAGGCGGAGTCAATCATGCCTTTAAACAGCGTTTCCGATAGCGAAATGCAATGGGTTGTCGGAGGGACATCTCCAACACCAACAACAATTCGGCTCGTCAATAATACCCCCAGAATTCCTGATCAGGTAGATGTCTGGAAGAGACGTCTCGGTTCAGACTGGTGCCACCAACGTCCACAGCCACAGGCTCCGCCCGCAAGGCCGACCTCGCAGGGACCAGGCGGGCCAGGCGCAGGGAACTGGCCGACGTGCTGGTGCTAACCCCGCATATTATCCAATGGCTTTGGACTTATTACTCGCACCCAACCCAGTTTTGAACTTGTCGGCATTGGGTTGTTGCTAGCTGAAGGATTTGAGCATTTTGCTCGTCCTGCCGCTGGATGGTCAGCAGTCTCGGGTCAACCGGAGAACAGACCGCGGCGTTAAAGACCAGGAGGGTCGAAGGGTCCACTCCCGACGGCCTTCCTGGGATCCAAGTTGGGAAGAAATGAGAATGGGCCACATCTGGAAGGCGATCTTGACTGACAGGAATGCGGAATCGGCATGGGAAAGGATCTGGGAAATTTCTCGCGAAATTTCGGATATCAAATGCTGGGATGGAAAGGAAACCGGCCTTGCCCGAGGTGTTGCAGGCGGCGCCCTGTTCTTTGGCTACCTCGCCATGGCTACCGGCAGCATGGAGGCATTGCGGAATTGCAGACGACTTCAGGCGTCAGCCGCGAGGAGCCTCCCCTTTAGATCGACAGACACCTCACTTTTTGGAGGGTTTCCAGGCATTGCATGGGCGACGACCCACCTGAAGGACATGCTTGACCCCTTGGCAGAGGATCCCGCAAACGAGGTAGACGAAAATCTTCTGATTCGTCTCAACTGCCCGGAATGGCGCCAGTCCTATGACCTGATTATTGGCCTCGTGGGCCTCGGCATTTATGCTCTCGAACGCCTGGAGACCGGGAGAGGACGGCAGATTCTTGGCAGCGTCATTAGGCACCTGGGCCAGACGGCGGTGATCCGGAGCGATGGCATCGCTTGGTTCACTCCATCCTGGCAACTTCCTGAATGGCAGCTCCAATTCGCACCTGAAGGCTGTTGGGACTTGGGATTAGCCCATGGCATCCCTGGCGTGATTGCATTACTGGGAAGGGCGGTTCTTGCAGATGTTGAAAAGGCAATGGCTGCGCCTCTCCTGGAAGGCTGTGTCAGGTGGCTCTTGTCTCGGCGCAACCCCGACGGTGGCCATGGCTCCTTTGCCAACATCCTTCCAAAGGGAAAGGAGGACATACCCTCTTGCAGCAGGATTGCTTGGTGCTACGGAGACCTTGGCCTGGCGATGGCCCTGCTTATGGCAGCGAAGGACGCATCCCGGCCCGACTGGGAAGCAGCGGCCCTTTCCATCGCCCAAAATGCGGCCAGACGACCTCTCGAAGCCTCTGGAGTCCGCGATGCGTGCTTGTGCCATGGCGCATCAGGAAATTCCCTACTTTTTTTGCGCCTTTATTTTGCTACGGGTGACCCTTGTTTCCACGAAGCAGCGATGGATTATCTTGGTGAAACAATAGCCTTTCATTGTCCAGGCAAACCCTTTGGCGGCTTCCCAACTTTCATGCTGGATGAAAGGCGTGTCCATGGAATCCATCATCTACCAGGCGTCCTGGAGGGAAACGCAGGTGTAGGACTGGTATTGCTTGCTGCAGCATCCGACCTGGAGCCCACGTGGGATAGGCATCTCTTCTTGTCTGCCAGCCCGTGCAGGCGATAACGTCCGCTTTGTTGTTGAGCTAGCCCCACTGTTCACGTGCGGCATCCCGCTCTCCTTCCTTCCACATAAAGATTGAATGTGGAACGAAACTCGGTTTCCAGAAGTGTTCAAACGGTGAACGAAATCGCATATTAATTAATTTATATGATTGGAGACTGTTATGGCATATGCGAATTTTAGTAATTCGGAATGTTGCGCATTCTGATTGTGCCACAATGTTGCATCAACTTTTTAAATCACTACTAGATCCAGGATATTCATTATTATCTTATGTCATTAAATCAATAATTATCATGGAATTTCCAGGATGGATTTTTAGCTGTGTCTTATTCTTATGTCAGACCGCTGGCTGGTACGCCCCTGACATGAGGCCCTCACCCTTTACCGAGTGGCCCTTTTTCGTGATGGTGCTGGTTGGCCCTGTGCTGGAATCCTTCCTTTTGGCTGGGCTTGTATGGGTTATTGGCAAGGCGTTGGTCGATCCAGTGCTCATTTCCGTTATTTCAGGAATTGCGTGGGGTGTTTTGCACGCATGGGGGGCACCAAACGCACTGGAATATGCCCTGATTCTCGTTTGGTCAGGTTATGACTTTTTTATCTTTACAATGGCCTTCCTGGCCTGGAAATCCAGCTCCTTCTGGTACGGTTTCTTCGCTGCGATGCTTCCGCACCTGGCTCACGACGGGCAATGGAAAATGCTCACCTTGATCTGTTGAAACCGTCCTTGGGGAGGCCATTTCGTGGCAGATCAAACCGATAAATTCCGGATGGACGATTTTTTTTGTTTCCGCACACCCCTCCTTTCCTACGGGGAATGGCGGTCCTGGTGCGCCGGACTCCAGGCCGCCGCATGCGTGGAAGATCCAGCAAGGTTTGAACGAGCCTACGATCAGGATTGCCGGATCCTGCGGGATCGATTGAGAAGGCTGACCATGCGGCCGGAAATCCTCGAAAGCCTGCAGGTGGCCTCACCCGACCTCGTGGAGAGCCTTGAACGCTGGCAGGAGGACCCGCTCGGACCCAAAGGACAGCGGTCGGAATTGGCGCTGGTTCGCTACTTCGCGCGAATGTGCACCCGTTCCACCCCCTTTGGCCTCTTTGCCGGGCACGGAATGGGGCGGATGGGCGAGGCGACGCGGCTGGAGGTTGCGCCCAGGGAGGCATGGTGGCGCCGTTCGCGCCTCGACATGGGGTACCTGTGCGAACTGGTGCATGGGCTGCGCGGGGACCCCGGTCTACAGGACAATCTGGAGTTCAGGACCAATTCCAGCCTATACCGGGTGGCCAACCGCTTGAGGTACGTGGCGGTCCACATGAAGAAAGGAACGCGCCATCTTGAACTGATGGAGGCCATTCCGGACGGGCCGCTGGAAGCGGTGCTTGCCCATGCGAGGGAGGGCTCATCCCTTGCGGAACTGGCCCGCAGGCTGGTGGCCGAGGATCTCCAGATGGGAGAGATCCGGGAGTATCTGCGGGAACTCATCGGACGGCAGGTCCTGGTCTCCAACCTGGAACCGGCCACCACAGGCCCCGAGCCCCTTGCGGCCTGCATCCGAAGCCTTGCGCGTTCACCCTCGACCCTCCCTGTCGCCACAGCCCTTCTGGAGGCTTCACGATTTTTGAACGATCTGGACCTCAAGGGCCTAGGCAACAAACCCCAGGCCTATCTGGCGCTGGTCGAGCGCCTCAAGGACCTTCCCGCAGGTGTGGACCCCACCCGCCTCTGGCAGGTGGACCTTTTCCAGCCTGGGGAGAAACTCACCCTGAGTCCGGCCTTGAGGGACGAGATCCTGAAGGCGGTCCACCTCCACATTCGGATGAGCCCAAGGAGCCCACGAGACCCCTTCCAGGCCTTCAAGGAGACGTTCAAACGTCGCTACGCGAACCGTTGGGTCCCACTGGCCGAGGCCCTGGATCCTGAATGTGGCGTTGGCTGGTTTGGAGACGGAGGCACCCGACCCCTGGCCACTGCGTTGCTCGACGGCCTTGGCTTGCGGCCCGGAATGGATTCCCGGCCGGTGGAGGCATGGCTTGCGCCCAGGGAGGTGCACCTGCTCAAGCGTGTCCTGGCCCTGCAAGGAACCGGTGAGCGCGTGCTGGAATTGCAGGAGCAGGACCTGGCGGCCATGTCCGGGGAGGGTCCGCTCCCCCCCTTGCCCCACTCCTTCAGTTGCATGGTGGAGCTGGAAGGCGCCTCGCCCAGCGCCGTGGATGGCGGCCCCTTCAGGATCCTGTTCCATGGGGCCGCAGGCCCGTCAGCAGCACGTATGCTCGGACGCTTCTGCCACGGGGATCCAGTGCTTTCCAAAGAAGTGCGTCGCCACCTTGAGGCGGAAGCGCTGCTAAATCCGCATGCCATCCATGCGGAAATCGCCCACCTTCCCGAGGGACGCATGGGAAACGTGCTCGCAAGGCCCGTTCTCCGTTCCTTCGAAATCCCCTACCTCGGCTCTTCGGGAGCCGACCCGCACCAGTGGGTCCTCCTCGAGGACCTCTTCGTCGGGGTGGTGGAGGACCGGGTAGTGCTCTGGTCCCGGCGCCTGGATCGGGAGGTCCTGCCCCGCCTCTCCAGCGCCGCGGCCTATCACGACAGGGGCAGCGAGGCCTACCGCTTCCTGGCCTCCCTCCAGGATCAGGGGGTGCTGGGAACCCTGGGCTTCCAATGGGGAAACCTTGCGGGCGAGGCCGCCCTTCCGCGCGTGGTGTGCGGAAGAGTGGTCCTCGCCCGGGCCCAATGGCGCTGGAGCCCAGCGGTCCTGGCGGCGCTCCGGAAGGAACCGTGTGCCCGGGAACGGTTCCTGGCCATTCAACGGCTTCGCCGTGAGCAGGGTCTTCCCCGCCACCTTGTGTTCCCCGAGGGGGATAACGAACTGCCCGTGGACCTGGACAACGCCCTCTGTGTGGAAGCCTTCTGGGGACTCGTCAAGCAGCGCGAGAGCGTCACCCTGCTGGAGGACTTGCCCGATGGTGACCATCTGGTGGCAACCGGGCCGGATGGGCCCTACCGGCACCAGCTTGTGCTGGCCTTTCTGGCCGAACCCCGCGATCCTCCGCCCGCGGTGCCTTCCCCGATCCTTTCGGAGGTCACGGTCCCTCATGCCCCGGGTTCGGAATGGCTGTACGCGAAGATCTACACCGGCCTGCACTCGGCTGCGGCCCTGCTGGGCGGCGCGCTGGGTTCCTTCATCCAGGGGATCATGGCTTCCGGAGATGCGGACCGATGGTTCTTCCTCCGCTACGCCGATCCGGATCCCCATATCAGGCTTCGTTTCCACGGGGCCCCGGACCGGATCTGGGGACGGGTCTTCCCGGGCCTGCGACAGGTTCTGGGTCCGAACCTCGCAAACGGATCGGTGTGGCGTCTCCAGTTGGATACCTATGAACCGGAAACCCTTCGTTACGGCGGCTTGAGCAACCAGGAACGGGCGGAACGGATATTCATGGCCGACAGCGAAGCGGCACTGGGCATCCTCGGCGGCAACCCGGGAGCGGAAGGGGAGCGGAGGCGTTGGTGCACGGCCCTGGCCAGCGTCGATGCCTACTTCACGAGTGCGGACCTTTCCGTGGCCCAACGCCTGAAGAACGTACGGGACCGCTGCGCCGGGTTCGAGAAGGAGTTCTCCCTTTCGGGTCCGGCTCTGGGGCAACGTTTCCGCGAGGAGAAGAATGGGCTTGAGGCCCTGCTGGATCCCCGTCCTCAGGACCCAAGGTCCCGGGACCTGACCTGCCTGGAGGCAAGGACCGGGCGGATCCGGCCGATCCTAAGGGAGATGGGGTTCCTGGCATCGGTGGGCGCCTTGACCGCCCCCATGGACGCCATCCTGGCGAGCCTGATCCACATGTCCGTGAACCGCCTGCTGTCCTCCGCCCAAAGGGCACAGGAGGCGGTGATTTATCACATGCTTGTCCGTTTGTATGAAGGGAGGCTCGGCCGAGCCCGGACGGGGGCCAAGGATCCCCCTACTTGTTGATGATCATCCGCTGCGGAATGGGCCTCCCGAAGCCCTCCAGCTTGAACCGCACCTGCACCCGCCTGCGCAGCTCCCTCGCCACGTCCCACTGCTGGCCGGGGAGGCACTTGGTCAGGGTCCGGATGGTGCAGCTTGCGGCGGTCATCGCCTCCACGCCCAGGACCTCGGTGGGTTCCAGCACGTCCTCCCGGGCCCCCATGAGCTCGGCGCCCACGTCCCGGAGCACGTCCATGATGCGGTCCAGGTCCTCGTCGTGGCTCACGTCCACGTCCACCAGGGCCTTGGCGAACTGCTTGCTGAGGACGATGACGTCGCTGATGGTGCCGTTGGGCAGGAAGTGGGCGCGGCCCTCCATGTCCCGCAGCATGGTCATCCGGAAGGTCATGCGCTCCACGGTGCCCACGTGCTTGTCGCCCACCGAGATGATGTCGCCCACCCCGTACTGGTTCTCCACCAGGAGGAAGAAGCCGCCGATGACGTCCTTCACGAGGTTCTGGGCGCCGAAGCCGATCGCCGCGCCCACGATGCCGACCCCGGCCACCAGGGGGCCCACGTTGACGTTGAACTCCTGCAGGGTCTCCAGGATGAAGAAGGAGACCACCAGCACCCGGGCGAAATTCCCGATGACCGCGCCCAGGGTCTTGGCCCGGCGCTGGATCTCGGGGTTGTGTTCGCCCACGCCGGCGGCCATGGACCGGGCCACGGCCCTGGACACCAGGCGCAGCGCCCAGAGGATGATCAGGCAGGTGACGACGACCACCAGCATGCGCTGCAGCTTCTGCCAGCCGGTCTGGTCCAGCCACGCGGCCGCCTTTTCGATGTGTCCGCCCAGTACGATGCCCATCCCGCCCCTCTAGTGTCTGATCACTTTCCCATGGATGAGGGAAAAGTGCCGCCAGTTCCCCGGCATGTGGGAGCCGATGGAGGCCACGGCCGTGGCGGCGAGGTACCACCCCAGGCGCTGCTGGGGGACCAGGTTGCCCAGGCCCAGGAGGGCCAGCTTGAGGAGCACGGCGACGCCGCTGCCCTGGTAGATCACCGTCGTGCCCTTGGCCAGGTCCAGGGCGAACAGGAGCACGCCGCTGACCACGGTGGCCGCGATGGACGCCTTCAGCCGGCCGTGGCCGGCTCCCAGGGCCACGCCGCCCAGGACGAGGCCCATCGCCATGATGTGCGCGGTGCGAAGGCCCACCTGGAAGGGGCGGGCCCAGGGGAGGGGGAAACCTTCGCTCAATGGTCCTCCGCCTCGTTGAGGAGGTGGAGCGCCACCTCGCTGCCGGGCTCCAGGGCCGTGGGGCCCTCGGGGATGACGGCCAGGGCGTTGGCCCGCATCATGCCCGAAAGGATGCCGGAACCCTGGGGTCCGGCCAGGGCCACCGTCCCATCCGGCCCGGAAACCACTCTCAGGAATTCGGTGCGCATGGGGTCCCCGCCGCGCTTCCAGCCCTCCTCCAGGATCCCCGTCCGCTCCGGGCGGTGGAGGTTCCGGTACCCCATCATGCGCCGCACCGCGGGCCGGACGTACTCCTCGAACATGAGCATGGCCGCCACCGGGTTGCCGGGAATGCCGAAGATGAGCTTGCCCTGGAAGACCCACAGGCCCAGGGGACTCCCCGGCTTCTGGGCCACCTTCCAGAAGACCCGCTCGGCGCCGTGGTCCTCCAGCACCGCCTTGATGTAGTCGAAATCCCCCACGGAGATCCCGCCGTTGGTGAGCACCACGTCGGCCTCCTCCAGGGCTTCCCGCAGGGCCCGGGCCACGGTCTCCCGGCGGTCCACGACCCGGGGCCGCGGGACGGGGAGGCCCCCGGCGGCCAGGACCTGGGCGCAGAGGGAATGGATGTTGGCGTCCCGGATCTGCCCGGGGCCGGGGCGGTCGCCCGCGTCCACCAGCTCGTTGCCGGTCGTGATGACGGCGACCCGGGGCCGGGGCCGCACGCTGACTTCGGGACAGCCGATGGCGGCCAGCACCCCCACCTCGGCCGGCCTGAGCACCGCCCCGGCCGGAACCACCAGGCCCCCGGCCGGGATGTCCTCGCCCGCGTGGCGGATGTTGGCGCCGCGGCGAGGTGCCGTGGAAAGGATCACCCAGTCGCCCTCCACGCGGACGTGCTCGATGGGAAGGATGCAATCGGCGCCCGGGGGCAGCGGGGCGCCCGTCATGATGCGCAGGGCTTCCCCGGGCCGGAGGGCCGGCACCTCGGCCATGCCGGCCGGCACGGTCCCGGCCACCGGCAGCCGCCCCAGGGCGGCGTCCCCGGCCCGCAGGGCGAATCCGTCCATGGCGGAGTTCGTGAAGGGCGGCACGGGCTCCCGCGCCAGGATGTCCTCGGCCGCGGCGAGGCCGAGGGCCTCCATGAGCGGCAGCCGCCGGGGCGGCAGGGGCTCCGCGCGCTCCAGCACAAGCTTCAGGGCCTCCCTGTATCCCAGCATCGCCACCATCCTCGACGCGACCATGGTATCAGGCCGCATGGACGGGACCCCGCTCCAGGGTTACCCTGGGGGGCGATGAACACCTCGGCCAAGAAGATCGTCAGCATCGGCATCCCCATGGGGGAGCACTACGCCATGGGCCCGGGCAAGGCCGACCTCCTGGAGGCCATCCAGGAGACCGGCTCCATTTCAGCCGCCGGGCGGAAGCTCGGCATGAGCTACCGCCGCGCCTGGCTCCTGGTGGACGAGATGAACGCCTGCTTCCGGGAACCCGTCGTGACCACCCGTCTGGGCGGCCCCAAGGGCGGCGGGGCGGTGGTGACGGACCTGGGCCAGGAGGCCGTGAAGCGCTACCGGGCCCTGCAGTCCCTGGCCTGGGACGCGGTGCGCCATTCCATCCGGGAGTATCAGCGGCTCCTGGGCAATGGGGCCGGGGTCCAGCCCGACTGACTTGCCATCCGCTATATCCATATGTAACCATCGGTGCAGCGTCCGTTCCCGGGGCCGGGATGTCCGAGTTCCGCGCCTTAGCGCCCCAAACGAGGGGTGTGGTCCGACCATCCGCCCGGGACGGCCGTAATCGGAGGGCACCCATGAAAAACCGGATCCTGAGTCTCCTGGCCGGAGCCATCCTGTGCCTGGGCCCCGCGGCCTTCGCCCAGCACAGCGTGATCCTCGCCACCACCACCAGCACCCAGGACTCCGGGCTGCTGGATGTCCTGGTTCCCATGTTCCAGAAGCAGACCGGGTTCCAGGTCAAGACCATCGCGGTCGGTTCGGGCCAGGCCATCGCCATGGGCCGCAAGGGCGAGGCCGACGTCCTCCTGGTGCACTCCCCCGACGCCGAGAAGGCCTTCATGGCCGACGGCCCCGGCCTCAACCGCAAGCTGGTGATGCACAATGACTTCGTGGTGCTCGGCCCCGCGGCCGACCCGGCCGGCCTGAAGGCCGCCCCCACCGCCGCCGACGCCTTCCGGAAGTTGGCCGCCGGTTCAGCCACGTTCGTCTCCCGGGCCGATCAGTCCGGCACCCACGCCCAGGAGAAGAAGCTCTGGAAGGGCGCGGGCATCGATCCGGCCGGCAAGCCCTGGTACCTGGAGACCGGCCAGGGCATGGGCCAGACCCTCAACGTGGCCTCCGAGAAGCGGGCCTACACCCTGTCGGACCGCGGCACCTACCTGGCCATGAAAAAGAACCTGGGCCTGGCCATCGTCTCCGAGGGCGACGTCTCCCTGGCCAACATCTACCACGTCATCGAGATCGACCCCGCGAAGTTCCCCAAGGTCAACGCGGCCGGTGGCAGGGCCTTCGCGGCGTTCATGGTCTCGGCCCCCGCGCAGGCTGTGATCCGCACGTTCGGCGTCGACAGGTTCGGTTCTCCCCTTTTCTTCCCCGACGCGGGCAAAAAGGACAACTAGGGCTGTTATTGCGGGACCCCTAGACTGGGTGAATCCCCAGAGACCCGGGAAAGGACCCATGACCAACGCCATCTTCAATCTCCCCGAAGCCTTCAACGAACCGGCCTTCTCCTATGCCCCGGGCACCCCCGAACGGGCCCTGCTCAAGGCCGAGCTGGACCGGCAGTACGACCAGGTCCTCGACATCCCCCTCATCATCGGCGGCGAGGAGGTGCGCACCGGCCGCCTCCAGGACGCCGTGTGCCCCCACGAGCACGGCCACGTGCTGGCCCGGTACCACGAGGCCGGCGAGGCCGAGATCCGGCTCGCCATCCAGGCGGCGCTGGACGCCAAGGCCGAATGGGAAAGCACGCCCTGGGAGGAGCGGGCGGCGATCTTCAACCGCATGGCCAGCCTCATCTCCACCAAGTACCGATACATCCTCAACGCCGCCACCATGCTCAACCAGTCCAAGACCGCGCACCAGGCGGAGATCGACTCCACCTGCGAGACCGCGGACTTCTTCCGGTACAACGCCAAGTTCATGGAGCAGATCTACCGCCAGCAGCCCGAGAGCAACACCCACACGTGGAACCGGGTGCACTACCGGGCCCTGGAGGGCTTCGTCTTCGCGGTGTCGCCCTTCAATTTCACCGCCATCGGCGCCAACCTCGCCACCGCCCCCGCCCTCATGGGCAACACCGTGGTGTGGAAGCCGGCCAGCACCTCGATCCTCTCCAACTACTACCTGATGCAGCTCTACAAGGAGGCCGGCCTGCCCCGGGGCGTCATCAACTTCGTGCCCAGCAGGGGCTCGGTCATCGGGAAGATCGTCCTGGACCACCCGGCCTTCGCGGGCCTGCATTTCACCGGGTCCACGGGCGTGTTCAATTCCATGTCCAAGACCGTCGCCGACAACGTGGGCAAGTACAAGATCTACCCCCGCCTCGTCGGGGAGACCGGCGGCAAGGACTACATCTTCGTGCACCACTCCGCCGAGATGGTGGAGGTGGCCAC
Organism: Geothrix sp. 21YS21S-2; assembly: GCF_030846775.1. Taxonomy (NCBI): domain Bacteria; kingdom Pseudomonadati; phylum Acidobacteriota; class Holophagae; order Holophagales; family Holophagaceae; genus Geothrix; species Geothrix sp. 21YS21S-2. The sequence goes on from NZ_CP132910.1 coordinate 3,172,859, forward strand.
GGCCATCGTGCGGGCCTCCTTCGAGTACCAGGGGCAGAAATGCTCCGCCTGCTCCCGGGCCTACGTCCCCGCCTCCCACTGGCCCCAGCTCAAGGAGCTCATCCTCGGCATGATGGCCCGCATCAAGGTGGGCGATCCCCGGGACTTCAGGAACTTCATGGGCGCCGTCATCGACGAGGCCAGCTTCGACAACACCATGCGCTACATCGGCCTGGCCCGGGAGTCCCCGGCCGCCGAGATCATCCATGGCGGCCGCGGCGACAAGGCCACGGGCTGGTTCGTGGAGCCCACCATCATCGTCACCACCGACCCGAAGTTCGTCACCATGCAGGAGGAGATCTTCTCGCCGGTGCTCACCCTCTTCGTCTACGAGGACGCGAAGCTGGACGAGACGGTCCGGCTCCTGGACGAGACCAGCCCCTACGCCCTCACCGGGGCCATCTTCGCCCGCAACCGCTACGTCATCAACCGGCTCACCGAGGCCCTGGCCAACACCGCCGGCAACTTCTACATCAACGACAAGTGCACCGGCGCCATGGTGGGCCACCAGCCCTTCGGCGGCGCCCGGGCCTCGGGCACCAACGACAAGGCCGGCAGCTTCCTGAACCTCATCCGCTGGACCTCGCCCCGCACCATCAAGGAGTGCTTCGCCCCCCACCGGGACTTCGCCTATCCTTTCATGGACGAGGAATGAAATTTGGAACTGCTGTGGGAGGGCATCCGGAAGGCCTTTGACCTTCTGCGCACCCTGGACCCCGAGGTCCTGGGGATCACCCTCTTCACCCTGAAGGTCACCCTCCTGGCCACCCTGGCGAGCCTGGTCCTGGGCCTGGGGGCCGGGCTGGTGCTCGCCCTCACCGACTTCCCCGGGCGGCGCATCGTCATCAGCCTGGTGAACACCGGAATGGGCCTGCCGCCGGTGGTGGTGGGGCTCTTCGTCACCATGTTCCTGTGGCGCAACGGGCCCCTGGGCGGCTGGGAGCTCCTTTACACCCCCTCGGCCATCATCCTGGCCCAGACCGTCATCGCCACCCCCATCATCACGGGCATCAGCGTGGCCGCCCTCCAGCAGCTGCCCCCGGACCTGCGCCTGCAGATCCTCTCCCTGGGGGCCACCCGGATCCAGATGCTCTGGCTCCTGGTGCGGGAGGCGCGCCTGCCCCTGCTGGCGGCGGTCATGGCCGGCTTCGGCGGGGTCATCTCCGAGGTGGGGGCCTCCCTCATGGTGGGCGGCAACATCAAGGGCAGCACCCGGGTGCTCACCACGGCCACCGTCATGGAGACCGGCAAGGGCAACTTCGACGTGGCCATCGCCCTCAGCCTCATCCTCCTGGCCCTCACCTTCGTGGTGAACGCCGCCCTCACCCACATCCAGCAGCGGGAGCGGCCCCGGTGACCGCGCTGCTGCGGGTGGAGGACCTCGTCGTCCGGCGCGGGGACGTCACGGTCCTGGAGGTCCCTTCCCTGGACCTGGAGGCCGGCGGGGTGCTGGCCCTCATCGGCCCCAACGGCTCGGGCAAGAGCACCCTCCTCAAGACCCTGGCCTGCCTCCTGGAGCCGGCCCGGGGCGCCCTCTTCTTCAGGGGCGAGGCCCTGCGCCCCGACGCCTACCGGCGCCGGGTGACCATGGTCTTCCAGGCCCCCCTCCTCTTCGACGCCACGGTTCGGTCCAACCTGGAATCCGGCCTGAAGCTCCACGGGGTGCCCGCGCCCGGGCGCGGACCGAGGGTCGAGGAGCTGGCGCGGCGCTTCGGCGTGGACCACCTCCTGGACCGGTCCGCCCGCAACCTCTCCGGCGGCGAGGCCCAGCGCACCGCCCTCGCCCGGGCCTTCGTGCTGCGCCCGGAGATCCTCTTCCTGGACGAACCCTTCTCCGCCCTGGACCCCCCCACCCGGGAGGCCCTCCTGGACGACCTGGCCGGGGTCCTGCGGGAGACCCGCACCACCACCGTCATCGCCACCCACGACCAGATGGAGGCCCTGCGCCTCGCGGACCGCATCGCCGTCCTGCGCCAGGGACGCATCGTCCAGTGCGGCCCCGCCCCCGACGTCATCAACCGCCCCGCGGACGCCTTCGTGGCGGACTTCGTGGGCATGGAGACGGTCCTGGCCGGCCGGGTCGAAGGCGCCGGCCACGGCGAGTTCCGGGTGGGGACGGCCGGAGGCCCCGTGGTGGCCGCGGGGGAGGCCGCCCCCGGCGACGAGGTGCGCATCGGCATCCGCCCCGAGAACGTCACCCTCTCCCCCCACGCCGAGGCCCACTCCAGCGCCCGCAACAATTTCCACGGCACCGTCACCCGCATCGTCCCCAAGGGGCCCTTCTTCAAGGTGGAGCTTGACTGCGGCTTCTTCCTGGCCGCCTACGTCACGCCGGTGTCCCTGGAGGAGCTGGGCCTGGCCGAGGGGAGCCGGGTGGTGGCGAGCTTCAAGGCCACGGCGGTGCATCTCCTGCGCAGATAGTGCGCGCCGCGCCTCCCTGTGGCATCGTGTCAGGCATGCGCTCCAGCTTCCGCTGCATGACCTTCCTCGTTGCCGTGGCCTCCCTCCATGCCCAGGATGCCTGGGCCCCCGTGGCCAAGGCGGTCGCCGCGCTGCGTTCCCCGGAGAGCCATGTCCTGGTGGCCGCCCTGCCGGCGCCTGAGTTCGCCTGGTTCGGCGAGGACAGCCTGGGCTCCGAGTATGAGAAGGGCCTCGCCCTGCTTGTCCCTTCGGAGGAGCTCAAGGCGGTCATGGCCGGGATCCAGAAGGGACCGGGCTGGGCCCTGTATGACCCGTCCGGCCTTCAGATCGCCGAAGGGCGGGGCCTGCCTTCCCCCGCGAACATCCGCGCCCTCATGGAAGGCAACGGCTGGCGTTCCCAGTGGGACGCCCTCAAGGACCATCTGCGCGACCGTCCCGACGACGCCCAGGCCTGGCAGGAGCGGGTGCAGGGGCTTTCCGTCCACGCCTACAACGCCCGGAAGGCCGGCAAGCTGGGCCCCGGACTCCTGGCGATCCTTCGCACGGAGCTGGCCTCCGCCCTGAAGGGGTTCGAGGCGGCCCTGGGGGAGGACGAGGAGCCGTTTGCCCAGTCCGCCATCTATACGCTGGGCCAGGCGGGCCTGGACCAGGATCCGGAGCTCGGACCGGCGGTACGCAGGTTCGCCTCGAGGATCCGCCCCCTCCTGTTGAGGGACCCCGAAAACCTGAGGCTTTGGAACATGGGCATCAACCTGACCCCGGCTTCCGATCCTGCGCCGGGGGCCCTGGCGGCCGCCCTGGATCTTCCGGGCGTGCCGGGGCGCCCGTGGCCACCGCCCTTCGCGCCCTTCTTCCTCCGCCTGATCCACCGGGACGCGCCCGCCATCCTGGCCAGGGAAGCGGCCGCGAGCCTGGAAGCCAACCTCGATCCCGCCCTCGTGCGCAGGCTGGGCAGGCGCCATGTGAACCAGATGCTGGTGGAGTGGGGAGGGCTTCACCTGGAAGCCCTGCTCCGCCAGGGACACCTGGACGAGGCGCTGGCGGATGCGGCCGGTCTCCGCGCCCGGAGCGGGTCCGCCTGGCGCGCCCTTTCCGCCAGGGCCCTGATGGCTACCGCCCGGAACAGCCCCGAGTTTCCGCCCCTCCCGCCCCTGACCCCGGAACAGAGATCCCCGCTTCTCGACCTCCTGAACCTGCCTCCCCTGCCCGACCCGCCCCTGCCGGATCTCCCCCCGCTGCGCCTCGCCCTGCTCGGACCCCATGCCCCCATCGCCTGGGCACGCGTCCAGATCGACCCCCTTTTCAAGGTCTGGGATCCAGGCGACCTGACCTGGACCCCCCTTTCCGCCGTGGAAGCCGGGGCCCTGAGCGCGTCCCACGCCTGGGCCGCGGGTACCCGGTGGGTGCTGCTCCAGGGCAGCCGGCTCCTGGCCACCGGACCCGGCCTCCCGGCCGCGGAGACCCTGGATGCCGCCCTGCGGGCCCAGGCCACCCCCCGCCTGGACGCCCTCAACGCGTTCATCAAGGCCAACCCTGAGCGCCTGGATGCGAGAAGGGAACGCATGGAGGCCCTGCGGACCCGCCTCCCCGACCCGGCCCTGGAGGTCCTTTTCCTGAGTGACTGCGTGGCGACCTGCGCTCCCCTCCGGGCCCTCCCCTTCAAGCCCGACCCGGCCACCTGGGGACCCGCCGCCAGGAAGATCTGCTCCACCCTTGCCGAAAGGCTCGGGGCATGGCCGTCCAATCCACTCGCCTGGAGGGCCTATGCCCAATGGTCGGCCTTGGACAGCCGGATCCCCCGGCCCCATGAGCTCCTCGCCTCCCTGGACCCCTGGCCGCGGATGGGGGGCCACGGCCTGGCGGGCCCGGTCCCCGGCACCGTCTCCTTCGCGATGGAACGGACCCTCGCCTCCGAGGGCCGGCACCGGGAGATCGACGCCTGGATGCAGAACCTCTGGTCCCGGGGCCTCAGGGCGTTCGTGGTGCGCTGGGCCGGCCTTTCCATGGCGGGCGGCCCGTCCCGCAGCGATTTCGAGACGCAGGGAATGCAGGTGCCTGAACTCCTGGCCGGCTGGGGCAAGGCGATCCGGGCGGCCGGCGACGCGAAGCGTTTGGCCTCGGTCCGGTTCGACCTCGAGGAGATCCGCACGGGCCTGGGCGACCTCCTGAACCTCGGCGAATAGTCGACTTCCGTTGTCAGATAAGGCCGTGAGCCAGATCACAAATCCGGCCGCTTCCTTGTTCCGCCGCAAATGCCAAGGTACGTTGAACTGGGGCGCACGACGGCAACATGCCGTCGAGGGATGTTTGCCCCATGGGAGTGGCCTGGGCATGAGACAGCTGCGCATCGACCTGACCAAGTGCAACTACGGACGGGACTGCAACCACGAGTGCGAGTCCGACTGCGCCACCAAGGTGTTCAAGGTGGACGACCCCAAGCTGGCGGCCCTGCACATCCGGGACAACGGCGACGGCACCGGCACGACGGTCCTCTGCGACCAGTGCGGGGACTGCGTGGTGGTGTGCCCCGCCGAGGCCCTCAAGCGCAACAAGCTGGGCGTGGTCATGATCAACAAGAAGCTCTGCGTGGGCTGCTACATGTGCATCGGCTTCTGCGAGAAGGAGGCCTTCGAGCGGAACCCCGACTGGATCGAGCCCTACAAGTGCACCTCCTGCGGGATCTGCGTGAAGGCCTGCCCCCACGCCGCCCTGGAGATCGTCGAAGTTCCCGAACCCGCCCGCCGCATCATCTGAACCGAGGAACGCCCGATGAGCCACATGGAATCCAGCACCCCCATCGTCCGCTGCGAAGTGGACTTCACCAAGCGCACCGAGTACCACGAAGGCCTGGAGGCCATCAGGGCCGCCCACAAGCTCCTGGCCGAGGCGACCTTCACCCCCAGCCTCCCCGACAGGGGCTACACCAACCGCACCCTCTACGTGAACGTGGGCAGCCGGGAGATCATGGAGAAGCCCGTCACGCAGCAGATGAAGGACATCTTCCTGGGCGGGCGCGGCTTCGGCCTCTGGCACCTGTGGAACGCGGTCACCCCCGCCACCCGGTGGAACGACCCCGAGAACGAGATCATCATCAGCCCCGGCCCCGTCTCCGGCACCACCCAGTACGCGGGCAGCGGCAAGTCCCTGGTCGTGACCCTCTCCCCCCAGACCGATATCCCCGTGGACTCCAACGTGGGCGGCTACTTCGGACCCCTGCTCAAGTTCTCGGGCTTCGACGCCCTGGAGCTCCAGGGCAAGGCCGACCAGGACGTGATCCTCTTCATCGACGGCCAGAAGGGCGTCATCCTCATCGAGGCCGCGCCCATGGAGCCCGTGGACAGCCACGTGCTGGCCGAGGTCCTCACCCGGATGTACGCCGAGAACGACGAGGACCGCGTGAACATCTCCGTCGTCTCCACGGGCGCCGGCGCCGAGCACAGCCTCATCGGCATGCTGAACTTCTCCTGGTGGGACCACCGCCGGGGCTGCGTGCGCCTCAAGCAGGCCGGGCGCGGCGGCATCGGCACGGTGTTCCGGGACAAGCGGATCCGGGCGCTCGTGTGCCGCGGCCCCGTGGTCAAGGGCGGGCTGAACAACCCCGTGGACCCCGAGACCATCGCGAAGACCGGCATCAAGTTCCACAAGGAGATGCGCACCAACGACGACTCCCAGTGCAAGATGCGCCGCAACGGCACCGCGCACATCGTGGAGATCATGGACGCCTACGACCTCCTGCCCACCCACAACTTCCAGTACGGCTCCCACCCCGACACCCACAAGATCGCCTCCCCCGTGTGGCAGGCGCGCTGCACCCAGGAGACGGTGGACGGATGCTGGTACGGGTGCTCCATGGCCTGCGCCAAGGGCGCCGACGGCGTCGTGCTCAAGACCGGCCCCTACAAGGGCCACATGGTCACCGTGGACGGCCCCGAGTACGAGAACGCCGCGGGCCTGGGCTCCAACGGCGGCGTCTTCGACCCCGACTACCTCCTCGAACTGAACTTCTACTGCGACACCTACGGCGTCTGCACCATCACCTGGGGCACGCTGACCGCCTTCGTCATGGAGTGCTTCCAGCGCGGCATCCTCAACCTGGAACGCACCGGCGGCCTGGACCTCACCTGGGGCAACGCCGAAGCCGACCTGGAGATGATGCACCAGATGGCCCGCGGCGAAGGCTTCGGCATCATCGCCGGCCAGGGCATCCACAAGATGAAGGAGATCTTCGCGGCCAAGGGCTGGGGCGACCCCAAGCTCATGGCCGACATCGGCATGGAGTGCAAGGGCCTGGAGTACAGCCAGTACATGTCCAAGGAGTCCCTGGCCCAGCAGGGCGGCTACGCCCTCACCAACAAGGGCCCCCAGCACGACGAGGCCTGGCTGATCTTCATGGACATGGTGAACAAGCAGCTGCCCACGTTCGAGGACAAGGCCGAGGCGCTCTACTACTTCCCCCTGTTCCGCACCTGGTTCGGCCTCAACGGCTTCTGCAAGCTCCCCTGGAACGACGTGGTCCCCTCCGACAACGCCTCCACCAGCGAACCCGCCAAGGTCCCCGAGCACGTGCAGAACTACGTGGACGTCTTCACCGCCACCACGGGCATCAGGATCGACAAGGACGAGCTGATCCGCCAGAGCGCCAAGGTCTACAACTTCCAGCGCATCTTCAACATCCGCATGGGCAAGGGCCTGCGCTCCTTCGACATCCCGCCGTACCGCTCCGTGGGCCCCGTCACCCGCGAGGAGTACGAGTCCCGCGCCGAGCGCTACGACAAGCAGATGGTGGAGGAGATCGGCGTGGATCCCGCGGGCAGGTCCGTCGACGAGAAGATCGCCATCACCCGCGACTACCGAATGAAGCGCTACAACAGCCTGGTGGACGCCGTCTACCTCCGCCGCGGCTGGACCCCCAACGGGGTGCCCACCCTGGCCCGCATCCAGGAACTGGGCCTGGACGTCTTCCCCGAAGTGGTCGAGATCGTCAAGAACCACGGCGGCTGACCGTGATCACCGTCAACGGCGACACGGCGGCGTGGACCCCCGGCATGACCGTCAAGGACGTGCTGACGCTGAAGAACTTCAAGTTCCCGCTCCTGGTCATCAAGCTGGACGACGCCCTGATCCAACCCAAGGACTACCCCACCACCCCCGTCCCCGACGGGGCGGTGGTGCAGGTGATCCACCTCATGAGCGGCGGCTAGCCTCCGCCTCTCTGCGTGTGGGCCCGGAACCGGTCCATGAAGGCCGCCTCCTCCGCCGGGGCGTACCCGACGAAATCCAGCTCCACCCGCACCCGCTCCAGGGCCAGGACCCCGAGCGCCAGGGGCGGCAGGGCCGTGACCCGGACTACCCACGTCCGCGCCCCCTCGCCGCCCCGGTAGACGTCCCCATCCTGGACGAAGGCCCCGCCCACCGCAGCCGGCAGGCAGCGTCGGAACTCGGCCGGCGACAGGGTCATTTCCAGGAGGACCATGGGGGATTATCTCCCGGAAGGAAAGGCGCTCCGCCCCGTTGGCGAGCCCGTCCGCCCGGATCGAGTAGGGTTTTTCTCCCGGGGGCCTTGCGAAGGGATGGGCGCGGGATTAAATTTCGTTTTGAATTCTTTTTTGTTTCTTAATTTTTTCGCTTAACTATTCTCCGTCCATTTACCCCGCCGGTAACGGCTACCGGAATGGGGCGTTTCTCCCAGTTCAGATTAAAAATTATAGGAAATCATCATGAATATCGACCCTCTTGGGTACAACGACGTTCAGGCCGGAATCACCGCCCTGGTCGAATCCGCACGATCCACAGCCGCTCGGAGCGTCAACGCATTGATGACCGCCACCTACTGGGAGATTGGCAGGCGGATCGTCCATTTTGAACAGGGCGGAAGAGAGCAAGCCGCCTATGGCGAAACCCTTATTAAACGTCTCGCAGCCGACCTGACCAAGCGGTTCACACTCCCCTGGTCGGCCTATGTCCGGCTCTTGTCTGTCAACGATTTATCAGAACGAATGTTTTATGAATCGGAGGCTCTCCGGGGAGGGTGGTCCGTTCGCCAACTGGATCGCCAAATAGAGAGCCGATTCTACGAACGCACCTCCCGTGCAGACAGCAAGGCCATCCCGTTGGACAGTGGGATTCCAGGAACCGGTAACCCCTCGCCCCACGAGGCCATAAAGGACCCCTTTGTTCTCGAATTCCTGAATCTGAAGGACGAATACTCCAAATCCGAACTCGAGGAAGCCCTCATCCAGCATCTCGCCGAATTCCTTCTGGAAATGGGGGATGATTTCGCGTTCGTGGGGCGCCAGCGGAGGCTTCGCCTCGATGACACCTGGTTCCGGGTGGACCTGCTCTTCTTCCATCGCAAGCTGAAGGCCCTGGTGGTGATCGACATCAAGGACAGCCGGTTCAGCCATGCCGATGCGGGCCAGATGCACATGTATTTGAACTATGTCCGTGGGCATGGGATGCGCGAGGGGGAGAACCCCCCGGTGGGCCTCATCCTATGCACCGGGAAGGGCGCGGAGGAGGCCCATTACGCTCTCGACAACCTGCCCAGCACGATTCTGGCGGCAAGGTACCCGGCCGAGTTGCCGGATGAGGGGCGGCTCGTGAAGGAACTCGAACCGACGAGGCTCGCCCTGGAAACTCGGCCCAGGCCCCCGCCTCCCCGAGGCTCCGGGCGACGCTCCGCCCTACTCCCTGGAGATTCGCATCAGCCCTGACTGGACCAGGACGTACAGTGCCCCGTCCTGCCCAAAGGCCAGGTCCCTCATCTCCTGCTCGAAGCCGCTGGCGAAAAGGCTCACGTTCCCGCTGGCCAGATGGAGGCGGGCCACCCATCCTCCGACGAGATCGCCAAAGTAGTAGCTCCCCTTGTAGGCCGCGGGCCAGGTGGAGGATGGAGGGTCGAAGGCGGCGCCCAGGATGGCCTGCCCCACCAGGAAGGTGCCCGTGCTGGCCGGCTGGCCCGGAGGGATGCCTGAATGGCCATAGGCGAACAGGGGGGTCGTGAAACCCGGCGTGGTCGTGGGACCCTCGGTGGAAGGCCACCCGTAGTTGGCGCCCGCGGCGCCCAGATCCACCTCCTCCCAGGTGGACTGGCCCACATCGTTGATGTGCATGCGGGAGGTCCCGGGCTGGAAGGCGAAGGTGAAGGGATTGCGCAGGCCCAGGGCCCAGATGGCCCGGTTGCCTTCCGTGGCGGTGCCGTAGAAGGGGTTGTCCGGTGGGATGGATCCGTCCGCGTTGTAGCGGAGGATCTTGCCCAGCGGGCTGGAGAGGGAGGGCGCGTTGGCGCCCACCCTGTTCTCGCCCACCCCCACATAGAGCTTGCCGTCCGGCCCGAAATGGAGCGCGCCGCCATTGTGGTTGTCCGCCACCAGGGCCGGAAGCTCCACCAGGATCGTCTCGCTTCCGGCGAGCATGCGGTCCGGGTTGCCCGGGTCCGCGGCAAGCCTGCTGACGCGGTTGTGGATCACGGGGGAGGTGGCGGTGTAGTAGACGTAGAGGTATCCGTTGGCGTCAAAGGCCGGGTCGAACGTCACCCCCAGAAGTCCGCGCTCCCCCGAGGCCGTGGCAGGGAGGGTGGCGAAGGGCGCGGCAAGGAGGCTTCCATTCTTGTAGATCCGGAGCGCCCCGGCCTGTTCACACACGAAGATCCGCCCGTCGGGCGCCGCGCCCAGGGCCGTGGCGCTAGACAGCGTGCCGGGAAGCGAGGTCAGGGTGAAGCCCGCCGGCAGGGCGGCTCTGCCCCCGAATGCCACCACGGCCTTGGACCAGGGGCTGGCATTTCCAGCCGCATCCCGGCTGCGGGCCCCGACCACGTGCTGGCCGGCAGCATAGACGCCGGTGTCCGGCAGGGTGAACGTGTAGGGCGCCTGGGTCGCGGTGCCCAGATCCGCCCCGTCCAGCTGGAAATCCACTCCCGCCACGCCCACATCGTCCGTGGCCGTGGCCGCCAGCGTCACCGCCCCGCTGAGTCCGGTGGCGAAGGAGCCGGGGAAGGTCAGGGCGCAGACCGGGGGCGTGGTGTCGGATGAGGGCGTCGGGGGAGGCGTGGGAGGGGGCGTCGCGGGTGGGGGGGCAGGCGTGGGATTGGACGGGGCGGCGGGGCTCGAGGACCCACAACCGAGGGAAAGAACGGGAGGAACCAGCAGGATGGCGAACACCAGACGGCGCATGGAAGCCTCCAGGGCATCACCCGACCTTACACGTGCTGGAAAAAAATGAATAATGCCAAATTTTTGATTTGAATTGACAAGGCTTATCCAACAGGCAAGCACTCGCCCGAACAGCAGTCGTTTGCCAGCCCCAGGCGCTCCGGCCGCGCGGGGCTGCGGAACCGATGCCCCACCCGGAAGCCGGAGGAGGCGGGTGTCCCGACCGGGCTCCCTGGCTGCGGGTCAGCCTCCGCCCACGGGCGGCCAGATGGCCAGCACGTCCCCCTCCGCCAGGACCTTGCCGGCCAGCGCCTCCGGCGCCACGTAGGTGCCGTTCACCAGCACCAGGGTGCACAGCGCCGGGGGCACCCGGAAGGCCTCGATCACGCCCAGCACCGTCGCCCCCGCCTGCACCTCCACCGCGGCCTGGTGGGACCTGCGGGCCTCCGGCGGAAGGTGGACGGAGAGGGTGGCGAAGAGCTTGAGGGTGATGTTCATGCCTTCTGCGCGCAGGCCAGGTAGGCCTCCATGAGCTGGGTTGGGTTCTTTCGCAGGCGTTCCTTCCAGGGGCCGAGGCGCACCCTCCCCTCGATGAGGCCCCGGACCACGCCGATGTGATCCGTGTGGCCCACCGCGTTGGCGCCCACCAGGCGGTCCCCCAGGAATTCCAGCTTCAGGTAGCGGTAGCGGTCCGGGTCGGACACCTCCACGGAATCGCCGCCGGGCAGCCCCTGCCACGCCCCGAAGGAGGAGGACTTGAGACCCAGGGTGTCCAGGACGTTGAACGGGAAGGTGCCCCGGCTCGCGGCCCGCCGGCCGGCCATGTTCAGGGCCGCGATGCGCCCCTGCTCCACGGCGTTGGGCTGGATGGCGTTCACGGAGCGCTCCCCGGTGACGACGTCCACGAACTCCGCGGCGTCGCCGGCTGCGTAGATCCCGGGCACCGAGGTGGCCATGCCCGCGTCCACGAGGATCCCCGAGTCCACCTGGACCCCGGTGCCCGCCAGGAACTCGACGGCGGGCTTGACGCCCACAAGGCAGAGATACAGATCGGCCGGGAGGACCTCCCCGCCCGGCAGGTGGACGCCGAGGTGGCCGTTCTCCGCCGTGATCGCCCCGGGCAGGGTCTCTACGCGGATCTTCACGCCCTTCGACTCGCACCAGCGCCGGATCAGGGCGCTGGAGGGAGGGTTCATCATGCGCGACACCATGCGCCCGCTGCGCACGAGGATCGTGAGGTCCACCCGCAGGGACACGAGGCCCTGCATGATGATGCACCCCACGAACCCCGCGCCCATCTGCACCACGCGGGTGCCGGGCCCGGCCTTGCGCAGGAGGTCCCGGGCGTCCTCCAGGGTCCAGCAGGTGTGGACCCCGGGGAGGTCGATACCGGGGATCCTCTGCAGGGTTGGCCTCGAGCCGGTGGCCACCAGGAGGCGGTCGTAGGCGAGGGCGCGGCCGCCCTCCAGGAGCACCTGCGAGGCGCCCGGGTCCACGCTTCGGACCCGGCCCCCCACAACGTCGATGCCCAGGTTCCGGTAGTGGTCCTCCCCGGGGCGGATGCGCAGCCCCGTCTCCCGGATCTTCCCGGCCAGCAGGTAGGGGATCGCCATGCGGGCATAGGGGATCTCCCCCTCGCCCTCGATGAGGGTGACCGAACCCGCGGGATCGGCCCTGCGGAGGGTCTCGGCGGCGGTGACGCCGGCGGGGCCGGCGCCGATGATGACGTGGCGCATGCTACAGCCCCAGGCGCGCGACGGTCTCGGGAGTGGGCACTCCCTCGGGGGTCCAGCCCCGCACCTGGTAGTACTCGGGCAGCATCTTCCCGAGCTCGGCGACCCTGCCCTTCATGGGACCGGTCTTGGCGGGCTCGGTGAGCAGGCGCGGCGGCAGGGTGTCGTCCTTGCCGGTCAGACCCGCTGCCAGGTTGAAGGTGCGTTCGAGGTTCCACACCCGCTCGCCCAGGAGCATGAGGTTCTCCAGGGAGTAGTCCCCGCCCAGCGCGGGCTGGATCATGGACTGGATGTCCGGACCGCCCCACGCGAAGGTGGTGAACAGGCAGATGCCCGCGGAGTCCACCACGGCCGTCAGATCCTGGAAGGCCTTGAGCATGGGGGCCTTGCCCTCGGTGGCGCCGGGATCCATCTTCACGGGGATGCCCAGCACTTCGGGGGAGACCATGTAGCCGCGCACGTGGCAGGCGCCGCGGTTGCTGGTGGCGTACTCCAGGGCCATGCCCTGCAGGCCGCGGCCGTCGTAGGCGGGGAATTCCTGCCCCTTGACCGACATGGACAGGTCGGGGCGGCCGTAGGTGGAGCACAGCACCCGGGAACCCAGGCCGATGATCTTGCCGAAGCCCACGCCCTGCGCCGTCATCTCGGAGAGTTTCACCAGGGCCTCGGCGCTGCCCCAGGTCAGTTCGAGGCCCACCTCCTCCTTCTTCAGGAGGCCCAGCTCGTACAGCTCCATGGCCGCGCCGATGGTGGTGCCCAGCGTGATGGGGTCGAAGCCGTCCTCGTTGCACAGGAAGTTGGCGTAGGTGAGGGCCTCCAGGTCCGACACGCCGCAGGCGGCGCCCAGGGCCCAGGCGGCCTCGTACTCCACGCCCCCGGAGGCGCCGTGATAGGTGGGCTTGTCCTTCACCGAGAAGTGGCTCGTGTCCATCTTCGAGATGCGGCCGCAGCCGATGGTGCACGCGAAGCACGCGTTGCGGTTGATGAGGTTGGGCTTGCCATCGGTGTCGCGGGGAGCGTGCATCGCCTCGCCTGAGATGGCGTGGGCGCCTTCGAACTGGATGTCCCGGTGGTTGCGGGTGGGCAGTGCGCCCACTTCATTGATGACGTTCATGAGCACCTGGGTGCCGTATGTCGGCAGTCCCTGGCCCGTGACGCCGTTGCCCGCGAGCACGGCCTTGGCGGCGGCCACGGCCTTGAAGAAGCCCTCGGGATCGGCGGGCGCGTAGGCGTCGGTGCGGGTGCCCCGGATCGCGACGGCCTTGAGGTTCTTGGAGCCCATGACGGCCCCCACCCCGGAGCGGCCCGCGGCGCGGTGCAGGTCATTGACGATGCCCGCGAAGAGGACGCCGTTCTCGCCGGCCCGGCCGATACTGGCCACGCGCAGCTGCGGGTCCTGGTGGGTGTGCTTGATCAGCTCCTCCGTGTCCCAGCACGTGCGGCCCCACAGGTGGGCGGCATCCAGGAGCCGGGCGTCGTCGTTCTCCAGGAGGAGGTACACGGGCTTTTCGGATTTGCCCTCGAAGATGATCATGTCGTAGCCCGCGAACTTCATCTCGGCGCCGAAGTAGCCGCCGGAGTTCGAGCAGGCGATGGCGCCCGTGAGGGGCCCCTTGGTGACCACCGAGTAGCGCCCCCCGGTGCTGGCGGAGGTTCCCGTCAGGGGTCCCGTGGCGAAGATGAGCTTGTTGCCCTCGGCCAGGGGGAGGACCTTGGGGTCCGTCTCCTCCACCAGGTACTTGGTGGCCAGGCCGCGCTGGCCCAGGTACTGCCGGGCCCACTCGAGGTTCAGGGGCTCGGCCTGGCAGGTGCCGGCCGTGAGGTTCACGCGAAGGATCTTCTTGGTCCAGGTCATGGTCGCCTCCTCACACCGCTGCCGGGTTGTTGTCGGTCTTGCCGGCCCACTGGCGCATCCGGTCCAGCCCCGTCCAGTCGGCGTCCACGTACGTGATGGCCCCGGTGGGGCAGGCCCCCGCGCAGGCGGGTTCGCCGCCGTCGCACAGGTCGCACTTCTGCACCTTGCCGGTGGCGGCGACGTAGTTCACGGTTCCGAAGGGGCAGGCGATGGTGCAGACCTTGCAGCCCACGCACAGGTCCTCCAGCACCTTCTTGGCGCCCGTCTTCGGATCCAGGACGATGGCCTCCACCGGGCAGGCGTGAAGGCACCAGGCCTCGTCGCACTGCGTGCAGGTGTAGGGCACCTTGCGCCCCTCCGCCTCGAAGCTGAACACCTTGATCCTCGAACGGGAGATGGTGAAGGTGCGGTGGTGTTCGAAGGCGCAGGCCATCTCGCACTGGAGACAACCGGTGCACTTGTTGGGATCCATCTTCAAGGATTTCTGCATGGAGGTGCCTCCTGACGGGATTTGGCGGGAAGTATGCACCGCATCCGCGTCGTGCCACACGCAGAGACACCGTATCAATGGCAACTATATAAATATTAATGCATGCGAAAAATCGATATGTCTGCAAGGAAACAGCGAACAAAAAAACGGCCACCCGGAGGTGGCCGTTTTCCTGGTCCAGTTCGACTTACATCTGGTCCTTGAGGCCCTTGGCGGCCTTGAAGACGACCTTGCGGCCGGCGGGGATCTGGATCTTCTCGCCGGTCTTGGGATTGCGGCCCATCTTCTCGCGGGTGGCGCGGACTTCGAAGGTGCCCAGACCGAAGACGTTCACGCGCTTGCCGCCGAGGAGGGACTGCACGATTTCGTCACGGAGGCCGTCGAGCATGGCCTTGGCACGGGCCTTGGTGAGGTCGTGGGCCTCGGCGAGGGAGGCGGAGAGTTCGGGAATGCCGATGGTTTCGGGCTTGGAAGTGGTCTTGGTCATGCTGTTCCTCTCTGGAGGCGGTATTGAGGATCTGAAGCCAGGAAGGCTCGGTCTGGCTCCGTGGAACGGGAAGGACTACTCGGCCGAAAGGGCCGTGACTTCGAGGGCGATCTTCGCGTGGACGCCGGCGTAGATGCGGACGTCCGCTTCATAGGCACCCACGGACTTGACGTGGGGCACGGTGATGCTCTGCTTCTCGATCTCGAAGCCCTTGGCCTTGAGCAGTTCGGCCACGTCGCCATTGGTGACGGAACCGAAGAGGTGGCCGTTGTCGCCGACCTTCTTGGCCACGGTGAGGGCCAGGGCGGAAAGCTTCTCGGCCAGGGACTGGGCATCGGCCAGCTCCTTGGCGCGCAGCTTGATGTTGCGTTCCTTCTCGAGCTCGATCTGGCGCTTGTTGCCGGCGGTGACGGGCAGGGCCTTCTTGCGGGGAAGCAGGAAGTTCCGGGCATAGCCGTCCTTGACGTTGACGACGTCGCCGCGCACGCCCAGATTGGGCACATTCTCGATCAGCAGAATCTCCATTGGGTATATCTCCAGTGCATGGCCAGCGCTAAGGCGTTGTCCCCTCATAGGTTAGGCTGGGAAACATTTCCCGGCCAGGGTTCTCCAAAGGTCTGGAGCCCGTTCCCTCGGTGGGTTGAGGCCACTTTTTCTGTCATATTACTTTAACCCGACACCCTTCCCAACGGAACCCCATGGATTCTGCATCCGACAGAAGATCGAAGCTGCGCATCGTCGTTGGACCGGACGTCACCATCCAGTTCCGGGTGAAGCAGTTCGCCTACAAGAACATCCGGATCACCAACCTGAGCGCGGGCGGCTGCTTCGCCACCCTGCCCCGGGCCGAGAACCACCTCTTCCGGCAGGGAACCCTCCTGGAGCACTTCGGCTTCGAGAACCCGGACCTGACGGGTGAACCGTTCATGGCCAAGGTCGCCTACGTGCTGGGCGGCTCCGGCGGCGGCAGGGGCGCCCTCGAGCTCATCGGCCTGGGCATCCACTTCCTCGCCATGACGCCGTCCATGGAGGAGTCCCTCCTCCATTTCGTCGAGTCGAAAAGCTAGATCATTCCCACCCAGGGACCCGTCTCCGGGCGCAGGTGCAGCTCGGGCAGCTCGTTCTCCTTGAACATGAAGTGGCTGCTGTTCCAGCTGCCGCAGGCCTCGCAGCGGTCCACGTAGTCGGGGGTCTTCTGGCCGCAGACGCTGCACTCGAAGCGCTGGCGGAGGATGCCCAGGTTGCGCAGGAGCTGGCGGTACTCGTTCAGGGCCTGCTCCATGCGGCCACGCCGGGAATGGATCTTGGCCATGAAGAAGAAGAGGATGGGCGAGTAGACCACCTGGGCGCGCACCTCCTGGAAGAGCACCAGGGCCTCGTCCAGGATCTCCAGGCGGTAGAGCATCTTGCCCAGGAAGAACTTGGCGGTGGTGGCGTACTCGCTGGTGGCGGCGATGCGGCGGAGCACGGCGAGACCCTCCTCGGGCTTGCCGCTCTGGATGAAGTAGTCCTCCACCTCCTGAAGCAGGGCGCCCTCGCCGGTGGTGCGGAAGCCCTCCTGCCAGATCTCCAGGCCTTGCACCTCCTGGTCCTGGAGGATCATGCAGCGCCCCAGGGAGAGGTAGGCGGGGACGAAGCTCGTGTCCTCCTTGAGGATCTGCTGGAAGATCTGGGCGGCCTCCTTGTAGAGGTCGGCCTCCACCTTGGTCAGGCCCACCTGGTACTGCAGCGCCGCGCCCTGGGCCCGCTCGGGGCTGTTCACTTCCTTGCCGAACCGGGACATGAGCCGCTTGTGGACATCCAGGGCCTCCTCCCAGCGCCCGGCGTCCATGTGGAGGGTACGGAGCTTGCGCAGGGCCCGCAGCGCCTGCTTGGGGTTGTCCCCCGCCACGCGCTTCAGGAGGACGGTGGCCGCCTCCGGGTTGCGGGCGGCGATGAGGGCGTCGGCCAGCATGTACTGGAATTCGATGGCCGCGGGATGGGCCGCCACGCAGCCCTCCAGGTGCTTGACGGCGGCGTCGTAGTCGCCCAGCTTCACGAGGGCCTCGCCCATGAGCAGGCTCGCGGCCTCGTGGTCGCCCCGCTCCCGCAGCACGCTCTCCAGCACCTGCCGGGCATGCCCGGGCAGGCCGTGGGACAGGAGGTCCCGGGCCTCGGCCAGCAGGCTGGAGAGGCGCTTTCCCGCCCGGGTCGCGGCCGAGGCGTTGATGCCCTTGACGAAGCGGGTGAACTCCATGATGCCGGTGTAGAGCAGGTTCAGCACGAAGCCCAGGAGGAAGGCGCCCACCAGGAGGGAAGACACCCGCACGCTCACGTCGGTCCAGAGCTTGATGTTCTGTCCCAGGACGGCCGTGTTCCCCATGTAGACGTAGCCCACCGACATGAGCACGAAGGCGATGAGCACGATGAAGAGCACGTTGATCAGACGCATGGAGGTTCCCCGTATTGAACGCCTAGTTTGGCATCATTTCGCCGTGCCGTGATTTTCCGATAGCCAGTTCCTGGCGGCCTGGAGGTCCGCCCACACGGCCCTGCGCACATCCTGGGTGTACTGCCTCAGCACGTAGGCGGGATGGAAGGTGGGCATCACGGGGATCCCCCCCAGCATGTCCAGGGTCTGCCACTGCCCGCGGATCCGGGTGATGCCGGCGGCCACGCCCAGGAGCTCGCGCAGGGGCGTGGCGCCCAGGGTGACGATGACGGCGGGGCGGATGAGCTCGATCTGGCGCCTCAGGTAGGGCAGGCAGCGCTGGGCCTCGGCGGGGGTGGGGGTGCGGTTGTCGGGGGGCCGGCACTTCACGACGTTGCAGATGTAGACCTGGTTCCGTTCGAACCCCATGGCCCCCAGCATCTTGTCCAGCAGCTCCCCGGCCTTGCCCACGAAGGGGCGCCCCTGCAGGTCCTCGTCCCGCCCCGGGCCCTCGCCCACGAACAGGATCCTCGCTCCGGGGTCCCCTTCCCCGAAGACGAACTTCATGCGTCCAGCCCCCAGGGGGCAGGCCAGACACCCCTGGATGCAGGCCTCCAGCTCCGCCAGGCTCCCGGCCGCCTCCACCAACTCCTGGGGGGGAAGGGCCTTGGGTCCGGAAGGCGGGGGAGGGGCGGGCGCGGCCGTTGTTTTTTCCAATACAAGCTGTTGTTTCACAATGCTTTTTTGCGGCACAACAGGGGTATCAGAAAGGGCTTCGGGTTGGTATGGTGGAGGGACCAGGCCGATCACCCCCAGGTCCTGGAGGGTGTCGCGCCAGTGGTGGAAGTGCCCGCTCATGGTCCTAGACTACCCAATTCCACGAAGGGGATCACATTCCGGGAACATTTCCCTCCCCTTCATCATTTAGAATTCGGAGCCATGCATGGAGCCGTTCAACCCACCGGATCTTCCCTTCGGGGAAACCACTGACTTTCACGAAATTTTTTCCTGTCTCTATCCCCGTTTGGTAAGCTACGCACGGCGTTATGGCGCCACTTACCCGGAAGATATTGCCCAGGAAGCTTTCGTCATTCTCATGCAGCGGGAAACCCCCGTCGAACATCCCACCGCCTACCTCTACGGTACCGTGCGCACCCTCTCCCTCACGGAGCGCCGGCCCCTGAAGAACCAGTCCATCAGCCTTGAAGCCGTCGTGGAGCAGGGCAAGGGACCGGAAGCGGACGACGACCTGCTCAGCCAGGAGGTCCGGGAGCGGATGAAGACCCTCTCCCCCACCTTCCGCGAGACCCTCTGGCTCTTCGTGGTGGAGGACCTCTCCATCCGCCAGATCGCCGAGATCCTCGACATCCCCGAAGCCACCGTCAAGACCCGCATCCACCGCGCCAAAGCCCACCTCAGGAACCAACTCAATTCGACCGGAAACTCTGGAGGCCTTCATGTCCTGGCTTGACCCCCAACGCAGCCAAGAACCCTCCGGCGACACGGCGCTGCGGGCCGAACTCCGTGCCCTTCTCGGCATGAAGCCCCGGAACTACTTCGAATCCGAGCCCACGCCCGAGCTCATCGCCCTGGCCGAGGAGCTCCGCAAGGAGGCCCGGCGCCGCAACCATACCGCCCGCCGCCGCAGCCACTGGATGCTCCTGGCCGCCGCCCTGCCCCTGGCCCTGGCCTTCGGTGGCGTGAGCCTCTGGGGCATCGCCCAGAAGCACAAGGCCGAGGACCTGGCCTCCGCCATGGTGCAGAAGGAGGCCGAGCTCACCCGCATGGCCGCCTCCATCAAGCGCGTGCCCGCCCCGGGCAAGGCCATCCAGGCGCAGCAGCCCCTCCTGGCCTCGGGCCGCAAGCAGGTCAGGCCGGCCACCAAGGGCAAGGAGCTGGTCATCCCCATCGAGCAGCCCGCCGGTGTCATCCCCCAGGACACCCAGCAGGTGAAGGCGCACTGATCCCCGGCCGATTCCGGCTAGAATTGGGCACGGAGCGACGCCCATGTCCAGCGGAATGGAACTACTCATCTTGATCTGCTCCGCCCTGGCCGCGGCCCTGGCGGGGATGAGCGTCTTCAGCAACAGCCGGCCCCCGGACGGGCGGATCAACCAGGTGATGGACGAGGTGGAGGAGCTGAAAGGGCTCCTGAACCAGATGCAGAAGTCCATCCTCCAGCTGGAGCGGAAGTTCGACAAGGAGTCCAAGGACGGCCGGGCGGAGTTCAAGGACGTGCTGGAGAAGGTGGCCGAACGCATCGACAAGCGGATGGTGGAGCTGGGCAACCTATAGGGGCGCGACGGCTGCCTCCTCCTTGCTTTCCTCCTTGGGCTTCACCTGGACACTGGGCGGCGGCGCGGTTTCGACCTTGCGCTTCTTGTCCGCCCCGGGGGACAGGGCGGCATCAGGCCAGGTGAAGGAACCGTCGCCCACGGCGCCGGCGTGGGAAGAACTGGAGGACGTGGAGGAGGCTGCCGGGGGTTCCGTGGTTGCCCGGCGGCGTTTCGTGCGCTTCGGGTCGCCTTCCGCGTCGAACCGGAGCTGAAGGTAGTCCTCGTTTTCCTCGATCCGGTAATGCTCCATCTCCGCCTGGAACCGGCCCCAGTTGGCCTTGATCAGGGCGTTCAGGTAGTCCTTGGCCTCCGCGGTGAGTGCCATCTGGTGGAGATTGACCAGACCCTCCGTCCGCGTGGTGCCGATCTTGTCGGTATCGATGAAGAACAGCCGGCCGTCGGTCATCCGGAGGAAATTCTCCTCGTGGTAGTCGTAGTTGCAGCATTCCACGGACAGCACGGCCAGGGCGTGGACCTCCGGCAGGGTGAGGCGCCCCGGCCTCGTCCCCGCCACCTTCTCCACCACCGCAAGGCCGGGTTCCTCATCCCCGGAACCCGGGGGCAGCAGGAGCAGCTTGCGGGGAAGGCAGACCTGGGCCAGGTGGTGGCGGTCAAGGGTGGCCTGGCACAGCCTTGCGTTCCTGACCCGCTCGCGCCCTTCCGATTTCAGGATCCAGCCCTTGAGCCAGGGAATGTCCATGGTCATGCCGGGGGTCGCATCGAAAGCCCTCAGCAGGAGCTGGGCATGCGTCTCCAGGTGGCTGAGCAGCCCCTCGAACGGCGTGGGGTGGGCCTTCTCCTGGGCCTTGAGCGCCGCGATGGAAGCCTGGTCGGCACTTGACAGTTTCTCCACCGGGCAGGCTTCAGCCTGGAGGGCAACCCCGGCGAGGGCCAGGGCCAAGACAAACAGCAGTCGGGTCGATTTTCCGAATCGCACAGGAACCTCGTTCCTGAGCATAGTAATTATTTATACGCGTGCCACTGCAATTCCATGGACAGGCGTTCAGGTCCTTACCGTAGTGCCGCCCGCTAGACCGCCTGAGGGTGCATGGGCGGCGTCCAGCCGCGCTCGTTCAGCAGCCGGACGCCCATGATGCGGCTCAGCCGGAAGCTCATGACCTCCTGGTGCAGGTGGCAGAAGCCACGCAGGTGCTCGCCGTCCACGCCCTGGGGGGTGACCTTGCGCAACTGGGGGCGGTGGGCCGCCAGGGGCAGGTACGTGAGTTCCACCATGAGGTTGTAGCTGGCGGCGTACTCCAGGATGCGGGTGGTCTCCTCCGCGGCCTGGGCGCCCATGCCCATGTGGAGCATCGGCACGCGGCGGCGGATCTCCTGGTGGAGGTTGGGGTCCTCGGCCTGGATGCGCTGCAGGGCGGCGTGGATGATCTGCCGCACGGGGTCCAGGTGGTGGTTCATGCCCTGCTCGTCCACGAAGGAAAGACAGGCCAGCGACCAAAGGTAGAGGGCCTCGTCCCCGTCGATGCTCACGGGGAGGAAGCGGCCGGGCTTGGGCAGGAAGCCGGCCTGCTTGAGCAGCGCGAAGGCGTTGCCGGGGCCGTTGGCTTCCAGGACCGTCTCGGAGATGCGATGCAGGTTGAGGGTGGACAGCTCGGGGCGGAGCATCAGCTCGTCGGCCAGGGCCTCGGTGCGGGCCTTGACCAGGCGGCAGCCCTGCTGCACCTCCACTTCGCCCAGGCGCCGGGCCAGATCCTCCAGGAGCTGGGCCAGGGGCTGGGGCACGGCGGCGGAAGGGGCGCCCAGGAGGCCGTTCATCTCCTCCAGGGTCAGTCCCATGTCCAGGGCCCGGATGAGGGTGTCGGAACCCACCCGCAGGCTCACCATGGCGTCGAGGGTCTCCACGTCGGCCATCTGGGCCACCCGCAGGAGGCGGTGGGGGTTCTGGACCATGGGGGTGAGGACTTCCAGGGTGGGCTGGATGACCAGGGGCTGGTTGGCCATGAAGAGGGTCCAGTGCCCTTCGGTGCCCCGGTGGTCCCGCAGGAGGTATTCCTGGGAGAGGGTCTCCCCGTGCGGCGAGAGCGTGACATGGGCCCCCTCGGCATCCAGGTTCACCAGGCCCATCCGGCCCAGGAAGGGCAGGAACACGGTCTCGGTGCGGCTCACGTCGAGCGGGTGGAGGGTCTGGAGGAAGGCCAGGAAGGGCCTCACGGCCAGCACCTGCCCGCGGCGCTCCAGCAGGTGCTGCATGAGGAAGGTGCGGTCCTCGGCGGGGGGCATGTTCCAGAGCTTGAGGTCGTGCTCGAGCAGGATGGCGAAGGCCCGCTCGGGAACCCACCGGGGGGAATGCGAGAGCACGGCGGGAAGCAGGGTGTCCACCCGGCCCTCCCGGTTCCACAGGAGGCCCAGGCGGTGCAGGAGGCCAAAGATCAGGGTGGCGTCCCGCTCGTCCTTGAGCAGGGCGTTCTTCTGCAGGAGCTGGCCCAGCTCCTTCTTGGCGGGCAGGCCGCCCTTGAGGACCCGGATCCCGCCCATGCAGCGCAGCAGGACGGACGTGAGGGCCAGCGCGAAGCCGTAGGGCTGGGCGGGGATGAGGGCGACATCCGGCCCCCCCTGGAAGCAGAAGGCGGCGTCATCGAAGTCGGCGAGGGCGTCGGCCACCCGGCCCGGCACCGCCCAGCCCTCCGCCGTGGGAAGGATGAGGCCCAGGGCCAGGAGTTCGCTCTGGAACTCCACCTCGGGCTGGCGTTCCTCCTCGGCGAGGCGCTTGAGGGCCGTCAGCTTGCTCCCGTCCAGATCCAGGAGGGTGTTGGTGAGCTGCTTGTTGTCCTCCAGGTGGAAGACCATCGTCTTGAGGAGGCGCATGCGCCCCTCCGGCCCCTCCTGCCAGTACTGGGGGACCGGCAGCCTTCTCCGCTGGCAGATCACGCGGAGCTGGTCGTCACTGCAGTTGCATAGAAGCTGGTAATGCGAAGGGGCCATGATTCCTCACATGCACCGGGCTGTGCCGGGGGGGGGCCGATCCGTAATGACCGATCAGTTTCTCATGATTCAAACGTAAACGTCAGGGGAAAATCCAGCCCCCCACCACCCCCAAACCGGTGCGTTGACCCTGGGGTCGACTCCTTCTAGTCTCAGAGTTTTGGACCCTGCCGCGTGATCGCCCTTCGTCCGGACAACCCCCTGATCGTCCAGAGTGACAGGACCCTTCTCCTCGAAGTGGCCCACCCGTCCTTCGAGGAAGTGCGCGACGAGCTGAGCCGGTTCGCGGAGCTGGTGAAGTCGCCCGAGCATATCCATACGTACCGCATAACGCCGCTCTCCCTCTGGAACGCCTCGGCCTCGGGCGTCTCCTGCGAGGAGATGGCCTCCACCCTCAACCGGTGGTCCAAGTACCCGGTGCCCCAGAACCTCCTCCAGGAGATCCAGGACCACGGCACCCGGTACGGCAAGCTGCGCCTGGTGCAGAAGGGTGACCGGCTGGCCCTGGAGATGGACGATCGGGGCCTCTTCTATGAACTGGAAAATCAGCGGAGCCTCCAGGAGCACCTGGCCGAGCCCTACCCGGATCAGCGAGGGATCTATCTGGCGGATGGCAAGCGCGGCGAGGTGAAGCTCCAGCTCATCCGCCTGGGCCACCCCGTGCAGGACCTGGCGGGCTTCAAGCCCGGCGACCCCCTGGAATTCAGCATGCGCGCCACCCTGGCCGGCACGGGCAAGCCCTTCGGTCTCCGGCCCTACCAGCAGGCGGCGGTGGACGTCTTCCACGCCGGCGGGGGCCCCGAGGGCGGCGCCGGGGTCCTGGTGCTCCCCTGCGGGGCGGGCAAGACCGTCATCGCCATCGGCTGCATGGCCCGGCTCCAGACCCGCACCCTGGTGCTCACCACCAACGTCACCGCCGTCAAGCAGTGGAAGCAGGAGCTGCTGGACAAGACATCCCTTCGGGAGGAGGACATCGGGCTCTACACCGGCGACACCAAGGAGATCCGCCCCGTCACCATCGCCACCTACCAGATCCTCACGTACCGCAAGAGCAAGGGCGCCCCCTTCGAGCACTTCAAGATCTTCGAGGCCGCCAACTGGGGCCTGGTCATCCACGACGAGGTGCACATGCTCCCCGCGCCGGTGTTCCGCGCGGTGGCCGAGCTCCAGGCCAAGCGCCGCCTGGGCCTCACGGCCACGCTCGTGCGGGAGGACGGCAAGGAGGAGGACGTCTTCTCCCTCATCGGTCCCAAGCGCGTGGACGTGCCCTGGAAGACCCTGGAGAAGAGCGGCTTCATCGCCACCGCCCACTGCCTCGAGATCCGCGTGCCCCTGCCCTCCGACGAGCGCATGGACTACGCCGTGGCCGACCAGCGCGCGCGCTTTCGCATCGCCTCGGAGAACAGCCTCAAGCTGGTGGTCATGGACGAGCTCCTGGCGGGGCACCCCGGCGACAGCATCCTGGTCATCGGACAGTACCTGGAGCAGCTGCGCATCATCGGCGAACGCCTGGATGCGCCCGTCCTCACGGGCCAGACCCCCGAGCGGGAGCGGGAGGAGCTGTACCGCAGGTTCAAGGCCGGGGAACTGAAGGTCCTGATCGTCAGCAAGGTGGCGAATTTCGCCATCGACCTGCCCGACGCGAGCGTGGCCATCCAGGTGAGCGGCACCTTCGGCTCGCGGCAGGAGGAGGCCCAGCGCCTGGGGCGGATCTTGCGGCCCAAGGGGGACCGGAACATCAGCTTCTTCTATTCTTTGATTTCAAGGGATACGACCGAGCAGGAGTTCGCCAGAAACCGGCAGCTGTTCCTGACGGAGCAGGGCTACCGCTACCTGATCGAGAGCAGGCACCTGGATGAGAACGGGTTGAGTGAACCGGCGGTGTGGCGTCAACTGCTGGAGGACACCGCGCCCCTGCAGCCCTGATTCCTTCCTCGCCGAGGTGGCCTAGGGGCTGAGGTTCGCCGGGAAAAGATCAGAACGTGGCAAGGAACCGGATCGAAGGCTCGACCAGGAGGAGCACTGCGGGGATGGCAAAAAGGCCCGCCACCACGTCGTCCGCGACGATCCCGGCGCCCCCCGGCAGCACCTGGATCTGGCGGATGGGCCAGGGCTTCCAGATGTCGAAGAGGCGGAAGGCGAGGAAGGGGATGGCCAGGACGGGCAGCAGGCGCCAGCCGCCTGTCTGGAGGAGCCGGGGCAGGTCGTAGGCGATGCCCCAGCGCACCGGCCACAGGGCGATCCAGAGCCCCGCCCACTCGTCGGCGACGATGTAGCCGGGGTCCTTGTCGCCGGTCTCGGCCGCCACGCGGTCGGCGGCGGCCACGGCCAGCCCGGTCATGGCGATGGGCGCGGCCAGGAAGAGGAGTTCGGAGATCCAGGCTCCGGGCGCCGCCAGGAGCGGGGTGAGCAGGCACCAGACGGCGAGCCCCGCCAGGGAGCCCCACGTGCCGGGCGCGGGGCGCAGGCGGCCCGAGCCCAGGCCCGTGGCCACCAACCACGCCCAGCGCCCCGCCCGCATCAGGCGTCCACCACGGTGGGCTCCAGGATGACCTCGCCGTTGTAGGAATTGGCGACGACGCAGTACTTGTGCGCCTTCTCGAACATCTCGCGCACCTTGTCGTGGCTGGTGCCGGGGGCCACGGTGATCGTCGGCTTCAGGGTGATGGTGGCGACCCGGGTGAGGCGGTCCACGGTCTCCATGACGGCTTCGGACGCGCCCTCGTACGAGGTGACCGTCAGGCGCACCTTGGTGGCCAGGGCCAGGAAGGTGAGCATGTGGCACTGGGCCATGGCCGCCGCCAGGAGATCCTCGGGGTTCCACCGGGCGGCGTCGCCGCCGGTGGCGGGGCTGCTGGTGGCGGGGATCTGGACGGGCGCACCGGGCTTGGCGAGCTGCGAGGAGCGGCTGTAGGCCGTGTCCTGGGTGCTGCCCTTCCAGCTGACGGTGACGGGGAATTTCTCGGACATCACGGGCCTCCTAGGCGACAGTCTAAACCAGACCGCCCGGGTCAGGAACGGGCCCGCCGGGATTCCTCGAAGCGGCGCACGGCCTCCTCGGCGCCGCCCTCCACCACCTCGCCCACCAGGTCGTAGGCGTGGCCCTTGGTGATCCGCACGGGCTGGATGGTGCCGGGCACCACGTCCCCGCCGACGATGAGCACGCCGCCGTCCACTTCGGGGGCCTGGCCCATGTGGCGGCCCTTGAAGACCATGTCGGTCTCCTCGTGGGTGCCCTCCACCAGGACGTCCAGCACCCGGCCCTCCAGCCCCCGGTTCCGCTCCCGGCAGATCTTCTGCTGGAGCTCCATGAGGATGCGCTTGCGGCTGTTCTTGGTGCGGACGGGAACGGGGTCGCCCAGGCCGAAGGCCGGCGTCCCCTCCTCGAGGGAGTAGGTGAAGACGCCCACGTGCTCGAAGCGGGCCTCCTCCACGAAGGCGCGCAGTTCCCCGAAGGCCGCCTCGTCCTCGGAGGGGAAGCCCACGATGAAGTTGGACCGGATGAAGACGTCCGGGATGATGCGCCGGGCCTTCTCCAGCAGCTTCAGGAAGGGCTTGCGGCCCCCGCCCCGGGCCATGGCCTTGAGGACGCCGGCGTCCCCGTGCTGCAGGGGCATATCCAGGTATTTCGCGCAGTTGGGGGTTTCGGCGATGGCGTGCAGGAGGCCGTCGGTGAGGCGGTTGGGATAGGCGTAGTGGATGCGGAACCACTTCAGGCCCTCCACCGCGCCCAGGGCGCGCACGAGCTTCTCCAGGGCGTCCGGGTCCCCCAGGTCCCGGCCGAAGTCGGTGGTGTCCTGGCCCACCAGGTTGATCTCCAGGACCCCGCCGGCCACCAGCTGGCGGGCCTCGGCCACCACGGAGGCGACGGTCCGGCTCCGCTGGGGGCCCCTTATGGCGGGGATGATGCAGAAGGCGCAGCTGTGGTCGCAGCCTTCGCTGATCTTGAGGTAGGCGCTGGCCGCGGGGGTGGTCAGGAGCCGGGGGCTGGCCTCGCTGTAGAGGTAGCCGGGATCCCGCTCGGGTTCGAAGAGCCGGTCGGAGGCGCCCAGCACCTCGGCGATGTGCTCGATGTCCCGGGTGCCCAGGCACGCGTCGATCTCGGGCATGTCGGCCAGGAGCTGGTCCCGGTACCGTTCCACCATGCACCCGGCCACCACCAGCTTCCGGCAGGCCCCGTCCTTCTTGTACGCGGCCGCCTGGAGGATGGCCTCGATGCTTTCCTTCTTGGCCGATTCAATGAAACCACATGTGTTGACCACCAGGATCTCCGCCTGGGCGGGGTCGGGGGTGATGGTGAAGCCCTTCAACCTGAGGTGGCCGAGCATCACCTCGCTGTCCACGAGGTTCTTGGGGCAGCCCAGGGACATGAATCCGACTTTGGCCATCCGGCCTCCTTGACCCTCCAGAATAGCGTTATCGGTGCTATTCTCTGCATTCTGCTGAGAGTAGAAGGCCATGAAGATCATCCTGCTCGTCGAAGGGGCCCGCCGGACGGTGGAACTCACGGAAGAAGGCGTCACCGTGGGCCGGGGTGACGCGGCGACGGTCAAGATCTCCTCCAATGCGGTCAGCCGGGTGCACGCCCGGTTCTTCCTCAAGGGCGGCCAGGTTCTCGTGCAGGACATGAAGTCCATGAACGGAACGACCTTCCGGGATCTCCCCGTGGTGGACCCCACCCCCCTGAAACCCGGGGACACGGTCCTCCTGGGGGAGGTTCCCGTCCAGTGGGTGGACGAGGAGACGAGCGTCCTGGCCCCGCCCGCCCTGGTCCTCTCCAAGCCGCACACCGAAGCCAAGATCGCCCTGGAGGACCGGGCCTTCGACACCTCCGGCAGCATCATGGTGCCCCATTCCACCCTGGAGGACCTGCTGGCCAAGCATCAGGCGGGCCAGGCGCCGGCCGAGGTGGAGGCGCTCTTTTCCCGGCTGGCCTCCATGGCAGGCAAGCTCCTGGCGGCCGCGGGCCTGGCCGAGCTCCTGGAATCCGTCATGAGTCTCATTTCGGGCCAGATCCCTTGCCAGCGGGGGTTCATCCTCCTGGCCGACCCCACCGGGGACCTGGTGCCCGAGTTCGTCTGGGAGGAGAAGCCGGGCGCCATCACCACCCCCATCAGCCGAACCATCGCCCGAACGGCAATGACGGCCAAGGTCACCATCCTCACCACCGACGCCCGGGTGGACCCCCGTTTCTCGGCGGGGGAGAGCATCAAGATCCACGGCATTTCCTCGGCCCTGTGCGCCCCGCTCATCGTGGACACCCAGGCCCTGGGCGTGATCTACCTGGAATCCAGCCTCAACAAGGGCGGCTTCAAGCGGGAGGACGAGCATCTCCTTTCCGCCATGGCCAATTTCGCCGCCGTGGGCATCCAGCGGGAGCGGGAGACCCGGTTCCGCCAGCGCCTGGAGCGCTACCACAGCCCCCAGGTGGTCAACGAGATCCTCAAGGCCGCCCAGAACCTGGACGCCCCCATCCTCCAGGCGCGCCGCTGCGAGATCTCGGTCCTCTTCGCCGACATCTCGGGGTTCACCCGCATGTCCGAGGGCATGGAGCCCCTGCAGCTGGCCACCATCCTCAACCGCTCCTTCGAGGTCATGACCGACCAGATCTTCATCCGGGGGGGAACCCTGGACAAGTACATCGGCGACGCCATCATGGCCTTCTTCGGGGCCCCGGCGCCGGACCCCGACCACGCGCTCCACGCCGTGGAGGCCGCCAAGGCCATGCAGCAGGGCCTGAAGTTCATGAACGAGAACCGCCCCGCGGGCTACCCCGAGCTGCGCATGCGCATCGGGATCAACAGCGGGGAGGCCTTCGCCGGCGACATCGGCTGCGAGAAGCGCATGGACTACACGGTCATGGGCTCCACGGTGAACCTGGCCTCCCGGCTGGAGAGCAGCGTGGCCGGCCCCGGCCAGATCGCCATCGGCCCGAGGACTGCTGAAATACTGCAGTCAAAAGACTTCGTGCAGCTCAACCCCGTCTCCCTCAAGAACATCGAGCAGGAGGTGCGGCCCTTCCTGGTGCCCTGGGAATGAACCGGGCTGCCTGCGCCTTGGACTTTTCCCCCGCCCGCATGTTGAAATGACCTGTTCCGACTCAAACTCAAGCCGGGAGCCCGCCCCTCCGATCATCATGCATAGGAAGGTCCCCATGTCCTCCGAACGCCGAAACTACCGAAGGATCCCAGGTGGCGCCACCGTGGGCTTCCAGGAGCTCTCCTTCGCCCGGGAGCCGGAGCCCGCCACCAGCGTCTACGGCGACATCTCCGGCGGCGGCCTCCTGCTGAACTCCCCCAGGGAGCTTCCCCTCGAGACCCTCCTGAAGCTGGAGATCCGGGTACCGGGCTGGGGCAGGCACCAGAACCACTTCGGCCCCGCGGCCGAGGCGGACCTGAGGCCCCTGGTGGCCGTCGGGAAAGTCGTCCGGGTGGAACACCTCGAAAGCGGCGAGTATGAACTTGGGGTAAAATTCCTCAACGTATATCCGGATGATCAGGCGGCCCTGATGAAGTTCATCGAGGCCGCCGCAATGGCGGAAGAGAAGTAGGATATTGACCTAAAAGGAGCTCCCTTGAAGATCCTAATCGTGGACGACTCTTCGACGATGCGCCGCATCATCATCAACACCCTTTCCCGCATCGGCTATACCGACGTGGTGGAAGGGGAGCACGGCAAGGCCGGCCTTGAAAAGCTCGCCCAGGGCGGTGTCGAGATGATCATCACCGACTGGAACATGCCGGAGATGGACGGCCTGGAGTTCGTCCAGACGGTGCGCGGCCAGAACAGCACGATCCCCATCCTCATGGTCACCACCAACGCCGCCAAGGAGGACATCGTCCAGGCCCTCCAGGCCGGCGTGAACAACTACGTGGTCAAGCCCTTCACGCCCGAGACGCTCAAGGAAAAGATCGAGTCCCTGCTCGGCTAGACCTCCCAGACCCACTCCTAAGGGGAGGCACCATGGATCAGTCCGAAATCGACGCCCTCATGAAGAACGCGCCGGCCAAGCCCGGCAAGGCCAAGAAGGAGGCCGCGCCCGCCAAGGCGCCGGAGGGCACGGCCCCGGACGCCCAGGGCCACGTGATCTCCGAACTGGACGCCGTCACGGCCGTCACCGAGCGCGAGACCAACAAGGTCATGGACCAGCTGGACCTCATCAGCACCCTGGTGGGCCAGCAGCAGTCCCTGATCACGGGCCTCATGGCCCATCCCTCCGCCCAGGACGCCTCGGTCCAGGAGGCCATCCGCCAGGTCATGGCGGCGGGCAAGGACATCCAGGACAAGGTCTACGAGGCCATGGACCTCATGCAGTTCCAGGACATCACCCGCCAGAAGCTCGAACGCATCGTCCACCACCTGCGCCAGATCCACGACTACATCGTCGACCTCCTGGGCACGGGCCTGAAGAGCGAAGGGGAGCGGGCCTCCATCAGCCGCACCATCGCCACCACCGGCACGACTCCGGACGAGAAGAAGACCCACGCGGATTCGGTGGTCGAGGAATTCAAACGAAGCCAGACCAAGGGATGATCCATGGCAACAGCTGAAGTCCAGGCCAGGCAGGCCCATGAGTTCGTCCCCTCCGGCCAGTTGGTGACCTTCACCCTGGACGGCGTGGAATTCGGTCTGGACATCGACCGGGTCCAGGAGATCACGCCCCGCACCGACATCACGCCCGTTCCCGGCGCGCCCAGCTTCGTCCTGGGCGTGGTGAACCTGCGCGGGATGATCATCCCGGTGCTGGACAGCCGGCTGCGCTTCCACCTGCCCCCCAAGCCCCCCACGGACAAGACCCGCATCATCATCCTGGGCCTGGCGGGACAGCCCACGGGGCTCATGGTCGATTCCGTGGCCGAAGTGGTCAAGCTGGACGACTTCACCCTGCGCGACACCCCGCCCCTGGTGGCCGGCGTGCGCAGCGAGTACCTGGCCGGCATGGTCACCACCGGCGACCGCCTCATCACCCTCATCAACCTCGAGAAGATCCTGGATTCCTCGGAATTCGGCCACCGCGAGGTCCTGGCCGACACCTCCGCCGGCACCTCCACCTTCATGTCCCAGGACGCGGCCGCCGAGCTCGTCGAGGACGAGCTGCCCTACGTCACCTTCACCCTGGGCCGGGAGTCCTTCGGCATCGACCTCAAGCTGGTGGAGGAGATCATCGAGATCCCCACCATCACCAAGGTCCCGGACGCGCCTCCCTACGTCCTGGGCGTCATCTGCCTGCGGGACCAGGTGCTCCCGCTCCTGGACTTCATCCAGCTCCTCCAGGTCGAACCCGCCGAGAACCCCACCGCCGGCGACATGGTCATCCTCCTCAGCTTCGGCGCGGCCAAGCTGGGCATCGTGGTGGACGGCATCCAGGAGATCATCCGGATCCGGGAGGAGGACATCCTCCCGCCCCCCCAGACCCTCAGCGAGCGCGAGAGCCGCGACCTGGAGGGCGTGGTGGTGCGCTCCGACCGCATGGTGAGCCTGCTCAAGGTGCTGGACATCATCACGGGCGAGGACCAGGCCAAGATCGCCGCCATGAGCACCAGCCTCATCCAGGAGACCAAGGAGGACCACGCCGACAGCTTCGAGCTGCCGCTGGTCGTCTTCCGCCTGGGCCCCGAGGCCTACTCCCTGCGCCTCCACGAGGTGCGGGAGATCATCATGGTCAGCAACATCACCCCCGTGCCCCGCGCGCCCTCCTTCATCGAAGGCGTGCTGAACCTCCGGGGCGAGGTCATGCCGGTCATCGACCTGCGCGAGCGCTTCGGACTGGAGCGCCAGGCCGCCACCAACCTGTCCCGCATCGTCATCACCCCCATCGGCGGGGTCTCCACCGGGCTGGTGGTGGATTCCGTGGACGAGGTGAAGTCCGTCGATCAGCGGCGCCTGGAGGAGCCCCCCAAGGTGACCGCCGTGGGCGCCAACACCTTCATCGAGAAGGTGGCCCGCACGGACCAGGGCGTCGTGTTCCTGCTCAACGTCCAACGCCTCCTCACCGATGTGGAGGGCCAGCAGCTGCAGGTCTTCCAGGGAAAGAAAAAAGGCTGAACCATGAGCGAATTCTCCCTGGACGACCCCAGCTTCTATGAAGACTTCCTCGTCGAGGCCGGCGAGCACTTCGAGCTCATCGAGCAGAACTTCCTGACCCTGGAGGAGGCCCCGGGCGACCTGGAGATCCTCAACGCCATCTTCCGGTCCGTGCACACCATCAAGGGGGCCTCGGGCTTCCTGGGCCTGGCCAAGGTCCAGGCGCTGGCCCACATCGGCGAGAACATCCTGGACGACCTGCGCAAGGGCCGCATGAAGGTGAGCCCCGAGGTGATGGAGGTGCTCTTCGAGACCGAGGACACGCTCAAGGTGCTGGTGAACGACGTGGCCGTGAACCTGCGCAAGCAGGGCGCGCCGGCCGATCCCGACACGTCCGGCCTCATCGCCCGCCTCGAGGCCCTCAAGGGCGGCGGGGCCAAGGCCGCGGCCCCGGCCCCCGTGGCAGCCGTATCCGCGGCGGCCAAGGCCCAGGGCCTCCGGGTGCCCCCGGGCCTCGAGGAGATGGACAGCGAGGCCATCCAGGCCGCGGAGGAGGCCCTGG
The DNA here is from genome assembly GCF_030846775.1 of Geothrix sp. 21YS21S-2. Taxonomy (NCBI): domain Bacteria; kingdom Pseudomonadati; phylum Acidobacteriota; class Holophagae; order Holophagales; family Holophagaceae; genus Geothrix; species Geothrix sp. 21YS21S-2. The sequence continues at coordinate 3,205,306 of NZ_CP132910.1, forward strand.
CCCAGGGCGTTCCCGTCATGGCCCTGAAGGTCCGCCTCCTGCCCGAACTCCTGGGCACCCCCTTCAACCCCCTGTCCATGATCTCCATGGTCGACCTGGTCGGCCGCATGATCCACTCGTCCAAGATCATGAAGGACATGGACCTGGACGAGTTCCGTCCCGAGGAGCTGCCTTTCGGCCTCCTCCTTCTGCTCACGCCCGCCGAGACCCCCGAATCCGTGCGCAAGCTCTTCGACGGCGTCAAGTACGTGTCCATCGAGTACTTCGACCTGACCCTGGGCGAGGCGCCCGTGGCCGAGGCGCCCGAGGCCCCCGCCGCCGGCCCCGTGGCCGAGGCCCGCAAGGTCCAGGACAAGCCCCAGGACACCAGCAAGGCCGTGAACGACACCATCCGCGTGAGCCAGGCCAAGCTGGACAACTTCATGAACACCGTGGCCGAGCTGATCATCAGCAAGACCATGATCGCCCATATCGTGGAGCGCCTGGAGGGCGAGGCCCTCACCCCCGGCGCCGACGCGCTGGTCAAGGAGCTGCGCCGCTCCTCGGTCTACCTGGACCAGGTGAGCAAGGAGATCCAGGCCTCGGTGCTGGGCATCCGCATGGTGCCCGTGAAGACCATCTTCACCAAGTTCCCCCGCATGCTCCGCGACCTGGCCAAGGCCTCCGGCAAGAAGATCGAGCTGCAGATGGTGGGCGAGGACACGGAAATCGACAAGAGCCTCATCGAGGAGCTCAGCGATCCCCTCATCCACCTCATCCGCAACAGCGCCGACCACGGCATCGAGATGCCCGACGTGCGCGCGGGTTCGGGCAAGTCCGAGACCGGCACGGTCGTGCTCAGGGCCCGCCACGAAGGCGATTCCGTCCTGGTGGAGATCGAGGACGACGGCAAGGGCATCAACCCCGCCGTGATCCGCTCCAAGGCCGTGGAGAAGGGCATCCTCACGCCCGAGAAGGCCGAGAGCATCACCGACGACGAGGCCATCAACCTCATCTTCCTGCCGGGCTTCTCCACCGCCAAGCAGGTCACCGACATCAGCGGCCGCGGCGTGGGCATGGACGTGGTCAAGTCCAATGTCCGCAAGCTCAACGGCAGCGTCTCCGTCACCAGCTCCGTGGGCCGCGGCTCCATCTTCACCATCAAGCTGCCCCTGACGCTCGCGATCATCGACGCGCTCCTCATGCGCAGCGGCGGCCAGGTCTTCGCGCTCCCGGGCACGGCCGTGGAGGAGACCCTCCTGGTGCCCAAGGAGACCCTCAGCCACCTCACCCGCCGCAAGGCCATCAACCTCCGGGGCGAGGTGCTGGGCGTCACCCGCCTCAGCGACCTGCTGCACTTCAAGCAGAGCTCCGTCGAGCTGCTGGAGGACGAGGAGCTGCCCGTGGTGGTGGTCTCCACCGGCGGCCGGCGCATGGGCGTGATCGTGGACGCCTTCCTCCGCCGCCAGGAGATGGTGATCAAGCCCCTGGCCCCCTACCTCGCCAGCCTCCCGGGCATTTCCGGCGCCAGCATCATGGGCGACGGCGGGGTCGTGCTGATCCTCGACCCGGCCGAGCTCCTCATGCTCGCCGTCCAGGAGGGCCTGTGAGCCTTGCCGCGGCGACCGGGGTCCCCCACGAACCGGCGGCTGGAGCCGTCCGGGAGGGGCAGTACCTCAGTTTCGAGCTGGCCGGCCACACCTACGCCGTGCCCCTGGCCCAGGTGGCGGAGATCACCCCCCACCGGGACCTGAACCAGATCCCCCACATGCCCCGGAGCGTCGAGGGACTGCTGGACCTGCGCGGCCAGTCCATCCCCGTCATCAACCTGCGCCTGCGCATGGGCATGGAGCCGCTGGCTTCCGAGCTCTCGCTCAACATCATCGTCCTGGACATGGGGTCCTCCAGCAACGTGGGCCTCCTGGTGGACCGGGTCGCCTCGGTCGTGGAGGCCACGCGCGAGCAGATGGTGCCCGCCAGCGCCCTCCTGGCCGGGCCCGACGGGGCCTGGGTGCAGGGCTTCATCGTGCAGGAGGAGCGCATCACGGCGCTCCTGGACAGCCGCCTCATCACCACCTTCCACACCTCCCGGTCCCACGGCCTGGGCCTCCACCAGGGCCACGACGTGGAGCAGGCCCTGGACGCCGGCCTGCAGGAGCTCATCGCCGCCGCCCCCTTCCGGGTCGAGTCCGACGCCAGCCGGATCATCCCCCAGATGGAGGAGGCCATCTCCCACACCGAGCAGGAGATGGAGAAGGTGCTGGAGAAGGTCGAGACCATGCTGGCCGACACCGACAAGTGCTTCCAGGGCCTGGTGCGGCTCAAGCAGGAGGCCGGCCTGGGCCACATGAAGGGCCTGGAGGCCGTGCTGGCCCAGGTTGAGGCCCTGGGCACCCGGATGCAGGACGAGGTGTTCGAGCTCATCCAGAAACTGCAGTACCAGGACATCGCCCGCCAGAAGCTGGAGCGCGTCCTGAACCACATCCGCGGCCTCCAGATGATCGTGGGCTCCAAGTTCCGGGACACCGGCCTGAAGGCCTGACTTGGGCGAATGGCCAATCCGCGCCATGATGGAGGGGTATCGCTGGAGCCTGACGTGGACCATCCCCTTACCGAAATCCGCCACCTGAAGCAGCACATCGGCCAGACCGTGACCCTCCGCGGGTGGGTGCGCAACGCCCGGACCAGCAAGACGCGGTTCATCGACCTGCGGGACGGCTCGGGCTTCGTGCAGTGCGTCGTGGGCGCCGCCGAAGCCGATCCGGAGAGCTACGAACTGGCCGGCAGGCTCACCCAGGAGGCCGCCATCGTCCTGGAGGGCCGGGTCCAGCAGCACCCGAAGACCGGCGAGCCCGAGATCCTGGCCACCAAGGTGACGCTCATCGGCGACAGCGTGGACTACCCCATCACCCCCAAGGAGCACGGCACCGCCTTCCTCATGGAGAACCGGCACCTCTGGCTGCGCAGCAAGCGGCAGTGGGCCATCCTCCGCGTGCGCCACACCATCGCCAAGGCCATCCGGGACTTCTTCGACGGCGACGGCTTCACCCTCCTGGACGCCCCCATCCTCACGCCCAGCGCCTGCGAGGGCACCTCGAGCCTGTTCGGCACCCAGTACTTCGACGAGGGCATGGCCTTCCTCTCCCAGTCCGGCCAGCTCTACCAGGAGCCCGGACTCGCCGCCTTCGGCAAGACCTACTGCTTCGGCCCCACCTTCCGCGCCGAGAAGAGCAAGACCCGCCGGCACCTCACCGAGTTCTGGATGGTCGAGCCCGAAGTGGCCTTCGCCCACCTGGAGGACGTGATGGTCCTGGGCGAGCGCATGACCAAGTTCATCCTCCAGCGGGTCCTGGAGGGCCGCCGCGAGGAGCTGGCCATCCTGGAGCGCGACCTGGCCCCCCTGGAGACCGCCCTGTCCACCACCTTCGACCGCATGACCTACACCGACGCCGTGGCCCGGCTCAAGGAGCTGGGCTCGGACATCAACTGGGGCGAGGACTTCGGCAACGACGACGAGACCATCCTCATGAACGCCACGGACCGCCCCCTCTGGGTCCACCGTTTCCCCAAGTCCTTCAAGGCGTTCTACATGGAACCCGATCCCCTGGACCCCAAGCTGGCCCTCGGCGCCGACCTCCTGGCCCCCGAAGGCTACGGCGAGGTCATCGGCGGCGGCGAGCGGGCCTCGAGCCTGCAGTACCTCCTGGACCAGATCGCCCACGAGGGCCTGGACCGCTCGGACTACGAGTGGTACCTGGACGTGCGCAAGTACGGCAGCGTCCCCCACGCCGGCTTCGGCCTGGGCCTGGAGCGGGCCGTGGCGTGGATCTGCAAGCTCCCCCACGTGCGCGAGACGGCGCCCTACCCCCGGATGATGGGCACGATCAGGCCCTGACCCGCGCGCTTCAGCGCCGGTCGCCCTTGAACCGGGTCTCGGTGAGGAACCGCTCGATCTGCCGGCGGTGGCGCAGCACATGCACGATGGCGTGCTCGATGAGCTGCTCCATGTCGTAGATCCGGCCCGAGCGCGCCGTGATGCGGGCGTTCTTCACCACGTCCCCGGAAAGGTCCCACCGGCCCTCGAAGGTCTCGGCCATGGTGAAGGCCATGGTCTGCAGCTCGTGGAGGGCGTCCAGGGGAGTCGCCACCACGTAGTCCGGCAGCACGAAGGGCACGTCCAGGGCTCCCCGGATCCGCTCCGTGTACCCGTAGCCGGACCGCACCACGTGCTCGACCACGGTGCGGATGGAGCGGCAGTCCTCGTCGGCGGTCTCCCGGTCCCGCACCACGTCGTAGTTCACCTGGGTGAGGGGGCCGACGAGCTGGACCAGGTCGCGAACGGCCCGGTCCAGTTCATCCATCATGGCGCCCAAAGGGCCCGGCCTACGGACGATCGGTTTCACGGGAGCCTCCGGATGTCTGGATATCAGAGTTGCATCACCACGCCGGGCAATCCCTGCAAGGCCGCCCTCAGGGGCGCCTCGGCCCGCTCGTGGGGCAGGGTCACCCAGAAGGTGAAGCTGGTATAGGCGCCCTTCCGGTTGGCGGAATGGGCCTGGTCCACGGCGGGCTGGGGGCCCAGGTGCTCCAGGATCAGGGCCGCCATGCGCAGGGGATCCATCTCGGCGCCGCGGCCGATGATCTTCAGGGGCACCCTCTGGGGGAAGTCCTGGGCGGGGCGGGGGCAGCTGTCCATTCCCGGATTATAGCCTCACTTCGCCGCGGGCTTCGGGGCCTCGAAGAAGCCCACCAGCAGGAGGTTGAGTTCCACCTGCTGCTTCAGGCTGATCTTCGCGGCGATGCTGTCGGCCCCCACCCCGAAGGCCAGGCGGTCCAGGGGCACCGTGGCCCGGTACGACCAGGTCTGCTTGCCCGCCCCGTTCATGCCTTCGGAAGCCGTGAAGGGAATGTCCAGCTCCTGGCTCTTGCCGTGCATGGTGAGGGTGCCGCGCACCGTCACCTTGTCCCCTTCCCGGGTCACCTTGCTGGAGGTGAAGGTGATGGCCGGGTACTTCGCCGCGTCGAAGAAGTCCGCTGAGCGCAGGTGGTTGTCCCGGCTGGTGTTGGCCGTATCGACGGAGGCCGTCTCGATGTCCAGCTGGACCTGGGCGTCGGCGGGGCTGGCCGGGGTGCCCTTGATCTGCAGCTTGTACCGGTCGAACCGGCCGGGCACGTCGAACAGGACGGTCTGGGCCTTGAAGCCCAGGACGGTGTGGGTGGTGTCCACCCGGAAGACCTGGGGTTCGGCCGCAAGGAGGCCGGAGGCGAGGGCGAGACCCAGGAGGATGCGGGATGGCATGGTCGACTCCAAGTGGTGGGAGCCCCCCGAATGGGGATGAGCCCCTGTTGATAGTCCTTGGGTGCGGCGGCCTCCGGGGACGTGACCGGAAATATGTGGAAACCTCAGATTCCAAGGGAACGGATCTTGGAAACAAGGCAGAATATATACAAAACTTCCTATTCACTCCCCGGATGCCCGCCCCATGAACTGGACTGCCTGGATCGCCAGCAAGCATGCACTCCTGGTGCACCTGCCCATCGCGGCGGCGCTCATGATCCCCCTGCCCATCATCGCAGCCCAGCGGGGCGGCCGGGGGATCCGCCCCTGGTGGACCACCTGCCGCTACCTGGCCTGGATCGGCACCGTGGGCTCCATCCTGGCCCTGGCCAGCGGCTTCTACCTGGCCCGCGCCCACGGGAACCTCGCCGCCGGGGCCTTCTGGGGCCCCGCCACCGCCGGGATGCCCTACCTGTTCCGGGTCCACGAGATCGGGGGCGCCGCCTCCGTGGTCCTGGGCGCCCTGTGCCTCAAGTCCCTCTACCGCCGCCGGCAGGAACACCAGGGCATCGGGTTTCCGGCCCTGCTCGCGGGCCTGGCCTGGTGCTTCGCGGCCTACCTCTCCTCGTATTCCGGCGCGGTCATGGTGGGCCAGCATCCGGCCCCCCAGCTCCTGGTGGCCCCCCCCAGGCTTCCCGAAGCCAAGCCCGCGCCCGCCCCGGCACCCCCGCCCGTGGCGGCGGAGGCCCCCCGGGATCCCGAGGCCCAGGCCCCCCTGCGGGCCCTGGACTACCTGGCCCTTCGGGGTCTCCACAGCGAGCCGGTGAAGTCCGGGCCCCACGGCAACCGCTGGATCCGCGTGTGGGTGAATCCGGAAGCCGAGCAGGCCTACCGGGCCGGCGAGAAGCTTCCCCCCGGCTCCCTGGTGGTCATGAGCACCCTGGAGGACCGCTGGGGCCGCCCCGGCTTCGACCAGGGCCCCCTTTACGCCCTCGAGACGGACAAGGACGGCACCCCCCGGCTCACCTTCTACTGGCCCCAGGTGCCCGAGGCCCGCAGGGCCGAGACGCAGGGAGCCGCCAGCGCCTACTGGCGCGGGAACGACCCGGGACTGGCCTCCTGCCGGTCCTGCCACGCCGGCGGCGCGGCCCCGAAGAAGGACCGCAGCGTCTGGGTGGTCCCCCGCAAGCCCAAGGTCGAGGCCCCGGCGGTCCAGCCCTAGCACTACTGTGTCATAAGTATTGACAGCCTCCCCGCCCTGCCTATCCTATAGGCTAGGGCTACCTATGGTTGAGACTGCCGAAAGCCGTGCGCGTTTCGATGCCTACGCCGGATTACTGGCGAAGGCGGCCGGCCATGCCGATCGCCGTGAGCCAATGGCGCTCTATTGCCAGGGTTTGATCCTGCCCGGGGATCGAAAAAGCGTTGAGCCGATGGCAGCGCGGTTGGACCCGGTGCACGTCCAGGCCCGGCACCAATCCTTGCACCACCTGGTGGCTCAAGCGGGTTGGAGTGATGACGCGGTTCTCCGGGTGGCCCGGGACTATGCTCGCGAAGCCATGGAGATCCAGGGGCCGATTGAAGCCTGGATTGTCGATGACACAGGTTTCCCCAAAAAGGGGACGCACTCGGTTGGCGTGGCCCATCAGTATTGCGGGCCATTCGGAAAGACCTCCAATTGCCAATGCGCCGTGAGCTTGTCCATGGCCTCCCGCTGGAGCAGCGTGCCCGTGGCGTTCCGGTTGTATCTTCCGGAGGCCTGGGCCAAGGACATGGAACGCCGTGCCGAGGCCGGTGTTCCCGAGGCGGTTGTCTTTCAGCCCAAATGGCAAATTGCGCTCGCCCTCATTGATGGTCAGCGCACGGACAAGGAACCTGACCTGCCCGTGCTGGCTGATGCGGGCTACGGCGACATTTTCGGTTTCAGGGAAGGGTTGACGGAACGGCACCTCGTCTACGCAGTGGGGGTCAGCAAAACCACGACCGTCTGGGCGAACGGCAATGGGCCGCTGCCCCCCAGAAAACCCGGCGGAAAGGGACATCCGGCCAAGAGACTGAGGAGGGATGATGAGCATCAGCCCGAGACGGTCAAAGCCCTGGCGGAGGCCCTGCCCAAGGCCGCCTGGGCGAAGGTGCCGTGGGGAGAGGGAACCCGGGGCATCATGGAATCCCGGTTCGCGGCGCTGCGCGTTCGTCCCGCTCATCGAGACAACACTCGAGCGGAAATGCACCCGGAGGAGTGGTTGTTGATTGAGTGGCCCGAATCCGAGCAGGAGCCCACCAAGTATTGGTTTTCGACCCTGCCAGAGGCCACGCCACTCCGGCAATTGGTCCGGGTCACGAAACTGCGCTGGCGGATCGAGCGGGACTACCAGGAGATGAAAGACGAACTCGGCCTGGACCACTATGAGGGCCGTGGATGGCGGGGATTCCACCATCACTTGAGTCTATGCGCCGCCACGTATGCCTTCATTGTGGCGGAACGAAGCCGCCTTTCCCCCCCTACGATCCAATCCATCTTTGGCTTCATTCACGCACCACCCCAGCCCGCCCCCCTTCCCAGAGGACACCGCGCCCTTCCGCCCTGAGCGGCATTCGCCCTATTCCATAACGACGCTACGTCGAAGGCTGGAGCGGATTCTCGTGGGTTCTCTCGCCTACTGTCCGACATGTGGGAAAAACCAAGGCGCCAATGTTATGACACAGTTGTGCTAGTGTAGGCCGCCAGAAGAACAGGTAACACCTTGTCCCCCCCCCTTCGCCTCGGGTCCAGTTCAGGGCTTGGTGTTGACGAGTCGCTTGATGCCCCCATCCTTGAGGGGCCAGTTATGAAAATTGATCAGCAGGCCCACTTCGAAATTTGCAAAGTGGAGGCAGCTATTCAGTTGGGCGAAGTCGGCATCCGAAAACTTCGCAATGGCCTTCGCCTCGACGACCACCTTGTGGTCCACCACGATATCCATGATGTAGGCATTCTCGACGCACAATTCCTTGTAGGTGATGTCGAGGTGAACCTCGCGTAGGGCCTCGTGTCCGGCCAACCTGAGTTCATGGGCGAGGCAAGCCTTGTAGGCATTTTCCAGGAGTCCAGGCCCCAGAACTATCTGCACCCTGATGGCAGCGAGGATGATGGCTTCGGTGATATCTCGATGGGGATAGTTGTCGCCCCAATCTTCGCCCCAATGCCGACCCATGACTTCCTCCTTCGGGTCAGGAGTGCGCTCAATCACGCCGGGACGTTCAGGCCAGAATTCTTTCCTCGGTATCCTCGGCCTCCTCGGCGCCTCGGCGATGGGCTTTTCGACGGGTGCTTCGGCGCATGTAATCTTTGCGCCGACTGATACTTGAGAAAGCCATCGCCGAGGCGCCGAGGAGGCCGAGGATACCGAGGAAAAGAAAAAGGCAGGTTCGCCGTCAACCCTTGGCAGAGGCCGTCCGAATGGCCGCGAGGGCCTGCCGTGCTCGTGTCACCTTGGCGAGGATATCGTTCGCGGACGCGGTCCAAACAAATGGTTTCGGAGCGGCATTGTGTCTCGCGATATAGGTGTGGATCGCTGCTTCGAGTTCCGGGACGGATCTGAAAATACCCCTTCGGATGCGGTTCTCCGTGATGTCTCGGAAAAATCGCTCCACCATGTTCAACCACGATGAACTGGTGGGGGTGAAGTGAACGTGGACCCTCGAATGGCCTTTCAACCAGCTTTTGACCGCCGGATGTTTGTGGGTGGCGTAGTTGTCGCAAATGATGTGCAGAGCGAGTCGCTTCGACGTACCCCGCTCAAGCCGCTTGAGGAACTTCAGCCACTCCTCATGGCGATGACGTGGCATCGTGGCCGAGATCACCGTACCATCCAGCGTGTTCATGGCCGCAAAGAGGGTGGTCGTTCCATTGCGCTTGTAGTCGTGCGTCATGGTGCCGCAGCGACCCTTCTTCATCGGTAGGCCAGGCTGAGTCCGGTCCAGGGCCTGAATCTGGCTCTTCTCATCTACGCTCAGCACGATGGCATGCTCCGGAGGGTCCAGATACAGGGCCACGATGTCCACCAACTTCTCTTCGAAATGAGGATCGTTGCTTAACTTGAAACCAACGGTGCGGTGCGGCTTGAGGCCATTCTGACGCCAAATGCGTCCCACCGTGCTCTCGCTCACCCCGGTGGCCTGCGCCATGGAGGCCCGGCTCCAGTGCGTGGCATTGACGGGCTGTTCCTGCGTCGTCTTATGGAGCACCTCTTGCCCCTTCAAAGCAATCACCCAAGACTTCCGGCCTCGACCTGGGCGTTCCCTCTCGAGGCCATCGAAGCCCGCTTCCTCCCATCGCTTGAGGCATTGCCAAGCAGTCCGATGATCACAGCCCAAAGCCTGGCCGATGTCACGAAAGGACTCGCCAGAAGCTCGATGAAGAACAATCTTGGCCCGCAGGACGCTGCGCGCAGGCAAGGTCCGGCTCCGCGCCATTTCCTCAAGGCGTCTGAATTGCTCCACAGTTAGATCAACTCGCCCCACTTGCGCCAAAGTTCTCACCTGCCGCTTGGATGCGACGAGCTGTATTGGCGTTACAGGTATTTCTGGCGGCCTACACTAGGAGTCTGTCTACGTAATAGGAGGCCCCGCGATGATGGCACCGGGGCTAGCAAATCAAGGAAGGCGAGGAAAGCCGCAGCGGGACTGCGGTTGACGAGCCTGACGCAGAGTTGCTGGCCCCGCTGCCATCACCCGAAGGGCGGCGCCCAGAAGCGCGCTTATCGTGTGCAAGTCCCTTGAAGGATTGACCTAATCCTCCTGCGGGCCTTGCGCTCGATAATCACGCTTCTGGGCGCCGTCGCGGGGCCTCCTATTACGTAGACAGGCTCCTAGCGCGTCTCGCCGGCCTTGAACTCCACCCAGGGCTGGGTGGGGCGGCTGGGCATGATACCCGTCAGCCATTCGAACTGCGGGTGGTCCGCCAGGAATTTCGGCGCGTCGAAGGGCATGCCGCAGGCGCTGCCGAAGCGCCCGGCGAAGGCCATCCGCCGGGCCATGGCCGCGTCCAGGACCTTGCCGTCGGTGGTGCCCGAGGGATCGAAGGGCGCATCCCCCGGGGACTCGGCTTCCAGCTCGAAGTGGCCGCAGAGGGTGCGGCCCCCGGGGTGCTCCTCCCGGCGCGAGACGTCCCAGTGGTCCGCCTCGAAGGCCTTGGCGAGGGTAACGTCGATCTTCCCCCGGTGCTGGGCCATGAGCTGGCGCCACCGAAGGCGCCGGGCCACCTTGGACGCGTTGATGTCGGTCTCCCGGGTGGTGGTCTCGAAGCGCAGGATCCGCGGATCCTCGGCGATGTTGGAGCCGGTGAAGAAGCCGTCCGTCTTCCGCTCGAAGCCCACGTAGCGCAGGCCCAGCTCCAGGCGCGCGATCTCCTTGCGGTTGATGTCGCCCAGCAGCCACGCGTTGGCGTAGCCGCCGTTGTTGCCGGTCTTCATGACCGCGCACCAGCTGTCGATGCCGTCGGCGTACTGCGTGGCGCGGCGCATGCGGGCGAATTCCGGGATCCCGCCGGCCTCGTAGGGCTGGAAGTCGCCGATGGTGGTCTCCGTGCCCACGAGCCCCGCGTCCGTGACGAAGAAGTCGGTGCCGCTGTGGATCCAGCCCGGGACGCCCTGCATGAGGATGCGGTGGCCCTTGTCGGGCACGATGTCCAGCACCAGGTTGGTCTGGGGGTCCTGGTACCCGCTCATGTTGTTGTGGCCCATGACGAGCCCGCCGCCGGCGGTGTAGGAACCTATGGCGATGAAGGCGCTGCAGGATTCCTTAACGTGCGGCTCGGGCTTCGCGTCGCGGATGCGGGCCAGCTCCTGGGGCCACCAGTAGCCGGAGAGTTCCGTGGAGCCGTTGTAGACGGCGAGCTCGTCCCGGGTGGTGGCGACGCCCGCCGCCCCGAGCCCCTCGGCCATGCCGGCGAGCTCCTCGAGGTTCTCGGGGTCGATGCCGGGCACGAAGAACGCCCTGGCCTTCTCCACCAGGCCCGCCCAGGGGGTGGCGGTCTGGCGCTCCCAGCCCTTCCGGATGGAGTTGATGCCCCCCTCGATCTCGCGCGCCAGCAGGTACCCGTGCTGGAAGCCCCGGGCCCGGGGCCCGCCCTCCAGGTGCAGGTAGATCCAGCCGGCCCGCTCGAAGCGGCTCCCCTTGGCGCAGAGCGCCTTCTGGGCGTCGGTGAGCGGCGCCGCCAGGAGCGGGACGCAGGCGAAAGCCAGCAGCATGCGCATTCTCATTCCTCCCCTGCGAGCACTTCCCTGGGCTTGCCGGCGCCGCGGTCACCGCCGATGATGCCCTCGTCCTCCATGCGGTCGATGATGCGGGCCGCGCGGCCGTAGCCGATGTTCAGCTTGCGCTGGAGCAGGCTCGTGGAGGCCTTGCGCTCGCGCTTGACCACCGCCACCGCCCGGTCGTAGATGTCGTCGCCGGCGGACGCCACCTCCTCCGTGCCGCCCAGGGCCAGTTCGTCCTCGGTCTCCATGGCGCAGAGCAGGGCCCGGTTGTAGTCGGGGCGCCCCCGCTCCTTGAGCCACTCCACCAGGCGCAGCGTCTCCTCCTCGGTGAGCAGCGGCGCGTGGATGCGCTTGGGGCGCGCGTTGCCGGGGGCCAGGAAGAGGGCGTCGCCCTTGCCCAGCAGCTGCTCGCCGCCGCCCGAATCCAGGATGGTGCGGCTGTCGATCTTCGTGTTCACGCGGTAGCTCAGGCGGCTGGGGAGGTTGGCCTTGATCACGCCGGTGACGATGTCCACGGAGGGGCGCTGGGTGGCGAGGATGAGGTGGATGCCCACGGCCCGGGCCTTCTGGGCGATGCGGGCGATGCTCTCCTCCACTTCGGCGCGGCAGACCATCATGAGGTCGGCCAGCTCGTCGATGACCACCACCACGTACGGCAGGTGCTCCAGCACCGGGGGCCGCTCGGGCCAGCGCGGGTTCGGGGTGCGGTCGCTGATGTCGATCTGGCCTCCGGCCTCCACGACCTTGGCGTTGAAGCCCTCGAGATTGCGCACCGACAGCAGGGCCAGGCGCTTGTAGCGGTCCTCCATCTGGGACACCACCCACTTCAGGACGCGGCCGGCCTCCTTCATGTCGGTGACCACCGGGGCCCACAGGTGCGGGATGTCCTCGTAGATGCCCAGCTCCACCATCTTGGGGTCCACCAGGATGAGCTTGACCTCGCTGGGCATGGCCCGGAGCAGGAGGGAGCAGATCATGGCGTTGACGCCCACGCTCTTGCCGCTGCCGGTGGAGCCGCCGATGAGCAGGTGGGGCATCTTGGCGAGGTCGGCCACCACGGGGTGGCCCGCCATGTCCTTGCCCAGGGCCAGCGTCAGCAGGCTGCGGGCGTCCTTCTGGGAGGGGTCGCGGAAGGCCGGGCTGTCCACCACCTCCCGAAAGCTGATGACCTCCCGGTGGCGGTTGGGCACTTCGATGCCCACCAGGTTGCGGCCCGGGATGCGGTCGATGCGGACCTTCTCGGCCTGGAGGCCCAGGGCCAGGTCCTCCTCCATGCTCAGCACCTTGGCCACGGGAACGCCGGGATCCGGCTGGAACTCGTAGACCGTCACCACCGGACCCGGCTGGAGGCCGGTGACCGTGCCCTTGACCTTGAACTCGGTGAACTTGGCCTGCACCAGGGCCCGCGTCGCCTCCAGCAGGGCCATGTCCTGGCGGTGCTCGGCCTGGGGCGGGTCGAAGAGGCGCCTGGGCGGGAGTTCCAGGCGGTCCACGATTCCGGGCCCCGCATCCTCCTCGGGCGCGGGCTTTTGCGCGGCCGGCTTGGACGGGGCGGGCTTGGGCTTGGGCCTGGGCGCGGGCAGGGACGGCAGGGGGTGCACCGGGGTGGGCTCGGTGAGGCCCAGGGGCTGCTGCTCCATCACGCGGCCGTAGGCGTCCTTCTCCACCTTGGGGGCCACCAGGGGGGCCTTGGGCGGGGGCGGGGGGGGCAGGTTGCGCAGGAGCAGGGGGGGCGGAAGGGGTTCGGCCGGGGTTCCGTACCGCTCGGCGATGAGGATCGCCGGATCCTCGGGGATGTCCTCGGGGCCCACGTCCAGGTGCAGCGAATGGATGACGGGGAGGTCCAGGTCCCCGCCGCGGTTGTTCTTGCGGTAGGAGGCCGAAGCCTCCACGGCGCGGGCCATGGCGTCGATGCCCTCCTGCTCCTGCCGGTGGCGTTCCGATTCCCGGGCCATGTCGAGCGCGTCCTGGGCGTCCAGGTCCGGCACGTCGCGCTGGGCCGACACGCGCAGGAAGGGGCGCCTGATCATCTCGATGAACTTGCGCGCGCCCTTCGCGGGCAGCGGCTTGAACCAGGGCAGGGCGCTCTTCCCGAGCCAGCCCGCGACCACGTTCCCGGCGCTCCGCGCCAGCACCGGCGCCAGGAGCATCACGGCCAGCGCGATGAGCAGCGCCAGCACCAGCGGGAGCCCCACGGGCCCCAGCAGCCTGCGGCAGGGGGGCCAAAGGGTCTGCCCCAGCCAGCCTCCCCAGCGCAGCGCGATGACCTGCGAGGCGTCCCCGTGCCAGAGGCGGGGCCCCAGACCCCCGAGGAGCGTCCACACGGAGAGCGCCAGGGCGGCCCAGGCGATGCGCCGGGGCCAGAGCGTGGCGCCCGAGGGGAAGCATTCCCAGAGGATGTACGCCGGCACGAGCCAGGAGCCCGCGCCCACCAGGGTCTGCAGCGTCCCGGCGAGAAGGGCCCCGAAGGTGCCGCACAGGTTGTTGATGGGCATGCCGACGCCGCCCTGGGAGAAGGGGTGGGGATCCAGCGGATGGTAGCTCAGGAGGGACAGACCCATCACCAGGGCGAAGGCCCCTGCCAGAACTCTGAGCAGGATCCTGCCCATACCTTTCACGCTTCCTCCGGTCATGGATACTGAGTCTAGCGCAGGAGGGCCACGCGCCGGACGGGTTCCCACCTGGGTTTGCCGAGGCCCTTCACGTAGTCGCCGATGGGGACGAAGTGCCAGCCGTCCTGGAGGGCCCGGTCCAGGAAGGGCCCCAGCACCTGGCCCGGGCGGTCGCCGCTGGGCCTGCCGGAACCCAGGTGCATGAGCACGATGAGCCCGTCCCCGTCCTGCTTCTCCATGCGCGCCCGCAGCTTGTCCAGGATGGCGTTGCCGGTGCGGTAGAGCCTGCGTTCCTTGACCGTGGCCCAGTCCAGCGTGTCGGCGCCCTCGCTCCAGCCCACGTGGCGGTAGCCCAGCTCCTCGGCCCACTTCCGGATCTCGGCCGTGTGCTCCCCGTAGGGCGCGCGCCAGACGGGGTCCATGGGCCGCCCCAGCAGGCGGAACAGGGCCCGGTCCGCGTCCAGCAGCTCCTGCTGGACGCGCTCGCGGGTCCACCTTGGATCGCGGCGCATGCCGGGGGCCATGTGCGGGTGGGTGAGGGTGTGGTTGCCGATCTCGTGGCCGTCCCGGTCGATGCGCCGCACCAGGTCCGGGTATTTGCGGATGAAGTCGCCCGTGAGGAAGATCGTCGTGCGGATGTTGCGGGCCTTGAGGGCGTCCAGCACGTCCAGCGCCACTTCGGAGGTGGAGCCCCCGTCGAAGGTCATGCAGATGCGGCGGTCCCCCTTGGGACCTCGGAGGACGTTGGCGCCTTCGCCCGCCCCGGGCCAGGCGGAGGCTTCAGGGAGCTTCACCGGGGGAGGCACCGCGGGCCTGGCCGAGGGGGAGGGCGTGGCGGGCACGTTGGAGGTGGAACGGGCGACGATCACCGGGGCCGGGGCCACGCGGGGCGGCACCTTGGGGTTCGGCGGCGGCTCCAGGCGGGGCCTGGGCGGCGGGGGCTGCGCGGGCGGGGCCTGGGTGGGCGCGGCGGGCCTGGGTGCGGGCGCGGGAGCCGGGGGCGCCTGCTGGGTCGGCATGGGCCGGGCAGGAAGGGTTCCCGTGGAGCGGACGGGGGAGGGCTTCTCCTGGGGCGGAGCCACCGGCACGGCCTGGGGGCGGGGCGGCGGCGGGACCTGGGAACGTTGGGCGCCGCCTCCGGACACGGAAAGGGGAGGCTGGACGGGGAAGGGGGTCGGACGGGCGGGTTCCGGGCGTACAGGCGGCCTGGCCGAGGCCGCACCGGGCGTGGACGCGGGCGGCTGCGCCGGGGTGGGAACCGGACGGGCAGGTTCCTGCCGGGCCGCGGGCCGGGCAGGGGTTGGAAGGGCCTCGGGGGGCGGAGCCACGGGGGCCGCGGCGGGGCGGCCCGGAGCCGGGGGCGGGCCGGACCGCTGGGGCGCGGCCTCGGGGATGGGCACCGGCGCGGCCGCCCGGGTCCGGGGCGGAGGCGTCTTGTCGAACTCGAATTTCATCAGCAGCTTGCCGCCTGCCCGCAGCTCGGCGACCTCGCCCGGGGGCGGCCGGAGCAGCTCCCAGCGCACGGGGCCGAAGGGCAGGGACCGGGTCTCGTTCAGGGTGGTGCCCTTGAGGGTCACCTCCACGGGATCCTCCACCTCGCCGGTGATCACCACCAGGCCACCCACGAAGTGCCAGCTCCAGGGGTCCAGCACCAGGGCCATGGACGGGGCCGGAGGGGGCGGCGGCGGAGGCGGCTCCCGGCGGCAATGGAGCAGGGCCAGCCCCGCAAGGACCGGCGCGAGGCGCAGGCAGCCGGAGGCCGGCCCGCCCCTCACCGGGCTTCCCGGGAGCAGGAGGCCCAGTAGTTGGCCTTTTCCCGCACCTTGACCCGCGCCACGCCGAGGCCCGCGGCCTCCAGGCAGCGGAAGAGGTCCTGCGCCAGGAGCTCGGCGGTGGGATTCCGGCCGGCCAGGGTCTCCTGCTGGTTCAGGAGCGAATAGTCCATGCGGGCCACCCAGGCGTCCAGGGCCGGGCCCGGGTCCTCGCCGGCGGCGCAGGCCACCTCCGCCTCCCAGTTGTGGCCGTGGCGGGCCTCCACGAACCCGGGGAGGTCGTGGAAGTGGTCGGCCACGAAGGGCCGGCGGACGGATTGGAGGAAGGTCCCCATGTCCCATTCTATCCAGGTTCCCGCCCCTTGAAATCCTCGCGATGGCCGGGCCCGCCCGCCGCTGGCATCATGGAGGGTGGGCCTGCCGGCCCGTTGGAGGATGGATGCGCGGGTTGCCAGCATTCCTGACCGCACTGCTGCTCATGGCCTGCAGCGCAGTCCAGGCACAGTCCCTGAAGGGGTTCGATCCCGAGCGGGACGTCCAGGTGGTCCTGCGCAAGGGCGCCGTGGTGGTCACCGTGCCCCAGGGCGCGCACCTCAAGGCCTCCTTCATGTCCGTGGCCCTCAAGGAGGGCGCCAAGGGCACCCTCAAGGCCGGCCCCATGCCTCCGACGAGGGAAAAGGACGAACTGGGCGACGGCATCTGGCACGACCGGGTCGTCATCCCCGTGGCCGGCGAGGGCCTCAAGGGCGACGTGGAGCTGGTGGTGGAGTACCAGCCCTGCACCGAGGGCCAGGGCGGGGTATGCTTCCCGCCCACCGACAAGGTGCTGAAGGTGAAGGCCACGGAGATCCCGGCCCTGGCGGGCAAGGCCCCCGCGGCCGCCGATCCCGCTCCGGTCCCGCCGGCCGAAGCGAAGGCCCCGGCCCCGCCCGCTCCGGCTCCGGCCCCCGCCGCCTCCCCCGCCCCCGCCTCCCGGGAGAACCTCTTCCTGATCTTCCTCGGCGTGTTCGCCGCGGGGCTCCTGGCCTCCCTCACCCCCTGCGTGTTCCCCATGATCCCCATCACCATGGCCGTCATCGGGGCCAAGGGGGGCGGCAAGGCCAGGGGCTTCGCCCTGTCCATCGCCCTCGTCCTGGGCATGGCGGTCACCTACACGACCCTGGGCGTGGTGGCGGCCCGCACCGGCGCGGCCTTCGGCGCCTTCGCCCAGAGGCCGGCCTTCCTCGTCCCGGTGGCCGTCATCTTCGGCCTGTTCGCCCTGAGCCTGTTCGGCGCCTTCGAGATCCGCCTCCCCGACGCCCTCCAGCAGAGGCTCCAGGGCAGCGGCTCCCGCAAGGGCTTCCTGGGCGCGTTCCTGGTCGGACTGGTGCTGGGGCCCCTGTCGGCGCCCTGCGTGGGCCCGGTCATCGGCACCGTGCTCCTGGCCATCGCCCTCAAGGGGGATGTCCTGCTGGGCGCCGCCGAGCTGTTCACGTTCTCGCTGGGCATGGGCGTGCTGTTCGTGATCACGGGCACCTTCACCGCCGCCCTGCCCCGGTCCGGCGACTGGCTGGAGAAGCTCAAGCAGTTCATGGGCCTCCTGGTCCTGGGCTTCGCGGTGTGGGTGGTGCGCCTGATCCTGCCGCTGTGGATCGACTTCGCCCTCTGGAGCCTCGTGCTGCTCATCGCCGCCTCCTTCCTGGGGGCGTTCCAGCCCGCCGCGACCCTCGCCGCCGGGGTGCGCAAGGGCCTGGGCATCCTGGCCCTGGCCATCGGCGTCCTCCTGGGCGTGCTCGCCACGGCCGCGGGCTTGGACCTGAAGCTCCCCGCCGCGGCCGCGCCGGCCGCCGGGGCCGCCCAGACCTGGCTCGAACAGGACCTGGAAGGCGCCCTGGCCAAGGCCAAGGCAGGCAACAAGGTGGTCCTGGTGGACATCTACGCCGACTGGTGCGCCCAGTGCAAGGAACTGGACGAGAACACCTGGCCCGATCCCGCCGTGGCCTCCTGGATCCGGGAGAACGCCGTGGCCATCCGCATCGACACGGACCGGGTCCGCAAGGACCTGGCCGGCAAACTGCAGATCCGCAGCTACCCGACCGTGATCCTGCTCGATGCCGAAGGGCGCGAGCTCCGGCGCTCCATGGGCTTCCAGAAGCCCGGCGAGATGCTGAAGTTCCTCAAGGGCTAGGAGCTCCACGCAATTGGAAACAGGCTAGATGCCGAACTGCCGGAAGTGGTGGTCCAGGTGCTTGAACAGCAGCCTTCCCCACTGGTCCTGGCTGAGGGTCCCGAAGAAGGGGTGCTTGACGTCCCCGATGGCGGAAGGCCCCGCGGAGAAGGTGTGGAACTGCGTAAGGAAGCGCGCCTTCTCCACCTGGAATTCCTTCGGTTCCACGATCCGGAACTCCGTGGCGGTGGGGGCGCCGGGCCTGAAGGGCGTGTCGTTGTAAGCCAGGCGCTTGAAGATCCAGCCGAAGAGGGCGGGAAGGCCGGATTTCACGGGCAGTTCCCCGGTGGCCATGCGCATGGCCCCGGTGCAGTGGGCCAGCATCTGCGCGGCGTCCATGCGGCCCCACAGGGCGGGGGCGGAGGGCTGCAGGGCCTGGAGCCGGTTCAGCAGGCCGGCCTGGACACTGTGCTCGAAGAAGTTCTTCATGGCGTGGCCTCCAGGAGATCGTGAAGCTGCCTGAGTGCGTCTTCCGTCCGGCTGAGGTACCAGGTGAAGGCCCTGCCGTCCACCAGGCGCACCTCGGCGCCGCCCAGGCGCCGGGCCAGCTCGTCGCGGTGGCGGCGGGTGAAGCGGTAGGGTTCGCTGGGCAGCAGCACCACCTGCGGCGCCAGGGCCTCCAGGTCGGCGTCGGCCAGCACGGGGTAGCGGTCCGGGCCCACGGGGAGGAGCCCCGCCTGGCGTGCCAGGTCCGATACGTAGGTGTCGGGGCCGGCGCTCATCCAGGGGTCCTTCCAGATGAGGGTGAGGGTCCGGCGCCCCTTCTTCCGCACGGGGCGCAGCAAGGCCTTCAGGGAGGCCTCCCGGGCCCGGCCGGCCTCGGGCGCGCCCACGGCATCGCCCAGGAGGCGGAAGGCCCGGAGGCAGTCCTTCAGGGACCGGATCTCCAGCACCAGGAGGGGCACGCCGGCCGCCTCCAGGGCCCGGGCGGCCTCCAGCGTGTTCTCGTCCCGCTCCAGGATCACCAGGTCCGGGCGCTGGGACAGGATGCGGGGGAGGTCGGGGTTCTTGGTGCCGCCCATGGGGGGCACGGTGTTGCGGATCCAGGGCGGCTCCACGCAGAAGGTGGTGCGCCCGGCCAGGCGCGATGCCAGGCCCCACTGGGTCAGCAGCTCCGTGACGCTGGGCACCAGGGAGATGATGCGCATGGGGCCCGCGCCCAGGGCCGCTGGCGCGTCGGCGGGCGCGGCCTTGCCGGTGGAGGCGGCCGAACCCAGCGTCCGCCCCGTGTGGGGGTCGGCCATGCGTCCCATGCCGGTGGGGCAGAGGTCCCGCACGACGCAGCCGGCGCAGTCCGGCTTGCGCGCGTCGCACACCCGCCGGCCGTGGAGGATGAGCTGGTGGTGCACGTCGATCCACTCCTCCCGGGGGAACCGGCGGCACAGGTCGGCCTCCACCTTCTCGGGGGTGCTGCCCTCGGAGAGGCCCAGGCGGCGCGCCACCCGGAAGATGTGGGTGTCCACGGGCAGGGCCGGGATGCCGAAGGCGTTCGACAGCACCACGTTGGCGGTCTTCTGCCCCACGCCGGGCAGCGCCGAGAGCGCCTCCAGGGTGTCGGGCACCACGCCGCCGTGCCGTTCCAGCAGCGCCATGGCCATGGCCTTGAGGTTCCGGGCCTTGTTGTGGAAGAACCCGGTGGAGCGGATGAGCCCCTCCAGCTCCTCCAGGTCCGCCGCGGCCATGGCCGCGGCGTCCGGGAACCGCAGGAAGAGCGCCGGGGTGGTGATGTTCACCCGGGCGTCCGTGCACTGGGCGCTGAGCACGGTGGCCACCACCAGCTGGAAGGGGTCCAGGTGGTCCAGGGCGCAGCGGGCGTCGGGGTAGGCCGCCTTCAGCCGGTCCGAAAGGGGGGAGTTGGAGGGGGCCTTCCTTGCCATGCCACCAGCTTAACCCGTTAGAATCAGGGCGAGGTGCCGAATGACCTTCCAGCCCACTGGCAAGCTCGATTGCGTGGAGACCGCCCAGCACTACCGGGACCGGGTGAAATCCAACATCCACAAGCTCGGCTCCGCGCCCGGACTGGGCGTGATCCTGGGGAGCAACGACCCCGGCAGCGTCCTCTACCGGGACCTGCTGGTAAGGGACTGCGAGGAGCTGGGGATCCGCCCCTCCATCCACGAGGTGGGCAGCGGCATCCAGGTGGTCAAGCTCATCGCCCACCTCAACCAGGACCCCGGCACCAACGGCATCTTCATCTTCTACCCCCTGCGCTACGACGAGCTCCGGGACGACGAGATCATGGACCTGGTGGCCCCCGGCAAGGACATCGAGGGGCTGCACTCCATCAACATCGGCTACCTCAACAAGTTCCGCAAGCGCATGTCCGAGGGCATCGACCGGGTGTGCATGGTGCCCTGCACCGGCCGCGCCGTCATCAAGGTCATCAAGCGCGGCTTCGGCGGCGACTACTTCGACGGCAAGACCGTGCTCTGCATCAACGACAGCCTGCGCATCGGCCGCCCCATCACCGCCATGGTGGCCAACCTCAAGGCCACCCCCATCCTCTGCCACCACCACACCAACCCGGCCCACCTCGAGGGTTTCATCAAGATGGCCGACGTCATCGTGAGCGCCGTGCCCGCCGACGGCTACTCCATCCCCACCGCCTGGATCAAGCCCGAGGCCCTCTGCGTGGACCTCAGCCACCAGGGCAACTTCGACTACGACGCCCTGGACGCCAAGGGCATCCAGTACACCAACACCAGGCGCAACAGCGTGGGCAAGGTCACCCGCGCCATGGCCCTGCTGAACCTCACGTACGCCGCCGGAGTCTAGCTCCTTCCTGCCGGATCCGCCAGCAGCGAGGCCCTGGACGCGCGCCACACCTCCAGCACCTGGTCCAATAGCGCCCCGAAATCATCCAGCCGGATGGCGTTGGGGCCGTCGCTGAGGGCCTTGGCCGGGTCCTCGTGGACCTCGAAGAAGAAGCCGTCCACGGCGGTGGCCGCGGCCCGGGCGAGGGTGGGGATCATCTCCCTGGCGCCGCCGGTGGTCTTGCCCAGGGCGCCGGGCTTCTGGACGCTGTGGGTGGCGTCGAAGATGACCGGGCAGCCCGTGCGGCGCAGGTGGGGGAAGCCCTGGAAGTCCACCACCAGGTTGCCGTACCCGAAGCTGGAACCCCGCTCGGTGGCCCACACCGGGCCGTGGCCGGCCACGCCGCGCACCTTCTCCACGGCGTGGGACAGGTCCCAGGGCGCCAGGAACTGGCCCTTCTTGATGTTCACGGCGCGGCCCGTGGCGCCGGCGGCCAGGAGGAGGTCCGTCTGCCGGCACAGGAAGGCCGGGATCTGGAGCACGTCCACGGCGGAGGCCACCAGGGGGCACTGGGCGGACTCGTGCACGTCCGTGAGCACGGGCACGCCGTGGCGGGTGCGGATCTCCGAGAGGATGTCCAGGCCCTCCTCCATGGAGGTGCCCCGGTAGCTGTCCTGGGACGTGCGGTTGGCCTTGTCGAAGCTGGCCTTGAACAGGAAGGGGATGCCCCGGGAATCGGCCAGGTCCTGCAGCCGGGAGGCCAGGAAGTGGGCGTGGTCCCGGGATTCGATGACGCAGGGCCCCGCGATGAGGAAGAAGCTGCGGTCGGTGTGGGGGTGGTTGAAATCCATGGTCGCCTCGATCCCGCTGGCTGGGACCCTTCGGACCCCAGGTATGAGAACCTATTGTCTCAGGAGCGGGGCCATGTCCAAGAGTTTGATCACGGATGATCTGAATCGCCGCCTGGTGGCAGCCCTCCAGAAGGAGGGCCGCATCAGCCACGCCGAACTGGCCGAGCGCCTCGGGGTCAGCCGGCCCACGGTCATCGACCGCATCAAGCGCCTGGAGGCCGAGGGCGTCATCGCCGGCTACAGCGCCAACGTCACCCCCGAGGCCGTGAACAAGCCCTGCGTGGCCTTCGTGGCGGTGCGCTTCCACTCCGGCGGCGACGAGGGCGCCGAGGACCGCTTCCTGCACGCCCTGGAGGCCGAGCCCGACGTGCTGGCCGCCTACAGCACCGCGGGCGCCGACTGGCTCCTGCTCAAGGTGGTGGCCGAGACCCCCCTGGACCTCCACGGGCGCCTGCGGCGCATCAAGACCCTGGGCCCCCAGGTGACCACCCGCACCACCATGGTCCTCAAGACCTACTTCGAGAAGATCGGCCCCTCCCCCTTCACCTCGGAGATCGTGTGAAGGCCTGGATCGCCTATGCGGTCTGCGCGGTGGTGTGGGGTTCCACCTACTTCGCCATCGCCCTGGGGATAACGTCCTTCACGCCCTTCGGCATGGTGGCCACCCGCTACCTGCTGGGCGGCGCCGTGGCCTTCGGCCTCTCCCGGCTCCTGGGCGAGGACCTGCCCCTGCTCCGGGACCTGCCCCACCTGGCCTTCGTGGGCGTGCTCCTCCTGGGCTGCTCCAACGCCCTGGTCACCTGGGCGGAGGGCTTCGTGGCCAGCGGCGTGACGGCGATCCTCTGCTCCATGACCCCCCTGCTCTACGGCCTCATGGGCCGCGAGGCCCTGGGCCTGCGGCGGTGGTGCGGCCTGGGCCTGGGCCTCCTGGGGGTGGTCATCCTGTCCCGGCCGGGGCAGGCGTCCTTCCACGCCGGGGGCATCGCCGCCATCCTCCTGGCCACGGTGACCTGGGCCTACGGCACCCTGCACGGCAAGCGCCACGTGAAGGGGCGCGGCCTCCTGGGCCAGGTGGCGGTGCAGATGGGCGCGGGCGGGCTCCTGGCCCTGCTCCTGGTCCCCTTCACCGGGGGCTTCCTCCACGCGCCCGTCACCCTCAAGGCGGCCCTTGCGGTCGGCTACCTCACGGTCTTCGGGTCGGTGGTGGCCTTCAGCGCCTTCGCCTACCTGGCCAAGGTGTGGTCCCCCACCCGCATGGGCACCTACGCCTACCTGAACCCCCTGGTGGCGGTGCTCCTGGGCTCGGCCTTCCTGGGCGAGCCCTTCGGCCCGCGCCTGGTGGCGGGCATGGCCGTCATCCTCGCCAGCGTCGCGATCGTGCAGTTCCAGGCCCGCCCCGTGCCCGCGGAAAACGCGTGAAATGGGAGTAGGATAGGCCCATGTTGCCCAAGAGCACCGCCCTCCTCCTCATCGACGTCCAGCTGGCCTTCGATGACCCCTACTGGGGCCAGCGCAACAACCCCCAGGCCGAAGCCAACCAGGTGGCGCTCGCGACCGCCTTCCGGGCCCAGGGGATGCCGGTGGTGCACGTCCGCCACGACAGCCGGGACCCCAATTCCCCGCTCTTCCCCGGAGAGCCCGGCAACGGGTTCAAGCCCGGCACCGCCCCGCTGCCCGGAGAGGCGGAGTTCCGCAAGAACGCCCATTGCGCCTTCGTGGGCACGGACCTCGAGGCGCACCTGCGCGAGCGCGGCATCGACCGCCTCGTCATCGCAGGGTTCACCACCAACCATTGCGTGTCCACCACCGCCCGCCTCAGCTGCGACCTGGGCTTCAAGACCGTCGTGGTGCGGGACGCCTGCGCCACCTTCGACCTCGAGGACATGGACGGGAACACCATCCCCGCCCAGGTGCTGCACGATACCGGCCTCACGGAACTCCACGGCGAGTTCGCCATGGTCCTGCCCACCGAGGCCATCCTGCAGCTGCTCTGATGGACGCCCCCCTCCTCCTCGCCCTGGCCTGCGCGCGCCTCCAGGCCGGTGAAAGCGCCGTGCAGAACGCCTGGTGCTCCCCCCGGGCCCTGGCCCTGCAGTGGGCTCCGGACCGCAGGGCCGGGCTGGAGCCGGGCCTGGCCTGGATCTTCCTCCTCAACCCCTCGCCCGAGCTCTGGCTCCTCCACGACAAGGACGAGGCCTACGCCCACCTCAAGGCCGAGGCCAAGGGGGACCTCTCCCGGCGCTGGAGCCAGGAGCTCAAGGGCGCCCGCCTCACCGAGGTGGAAGGCGACCCCCGGGAGCGCTGGGTGGGCCTCATCTTCCGCCGGAGGGCCGTCACCGGCCGCATCGAGGCCGCGCGAATGGCCTTCCAGGCGTTCCCGGGCCGGGCCGGGCTGCGCCTGGACGGCCTCGACCTCAACCCGGCCCGCATGGGGCTGGGCCAGGCCATCGCGCCGACGGCTCCGGAGCCGCGCCTGGAGCCCCCCGCCTTCCTGCGCTGGAAGGAGCTGTACGGCGACGGCCTCCAGGCCGCCCTGGACGGCACGGTCCCCGGAATCCTCCCCGGCGAGGGCACGCTCCTGGCAAGGCACCTGGCCTGGTCCCGGGAGCGCGCCGCCCGCATCGTCCTGGCCCCCCGCCAGGCCCGCACGGACCGCAAGCTCGTCGCCGAACGCAAGCGGCTGGAGCGGTATCGCGCCGCGCTGGCCTCGGACAGGGAGAAGCACCGCGCCGGCCTGGAGCACCGGGCCAAGGCCACCGCCCTCTCGGCCGAACTCTACCGCCTGAAGGGCACCACCCTCAAGGCGACGCTCCTGGACGGCACCGAGGTGCCCCTTCCGGAGGGGCGGCGCGCCGAGGACGCCGTGCAGATCTGGTTCGCGGCCGTCAAGCGCGCCGAGCGCGGCGTCGCCCGGGTGGAGGAACTGGAGCGGGAAGTGCGAAGGCAGTTCCTGGAACTTGAACAGAAGGAGGCCGCCCCGCCCCCGGCGGAAAAGCCCCCCCAGCGCGCGAGGAAGCCCATGGAGAAGAAAGAGACGGCCAGGAACGACGGCAAGGGCCGGGCCTTCCGCTCCGTCATGGTGGACGGTTTCGAGGTGCTCATCGGCAAAGGCGATGCCGACAACGACCAGCTCACCTTCAAGGTGGCCGCGCCCCTGGACCTCTGGCTCCACGTGGCCAGTACGCCCGGCAGCCACGTGGTGGTGCGCAACCCCGACCGCATCTCGGAGTTTCCCAGGGCCGTGGTGGAGCGCGCCGCCGAACTGGCCGCCTTCTTCAGCAAGGCGCGGGACGGCGGGAAGGTGGAGGTCCACTACTGCAGGGCCGCGGACGTTTCCAAGCCCCGCGGGTTCCCCCCCGGCAAGGTGCTGCTCAAGCAGTGGAAGAGCGTGAGGGTGTATCCGAAGGAATAGGGATGGGGCTCCGCCCGGCCCTCGACCCGCCGGCCATCCCGGTGCGCCTCAGCCCACTTCGATGTCGCGCAGATCCTTGCCCGGCTTGAAGCGGATGCTCCTGCCCTTGGGGATGTCGACGCTGGCGCCGGTCTTGATGTTGCGGCCCATCCCGCGCTTGCGCGGCCGGGGCTCGAACACGCCGAAGCCGCGGATCTCGATCCGGTGTCCGTCGAGGAGGGCCTTCTTCATCCGGTCGGTGAGGAGGTCCACCACCTGCAGCGCGGTGGCTTTCGACACGGGAAGTGTCTGCATCAAGGTTCCGGCGATGTCGATTTTGATCATGAACGCCTCAGTCTTTGGAAGGAATGAAGATAGCTTAGACCTGTAGAGCACGGGGAGTGCAACATTAATATCAGGTGACAGATACCAAGGGAAGGTTCATTCCAAAAAAGATGCGTCACCAGCGGGGGTCCCGCGCCAGCAGTTCCTCTGCCTTGTCCTGGGCCAGGGGCCTCGAGAAGTGGTAGCCCTGGCCCTGGTCGCATGACAATTGCTGCAAATGCATCATTTGCTCAACCGTCTCGATGCCTTCCGCCGTCACCCGCATGCCCAGGGACCGGGCCAGGGAGATGATGGCGGCCACGATCGCCGTGCTTTCGGGGTCCTTGCCCAGCCCGTCCACGAAGGACTTGTCCACCTTCAGGGTGTCCACCGGAAACCGTTTCAGATAGCTGAGGGACGAGTACCCCGTGCCGAAATCGTCGATGACCAGGTGGATGTCCAGGCTCTTGAAGGTCTTCATCGCCTCCAGGGACGCCAGGGGATCCCGCATCATGATGCTTTCGGTGATTTCCAGCTTGAGGGTTCCGGGCGCCATGTCCGCGGCCCGGAGGGCCTCCAGCACCGTCGGGATGAGGTCCTTGTGCTGGAACTGGCGGGCGGAGATATTGACGTTCATGAGGCGGGGCGGATCCGCCGGGAAGGCCCGGCTCCACGCCCCGGCCTGGCGGCAGGCCTCCTCCAGCACCCATTTGCCCAGGGGGACGATGAGCCCGGTCTCCTCGGCCAGCGATATGAATTCCAGCGGCGGGACCAGGCCCCGTTCCGGATGGATCCACCGCACCAGGGCCTCGAAGCCCTCGATCCGGCCGGTGCCCAGCCCCACCACCGGCTGGTAGTGGAGGATGAACTCGCCGCGTTCCAGGGCGCGCCGCAGCTCGCCCTCCATCTGGAAGCGGGCCAGGGCCTTCGCGTTCATGCTGGGGTCGAAGATCTCGATGGAGCCCTCGCCCTTGGCCTTGGCGCGGTACATGGCCACTTCAGCGTCCCGGAGCAGCTCGGCGGGGAGCGTCTCGGAGCTGGAGCTGATGGCGATGCCCATGCTGCAGGTGGTGAACACCTCCTGGCCGAAGATGTTGAACGGGGCGTTCAGGCCGTGGCTGATGCGGTCGGCCACCGTGAGGCCGTCGTTGATGCTGGTGATGTCCTCGAACAACACCACGAACTCGTCGCCGCCCAGGCGGGCCACGGTGTCTTCGGGCCTGAGGCAGCCGCGGAGCCGGCTGGCCACCTGGATGAGGAGCTTGTCGCCGGCCTCGTGGCTCAGGCTGTCGTTGACCACCTTGAAGCGGTCCAGGTCCAGGAAGAGAACCGCCGAGAAGAACTTCCTGCGGTCCGAGCGGATGATGGCCCGGGACAGCCGCTCCATGAACAGGGCCCGGTTGGGCAGGCTGGTGAGGCTGTCCCGCAGGTGCTGCAGGGTCAGTTCGACCTCGGTGGTCTTCTGCTGGGTCACGTCCTCCAGGGTGCAGATCACCTCCACCAGGACCCCGTCGGCGTTGCAGCGCGGCTGGGCCGTCACGGAGAGCCAGGCCCAGTCGCCGGTATCCGCCCGCTCGATGCCCACCACCTCGCCCGGCACCCGGCGCCCGTCGGCCAGGGCCTTGTTCCAGGGGAGTTCCTCCGCTTCCAGGCCGTCCCCGCTCGCGTCGATGATGGCGAACTCCGGGTTGCGCCAGGCCACGGCCTGGAGAGCCTCCCTGCTGATCCCCAGCAGGTTCGGCGCCGTGAGGTTGCAGAGCACCAGGACGCCCCGGGTGTCGATGGTGAGCACGCCGATGGGCAGCAGGTCCACGTAGGCCTCGAGCTCCTCCTCGGCGACCCGTGCCTGGCGGGCGTTTTCCCGCTCGTGGCGGCGCGCCCGGAGGAGCATGGCCCAGCCCGCCGCGCAGAGCGCCGCCCCCGCTAGGAGCCCGGCGGACGCGATCCCCCAGGGCCGAATGCCCAGCAGCGGCTCAGGAGCGAGCATGCCCAAATTCCCTCAAGGTCCTACGCCCTCCGGCAGAAATGGGTGGGGAATGCCCGCCTCGGGTCGATTCCCCTTCCAGGGTGGATTCTTTCCAGCATAATTTACGACAGCATCGGTGCCGCAGGGGAGCGTAGATCTTGGAAGACATCAATTTCTTTTTCAGCAAGGCCCAGGGTGCCCTCAAGCACCCCTCCGAACGCAAGCGCGCCGAAGCCATCCTCCTGCGCTGGACGGCGCTGTGGACCGGGCCCCGGCGGAGCCTGACCACCACCAATTCCAATCACGGCGCCTTCCTCCACTTCAACCAGCTCATCGGCGCCACCTGGTCCTCCGTCTTCACCTTCCACGCCTCGCCCCGCCACGGGCTTTCCCTGAAGGGCCCGGACCCGGACCGGATCCGGAAGTCCCACCGGGACCGCGACAAGGCCCTCGACCGCAGCGGCCTGGATGCCCTGTTCGACGACTGGTCGGCCCACGCGGAGGCCCGCCCGGCAGGCAATGCCGTGGAGTTCTACCTGGAAGAGGCTTCGGACGAGGTGTGGGAGGCCTGCCTGCAGGAGGCGCTCACTCGTCTTTGACGAACTGGGGGCGGGCCACCCGGTCCGCCTCGCGCACGCGCTTGATGGCCTGGTCCCGGTCGCTGGCCGCCAGGGCCGTGGCGATGCCGTGGGCGAGCACCGAGAAGGCAGCCATGCTGTGCGAATAGAGCAGGTTCTCCCCCGCGACCGGGATGGTGTTGTCCGCCAGCCGGGTGACCGGTGACCCCAGCTTGTCGGTGAAGGCCAGGATCCGCAGGCCCCGCTTGCGGGCATAGCCGGCCGCGTCCAGGGTCTCGGTGGAGTAGGGGTGGAAACTGAAGGCCACCAGGAGGTCCTCGGGTCCCAGGTTGGAGGCCTGGGCCGCGAAGTCGGCCGGGCTGCCCTCCACGGTGGGCAGGCCCGCCTGGGTGAGGAGGTAGGCCAGCTGGCTGGCCATGAGCTGGGACACGCCGCGGCCGATCACGACCCGGTGGCGGGCCTCCCGCAGGCTGCGCACCACGTCCTGCAGCAGCTGCTCGTTCACGCCGTGGACCATCTGCTCGATATTCTGCACGTCCCGCCGCGCCACCTCCAGGAGGGTGGCCGCGGCCTCCTCCGGCGCCTGGAGGAGCCGCTCCCCCCCATAGGAGCGCTTCTTGGCTTGGGCGACCAGGGCCTGGCGCAGTTCCATGAAGCCGGAGTAGCCCAGCTTCTGGGCGAAGCGAACCACCGTGGCCACGCTCGACTGGCTGCGTTCGGCCATCTCCTCCACACCCCAGAAGGCCGCCTCGCCCATGCGCCCCAGCACGCAGTCCGCGATCCGGCGTTGGCTCGAAGACAGCCCCCTCGCACCGTGGATCCTCGCTACCAGGGAGTTCTTGGGGGTGATCATGCACCTAGACTATCAGGCGGAAAAAATTTTTCACCCGCCGATATGGAACATTTCCACCCGGGTCCGCGGAACGGTGCCCTGGGTCCTCAGCTCGGAATAGCGGTCGTCCCGCACCCGCCACCGCTCCAGGATCAGGCCCAGCAGCTGCGAGTCGTCCGCGCCGGCCCGCAGGGCCGTCTTCAGATCCAGGCCCTTGGACGCGAAGAGGCAGGTGTAGAGCGACCCCTCGGCAGAGAGCCGGGCCCGGTCGCAGCCCGCGCAGAACGGCTCCGTCACGGAGGAGACGAGGCCCAGCCAGCCCTTCCCGTCCAGATACCGGTAGTGCCGGGCCACGCAACCGGCGTCCAGGGCGTGCACCCGCTCCATGGGCCAGCGCGCGCCGATGAGGGCGGCGACCTCGGCGGAGGGGACTACGCTGTCCATTTGCCAGCCGTTCCCGGTTCCGACATCCATAAATTCGATAAACCTCAAATTGTGCCCCTGCTCCCGCGCGAAGTCCGCCAGGGGCAGGATGTCCTCCTCGTTCACGCCCCGCTTGAGCACGCAGTTGAGCTTGATGTTCCCGAAGCCCGCGTCGCGTGCGCTGCGGAGACCCTCCAGCACCTGCCCCAGAGGCACGGTCGCGTCGGACAGCCTGTGGAACTTGTCCGCATCCAGCGTATCCAGGCTCATCGTGATGCGGTGGAGGCCCGCCTTGCGCAGCGGCTCGGACTGGGCCGAAAGCAATGAACCATTTGTCGTAAGAGTGACTTCCCGGAGACCCTCGATCGCGGTCAGCCCTTCGACCAGGAGCGGCAGGTCCTGCCGGAGCAGGGGCTCCCCCCCCGTGAGCCGGACCTTCTCGACCCCCGCAGAGACAAAGAGCCGCGCCAGGCGTATAATTTCCTCAAAGGTGAGGATTTCCCTCCGTTCCAGGAACTGGAAGTCCGAGCCGAACTTGTCCCTTGGCATGCAATACGGGCACCGGAAGTTGCACCGGTCTGTCACCGATATACGCAGGGCCCTCATCGGCCGGTCCAGGGAGTCCAAGGCCTTCATGGATCCAGATTACGGCAAAGCGGCATGCCAACTTGGTCAAAATGGAACTTCAACCCCGGGAAACACATGGCATTTTTTTCACGGTTCTTCTCCTCCCCTGATCGCACGCCCCTTCCCTCTCTCGACGAAGTGCTTGCCTCACGTGGCATTCCTGCGGATACGCCCGGCCTTGAGCCCTTCAAGGGCGAGTTCCTGCACCTGAAAGGCGAGGAACGCAGCCACTGGGCAGACGCCCTGGCGGCCAACCTCGCCGGCGGGTGGCCGCTTCCGCCGGATTGGCTGGACGCCCAGTACGACCTTCAACCGGAGATCGTGCCCCTCTGGATGGCGGAACGGGATGGCTTCTACTACCGACCGCACATCGAAGGTCTGGCCTTGCGCATCCGGGTGTGCGGTCAGGTCATGCCCGCCCCCTGGCTCGTCATTTGGGGCATGAGCGCCGAGGATGTGACCGAGCGCGCCATGGACCAGCTTCGCGAGAAATCCAAGGGCAAGCCGTTCAAGCGCCTCCCCTCCGGCATCTACAAGGGTGAGTTCGACGACGGCCAGGCAGCCGCCCGTATCCTCCTGCCCGAGCTGTGGGCGGGCCTCTTCACGGGGCAGAACACGTTCGTGGCCGTGCCCAACGAGGACTGCCTCCTCCTGGCCCCCCAGGTGATCCTGCCCAAGCTGCTGGAAGGCATCGCGGCCGGCCTGGCAGGTCCCGGCCGCCGCATCGCCGGCACCATCTACCAGCAGGTCGAGCACCACCTCCTCCCCGCCAACCTGCAGGACCCCCACCCCATCGCCCAGCCCCAGCGGGAGCTCCGCCAGGGCGACCTCGCGGAGGCCTACCGCGCCCAGGAGCCCCACCTACCGGCCAGCCTGGGCGTGCCCGCGCCCATGGGCCTCCTGCGCACCCAGCAGGGCCGCTCCGTGAGCCTGGCCACCTGGCAGGAGGGCGCCCCCGCCCTGCTGCCCGAGACCGATCTCATCGCCTTCATCGCAGCCAACGGAAAGCCCCTTGGCATCTACTTCCGGCAGACCCTGCCGCGCATCAGTTCCCTCCATGGCACCGCCGTGGACATCTGGGGACCGCGCCGCCTGCGGTACGAAGGCTTCCCCACGGCCCTTGAGCTCGAGCGCCTGGAGTGTTTCGCCACCGGGGAGCAGATGGCCTCCCTCATCAAGGGCGCCAATCCGGCCCCCGCCCCCCGGCAGAGCACGGCCGCCCTGGCGAGCCAGGCCAACCCCGGCGCCCTTTCGGCCCAGGCGTCCAGTCCCGTGCCCGCCCACCTCCGGGGCCTCAGTCTGGGCGTCCAGAACGACGACTGATGCTCCGCACGGCGCTGGCATTCCTCGTCCTGGCCATCCGCCTGGGCGCCCAGACGGGAAGTCCGGCCCTGGACCAGGCGGCCAAGAGCGTCGTCCTCGTCCAGGCCGAGACGGCCCCCGGCCAGTTCCAGCAGGGCAGCGGGGTCGTCCTCGACCAGGGCTTCGTGGCCACCAACGCCCACGTCGTGAAGAACGCCTACCGGATCCGGGTCCTGAAAGGCGAGCATTCCTGGCAGGCGGAGGCTTTGTGCCTCGCAGCCGACCGGGACCTCGTCCTCCTCAGCCTTCCGGGCCTGCCGCTCCCCCCAGCGGTTCCCATCGCCCCGGGCGCCCTGCGCACCGGCCTTTCCGTCCAGGCGTTGGGCTATCCTGGCGGCCTGGGCGTTCGCACGGAACCGGGCCGGATCACCGCCCTCTGGACCTTCCGCGGTGACCGCCTCATCCAGACCGACACCCACAACCGACCCGGTTCCAGTGGGGGCGGATTGTTCACGGAGGATGGCCGGCTCGCCGGGATCACCACCTTCTCCCTGTTCCGGGACGCAGGCGTCGACTTCGCGGTGCCCGTGGACTGGGTGCTCGCCCTCATCCAGGACCGCTCCGGGGCGCCGGGCCTGGCCTGCCCCCTGGTGGTGGTGGACCGGCTGCTGGTGGATTTCGGGGACTTGATGCAGCAGGACCCGGGCAATGAGGCCAACTGGAGCAACCTCACCCGGTGGTGGGTGCGGGAATCCCCGGACAGCCCCGATGCGTGGTTCGGCCGGGGCACGGCCCTGGACCAGAGCCTGCGCCGGGAACCGGAGGACGCGGCCCTGCGCGAGTCCGCCCTGGCCGCCTACCGCCGCGCCGTGACCCTGGCCCCCGGCCACGCCAGGGCCTGGAACAACCTCGGCGCCGAACTGGACACCCTCAACCGCTTTCCGGAAGCCCATGCCGCCTTCCGCAGGGCCGTGGAGGCCGACCCCGGCTACGGCCTCGCCTGGCTCAACCTGGGGTCCAGCCTGGTCAACACCCGCGCCTATGAAGAGGCCGCGCAGGCGCTCGAGCACGGCCTCCAGCTGGTGGGTGACCAGGCCATCGCCTGGGCGCGGCTGGGCTACTGCGAGCTGAGCCTGGGCCGGCTGCCCGCGGCCATGGCCCACTACCGTCTGGCCCTCCGTTACGAGCCGTTCCGCGCGGAGTGGTGGGGCGAGCTCTACAGGGTCGCCATCCGCGCGAGGCAGCCTGAGGAGGCCGAGAGGGCCCTGGCCCGCATCAGGGACCTGGCGCCGGAAATGGAGCAGGACCTGAATCCCTGAAGGTGCCGCCTCCCCCAAAGGCAGCCAACCAGATTCCGACAGGCGGAGGTTCCCCACCCGATGCCCCCCGCACCGGATAGGAACCCGCCCGCCGGAATCCCGGCTGGCTGCTAGCTGGGCCTCAATCCGATCTTCGCCCGGATCAGAGCCTCGATTTCATCGGCCAGCTCGGGGTTGTCCGCGAGCAGCTTCTTGACGTTGTCGGCGCCCTGGCCCAGGCGCGAGTCCTTGTAGCTGTACCAGGAGCCGCTCTTCTGGATGATCTCCAGCTGGGTCCCCAGTTCCACCAGTTCGGACATGCGGCTGATGCCTTCGCCATACATGATGTCGAACGTCGCGATCTTCAGGGGCGGGGCGACCTTGTTCTTCACGACCTTGACCTTGGTCTTCTTGCCCACCACCGAGGAATCCTCGTCCTTGGCCGCCACCAGGGGATCCCCGGTGTTGCCCTTGATGCTCTGGATGCTGCGCACGTCCAGCCGGACCGAGGCGTAGAACTTCAGGGCGTTGCCGCCGCTGGTGGTCTCGGGGTTGCCGAACATCACACCGATCTTCATGCGGATCTGGTTGATGAAGACGACGCAGGTGTTGGTGCGGCTGATGGAGGCGGTCATCTTCCGCAGGGCCTGGCTCATGAGCCGGGCCTGGAGGCCCACCTGCATCTCGCCCATCTCCCCGTCGATCTCGGCCTTGGGCACCAGGGCCGCCACCGAGTCGATGACGATGATGTCCAGGGCGCCGCTGCGCACCAGCTGATCGCAGATCTCCAGGGCCTGCTCGCCGCTGTCGGGCTGGCTGATGAACAGGTTGTCGATGTCCACGCCGAGCTTGCGGGCGTAGTCCGGGTCCAGGGCGTGCTCGGCGTCGATGTAGGCGGCCAGGCCGCCCTTCTTCTGGGCCTGCGCCACCATGTGCAGGGCCAGGGTCGTCTTGCCGCTGGCTTCAGGGCCGTACACCTCCACCACGCGCCCCTTGGGCACGCCGCCCACGCCCAGCGCGGAATCCAGGGAGATGGACCCGGTGGAGATCACGTCGATCCCGTCGATGTTGAGCTGCTCGCCGAGCTTCATGATCGAGCCCTTGCCGAAGGCCCGCTCGATGTCCGCGAGGGTGCGGTTCAAGACCTTGAGGCGGTCGTCCTGATCATTGGCAGTGGCCATGGAAGCTCCGGGGAACGGAAGGGGGGGATTCACGAAGGGGGACGGTCCGGGACCGGCTACCCAAGAATGGGGGCGAAAAGCGAAAAAAACAAGAATTTTTTTCCGGGCCGGCACGCCCGTCCTGGTTTTCAGCGGCCCAACCGATAGTATGGATGGATTCCCTTCCACCCGCCGGAATCGATCCCCGCCATGGAAATGCACCCCCTGCTCGCCCAGCACATGGCGAATCTGGTAGCCTCGGGCGCCCCGCTCCCGGAGGGCCCGGCGTGGACGGCGTTCCTGGAATCGGTGAACGTGGGGCTCACGGCGGGTCCCGCCGCCGCCGAACTGGCGCGGTACCGGTCCCTTGTGGACCACCTCCGGGAGGTGCTCTTCCAGATCGACCGGGACGGCAACTGGTCCTTCCTCAACCCGGCCTGGCGCGCCATCACGGGCTTCTCCGTGGACGAGAGCCTCGGGCAGCCGTTCCTGGGCAACATGCACCCCCTGGACAAGGGCCGGTACCTGAACATGCTCACCTACGCCCTGGAGACCGGCGAGGACACGGTGCGGGGCGAGTTCCAGTTCCGCAAGCGGGAGGGCGCCTACTTCTGGGTGGAGATGTACACCCGCATCACCACCGACGCCGAAGGCGTCGTCATCGGCGTCTCCGGCACCATGAACGACATCACGGAGCGCAAGCTGGCCCAGGCCGCCCTCAACACGCTCACGTCCCGCCTGCGCGCCCTCATCGAGAACATGCAGGGAGCCATCCTCGTGGAGACCGAGCACCGGGGCATCGCGCTCATCAACGAGCCCTTCTGCCGGATGTTCGACATCCCGGTCCCGCCGCACCTCCTTGCCGGCAGCGAGGCCACCGAACTCATGGATCTGGCCCTGGGGGCCTTCCTCTACCCTGAGGACTTCCTGGAGCTGCAGTCCTCCCTCCTGGCCGAACGCAAGGTGACCAGCGGCCTCGAGGTCCCCCTCGCGGACGGCCGGGTGCTTTCCATGGACTTCGTGCCCATCGACGCGGGAGAGGATCTCTTCGGCCACTTCTGGCTCTTCCACGACATCACGGGCCGCAAGCGCTCCGAGGCCCAGCTGGCCCAGGCCGCGCTGGACATGGAGATGAAGAACTGGGAGCTGAGCCAGGCCCGTGACGAGGCGGTGCAGCTGGCCGGGCTCAAGTCGGAATTCCTGGCCAACATGAGCCACGAGATCCGGACGCCGATGAACGGCATCATCGGGATGACGGAACTCATCCTCAACACCGCGCTCTCCGTCGAGCAGATGGACTACGCGACCACCATCCGCACCAGTGCCGCGACCCTCCTGCGCCTGATCAACGACATCCTCGACTTCTCCAAGATCGAGGCCGGGAAGATGGAGCTCGAGCGCATCGGCTTCGATCTCCAGGGCCTGCTGGACGACCTCCTTGCCATCCTGGGCTTCAAGGCCCACGGCAAGGGCGTCGAGCTGGCCACGTGGATCCAGGGGGCGGCGCCCACCAAGCTCCTGGGCGACCCCACGCGGCTCCGGCAGGTGCTCTCCAACCTCACCGACAACGCGCTCAAGTTCACCGCGGACGGCTCGGTCACCATCCACGTCCTCGTCGCCGAGCGCACCGCGTCCTCCGTGCTCCTGCGGTTCGAGGTCCGGGACACCGGCATCGGCATGTCGCCCGAGGTCGCGGGCAAGCTTTTCCAGTCCTTCTACCAGGGAGATTCCAGCACCACGCGCAAGTACGGCGGCACCGGGCTGGGGCTGGCCATCTGCAAGCGCATCGCCGAGCTCATGGAGGGCGCCATCGGCGTCGACAGCGTCCCGGGCGAGGGAAGCGTATTCTGGTTCACCGCGCGGTTCCAGCCCCAGGACGCCCCCCAGGAGACGGGCCTGCCCGACGCCCCCTTCCGGTTCTTCCTGGCCGGGCTCCCTCCCGCCACGGCAGGCGTCCTGGACGCCCAGCTGAAGGCGTGGGGCTACGAGGCCACCGTGGTGGAGCCCAGCCTTGACGGCCTGGCCGTCCTGCGGGAGCGCTGCGCGGCCCTGGACGACAAGACGCTCCTGGTCTTCGGGTCCCAGGGCGGGATCCAGGCCGGCATGATGGAGTTCCTGCAGGCGGTGCATGCGGCCCCGGGCCTGGGCGGGCTCCGGCTCATCATGGCCCATTCGCTCTACGAGCAGGACGAGGCCCGCAAGCCCACCTCGCTGCCCATCACCGAATTCCTGCCCCTGCCCATGCGCAAGTCCCACCTCAAGGCCCTCCTGGAGCGCAGCAAGGACGCCGTGCCCCTGCCGGCGGTCGCCGAGGCCGCGCCCCGGGAGGGGATCCAATCCCAGGCCCGCCTCCTGGTGACCGAGGACAACGCCGTGAACCAGAAGGTGGCCATGGCCATCCTCCGCAAGTTGGGCTATTCGGCGGACCTGGCCAACAATGGGCTGGAGGCCGTGGAGATGGTCCTGGCCCGGGAGTACGACCTGGTCTTCATGGACTGCCAGATGCCGGAGATGGACGGCTTCCAGGCCACCCGAGCCATCCGGGCAAGGGAGGGGGGGGAGCGGCGCACCCCCATCCTCGCCATGACCGCGAACGCCATGCAGGGGGACCGCGAACGGTGCCTGGAAGCCGGCATGGACGACTACATCCCCAAGCCCATCACCATCGTGGACCTCAAGAGCGCGCTCCACCGATGGCTTCCTCCGGCCTGACCCATGACCAATTCCGACCGCACCATCGACAACGCCTACGCCATCCGCATGATGCTGCAGCGCCTCTGCGTGGCCAGCATGAAGGTCTCCCTGGGCTGCCGCGACAAGCGGGGACTGTTCCAGATCCTTTTCCAGGAACCCGGCCGCATCGGCATCCGGCTGGGCCCCAAGGAACTCGAGGAATGGGCCCTGGCGCCCGAGGAGAGCGTCTCCATGACCTTCGACGACCGCGGGTTCCGGTACGAGACCGTGCTCGCGTTCGTCGGCCCATCCGAGCTCGAGGGCGTCCCCTGCGCCGCCTTCACCCTGCCCCGGACCCTGCGCCGGGCCGACGACAACCGGCTGGCCCACTTCGCCCCGGACGTGGCCCCCCTGGTCACCTTCAGCAACAGCAAGAACGCGGTCCTCGACGGCGAGATCCGCGGCTTCGGCAACGACGGCTTCGAACTCGCGCTTAAGGACTCCTCCCAGAAGATCGAGGACGTCCTGAGGATGGGCGAGGAGTCCACCCTGGACCTGGCCCTGGAGGACGGCCTCCTGCTCACCGCCTCCGCCCGGGTCGCCTACTTCGGGGCGAACTTCGTGGGCATGAAGTTCACCGAGCGCGTGGACAAGACCCTCCTGGGCCAGTACCGCACCTGGCTGGACACCCAGCAGCGGATCCAGGCCCAGCGGGACCGGGAGAGCTTCGAGTCGGGCCGGGCCCCGGCCAAGGGCAGCAACCTCCCCCAGGCGCGGCTATGGGTGGACCGCCAGCCCACGATCCTCATCCTCACCGAGCGGGAGGAGTTCGCCCGGCACATGGCCGAGGCCCTGGGCCGCAAGTTCGGCGTGATCAGCCTCGACTACATCACGGGGCCGGTGCGCCCCTTCCTCAAGCCCTTCGGCGGGGACGAGGCCGACTGGGGCCGGGTGAAGCTGATTCTCATCCACAACCATCTCCGGCTTGCCAGTCCCCTGGAACTTTCCAGGCAGGTGGTCGAACAGGAAAAATGCACCCTCCCCATCATCCTCGCCGGGACCGACGAGGACGAGGATCTCAAGCGGAACCGAGCACTGGCCGCGGGCGCCGTGGATTTCCTGCCGGTCGAGCCCTTCAGGATCCTGTCCGTTCTCCGCAAGCTGGACGAAACGCTCAAGTTGTTCGCCTAGGACAACTTGGCAGGGAGTATCCTGGTCCCATCACCAGGAGGACATATGAACTCGAAATTTGTGAAGGCCCTCGGCCCGATCATTCTCTGGCTCGTGCTGCGACTTCTGCCCGTACCGGCGGGCCTGACTCCGGCCGCGTGGCACTTCTTCGCCGTCTTCGCCGCGACGATCCTGGGCCTGATCCTCGAGCCCCTGCCGCCCGCGGCCGTCGGGTTCATCGGCGTCTCCTTCGCCGCCATCATGTGCTACGTCTCGCCGACCCCCGCGGGCTCGGTGGCGTGGGCCCTGGCGGGCTTCTCCGACAAGACGGTCTGGCTCATCTTCGGCGCCTTCATCTTCTCCATCGGGTATGCCAAGAGCGGCCTGGGACGACGCATCGCGCTCCTCCTGGTCAAGCTCCTCGGGCGCCGGACCCTGGGCCTGGGCTACGCCATCATGCTGGCGGACCTGGCGCTCGCACCCGGAACCCCCTCCAACACCGCCCGCAGCGGCGGAACCATCTTCCCCGTCATCAGCAACATCCCCGCCCTGTACGGCTCCGAGCCCGGCCCCACGGCCCGCAAGATCGGCTCCTACATCATGTGGACCGCTTTCGCCTCCACCTGCGTGACCAGTTCCCTGTTCCTCACGTCCCTGGCGCCCAACGTGGCCGCCCTTTCCATTCTGCGTTCCGTGGGCAAGATCGACGTCACCTGGATGAACTGGTTCATGGGCTTCCTCCCCATGGGCGTCCTGCTCCTGATCCTGGTTCCCGTGCTCACCTATTTCATCTACCCCCCCGAAGTGAAGGTGTCCGAGGAGACCCCGGCGTGGGCCGCCGGTGAGCTCAAGAAGATGGGCGCGTTCAAGTTCTCCGAGGGCGCCATGGCCTTCCTGGTGGTCCTCGCGGTCTTCCTGTGGATCGTCGGCTCCAACAAGGACATCCGCCTGCCGCTGCTGGGCTCCAATTTCATCGACGCCACCGCGGTCGTGTTCTTCGTCATCTCGGCCATGATCGTGCTGGCGATCGTTTCCTGGGACGACATCCTGGCCAACAAGGCCGCCTGGAACGTCCTGGTGTGGTTCGCGACCCTCGT
Organism: Geothrix sp. 21YS21S-2; assembly: GCF_030846775.1. NCBI lineage: Bacteria > Pseudomonadati > Acidobacteriota > Holophagae > Holophagales > Holophagaceae > Geothrix > Geothrix sp. 21YS21S-2. The sequence goes on from NZ_CP132910.1 coordinate 3,243,838, forward strand.
GACCATGGCCGACGGCCTGAACAAGGTGGGCTTCGTCACCTGGGTGGCCAAGGCCGTCGCCGCGCACCTGGCGGGCTTCTCCCCGATCCTGGTGATGGGCGCCCTGGTGGCCTTCTTCTTCTTCGTGCACTACCTCTTCGCCAGCCTCACGGCCCACACCGCCGCGGTGCTGCCCGTGGTCCTGGCCTCCGGCCTGGCCATCCCCGGCATGCACGCCAAGGCCTTCGCGCTCCTGCTCTGCTTCTCCCTGGGCATCATGGGCGTGATCACCCCCTACGCCACGGGCCCCGGCCCCGTGTACTACGCCAGCGGCTACATCTCCACCAAGGCCTTCTGGGGCCTGGGACTGTTCTTCGGCCTGCTCTTCATCGCGGTCACCCTCGGCCTGGGCATCCCCTGGCTGACGGTCATCCGCCCCGTGGGTTAAACCCGGCCCGGTTCCCTCCGTATCCTCACCGAACGGAGGGAACCATGCTTCGCCTTGCCCCTGTCGCAGCCTTCATCCTCATCGCCCCGCTGGCGGCCCAGACCGTGATCGTCCAGCCCGCCCCCGGCGTCAAGGCCACGGAGACGCGCACCGTCCCCCTGGCCCCGGGCGCGCCCCTGAAGGTCCGCAACGTCAACGGCCACATCCGGGTCGCCGTCTGGGACCGCGCCGAGGTGGAATTCACCGGCGCGTTCACCCCGGCCAGCGGGAAGGAGCAGGTCAAGGTCGTCCTTGAGCCCAAGGGCGGCGGCCTGGAGATCCGGGGCGAGCACCCGAAGGAGTCCCGCAACGGCCCGGTCTGCGACATGGACCTCAAGGTGCCCCGTTCCGCCCTCGCCTCCCTGGAGACGGTCAACGGCCTGGTGGAACTCAAGGACGTCACCGGCGCGGCCGAGTGCCGGACCGTGAACGGCGAGATCAGCCTCGAGGGCCTCAAGGGCTCCCTCAAGGCGGAGACCGTCAACGGCGGCATCCGGGGCCGGGGCCTTTCCGGCCCGGTCAGCGCCAAGACCGTCAACGGCGGCATCAGGCTTTCCGCCCAGGGCCTCACGGGCCGCCTCAAGGCCACCACCGTCAACGGCGACCTGCGGATCAGGAGCGAGGGCGCCAAGGACGTGCACGTGTCCCGGCGCAGCTTCGAAGCCTCCTTCGGAGACGGGGCCCAGGTCCTCCAGCTCAAGACCGTGAACGGGGACATCACCCTGGATTGATCTACACTGGCCTGAGCTGCTGAGGACAGCCCGACCATGCCGGCATTCCCCCCCCACTTCCAGTTCCAGCTCCAGGAGCTGTTCCGCCTGCGGCGGGACGTGCGCCGCTTCCGCCCGGACCCCGTGCCCGAGGACCTCTTCACCGAGCTGCTGGAGGCCGCCCACCACGCGCCTTCCGTAGGCCTCTCCCAGCCCTGGCGCTTCGTGCGTGTGGACGACCCCGCCCGGCGCGAGGCCGTCATCGCCGAGTTCCAGCGCGCCAACGACGCGGCCTCGGCCCTCTACGACTCCGAACGGGCCCGCCTCTACCGCAGCCTCAAGCTGGCCGGCCTCAAGGAGGCCCCCATCCACCTCCTGGTGTGCGTGGAGACGGACCCCGACTCCGGCCACGGCCTGGGCCGCCAGACCCAGCCCGAGACCCTGCGGGACTCCGCCGTCTGCGCCATCCAGAACCTCTGGCTCACCGCCCGGGCCAAGGGCGTGGGCGTGGGCTGGGTGAGCATCCTGGAACCGGACCGCCTGCGGACGGTCATGGACCTGCCCGCCACCTGGGGCTGGGTCGGCTACCTCTGCATCGGCTGGCCCCTCGAGGAGCCCGAGATCCCCGTGCTGGAGATCGCCGGATGGGACCACCGCAACCCGCTGGCGAAGCACCTTCTGCAGCGGTAGGCCCCGTTCATTTGAGCCGCACCGGGCACCCCGCCACGAAGAGCCAGGCCTCGTCCGCCGCCTTCGCCGTGGCCTGCCCCAGCCAACCGGCCAGGTCCCGGAAGCGCCGCAGCGCGGGATCGGCGGGTACGGGACACCACCCCACCTCGTTGCCCACGACGATGACGGGCCAGGGCAGGCGCGCGAAGGCCTCCAGCTCCCCGTTCCAGGCCTGGAGGATCGCCTCGTCGGAGGCCTCCATGCGGTCCCCCAGCCAGAGCGTGAGGCAGTCCAGCACCACGCCCGAAGGCGGAGGATCGAGGCTCTCCAGGGCGGCGGCGACGTTCCGAGGCGCCTCCAGGGTGCGCCAGCCGGGGCGCTCAGCGCGGTGGCGCGCCACCCGCGCAGCCATCTCCCCGTCGCCGGGTTCGGGGCGGTAGGTGGCCACGAAGACGGTGTCCCCGCCCCAGGCCGCGGCCCGCTCCACCGCCCAGGAACTCTTCCCGCTGCGCACGGGCCCGGTGAGGAAGAGGATCCGTCCCATGGTCAGCCCGCGGGCCGGTTGTGGAAACGCAGCACCCCGCGGCCGGCGGCATACGCGTCCACCCGCGTGAGGCCGTAGGGCTGCCACGACAGGTCCAGGGCGCGGGTCGCGGGCAGGCCGATGTAGTGGGCCAGGATGGCCCGCAAGGGGCCCCCGTGGGCCAGCACCAGGGTCGCCCCGTCCCCGTCCAGGGCCCCCTGGAGCGCCAGGAGGGCCCGGCCCGAGCAGGCCAGGAAACTCTCGCCGCCCGGGGGCACGCCCCGCACCGGGTCCTGGAAGAAGGCCTCCGCTTCGGGTACCTGGTCCCACGGAAGGCCCTCCCAGGCTCCGAAGGACTGCTCCGAGAGGCCCGGCAGCACGAGGCTGGGCAGGCCCAGGTCCAGGGCGTGGTCCCGGGCCCGGCCCAGGTCCGAGGTGAGGACGCGCTGGATGCCCAGGCCGAGCAGTTCCTCCTTCACCCGGGGCCACTGGGCCCGCCCCTCCGGGGTCACGGGCAGGTCCAGGCGCCCCAGGGGCGCCCCCTTCGCCGCGGCCTCCGTGGGCCCATGGCGGAGCAGGTAGAGGGGCATCATCTCGCCACCAGCGCCAGCAGCACCGCCCCCTCCACCAGCTGGTTGCCGGCGCCCAGCAGGTCCCCGCTCTGGCCCCCCAGACGGCGCTTGAGGTAGAGGGCCCAGAGCCCCAGGGCGCCCAGGGCGGCCAGGGCCGCCTTGCCCAGGCCCGGGCAGTTCCGGCAGAGGCCGTTGGCCAGGAGCAGGAGCGCCGTGGCGCCCAGGAAGGGCCCCCACCTCCCTTCGCCCCCCACCTCCTTCGCGAGCCCCGGCGCCACCGGCGGCAGGAGCCCCATGAGCACGCTGATCGACCACCGCCCCCACGCCATGGCGAGGGGAAGGGCCCAGAGGGCCCGCCGGTCCAGGGCCACCAGCGCGCTCCAGCGCACCGCCAGCAGCACCCACAGGGCCATCGCGCCGTAGGCCCCGATGCGGCTGTCCTTCATGATCTCCAGCACGCGCTCCCGGGTCCACCCTCCGCCCAGGCCGTCCATGGCGTCCGTCGCCCCGTCCTCGTGGAACCCCCCGGTGAGCATCAGCCCGAAGCCCACCGCCACGGCAGCCGCGAGCGGAGCCGGCCAGACCCGCAGTCCCAGCACGAACACGCCGGCCGTCGCGGCCCCCACCAGCGCCCCCACGAGGGGAAACCAGCCTACGCCGCGCGCGATGTCCTCGACCCGGGTGGCCCGGCCGGGCACCGGGACCCGGGTCAGGAAGCGGATCGCCGCCACCAGGCTCGCGGTCATGCGCGGCTCACGCCCGCGCTGCCGAAGGTGGCCATCTCGCGCAGCACCGCGCAGGCCGAGCGCAGGATGGGCACGGCCAGCGCGGCTCCGGTGCCTTCGCCCAGGCGCAGGTCCAGGTCCAGCACGGGCTCCTTGCCCAGGTGCTCCAGCAGGTGCCGGGACCCGGGTTCGGCGCTGCGGTGGCTCCACACCAGGAAGTTCCCCAGGCGCGGTTCCAGGGCGAGCGCCACCAGGGCCGCGGCGCCGGCGATGTAGCCGTCCACGATCACCGCCCAGCCCCGCGCGGCCGCGCCGAGCATCGCCCCCGCCATGGCGCCGAACTCGGCGCCGCCCACGTCCGCGAGCACGCCCAGCGGGTCCGAGGGGTCCGGGCGGTGCCGCGCCAGGACGCCGCGGATCACCTCCAGCTTCCTCCCCAGGGCCGCGCCGGCGACGCCGGTGCCGGGCCCCACCGCCTCGGCCGGATCCAGGCCCGTGAAGGCGCACACCAGGAGCGCGGCCACCGAGCTGTTGGCGATGCCCATCTCGCCCACGCCCAGGAGGGCGAAGGGGTGGTCAGGCAGGAGCGCCACCTCGTCCAGGCCGGCCCGGAGCGCGGCCTCCGCCTCGGCCCGCGTCATGGCCGGCCCCGCCAGGGGGTCCCGGGTGCCCCTCAGGATGTTCCGCTGGGCCACGCCGGGAAAAGGGCAGGGGGAGGCAACCCCCGCGTCGATGACCCGGTGGTGGATGCGGTTGGCCCGGCAGAGCGCCGAGATGGCCGCGCCCCCTCCGGCGATGTTGGCCATCATCTGGACCGTCACTTCCTGCGGATAGGCCGAGACCTGGTGGCGCGCGATGCCGTGGTCGCCGCCGAAGGTGAGGATGTAGGCCTCGGGATCGGCCGGGCGCAGCGTCCCCGCGATCCACGCCAGCTGCGTGCCCAGCCCCTCGAGGCGGCCCAGGGCCCCGAGGGGCTTGGTGAGGTCGTCCACGTGGCGCCCGACGGCCTCGCGAAAGGCCGGGTCGAGGGCGGGCAGGGTCGGGAGGCGCATGGGGATCCTTGTCAGGGCAGTTCCAGGGCCAGCCCCTGGGCGGGCGACGCCTTCACGCGGAAGACGGAGCCGATGAGTTCCGGGGTGAGGATGGCCTCGGGGGGCCCGAAGCCCACCATCCGGCCCTGGTCCAGCACCATCACGTCGTCGAAGCGGAAGGCGGTGCGCAGGTCGTGGAGGCTCACCAGGAGGGTCGATCCGGCGTCGGCCAGGTCCCGGCCGAGCCGGAGCACCTCCAGCGCGTGGCGCACGTCCAGGTTCGCCGCGGGTTCGTCCCACAGCTGCAGAGGTGCGCCCGTGGCCATGGCGCGGGCCAGGAAGACCCGCCGCCTCTCCCCCCCGCTCAGCTCGGTGATGGGGCGCGTCTCCAGGTGCCGGATGTCCAGGGCGTCCAGGGCCGCCTCCACCCCGTGGCCGTCGTCACCCCACGCGTGGCGCCCCTGGGCCACCACCTCCCGCACGGGGAACGCGAAGTCCGCGTGGCTCTCCTGGCCCAGCCAGCTCAGCGTCCGCCCCCGTTCCAGGAAGGGGATGCGGGCCAGGTCCCGCCCCTGCCACCGGATCCGCCCGCGGGCCTGGAGGAGGCCCGCCAGCACCTGGAGCAGGGTGGACTTGCCCGCGCCGTTGGGCCCCACAACAGCCACCATGCGGCCCGGAGCCAGGCCCACGGACAGGTCTCTCAGCCGCGTCCCCAGGGTGAGGCCTTCGGCCTCCAGCACGGGCTTCAGCACGGGTTCCTCCGGAGCATCCAGAGGAGGAAGGGCCCGCCGATGAGGGCCGTCATGGCGCCCAGGCGCAGGCCCCCCGGCACGAAGCGGGTGGGCAGGTCGCACAGGAGCACCAGGGCGGCGCCGCCCAGCATGGACAGGGGCAGGAGCCTCCGGTGGTCGGGCCCGAAGGCCAGGCGCAGGAGGTGGGGCACCAGCAGGCCCACGAAGCCCACCACGCCCCCCACGGCGGTGGCCAGGGCCGTGAGGACGGTGGAAAGCGCGATGAGCTGCCAGCGCAGGCGCCGCACGTCCACGCCCAGGCTCTGGGCCGAGGGCTCGCCCAGGCTCAGGAGGTTCATGGGCCGGCCCAGCGGCAGCAGAAGGGCGCAGCACAGCAGGACTCCCGGCAGCCCGATGGCCACGTGCTCCCAGGTGCGGTTCTCGATGCCGCCCATGAGCCAGAAGAGGATCTGCCCGCTCACCTCGAACTTGCCGGCCGACAGCGCCAGGAGGAAGCTGGTGCCCGCCCCGAAGAAGGCGTTGAGGGCCACGCCCGAAAGCAGCAGGTGCTCGGGGCTCGCGCCGCGGCGGGCCAGCACCAGGACCGCGCCGGTGGCCAGGAAGGCCCCGGCGATGGCCGCCAGGGGCACGGTGAGGAAGCTGGCCTGCCAGCCCAGGGCCAGCACCGCCACGGCCCCCAGGGCGCCGCCCGCGCTCACGCCCAGGAGGCCCGGCGAGGCCAGGGGGTTCCGGAAGAAGGCCTGCATGGTCACGCCCGAGGCCGCGAGCCCGGCCCCCACGGCGACGCCCACGAGGGTCCGCGGGAGCCGCAGGTCCCAGAGGATGGTCCGGTCGAGGGCGTCCCCCCGGCCCGCCAGGGCACGCAGGAGCGCCATGGGCCCGAGATTGGAGTCGCCCAGTCCCAGCGACGCCACCACCGCCAGCAGCAGGACCAGCGCGAGGATGGTGCCGGCCCGGCGCCTCACCGGAAACGCTCCGGGTGCAGGGCCCGCGCCAGGAACTCGTAGGCGTCGATGCGGGCCTGGCTGGTGGCCGACATGAGGGGCCCCGGCACCTCGACCAGGTTCCCGCGGCGCAGCGCATCAAGGTATTTGTAAGGGGCCGTCGCCTTGAGACGCTCGGCCATGCGCTCGCCCTTGTCGGTGACCAGGACGTCCACCTTCCACCTCAGCACCTTCTCGCCCGGGGTGGGCTGGTGGCCACGGAGGCCCTGTTCCGCCGCGACGTTCAGAGCCCCCGCGTGGTCGCACAGGTCCTGAAAGGTGGTGCCCGCGCCGGCCGTGAACGGGTAGAGGCCCACGGACAGGACCCGCACCGGCTTGACGCCCTTCAGCCTGCGGTCCAGGTCCGCCACCCGGGCCCTCCACTGCCCGATGAGCTCCTCGGCGCGTTCGCGCCGGTCCAGGGCGGCCCCGATCTTCCGCGCGGAGTCGTAGAGATCCTCCAGCGTCTCGAAGCGGTCCACGACCACCAGGTCCACCTTGGCCCGGCGCAGGATGGTCAGGGTCTCGGGCGCCGTCCACGCGGCCGCCAGCACCAGGCCGGGGCGGAAGTGGAGCACGTCCTCGGCGGTGCCGGTGCGCAGGCAGGGGTACTTCGCGTTGGCGCGCACATCCGGGGTGAAGTCCGGGTCCCGGGCCAGGTGGCTCAGGGCCGCGATCTGGCCCGGCGCCGCCAGGGCCACCAGGAGTTCGTCGGTGCCCACGGTCTGGCTCACGACCCGCACGGGCCCCCCCGCCCAGAGGAGGGCGGGGAGGAGGAGGGCGGACAGGAAGCGGCGCATGTGCAGGAGTGTGTCCAGTAAAGGGGAAGGTTTCTAGAAACGGTAGCGCATCTCGAGGGTCACCGTCGGGGGCTGGGCCGGGAATCCGAAGATCTGCGAGGCGTCGTTCTGGAAGTCCCGCTCCCGGGCCAGCCACTGCGCCACGGTGGTGCGGGGCTGCAGGAGGTGGTCGGCCCGCAGGGAGAGGACCACCCCCGGCCCCAGGGGCAGGGCCGCCTTGAGGCCCAGGTCGTTGAAGTGCTCCTTGAAGGCCGTGGGCAGGCCGTAATCGTAGCGGGGACCGATCCAGGACCACCATCCCTCCAGCCTCAGGTCCCCGAAGGTGCGGTGGCCGTTGAGTCCCAGGGACTGGAACGGCTTCCGGATCACCGCGCCCGAGGAGAAGCGCATGGCGGGGTCGGCGCGCTCGTCCCGGAACTCCTGGTTCCGGTAGAAGCCCTGGAGGCTCCACGCCGCGGTGCGGTAGCCCGCCGTCGCCTGGGCCGACTGGAGCCGCAGGTCTGAACCGTTGCGGTAGATGCCCGAGTAGTAGCCGCCCCAGGACGCGGGAATGAACTGCCCCCCGTTGGCGTCGAAGTAGACCAGGTTCCCGTAGAGGGTGCGGGAGAGCTCCAGCCCCGCCGTCCAGGGGCCCTTCTCGTACGTGAGGCCGGCCTGGGAGGTGAAGCTGCGCTCGTTGTCCAGGGCCTGGCCCTGGTACTGGGCGTTGTAGATGGCCTGGAAGAGCAGGGGATTGGCGAAGGCGGTGCCCGCCGAGGCGTAGGCCCGCAGTCCGCCGCCCAGGAGCCAGTTGACCCCGAGCTTCCAGGTGGCCCGGGAAACCCGGGTTTCCGCCGCGCCGGGGAAGGTCAGCCGGTCGCTCTGGCCGCGGACCGTGGCCACCACCCGCAGGGCGTCGGCGAACTCCGTCTGGTCCTCGAGGAAGACCGCCAGATGCCTGCCCGTGGCCGGGTCCAGGGTGCCCGCGAACCGGGCCGTCTCCTGGTAGGCGTCGAAGCCCGCCTGGAGGGTGGAGGTCCGGGCCACGCGCCAGGTGAGGGCCCCGTTGGCCTGGTCGCGCCGGCTCGTGTACCGCTCCGTGGCCGCGCCGTCCGTGTAGTTGGGCTCCAGCCGGGTCTGCAGCGCCTGCCCCAGGGTCAGCTCCCCCAGGATCGCCGGGGACAGGGTGGAGCGCAGCGTCGCGCTGAGCACCTCGGTGCGGCTGAAGTCCTGCCGGGAGGGGACGTATTGGGACGCGTCCCGGTTGCCGGAACCATAGTCCGCGTAGGAGATGGGAATGGGCACGCCCGCGAAGGCGTTCCGGTAGCTCGCGGTGAGCAGGGTGTCGGCCCCCAGCTGCTGGCCCCCGCCGAAAAACACGCCCGAGGAGCGGAAGGGGTTGTCCGCCGGGGTGGCCCCGTCCTCCTGCTGCGCGCTGACCGAGGCCCGCACCCAGCCCGAGGTCCACCCGTAGGCTGGCGCGAAGAGGCCCTGGCGGATGGCCTGGCTCCCGGCCCCGGCCCGCAGCTGGCCGCTGAAGCCCTCCCGCGCGTGGCCCGCCGAGTACAGCGCCACCACCCCGGCCTGGGCGTCCGAGCCGAAGCGGGTGGAGCAGGGCCCCTGCTGCACTTCGATGCGCTCGATGCCCGCCAGGGAGACCATCGAGAGGTTCACCCCCCCGAAGCCCGTGGCGTCCGAAAGGCGGATGCCGTCCAGCATCACCACCGTGTCCTGGGCCCGGCCCCCGCCCAGGTTCAGGGTGGCCGCGGTGCCCACCCCGCCCGAGGAGAACACCTGGCCCGGCAGGAGCAGCCTCAGCAGGTCGCCCAGATTGTCCGCGCCCCGCGCCTCGATGGCGGCCCTGTCGACCACCAGGACGGGGTTGGGGGTCCGCACCAGCTCCACCGGCGTGGCCTCCGCGGTGACCGTGACCGTGGCCGAGGCCTCGGACCGGGGCGGCGGCGGTTCCACCACCGGGCCTCCGGCCCACAGGCTGGCCCCCACGACCAGCGGGAAAAGGATTCTTGAATTGCCCATTGCATGCTCCGCGCATGAGGCCGGGGAACGATGAAGGCCTCGCCGGATGGGCAAAGTCCCTCCCCGTCCCCACGACGGTTGGGTTAATGCAGGACCGGTCTCCGGGCTCGCACGCGACAGGCATCTTGCGATGCCCCTGGATCCTTCCCGGGGATACGCCCCAGTGGCTCCAGCAGGGTCTCCCGGTCCATGGCGCTCGGCCCGGGGTGCATACCGTTGCGGGGCAGCGCAGGATTCAAACCTGCTTCCCGAACATCCAGCACACGCTGTAGGGGACAAGGTTCGCAGGAGGCCGGGACGAATTCAAGGTGCATAATGGGTGCATGGCCACCAAACCCCTCCCCCAGGCGAGTCCCAAGCTCCTGGCGATCCAGAAGGACCTCCAGCAGCTGGCTTCCATGGCGGGCTACCTCAACAGCGCCATCGACCTGCCGCAGCTGCGCCTGTCCTTCACCCTCTATGGCCGCGTCCTGGTGGCCGGCGTGGAGGAGGGCCTGGCCATCACCCCGCGGCTCCAGGCCTGGTCCGATCGGTTGGCCGTTCGGCTCCGGGAGGACAGCTCCTCGGCGGTGCTCCCCCCCCAGATCCAGATCTCGGCCCCGCAGCCCCTGCCCAACGGCGAGGGCTACTACGTCATCTCCACCATGACCTTCAATTCCAAGGTCACCGAGCAGGGCTACCAGCGCGTGCGCAACGCCATCCTGGCCGCCTATCAGGCCGCCGTGAACCTGCGGGAAAAGAAGATCTGGGGCGACGAGGAAGCCTAACGCACGGCCTCAAGGAAGGCCCGGCTCGCCCGGGAACGGTGGCTGAGCGTCTGCTTGACGGCGGAGCTGAGCTCCCCGAAGGTCTGGCCGTACCCCTCCGGAACGAAGAGCGGATCGTAGCCGAAGCCCTGGCTACCCCGGGGTTCGGGGGCGAGATGCCCTTCCACGGAACCGCCGAATGTGACGGGGTCGCCGTCCATGGGCGCCCAAGCCAGCACGCAGACGAACCGGGCCGACCGCGCCGCGCCGGGGGGCATGAGCGCCAGGAGGCGCCGGTTCTTGGCGTCCTGCGCCAGCCCGGGGGCGAACCGGGCGCTCAGCACGCCGGGGCCACCCCACAGGGCGTCCACGCAGAGGCCCGAATCGTCCGAAAGCACGCCATCGACCGGGCTTGTGCCGTGGCGCCGCCACCAGTCCCTGGCGAAGGTGGCCTTCTGCAGGGCGTTGTCCTGGAAGAACGCCCCTTCCTCGGGAATGTCCGGCGCATCCGCGGGCCACGCCAGGAACTCGACGCCCTGGAGGAGTTCCCCGAATTCGCGGAGCTTTCCCGCATTGCGGGAGGCGAGGAGGATCTTCATCTACATCTTGGTATAGGGGTCGGGATTATAAGGGTCTTCATAATACGGATCCACCGTGGGTGGCTGCCCCTGCGGCGCCCAGGTTTCCGCAGGGGGAACCCAGTTTTGTGAAACATCATCCGGCTGATTCATTCGGGACCTCAAGGGAGAACGAGATGAACGCTATCACGATTGATTCAGTTCTCCAATGGACAGCGGTCACACTCCGTTATTAATATTTAATCATTTCGAACCTGGGGACAAAACCTTATTTGAGGAGCTGGCCGCAGGCACCCTGCACGTCCCTGCCCCGGCTCTTCCGCACCGTCACGAAGCATCCCCGGGCCTTCAACCGGTCCAGAAAGGCCTGGAGGCGTTCCTCCTCCGGCTGCCGGAACGTGGAAGCCGCATGCTCGTTCATGCGGATCAGGTTGATGTTGTGCCCATGACGCAGCTCACCCAGCCAGTCCGCGAGCCGGTCCGCGTCCTCCACGGTGTCGTTCTCCCCGGCCAGCAGGACGTATTCCAGGAGGAACTTCTCGCCGGGGGCCAGCCCCCAGGCGCCCAGGGCCTCCCGCAGGCGCTCCAGGCCCCACACGCGGTTGACGGGCATGACCCGGCTCCGCGCCTCGTCCGTGGTGGCGTTGAGGCTCAGGGCCAGCCACGGGCGGGGGCGCAGGCCGGAAAGCCGCTCGATGGCGGGCACGAGCCCGGACGTGGACACCGTGATGCGCCGGGTGGAGATGTTCAGGCCCCAGGGATGGTTGAGGATCCGGATGGCCCGGTGGACGTTGTCCAGGTTGTGCAGGGGCTCGCCCATGCCCATGAACACCAGCGTGATGGCGTGGGGCTGGGCGGGCCCCAGGGTGCGGATGAGGCTCAGCACCTGCCCCACGATCTCGCCCGCGGAGAGGTTGCGCCGGATCCCCATGGCGCCGGTGGCGCAGAAGGTGCAGCCCATGGCGCACCCCACCTGGCTGCTGATGCAGAGCGTCACCCGGGGGTTGCGCACGTCCCGGGGCATGTGGACCGCCTCGATGCGCTCCCCGTCCCTCAGGCGGAGGACGACCTTGGTGGCGCCGTCCTCGCTCGGGTGGCGTTCCACGATCTCGGGCAGCGACGTGTCAAACGAGGCCGCGATCCACTCCCGCGCCTCCCGGTTGAGGAAGAGGCCCTCGGGCCGGTAGGTCCAGGGCCGCTGCAGCCGGTTGAAGACGTGCTCGGCGCGCCCGGGGGCCCCTTCCAGGTCCTCCGGCAGCAGCCCGAAGGCGGAGGGCCGTCCCGCGGCCTCGGGGGCCGGGGCGTCCCAGGGATGGGCGGCGTCCGTGGTCATGCGATGGAGATCCCTTCCAGGCCGCTCACCTCGTGGGCGTTGAAGCTGGACCGCACCAGCGGCCCCGCGTAGACCGTGCGGAACCCCAGCGCCTTGGCCTTGCGTCCCAGCTCGGCGAAAGCGTCCGGATGCACGTAGCTCCTCACCGGCAGCTGGTGGCGCGTGGGCCGCAGGTACTGCCCGAGGGTGAGGATGTCCACGCCCGCCTCCACGAGCTTTCCGAAGACCTCCAGCAGCTCTTCCTCGGTCTCCCCCAGCCCCAGCATCAGCCCCGACTTGGTGCGGAACTCGTCCCCGAAGAGCGCCGTGCCCAGGCGCTTGGCATGGGCCAGGACGTCCAGGGAGCGCTGGAAGCGCCCCGCGGGCCGAACCTCGGCATAGAGGCTGGGCACCGTCTCAGTGTTGTGGTTGAACACGGCCGGGCCCGCGGCCACCACCTCGGCCACGGCGTCCAGATCCCCCAGGAAGTCCGGGGTGAGCACCTCCACCCCCACGCCCGGGTTCAGGCGCCGGATGGCGCGGATGGTGCTCGCGAAGTGGGCGGCGCCCCCGTCGGGAAGGTCATCCCGGTTCACCGACGTGAGCACGGCGAACTTCAGGCCCAGGGAGGCCACGCGGAGGGCCGTCTCCTCCGGCTCCCGCGGGTCCAGGGGCAGGGGCTTGCCGCTCTGGATGGAGCAGAAGCCGCAGGCCCGGGTGCAGGTGTCGCCCATGAGCAGGAAGGTGGCGGTGCCGTGCGTGAAGCAGTGGTTCCGGTTGGGGCAGCGGGCCTCCTCGCACACCGTGTGCAGGGCGGATTCCCGCATCCCGGCCTTCATGGCGTGGAGATCCGAGAGCTTGACCTTCTCCTGGACGATCCAGTCCGGGAGGCGCGGGTGGCCCTCCAGGACTTCGCGGCCGGATCGTCTTGAGAATCGAGGCATGTACGGGCTCCCTTGCCCTCCCAGGATAACCCGGCGCCTCAGCTTTTCCCCACCACCCCCCCAACGGGGCTGGAGGCGCTGGCGTACAAGCGACGAGGCATACGGCCGGCCTCGAAGGCCAGGCGCCCCGCCTTCACGGCGTAGTCCATGGCCCGGGCCATCTTCACGGGGTCCGCGGCCTCGGCCACGGCGGTGTTCATGAGCACCGCGTCCGCCCCCAGCTCCATGGCCACCGCCGCGTCGCTGGCCGTGCCCACCCCCGCGTCCACGACGAGCGGCAGGCCGAACCCCCCCACCACGTCCCGGAGGATCTGGAGCACGTAGGGATTCTGCACCCCAAGCCCCGAGCCGATGGCCGATCCCAGGGGCATCACCGCCGCGCAGCCGGCCTCGCATAGCTTTTTCGCCAGGATGGGGTCCGCGTTGATGTAGGGCAGCACCACGAACCCCTCCTTCACGAGGATCTCGGCGGCGCGCAGCGTCTCCTCCCCGTCGGGGTAGAGGCTGAGGGGGTCCCCGATGACCTCGAGCTTGACCCAGTCCGTCTCCAGGGCCTCCCGGGCCAGGCGGCACACCCGCAGGGCGTCCTCCCGGGTGTAGCAGCCCGCGGTGTTGGGCAGGAGGGCCATGCCCTTGGGGATCCAGTTCAGGATGTTGTCGTCCCCCTTGGCGGACAGGTCGAAGCGCCGCACCGCCAGGGTCACCATCTCCACCGCTCCGGCCTCGTAGCAGGCCTTCATGGTGGCGAAATCCTTGTACTTGCCGGTCCCCAGGATGAGGCGGTTCTGGAAGGTGCGGCCGGCGATGGTGAGCATGGGGCGACTCCAAAAAAGGAAGGTACCAGTCTACTGTAGGGAGGAGGCGCCCCATGAAATCCCATCGCGTGACCCTGACCCTCCACCAGCCCGAGCGCATGGGCTTCGTGAACATCACCCCCGACGTGGAGGAGGCCGTGGACGACAGCGGCGTCCAGGAGGGCTTCTGCCTGGTCAACGCCATGCACATCACCGCCAGCGTCTTCATCAACGACGACGAGCCGGGCCTGCACGAGGACTACAAGCGCTGGCTGGAGAAGCTCGCCCCCTTCAACGAAGGCAGCGACCCCGCCCGGGGCGGCTACCTGCACAACCGCTCGGGCGAGGACAACGGCGACGCCCACCACAAGCGCCAGATCATGGGCCGCGAGGTGGTCGTCGCCATAACGAAGGGCCGCCTGGATTTCGGGCCGTGGGAGCAGATCTTCTACGGGGAGTTCGACGGCCGCAGGGACAAGCGGGTGTTGATCAAGATCATCGGTGAATGACGGGGGCGCCTTCCCTTTCTAGGCGATCGACACCTTCACGCCGGCTTCCCGCAGGTTCTGGAGTTCGGCCGGATCGGCGCTGGCATCGGTGATCAGCTCGCTGACCTGGGCCACCGGGCAGATCCGCGCGAAGGCCATGCGTCCCACCTTCGAACCGTCCGCCACCACCAGGGTGCGCCGGGCATGTTCGATGAGGGCGCGGTTGGTGTGGGCCTCCACGTCGTGGTGGGTGGTGAGCCCGCCCCGGACGCTGATGCCGTCGACGCCCACGATGGCCAGGTCGAGATGGATGCCCTCCAGGCTGGCTTCGGCCAGGGGTCCCACCAGTTCGTAGGACTCGCTCCGGGCCGTGCCCCCCGTGACGATGAGCTTGATGTTGGGGCGCAGGGCCAGGTCGGAAGCGATGTTGAGGGCGTTGGTGACGATGGTCAGGCCCGTGCGGGTGGCCAGGACCCGGGCCACCTCCGTGGTGGTGGTGCCGCCGGTGAGCCCGATGGAGAGGGTGCCTTCCCCGAGCATGCCCAGGGTCGCGGCGGCGATGCGGCGCTTCTCCTCCTTCTGCCGGCCGCCCCGGTACCGCAGGGGCAGTTCGTAGACCAGGCTGTTGGCCACCGCGCCACCGTGGGTCCGGGAAAGCAGATGCTGCTCTTCCAGCATTTCCAGATCCCGGCGCACCGAGGCGGTGGACACGCCCAGTTCCTGGGCCAGGTCCGTGACCCCCAGGGTGCCGTGCTTGGCAAGCCGGTCCAGAATCAGGCCGAGGCGTTCTTCCTGTCGCATCCTTCAAAATAGCATGAAACGAAAAACTTTGTTGTTGCATTTTGATCGTTTTTGCTTAAATTCAATCAAGACCAATCAAATTCAATGCAGCATTGAGACACGAAACCACGTGACCAGCCACCATCTGCCGCACCACCCCGGAGGGCCCACCATGCTGTCCAACCATCTCGTCCCCAGGGCATTCGCCGCTTTGGCCTGCGGGACTCTCCTGCCCCTGCTGGCCGCGGATCCCGCCCCGGCCTTCGACTTCAAGGTGCGCGCCGGCCTCACGGCCGGGGACTTCCGGCGGGACCACGCCGACAACAAGGCCATCGGGTTCGCCGTTGCCGGGCGCTTTCCCCTGGGGGCCACCCGGGCCCTCACCGTGGAACTCGGGTTCGACGTCCTGCCCGGCCAGCCCAGGGACGCCATGCCCGGCAGCGGCCCCGTCTACTACGACCCCCAGAACCCCACCACCTCGTACAACGGCAGCCCGCTGGCGCTGAGCGCGGGCAATTCCATCGATTTCCGCAAGGAGCGCGCACAGGGGTTCAGCCTTCGCGCCTCGTACACCGACCAGCTCGGGGCGGGCTCCATGTACTGGTTCGCCGGCGCCAGCCTGGACTTCTACAAGGTCTCCGCCGAACTGACCGGCACCCTCATCCCCGTGGACGCCCAGGGCGCCTCCGTGCCCGGAAACGTGCCGGTGGATCCCGCCGACCCCGCGGGCCCGGTGAGGGACTACTACGAGGGCTGGGCCATGGTCCGGGAGAAGACCCGGGCGGCCCTGGGCCTGCACGCGGGCGTCGGCGCGGCCCTGACCCGGGATGCCCGGCTCGAACTGGCCATCCGGAACATCGGCATGAACCACTTCGACTACAAGCCTTTCACCTATACCGGCAAGGCCCCCGTCCTCGAAGAGAGCACCCGCCGCGGGTTCGTCTTCGAACTGTCCCTCGCCTTCAGGATCTGACGCCCGCGAATAGGAGATCCATCCATGCTGCAGCGAAGATTGTTCACGCCGATCGCCATGATCCTGGCCGCGAGCCAGCTGTTCGGCCAGGAGACCACCGGCATCGCGTCCGGACAGATCATGACCCGGGCCGGCAAGCCCATCCCCGGCGCCCTGGTGCGCCTGAGCTCCCCGAGCCTCCTGGGCGACCGCACTGTCACGTCCAGCGAGACCGGCCAGTACCGCGTCGGCCTCCTGCCCAACGGCAAGTACGCCATCACCGTCACCGCCTCCGGCTACATCACCATCAAGGGCCAGTTCCAGGTGGTGCCCGGCCAGACCGCGCGCCAGGACGTCATCCTCACCCCCATGGTGACCCAGGGCGCCACGGTGGAGGTGGTGGACCAGGCCTCCCAGGTGGACAAGACCACCACCGTGACCTCTTCCACCTTCTCCATGGACAGCCTGAACGAACTCGCCGGCTTCAACATGGACGCCGTCATCCAGCTGTCCCCCGGAATCACCGGCACCCTGGACCCCAACGTGGGAGGCTACGGCGACGACGCCCTCTCCATCCGCGGCGGCATCCAGCACAGCACCAAGGTGATCCAGAACGGCCTGAACATCACGGAGGAGGGCGGCGGCTACCTCAACGAGCTCACCACGCTCATGGACATGATCGAGAGCATGTCCGTCATCCAGTCCCCGCTCAACGCACGGTACGGCAACACCGACGGCGGCCTGGTCTCCATCGTCACGACCCGGGGCAGCAACACCTTCACCGGGAGCCTGCGGGCCAAGTACCACAAGAACTACTGGCAGGACAACGGGCCTTCCTACGCCCGGCGCAACGGCAGCCCCGGCGATCCGGTTCCGCCCAGCGACGACTTCTCCAACCGCACCTACGAGATCTCCGTGCGGGGCCCCATCTGGAAGGACCACATCACCTTCGCCTACGGCACCCAGCAGACCCCCAACCACTCCTACAACGGGCTCGTGGGCAACACCTCCCTCAACGGCCTGCCCAGCCAGGCCACCTACACCTTCGTGCCCGGCCAGGGGGTGGTGCCCGCCAACACGTACGGCCTGGGCGGCCTGGACACCATGCAGGACGTCTCGAAGTTCCACCAGTTCGTCGTCTTCGCCCAGATCACCGAGAACCACAGCCTGGAGTGGAACTACACCCAGAACGACAGCAACGCCTACTGGGGCATCCCCCGCTTCGGCCGCATCGACACGGTGGGGGCCTCCACCGACGACTACCACCATCACCTCTGGAACCTGGGCTACAAGGGCGTCCTGGGCGAGGCGGGCGTGCTGGAGGCCCGGGTGGGCCACACCTACCGCACCTGGCCCCACCCCTACAGCCCCGGCAAGGCCTCCATCTGGACCACCTTCATCCCCGGAGCCCACGACGCCGACGGCCTCAACCCCGTCACCAGCCTCCTGGACGGCTACGCCTCCGGGGGAACCGCCTACAACATCAACGGCTACAATGCGGACCGGGGCGACACGATCCTGAACGACTCCCTCCTGGTGAACTTCTCCCGGGAATTCTCCCGTGGCGGCTCCAGGCACCTGGTGGACGTGGGCGTGGACCTCGAACGGTTCAAGTGGGGCATCCAGGTGGGTGCGGCCAAGGACCAGTACATCGTCCCGGGCCAGGACCCTGCCACCGGCCAGTTCCTGGTCTACAACGCCGCCACCGCCACCCTGCGCGACCTGGATCCCACCTACGGCGCCACCCCCGTCCTCAACGACGGCCTGGTCAATCCCGGCCTGGGCGCCCCCGGCTCCGACACCCACTTCCCCGGCGGCCTGGGCCTGATCCCGCTGCGGGTGAGCCGCACCGGCTCCGAGGGCGGGGACATGCGCAAGCAGACCACCTCCATCTACCTCAACGACCTCTGGACCATCAACAGCCACCACAGCATCATGGCCGGCCTCCGCTACGACCGGTTCAAGGCGAGCGACGAGGTGGGCACCTTCGTCTCCTACGGACGCCTCAACCCCCGGTTCGAGTACAAGTTCGACCTCGGCGGCGACCAGGCGCGGCTGATCAACGTCTCGTACGGCGAGTTCCAGGCCAGTTCCCCGGGCTCGCTGTTCCTGCCCGCGGCCCACGGCCGCTACGGGAACCAGACGGTCTCCTACTGGAGCCAGGGGTCGAGCGCGCCCTACTACGTGAACCTGGCCCAGCTCCAGGATCCGGGCAACTACACCGCCCTCACCCGCACCTACGCCGGCGACACCTTCACCATCGACCCCAACTGGAAGAACCCGGTCTCCCACGAGCTCACGGCGGGCTTCCGCCGGGCCTACGCCAACGGCGGCTACTGGCGCGCCACGGCCATCTACAAGACCTGGTCCAATCTCTTCGACTGGTTCCCGGGCGAAGTCTACACCGACGAATCCGGCTCCGCCAACTTCAAGCGGGTCCTTCGCAATGATCCGGATTCCAGGCGCACCTACAAGAGCCTCGAACTGGAATGGATGACGCCCGTCACCGGCCGCCTCACCATCTACGGCAACTACACCTTCGCCCGGATGATGGCCAACACCCGCTACAACATCGACAATCCCGACCGCACCACGAGCCAGATCGCGAACTTCCGGGACTACTACGGTTCGATGTACGCACGGGATCAGTACAACCCCATGACCCTCCGTTCCCCGGAGCACATCTTCAACCTGTACCTTTCCTTCAACCTCAGCCAGGGCAAGGTGAAATCCAACGTCACCCTGCAGGGCTCGTACACCAGCGGCAGGCCCGAAGGCCGCTGGACCACCGTCAACATCCCCGCGCCGACCCTGGCGGGCTACAACGACGCCAACGTCCAGAACACCGGCGGACTGCCCAATTCCATTCTCCTCACGGCCGACGGCAGCCGCATGACCAACACGGACCTGACCACCCTCAGCCTGAAGTACAACCTCGAGATCGGCCTGTGGAGGACCGTGAAGGGCTTCGTGGACGTGACCATCGGGAACGTCTTCAACGCCAAGCGCCGCGGCCCCTATACCCTGGCGGGCACCGGCCTGGTGGACACCGCGGGCCAGCCCCCGCAGTACGCCGGCAACGGGTGGCGCGCGGCCGACGACGTCTCGGACGTGGGCACCGGCAGGGTCGCCGGCAGGTCCATCACCTTCGACACCGGCATCCGGTTCTGAGCGGAGATTCCATGACTGCCACCCACGCACTGCTCACCTGCGCTCTCGTCCTGTCCCTCGGCGCTCCGGCCCGGGCCGCGGACACCCGGTTCCTGCTTTCCGGCGGCCCCGTCGTCAACCAGGGCAGCACCGTCGACCTCACGGGGAAGACCACCGGCGGCTACACCGCCGAGGCCGGCGTCCAGTTCGGCATCCCGTCCTTCGGGCCGGACCTCCTGGTATACGCCGGCTACGCCCACATGCCCAGCCGGGACGGCACGCCCGACCGGCCCACCTTCGAACTGAGCGGCACCCGGGTGGGCGTCGATCTGGTCTACCGCCCCTGGGAGGGTGTCCCCCTCGCGATCCGCACCGGCCCCTCGGTCCACGTGTGGAAGGGCACCCAGCGGGGCGGGGATCCCTCCCTCTACCCCGCCGACAACCACCTGAAGGCCGGCTGGCGCCTGGGCCTCGACTACGACCTCACGAGGAACTGGTCCGCCACCGTGCTCTACACCTTCACCGAGTGGCGGTCCAATGCGGACATCGACCTCGCGACCACCAATCCCAGCCGTCCGGCGTACGTCAGCCTCATGGCCACCTACCGGTTCTGATCCGGATTTCCTTGGAGCCTCACTGCATGAGCGCAGTCTTTTCCCAATTCGACGAGGAGGCCCGGGCCACCCTGGGCGGCCTCCACACCCTTCCCGAGATCCTCGGCCAGCCTGCGCTTTGGCGCAGGATCTGGACCCGGCTCCGCGGGGAGAAGCACCGCCTCTCCACCTTCCTCGACCCCGGGGCCCTGGGCCCGGACCGGGAGATCGTCCTCACCGGGGCCGGCTCCTCCGCCTACATCGGCGAGCTGCTCCAGGGCCGCTACGCCCTGCGCACCGGGCGCGCCGTGCGGGCGGTGCCCACCACCGACATCGTCACCAACCCCGAGGAGGCCTTCCCCCGGAACGTGCCCACCCTGCTCATCTCCTTCGCCCGTTCCGGCAGCAGCCCCGAAAGCGTGGCCGCGCTGGACTGCGCCGAAGCCCGCCTGGAGGACGTCCGGCACCTCGTCGTCACCTGCAACCCCCAGGGCGCCCTGGCGAACCACGCCACCCGCGGCCCCCGGGAGGTGTTCGTCCTGCCGCCGGAGGCCGACGACCAGGGCCTGGCCATGACCGGGAGCTTCACCGGCATGGCCCTGGCCGGGCTGCTGCTGGCGGACCTGGAGGGCCTGGAGGCCGCCGGTGCGCGGGTGGAGTGCCTCGCGAAAGCGGCCGAGCACCTCCTGGCCACCCAGGGCGACCTGTTCCGCCGGCTGGGGGCCCTGCCCTTCACCCGGGCCATCTTCCTGGGTTCGGGCGCCCTGAAGGCCGCCGCGCGGGAGTGCCACCTCAAGCTCCAGGAGCTCAGCAACGGCGCGGTGATCTGCGCCTACGAATCCTTCCTGGGACTCCGCCACGGCCCCAAGGCCGCCATCAACGGAGAGACGCTCCTCGTCTTCCTGTTCTCGGGACGCCCCGGCCACCGGGCCTACGAGGCGGACCTGGTCGACGAGATCCACGGCGGCGCGCAGGGGCTGTTCCACCTTGGCGTAGGCGACGGCCTCCGGGACCCCTCGGGCCGGGAAGCCGCCATCCCCCTGGACGGCTCCATGGACGACGAGGAGCGCGCCATCTGCGCGGTCCTGACGGCCCAGATCCTGGGGGTCCACAAGGCCATCGCCCTGGGCCTGCGTCCCGACAGCCCCTCTCCCACCGGAAGCATCTCCCGCGTGGTACGCGGCGTTACGATCTACCCAGCCAGCGAAAGGCAGCGAGGATGACGAGAACCACTGACGTACTCGTGGTCGGCGAACTGAACGTGGACCTGATCCTCGACGGTCTCGCCGGCCTGCCGGAACTCGGCAAGGAGGTCCTGGCCGAGGCCATGACCCTCACCCTGGGCAGCTCCTCCGCCATCTTCGCCAGCAACCTCAGCACCCTGGGCACCAAGGTCGCCTTCCTGGGCCGGGTGGGCGAGGACCTGTTCGGCGACCTGGTGGTGGAGCGCCTGCGCGCCAGGGGCGTGGACACCGCCCTGGTCCTTCGCACCCCGGCCCACGCCACGGGCGCCACGGTCGTCCTCAACCGCGGCGAGGACCGCGCCATGGCCACCTACATGGGGGCCATGGCCCAGCTCTCCCTGGCCGACGTCACCGAGGAGCGCCTGGGCTCGGCCCGGCACCTGCACTTCGCCTCGGCCTTCCTCCAGCCCGGACTGTTCCGGGAGATCCCGGCCCTGTTCCGCCGGGCCAAGGCCTGCGGCCTCACCACCTCCTTCGATCCCCAGTGGGACCCCGCGGAGCGCTGGGACCTGGACCTGGCCGCCATCCTGCCCCATGTGGACGTCTTCCTCCCCAACGAGCAGGAACTCCTCAACCTCACCCGGAAGGCCACGATCCCCGAGGCCCTGGAGGCCCTCCGGCCCCACGCGCACACGGTGGTGGCCAAGCAGGGCGCCGCCGGGGCCACCGCCGCCCAGGGGCATGCCATCCGCTTCCAGCCCTCCTTCCTCAACAGCCGGGTGGTGGACGCCATCGGCGCCGGGGACAGCTTCGACGCCGGGTACGTCTCCCGCTTCATCGCCGGGGACACCTGCGAGGCCTGCCTGCGCCACGGCTGCCTCATGGGCGCCGTCAACACCACCGCCGCCGGGGGCACCGGAGCCTTCACGGACCTGCCCGCGGTCCTCGCCGTTGCCCGGGAGCGCTTCCATGCCTAGCCTGCGCGAGAAGCTCCTGGAGATGAGGGACCGCAAGGGGGCCCTCCTGGCCGCCAACTACTACAACGCCGAGACCCTCCGCGGGGTCCTGGAGGGCGCCGCGGATCTGGGCCAGCCCATCATCCTGCAGATGACCCGCGGCTCGATCGACTACCTGGGCCTGGCCGTGGCCCTGGCCATGGGCCGCGCCGGCCTGCGCCAGCACGGCGTCGAGGGGTGGATCCACCTGGACCACGCCCTCAGCCTGGACCTGGTCGCGGACTGCCTCCAGGCCGGTTTCGACTCGGTGATGATCGACGCCAGCGAGCAGGACCTGGACCGCAACATCGCCGTGACCCGCCAGGCCGTGGCCCTGGCCCGGGCCACCGGGGCGAACGTGGAGGCCGAGCTGGGGTTCGTGGCCAAGCTCGGCCAGGAGGCCGACCCCGCCGGCCTCACCGACCCCGGCCAGGCCGCGCTGTTCGTGGAGGCCACCGGCGTGGACGCCCTTGCCGTCTCCATCGGCACCGCCCACGGCTTCTACAAGGCCGAGCCCCGCCTGGACCTGGAGCGCCTGGCCAGCATCCACCGCCTCACGGGCGTCCCGCTGGTGCTCCACGGCGGTTCCGGCGTGGGGGAGGCCTCCATCCGCGCCGCGGTGGCCCGGGGGATCTGCAAGGTCAACGTGGCCACCGAGACCAAGGACGCCTTCGTGCGCGGCATCAAGCGCGAGCTCCTGGCCTCCAGCGGCATCGACATCCGCGCCATCTTCCCCCCCGCCATCCGCGACGTGAAGGACCTGATCGCCTCCAAGCTGAGGATGCTCATGGACGAGGACGGCCATGCCTGACCTCCTCACCCTCCAGAAGGACCGCCGCGAAGGCCGGGTGCGCGGGATCTACGCGGTGTGCTCGGCCCACCCTCTGGTCCTGCGCGCCGCCCTGGACCAGGCCGCGGCGGACGGGACCCCCACGCTCATCGAGGCCACCTGCAACCAGGTGGATCAGTTCGGCGGCTACACCGGCATGACCCCCGGCGCCTTCGTCGCCTTCGTCCACGCCCTCGCCGCCGAGGCCGGCTTCGACCCCCGGCGCATCATCCTGGGCGGCGACCACCTGGGCCCCAATCCCTGGCGCGGGGAGGACGCCCGGAGCGCCATGGCCAAGGCGGGCGACCTGGTGGAAGCCTACGTGGCCGCCGGTTTCCAGAAGATCCACCTGGACGCCAGCATGGCCTGCGCCGGCGACCCCGCGGTCCTGCCAGGACCGGTCGTGGCCGAACGCGCCGCGGCCCTCTGCCTCCGGGCCGAGGTGGCCCGCGAACGGCACCCGGGGCCCGCGCCGGTCTACGTCATCGGCACCGAGGTGCCGCCCCCCGGCGGCACCCAGGACGGCGACCCCGGCCTGCGCCCTACCGCCCCCGGGGACGTGGCGGCCACCCTCGACATCACCCGGGCCGCCTTCCTCCGGCTCGGCCTGGACAGCGCATGGGAGCGCGTGATCGCCCTGGTGGTGCAGCCCGGCGTCGAATTCGGCCAGGCCGAGATCCACCCCTACCGCCGGGAGGCCGCCGCACCCCTGGCGGCCGCCCTCGCCTCCCGTGCGCCCTGGATGTACGAGGCCCACTCCACGGACTACCAGACCCCCGAGGCCCTGCGCCAGCTGGTGGAGGACCGCTTCGCCATCCTGAAGGTGGGCCCCTGGCTGACCTTCGCCTACCGGGAGGCCCTCTTCTCCCTGGAGGCCATCGCCCATGAGCTGCACGCCTTCAACCCCGCGCGCCCCCGGCCCCGCCTCGCCGAGGTCCTGGAGGCCGTCATGCTCGGCAACCCCATCCACTGGAAGAACCACTACCATGGGAAGGAAGGCGAACTGGCCTTCGCCCGCAGGTTCAGCCTGAGCGACCGTTCCCGGTACTACTGGGCCGACCCGGACGTGGTCGCCGAGGTGGCGCGCCTCTTCGAGCTCACCGAGGGTCCGCTCCCGCTGGAACTGCTCAGCCAGTACCGCCCCCTGGAATACGACGCCGTGCGGGAAGGGCTCCTCCCGCCCACCGGCAGGGCCGTGGCCATCCATGCCGTTCGCCGCGTGCTGGGGCACTATGCCGCCGCCTGCCAACTCCAAGGATCCCCATGCTGAAGCAGACCTGGTTCCTGTACACCCTCGTCACCGTCCTCGCCTGGGGCCTGTGGGGCGCGCTCATCGATACGCCGGCGGCCGCGGGCTTCCCCGAGACCCTCGGCTACATCGTGTGGGCCGTCACCATGATCCCGCCCTGCCTGGTGGCCCTGGCGCGGGTGGGGTGGCGGGTGGAGACGGACCGCAGGTCCGTGGTCTACGGATGCCTCGCGGGCTTCCTGGGCGCCGGCGGGCAGCTGGTGCTCTTCAAGGTCCTGCGCATCGCGCCCGCCTACCTCGTCTTCCCCTTCATCGCCCTCTCGCCCCTGGTCACCATCATCCTGGCCCTGGTCATCTCGCGGGAGCGGGCTTCGGCGCGGGGGTGGGCCGGCATCGCCCTGGCCCTGGCAGCCGGCATCCTGCTGGCCTACGCCCCTCCCGGAGCCAAGGCCGGCCCGGGCCTCCTGTGGGTGGGCCCGGCCCTGCTGGTGTTCCTGGCCTGGGGCTTCCAGGGTTTCGTCATCTCCCACGGCAACAAGTCCATGCGCGCCGAGAGCATCTTCTTCTACATGACCGTGACGGGGCTCCTCCTGGCGCCCGCGGCCTGGTTCATGACCGACTTCAGCAGGACCATCAACTGGGGCTTCCGCGGCCCCTGGCTCGCGGCCCTGATCCAGGTGCTCAACGCCGTGGGAGCCCTGCTCCTGGTGTACGCCTTCCGCCACGGCAGGGCCATCATCGTCTCCCCCCTCATCAACGCGGGCGCCCCCGTGGTGACCATCGTCATCTCCCTGGTCCTGTTCCGCACGCTGCCCCTGGCCCCGCAGGCCCTGGGCATGGCCGCGGCCCTGGCGGCGACCCTGCTCATGGGCTGGGAAGACGAGAAGCCCGCCCAGGCCTGAACCCGGAGGTCCCCCCATGACGATTTCCAAGCTCCTCCCGGCCCTGGTCTGCGTCGTGGCCGCGGCCGCGCCGCTCAAGCTGGCCGGACCCCGCGCGGAATTCCAGGTTCTGCCCTCCGGGCGCATCCTGGCCACCCGGCTCGAAGGAGGCCGGCGCCTCACCCTGGACGCCGGACCCGGCCGGGAGGCGCCGGTGCTGGACCTGCGCCGGGCCCAGGCCGCCGGCGGCCGCATGGAGGTGCCCTTCCTGGGCGCTCCCGCCAGGACCCTGATCCTGGAGCTGCGGGGCGAGGCCCTGCTCGCCTCCATCCGGGTCGTCAACCCCCAGGCCCGGCCCCTACCGCTCGCGGCCCAGACCGTGCTCCGCACCCGGATGGCAGCGGGTCCCCTCCATTCGTTCCAGGGCTCGAGCGTCGAATGGGGCGAGGACGAAGTGCTCGAGCCCCGACCCGGAACGCGTCCCAACGCCATGGGCGCCATGAACCCCAATGGCCTGGGCGGAGGGATTCCCGTCGCCGCGTTCTGGAACGCCGCCACCTGCGCGTCCCTGGGCTTCCTGACGACGGGCGCCTGCGCCCTTCCGGTCACCGGCGGCCCCGGCGGCACCACCGCCGCCCTCGTCCTGCCGGCGCGGACCCTCGCGCCCCACGAGACCTGGACCTCCCCCCGGTGCTACGTCTCGGTCCACGCCGGGGACTTCTACGATCCCCTGCGGCTCTGGTCCACGCTCATGGGGCGGAGCCCCAAGGCTCCGCCCGCGACGGCCTACGAGGCCACCTGGTGCAGCTGGGGCTACGGCTTCGACATCACGCCCGCGCAGATGGAGGGCGTGCTCCCCAAGCTCAAGGACCTGGGCCTGGCCTGGGCCACCCTCGACGACCGCTGGTTCGACGCCTACGGCGACTGGAAGCCCCGCCCCGACACCTTCCCCGGCACGTCCCTGCGCGACCTGGTGGACCGGTACCACAGGGCCGGCGTGAAGGTGCAGCTCTGGTGGCTCCCCCTCGCCGCCGAAATCCCCAACGGCAAGGGGGAGTCCCACCGCTACCGCCAGTCCCGCGTCGCCCAGGACCATCCCGAGTGGCTCGTGCTGGACCCCGCGGGCCGCCCCGCCCTGATGGTCCGGGACCTGGCCGTCCTGGATCCCGCGCTGCCCGAGGTGCGCGCCTACTTCCGGGCCATGGCGGCCGGCTTCATCCGGGATACCGGCTTCGACGGCTTCAAGATGGACAATGTCTACGCCGTCCCCCCCTGCTACAACCCGGCCCACCACCACGCCTCCCCCGACGAATCCACCCGCGCCGCCGCCGAGGTCTACCGGGAGATCCAGGAGACCGTCCACGCCCTCAAACCCGAGGCCGTCATCCAGATCTGCCCCTGCGGCACCCTGCCTTCCGCGGACTGGCTCCCCTTCCAGGACCAGGGCGTCACCGCCGACCCCGTGGGCGCCGTCCAGGTCCGCCGCCGCATCAAGATCCTCAAGGCCCTGATGGGCCCCGCCGCCGCCGTCTTCGGCGACCACGTTGAGCTCAGCGCCATGTCCCGGGAAGGCCATGACGACTGGTTTGAAACCGGAGAGGATTTCGCCTCGACCCTGGGCACCGGCGGCGTGGTGGGCACCAAGTTCGTTTGGCCCCCCACCGGGGTGGTGCCCAAGTCCGGCCCCGTGGACCTCACCCCCGCCCGGGAAGCCACCTGGCGAAAGTGGCTCGCGCTCTACGACCGGAAGGGCCTCTCCAGCGGCACCTTCCTGAACCTCTACACCCTGGGCGTGGACCATCCGGAAGGCTACGCCGTGGCCAAGGACGGCATCCTCCACTACGCCTTCTACGCCCCGGGCCCCTGGCGGGGCGAAGTTGAACTGCGGGGCCTCCGGCCCGGCTCCTACCGGGTGCGCGACTACGCCGAAGGCCGGGACCTGGGCACGGTGACCTCCGCCGAGGGCAGGCCGCCCCGCCTCGCCGTCGCCTTCACGGACCACCTTCTCCTCGAGGCCGCCCCATGAACCCAGCCGCCATCCTCCTCCTCGCCACGACCCTCGGGGCCCAGGCCCCCGACCAGCTCCTCCTCAAGGACTACCGCCCCCGGTCCATCTACCGGATCCCCGTCACCCGCGTGGAGAAGGCGCGGTTCCCCGTGGTGGACATGCACTCCCACGCCTACGCGGAAACCGATGAACAGGCCGCGGCGTGGGCCGCCACCATGGACCGGTCCGGCATCGAGCGCACGGTGGTGCTGGTCACCGGCGGGGGCGCCGACTTCGACGCGGCCGTGAAGCGCTACGGGAAGTTCCCGCGCCACTTCGAGCTCTGGTGCGGCATCGACTTCACCGGCTCCGGCCGGCCCGGATTCGCGGAAGGCGTCGTGGCCGAGCTTCGCCGCTGCCGCGCGGCCGGGGCCAAGGGCGTGGGCGAGGTCACGGACAAGGGCGGGGGCCTCGCCGGCAACGCCGGGGGCATGCACCTGGACGACCCGCGCATGGATCCCATCCTGGAGGCCTGCGCCGACCTGGGCCTGCCCATCAACGTCCATGTCGGCGAGGACCAGTGGATGTACGAGCCCGCGGACGCCTCCAACGACGGCCTCATGAACGCCTTCACCTGGAAGATCGCCGACTCCCCCGCCATCCTCCGCCACGACCAGGTGCTGGCCACCCTGGACCGGGCCGTCGCCAGGCATCCCCGGACGACCTTCATCGCGTGCCACCTCGCCAACTGCTGCCAGGACCTCGCCCAGCTGGCGGCCCTCCTGGACCGCCACGCCAACCTCTACGCCGACATCGGGGCGCGCTTCGCCGAGACCGCCCCCGTGCCCAGGGCCGCCGCGCAGTTCATCGGCAGGTACCAGGACCGGCTCCTGTACGGCACCGACATGGGCATGGACGCCGCGATGTACCAGATCACCTTCCGCATCCTGGAAAGCGAGGACGAGCACTTCTACGAGGTGGAGCAGTTCGGCTACCACTGGCCCCTGTACGGCTTCGGCCTGGAGCCCGGTATCCTGCGCAAGCTCTACCGCGACAACGCCCTTGCCCTCATGAAGCGCGTCGCGCGGAACTGACATGCCCCTCCTCCTGATCGCCGCCCTCGCCCTCTCGGCCCCCTCCGGGCTCAGCATCCAGACACCCCTGCTGCGAGTGGAGTTCGACGACCACCTGCGCAGCCGCGTCGTCGCCCATTCCGGGGACCGGGAGCGGCCCCTGGGACCCTTCTCCGAATCCGACGCCCTGGAGGGGACGCGGGCCACCTTCTCTGTGGTGGCCCACCGCAGGGAACCCGTCGCCGACACCTTCGGACAGGGGGAGCGCCTGGTGCTCGAAGGCGCCTCCGGCCCGCTCCGCAAGACGGTGGCGGTCACCGTCTACACCGCCTGGCCAGGTCTTGCCCTGTTCGACGTGGACTACACCAACGCCGGGCCCGCCCCCATTCGCACCACCGGCTGGACGCGCAATGCCTACACGCTGGACGCGGCCCCGGCCTGGTGGTCCTTCCAGCCGGGTTCCTACGAGAAGCGCCCCAACTGGATCCTGCCCCTGCGCCCCGGCTTCCGCCAGCGCAACTTCCTCGGCATGAACGCCACCGACTACGGAGGCGGCACGCCCGTGGCGGACGTGTGGACCCGCGAGGGGGGCCTGGGCGTCGGGCATCTCGGCAAGGAACCTGAAGCCGTGTCCCTCCCCGTGGCCATGGACCGGGGCGGCCGGGTCCGCGTCGGGCTCCGCATGGACGGGTCGGCCTCCCTGGCCCCGGGCGCGACCCTGCGCGGCCTGCGCACCTTCATCTCCGTGCACCGCGGGGACTGCTTCGAGACCCTGGCCTCGTACCGCCGCCTCATGGCCCTCCAGGGATTCAGGATGGCCGAGGCGCCACCGGCCGCCTTCGACCCCATCTGGTGCGCCTGGGGCTACGGCAGGACCATGCGCCCCGCCCAGATCTACGGCACCCTGCCCACCGCCCAGCGCCTGGGCTTCGCATGGGCGACCGTGGACGACGGCTGGCAGGACAACTACGCCGACTGGGGCGAGGACCCCGGGAAGTTCCCCGCCGGCGGCCCGGGCCTGAAGGCCATGGCGGACCGCATCCACGCCGGCGGCATGCGCGCCCAGCTCTGGTGGGCGCCCCTCATGGGCCAGCGCGGCAGCCGCTTCGAGCGGGACCACCCCGGATCGGCCCTGCTGGAGCCCGACGGTTCCCGGCGGCGGATCTCCTGGTGGCCCACCTACTACCTCTGCCCCGCCGACCCAGCCGTGATCGAGCACACCCGGGCCCTGGTGCGGACGATGATCGGAACCTGGGGCTTCGACGGGCTGAAGCTGGACGGCCAGTACCTCAACGGCATCCCGCCCTGCCACAACCCCGCCCACCACCACGCCGACCCCGGGGAGTCCTCCCGGGCCATCCCCGCCTTCATCCGCATGATCACCGAAACCGCCCGCGCCCTGAAACCCGGGGCCCTGGTGGAATTCTGCCCTTGCGGCACCGCCTATGCCTTCCACACCATGCCGGAATTCAACATGGCCGTGGCGTCCGATCCCCACGACTCCTACCAGGTCCGTACCAAGGGCAAGCTCCTGAAGGCCCTCATGGGCGACGGCGTGGCCTACTTCGGCGACCACGTGGAACTGAGCGACCATGCCGCGGATTTCGCCTCCACGCTGGCGGTGGGCGGCGTGCCGGGCTCCCAGTTCGTCCTGCCTTCCCTGGCCCGCAAGCGCAGCACGTCGGACCTGACCCCGGCCCGGGAGCGGGACTTCGCCAAGTGGCTCGGGATCTACGCCGCCACCCGGCTCTCCCAGGGCGAATACCTGGGCTCGCTCTACGACCTGGGCTTCGACCTGCCCGAGACCCACGCCGTCCGGAAAGGGGAGGTCCTCTACTACGGAAGCTTCGCCAGCACCTGGAAGGGCGCCCTGGAACTGCGCGGCCTGGAGCCTCGAGCCTACCGGATCACGGACTACGAACACGGCCTCGACCTGGGCACCGTGCAAGGCCCGACCGCGAGCCTCAAGGTCGCCTTCAAGGGCCACCTGCTCCTGCGGGCCACCCCCCAGGAGCTACGCGGGCGGCTTGGCGGCAGGCCGTCCGTTCCCTTCCTCGTTCGACGCTTCGGGCGGGCGCGGCAGGCGGATGCCCATCACGATCATCGGCGAAGCGAGCCCCCCCAGGACCGCGCCCCAGCGGTGCGCGCCGGGCAGGCTGACCCAGCCCGCCCCCCCCGGCAGGAAGGCGGCCCCGGACCAGGCCTCCGCCACCAGCTTCGCCCCCAGCAGGCCCAGCAGCAGGAACCCTTCCGCCCGCGTCCCCCGCTCCCGCGCCAGCGCGGCCCCGGCCATGGACCAGGCGGCGCAGGCCAGCCCGGAGGCCCCCCGGTAGGTGCCCCCGTCCAGCCCGGGCAGCAGGACCAGGCTCAGCACCGGCGCCACCAGGAACAGCCCCAGGAGCATCCGCGGCCAGGCCCGGACCGGCACCAGCGCGAAGGGGACGCCAAGAGCCGCCAGGTCCAGCAGGGCGTGCCCCACCCCGAAATGGACGAGGTGGCACGTCCAGAGGCGCCAGAGCCCGGCCCCCCCGAGGACGAACGGGTTCAACGCCGGCGCCGCCACAGCGCCGCGGCCAGGGCCAGCCCGGCCAGGACCTCCACGCCCCCGAAGGACCCGCCGAAGTCCTTCCCGCCGGTCTGCTTCAGGGACTGGCCCTGCCGGTCGATGACGTCGACGCCCTTGCGTTCACCGGACGCCACCTGGGCCTTGAAGGTCTCCACCTCGGTCTCCAGGTTTTTCGCCAGTTCCTTCATGGCCAGCTCCAGCCCCCGGCCGGAGTTCGCCCGGAGCCGCTCCTCCCGGTTCACCAGCGTGGAGCTGCCCTTCACGACGCTCTGGCCCGGGGCCCGCAGCAGGAAGGTGCGGGTGGGCACGTGGAAGACGGCGGCGTCGATGAGGGTGCGGGTGTCGTTGCTGTCACCGGGGAGCGCGTAGGCCCCGACGATGGAAAGGTAGGCGAAGGCGTACCACTTGGGGTCGGTGTACTGGATCTGGTCCACGCTCACCAGGGCCATGACGTCCACCCCGTACATGCGGGACACCTGGTCCAGGTTGTCGAAGCCGCCCCGGGCCGTGAGGTAGCTGGAGGGGATGACCTTGATCTCGCCCACCCAGGACCTGCCCTTGAAGGCCTCCTTCACCACGTCCAGGAGGGGCCTCTCCCCCGCCGGGGTTACGAGGTTGGAGACCCTCCAGGAGCCGGTGGTGGAAGGCACGAAGACCACGCCCAGCTTCAGGGGCAGGGTCAGGCGCGCCCCGGCGGGGTTGGGCGCCGGCGCCGCGTCCCGCTTGGGATAGAGGTAGTCCATGAGCCCGCTGCGCTGGGAGCGGGTCTGGGGCCCCAGGCAGCCCGGGGCCAGCAGGAGGGCCATGCCGGCCATCATCGCGAAGATCGGCTTGGGTCCTGCGGCCATGGCTGCTCCGGGTGGTTGAATCAAGGGATTGTATTACGGGAAGCGCAATCGGGTGCAAAATGGGCGCATCCATCCCAGGTGTCCCCATGCGCCCGCCCATCCTCATCATCCCCGGCCACCGGAACTCCGGACCCGGCCACTGGCAGAGCCTCTGGGAGGCCACCCTCCCCGGAGCCCGCCGCGTCGAGATGCCCAACTGGGACTTCCCCCACCGCCCCGACTGGGTGGAGGCCCTGGACGCCGCCGTGCGCAGGGCAGGGGAGGACGCCCCCCCCATCCTCGTGGCCCATTCCCTGGGCTGCCTCGCCGTGGCCCACTGGGCCGACGCCTACCGGCGCCCCATCCACGCCGCGCTCCTGGTGGCCCCCACCGACGTGGAGACCCCCGAAGGCCTGGCGGAGTACCCGTCCTGGGCGCCCATCCCCCTCCACAGCCTGCCCTTCCTGAGCCGGGTGGCGGCCTCCAGCAACGATCCCCACGTGACCCTGGAGCGGGCGCGGTTCTTCGCCGACGCCTGGCGGAGCCGCTTCACGGACGTGGGGCCCAAGGGGCACCTGAACACCGCCTCGGGCCATGGTTCCTGGGCCCAGGGCGAAGGGCTCCTGGAGGACCTCACCTGACGAGCATCGCCTCCAGCCTGGCGTCCCCGTATGCCGTGGCCCTGGCCAGCAGGTCCTGGGCCTGGGCCAGCAGGGACGCGCAGGTGGCCTTCATGGCCTCGTTGTAGGCGGCGTCCTTGATGTCCTTCAGGTTGATCAGCACGTTCCAGAGCCCGCCCCGGACCCCGGCGAAGGCGATGGTGAAGCCCACCATCGTGTCGGTGATCGACGCCGGGTTCCCGTGGCGCATGGCGAGCTCCGCGGCCTCCATGGCCTCCAGGCAGGTGCGGGCGGTGCCCAGCGGCACGTCCACGGCCAGCTTCAGGCCGTCCTGCATGGCCTGCTCGCGCGCGGCCTTCTCCGCGGGGGTGCCCGCCGGCAGGCGCCGGGCCTCCATGTACGCCGTGAAGGCGTCGGTGTCCTCGTCCACCGCGAGCACCAGGGCGTCCTTGGCCTTCTGGGCCTTCTCGGCCGCCTCCCGCAGTTCGGGGGCTCCCGTCTGGGTCAGGTTGGCCACCATGGAGGCGAGGGCCGCGCCCAGGGCGCCGGCCAGCGCCGCGATGGACCCGCCGCCGGGCGCCGGGGTGTCCCGGGACACCTCGTCCACGAAGGCCGAGCCCGTCATGGCCATGAGGCCCTTGGGATAGGCGCGGGGCAGCCCGATGACCTTCTTCTCCACGTCGAAGGGCGAAACGTCCGCCAGGCCCATGGAGAACACCGCGTTCTCAAGCACGTCCCCCACCGGCACGAAGGGGCTCTTCCCCTGGACGCGCAGGTAGTGCTGCCCGGCCTTGTACAGCGCCTGGAACGGCACCAGCCCCACGATCTCGCTGCCCGTCACCACCAGTCCGCGCTCCACGGCCATGCGCCGGGTGGCCTCCAGCACGTCCACGGGGCTTGTCACCTTGTAGTCCGTGAGGTTGATGGAGAGCTGGGCCCGCTTGTACTGGTCGACGTACCACCCGATGGCCTTGCAGTGCCTGAAGAGACCGGCGCGGTGCACCTTCCGTCCCACGACCCCCTTTCCGGCATCGATGTCGTTGAGCTTGAGCAGGTGGCGCAGGTCGAAGCCGTGCTCCGCCCGGCAGTGGGCCTCCACCTCCTCGAAGCTGGCGAAGTCGGACCCGCAGTTGCCGCAGGGGAAGCACCCCTCCCGGTAGAACAGGATCTCGCCGGAGCTGTAGTAGGCGTCCTTCTGGCCGCGGCGGGCCACGCGGCCCTTCTCGCGCAGCTCGAAGGCGATGTCGGTGGCGTGGTTCTTGTCCCGGCTGTTGAGGGTGACGTTGTAGGCCACCAGGAACTCCCGGGCGCCGGTGATCAGCGCGCCGGCGCGGGCGTCGAAGCGCGCCGGGCCGAAGTCGGGGGCCCACTGGGGATCCTTGAGCTTCTCCTCCAGGCCCTCGTACTCGCCCTTGCGCACCACCGCGAGGTTCCTGCGCTCGGGGCGGCTCGCGGCGTGCTCGTAGAGGTAGACCGGCAATTCCAGCTCGCGCCCCACCCGCTCGCCCAGGGTCCGGGCCAGGGCCGCGCAGTCCGCCAGGGTCACCCCCTCCACCGGCACGAAGGGGCACACGTCGGTGGCGCCCATGCGCGGATGGGCGCCGGCGTGGGAGGCCATGTCCAGCACGCGCGCGGCGGTGCTCACCGCCTGGAAGGCGGCCTCCACCACGGCCTCGGGGCTCCCCACGAAGGTGACCACCGTGCGGTTGGTGTCGGCCCCTGGATCCACGTCCAGCAGGCGCACGCCGGCCACCGCCTCGATGGCGTCGGTGATCTGGCGGATCTTAGCCAGGTCGCGGCCTTCGGAGAAATTGGGAACGCATTCCACCACCTGGTGAGCCATCGTGTGCCTCGCGAAAAATCGTTCATTCAAAGATGCCCTGGGGAGCACCCGGGGCCAAGCGGCTTGTGACAACCATCGCAGGGGGAATGCCCGTGATTCCGTTCTAGTTATTGAATTTCGTGGATTTTGCGACCAATTCTCGCTATTCTGTTCCCTCGTTCTGGAAGGCGCTCCGGTCTGCGTCCTTCACCCGGCCGGAGCCGGGTTCCTGCTTCGAAATCCCATTCCTGCCCTGACCGGGGCCCGCGCACACGAAAACGCGGGAGGGCCCAACCAGGAGCATCAATGTCATTCGATAATCTCGGCCTCATGCCGGAGCTGCTGCGTGCTGTGCGCGACCAGGGCTACGAAGTCCCCACCCCCGTCCAGGAGCAGGCCATCCCCGCCATCCTCGACGGCCGCGACCTGCTCGCCGGCGCCCAGACCGGCACGGGCAAGACCGCGGGCTTCGTCCTGCCCATCCTGCAGCTGCTGGCGCCCAACGCCAACTCCAGCGCCTCCCCGGCCCGCCACCCCATCCGCTGCCTCATCCTCACCCCCACCCGCGAGCTGTGCATGCAGATCGAGGAGAGCGTGCGCACCTACGGCCGCCACCTTCCCCTGCGCTCCACCAGCGTCTACGGCGGCGTGAACATCAACCCCCAGGTCAAGGCCCTGCGTTCGGGCGTGGAGATCCTGGTGGCCACCCCCGGGCGCCTCCTGGACCACTACGGCCAGAACAACCTGAACTTCTCCCACCTGGACTTCCTGGTGCTGGACGAAGCGGACCGCATGCTGGACATGGGCTTCATCCGCGATATCCGCAAGATCCTCGCCCTGCTGCCCACCAAGCGCCAGAACCTGCTCTTCTCCGCCACCTTCAGCGACGAGATCCGGGATCTGGCCAGCGCCTTCCTGAAGAACCCCGCCTTCATCGACGTGGCCCGGCGCAACGCCCCCACCGACCTGGTGGAGCAGATCGTCCACCCCGTGGACCGGGACCGCAAGCGCGCCCTCCTCTCCCACCTCATCCGCAGCCAGCGCCTCCAGCAGGTCCTGGTCTTCTGCCGCACCAAGCACGGCGCCAACCGCCTCTCCGAGCAGCTGGAGACCGACGGCATCGCCTCCATGGCCATCCACGGCAACAAGAGCCAGCCCCAGCGCATCAAGGCCCTGGAGGACTTCAAGGCCGGCCGCATCACCGTCCTGGTGGCCACCGACATCGCCGCCCGGGGCCTGGACATCGACCAGCTGCCCCACGTCGTGAACTACGAGCTCCCCCACGTGCCCGAGGACTACGTGCACCGCATCGGCCGCACCGGCCGCGCCGGCACCGAGGGCAAGGCGCTCAGCCTGGTCTGCGTGGACGAGGCCCGGCTGCTCAAGGACATCGAGAAGCTCCTCAAGCGCGACCTCCCCTCCGAAGTGGTGCCCGGCTTCGTGCCCGACCCCAACGCCAAGGCCGAGCCCATCGTCCTCGGCCGCGGCGGACAGCGGCCCGGCGGCGGCCAGCGCCCGGGCGGCGGTGCCCGGCGCCCCGGCTCAGGCGGAGGGCGTCCCTCCTCCTCCCGCGCCCGCAGGTAGCAGCGCCCCGAAGCTCCGCCTCAGGTCCTCCACATCGAACGGCTTCTTGATGAATCCCGAGAAGCCGTAGGTGCGGGCCAGCTCCTGGCCCTGCTCCGGGTCGCAGCCCGAGAACAGGAGCCCGGGCATGCCCGGACGCAGCTCCCGGATCAGCCGGAACGCCGTCGTCCCGTCCATGCCCGGCATATTGGCGTCCATGAGCACCACGCTCACCCCGTCCCCGGCGCTGCGGATGGCCTCCACGGCCTCCTCCCCGCCCGAGGCCAGGAGCACCGCGCGCCCCGTCATCTCCTCCAGCAGCCGGGACACCACCCGGAGCACCTCGGGGTCGTCGTCCACCACGAGGATGGCCCCGGGGCCCCCCTGGATGGGGGCCAGGTCCGCCACCGCCCGGCCGCCCACGGACCAGAGGATGCGGATGCGCACCCCGGAGTCGGGCATGCTCTCCACCCACAGCCCCGCGCGGTGCGCCCGGGCGATGCCCAGCACCGAGGAGAGGCCCAGGCCCCGCCCGGCCTCCTTGGTGGTGAAGTAGGGGTCGAAGATCCGGTGCAGCTCCTCCCGCGGGATGCCGGGCCCGTCGTTCTCCACCACCAGCTCCACGCACGCGCCGGGCGGCGGGTGGAGGATCCACACGCCGTCGGCCGGGTTGAAGGTCCCGGGCCGCCGCGCCAGGACGCGGATGCTGCCCTTGTGGTCCCCCATCGCCTCCACGGCGTTGACCACCATCGCCTTCACGCAGTGGGCCAGCTGGTCGGGGTCCAGCACCACCCTGGGCAGCCCCGGGGCGACCGCCGCTTCCAGGCGGATGCCCGGCGTGGCCAGGTTCCCGGCGATCTCCAGGACCCGCGCCCCCAGGTCCACCGGCACCGGCGCGCTGGCGCCCTTGCCGCTGTACTGCTGGATGAACTGGGTGATGCGCTTGGCCTTCACCAGGGACCCGCGGGCCCATGCCAGGGCCTGGGCTGCCTTCGCCGGGTCCCCGGAGCTGGACTCCAGCAGATCCAGGCTGGTCCAGACGCCTTGAAGGATATTGTTGAAATCGTTGGAGATGTTCCCAGCCAGGAGCCCGAGGCTCTCCTGCTTGGCCGTTTGCCTTAGCGCCTCCTCCGCCCGGCGGAACCGGCTGATGTCGGTGCAGGTGGTGAGGTAGCTCACCACGTCCCCGCTGGCGTCCCGCTCCGGCGAGGTCCTGCCCAGCACCCAGAGCTCCTGCCCCTTCGTGTTCAGCAGCCGGAACTCCGTCTCGTGCACCTGCTTGAACTTGCGCGCCGCCTTCCAGCCCTCCAGGATCCGCTCCCGGTCCTCGGGATGGATGACCTTGGCCCACTTCCGGCTGAGCACCAGGGCCGCGGACAGGCCCGTCATGCGCTCATAGTGGCTGTTGACGTACATGCAGGCCCCGTCCAGGCCGAAGCGGAACACGATCACCTCGACCGATTCCGCCAGGGAGGCCAGGCGCCCTTCCGTGGCCTTCAGGTCCGCCTCCGCCGCCACGCCCTCGGTGATGTCGTGCAGGGTCGCCCACAGGTAGGTCTTGCCCTTCACCTCCACCGGGGCGGCGTACACCTCCACCTCCCGGGTCTCCCCGGAGGCCAGGCGGTAGGTGCGCTGGACCTTCTCCCCCCCCATCAGGACGATGTGAGCCATCTCCTCGGTGAGCCGGGGCTCCTCCATGCCGTTGAACTGGGAGATGCACATGGTGCGCAGGGTGGCGAGATCGTAGCCCAGGAAGGCCTCCGCGGCCGGGTTGGCGTCCAGGATCCAGCCGCCCTCCGGCGCCAGCAGCAGCTTGATGCCGTTGTCGGCCAGGAACAGCGCCCGGAACTGCGCCTCCCGCTCCTGGAGCCCATCCAGGAGGGCCCGCATGCGGGCCTCGCTCTCCCGGTGCGCCGTCTCCATGCGCTGGTAGTCCGTGATGTCCTGGCACTGGCACACGGATCCGGCGACCTCCCCTTCCGGCCCGATCCACAGCGCCTTGCTGAAGAGGATGTGGCGCACCTCGCCGTCCTGCCTCCGGATGTCGGCGGTGTACACCTGCCGGCCCCCGGTCCGGAACAGCTCCTCGTCCCGGGCCTCGATGAGCCGCGCCTCCTCCGCGGGCACCAGGTCCCGGACCCTCCGCCCCAGGATCTCCCCCCGGGACCTGCCCACGTAGAGCTCCATGGCCCGGTTGCACCCGACGTAGACGCCTTCCCGGTCCTTGAAGAAGACCGGGTTCGGGAGACTCTCCAGCACGTCGCGGAGGAGGCCCTCCTCCAGCGCTCCCCGGTTGGCGTCCTTGCGCTCGATCATCGTCCTCCCCGGCCACCTGCGTTTCTGAGGCAGTATAAATAGGAGAGGTTGGAAATATTACCGATTATTTCTCCGGTCCCCGACGACCCGGGCCGGCACCCCCCCCACGATGGCCCAGGCCGGCACGTCCCGGGTCACCACCGCCCCCATGGCCACCACGGCGTGGTCTCCGATGGAAACCCCGTCCGTGACCCCGGCGTTGGCCCCGATCCACACGTCCCTGCCCACCTGGATGCCCACCGACCTCACCGGCTGCTCCCGCACGGGCCGGCCGGGATCCAGCCCGTGGTCGAAGGCGTAGAGCGCCGCGCCGGAGGCGATGCGGGTCCCCTCCCCGACGGTGATCCCCTTGGCCCCCCCGTCCAGCGAGGCCCGGGCATTGACGGAGACGTCGGGGCCCAGGGTGATGGGCCCGTGCAGGAAGGCGTCGGCCGCCACCGAGCACCCCGCCCCCAGCACCACCGCCCGCCCCGGCTCCCCGAAGATCCGCGCCTCGGGCGCCACGAAGCATCCCGGGCCGATCTCCACCGTCTCCTGGTCCCTCAGCCGCGCCTGCACCTCCTCCTGCCAGGCCAGGGCCCAGGTCCGGTGGCGGTCCTTCAGGGCGAAGTACAGCCAGGGCATCCAGGACAGCCTGAGCTTGTGCTGGTCCCGGTAACGCGCCAGATCGACGTCCATCGGCTCTCCATCCCGTCCGGAACCTTTTCCCGGCGCGGCACCCAGATTCTAGCGGGAGACGGGTCCCTGGCGGCGGATGCGGAAGGTGCACGGCCGGGGGAAACCCCGCGGAAGGGGACGGACGGCACCGGGGTGGGACTGTGCGGGCTACCTGGGGGAGCGCCCCCCCTCCAGTCCCGCTCGGCCTTCAGGGTCAGTCCTGAATCCCGGCGGGACCTCCTCGCCGGAGCACCCGCCCAAGCGCCATGGGACCCGCCACGGTCGTCAGGAGGATCGCTCCCACGATCCCCGCCTGCACCGCAGGGGAAAGCAGGGGGGCGCCATGGAACTGGCTCTGGGCCCCCACCGCCACGAAGATCAGGCCCACCTCTCCGCGGGGCACCATCCCCCAGCCCACCACCGAAGCCCGCAACCCGCCCCCGGCCACGTAGCCTGCAACATACTTCCCGGCGATTCCAAGCGCCCCCAGCACCCCCGCGAACAGCAGGGTGGACGGCGCCGCCAGCGCCCGCACGTCCACCCGCGCCCCCATGAGCACGAAGAAGATGGGCGCCATGACCATGACCAGGGGGTGGAGCAGGGATTCCAGCGAGTGGGCCTCCCGCTCCTCCAGCAGTTCCACGTTCGCGGGCTCCAGGATCAAGCCTGCCGCGTAGGCGCCCACGATGGGCGCCAGCCCCGCCAGCCCGCTGAGCCAGGCCAGGAAGAAGGCGAAGGCCAGTCCCAGGGGCAACAGGACCTGTTCGCTGCGCAGCCGGCTGGCAAGCCTGAACAGATGCGGCGTGACCCAGCGCCCCAGGGTCAGGGCCCCAATCAGGAAGACCAGGGCCAGCCCCAGCGTCCGCCCCAGACGGCCCCAGGGCAGGGAGCCGCCCCCTTCCGAAGCCGCCACCAGCCCGCTCACCGCCACCAGCACCAGGAGGCCCAGCACATCGTCGATGACCGCCGCTCCCACGATGACGCGTCCTTCCTTCGACCGCGCCGCCCCCTGCTCCCGCAGCACCTGCACGCTGATGCCGATGCTGGTGGCGCAGAGGCAGGCCCCGATGAACAGGTCCACCACGAAGGGCGTCCCGGCCGGCAACAGGAACTTGGCCCCGAGGAGCCCAGCCGCCATGGGCAGGACCACCCCCAGCGAGGCCACGCGCAGCGAAGCCGCCCCCACCTTCATCATCTGGGACACCGTGGACTCCAGCCCCACCGCGAACATCAGCAGGATCACACCCAGGTTGGCCAGCACTTCCGCGCCCGGGGAGGCCGCCACGTCCGGAAAGGCCGGCAGGACCTGGTGAACCGCCGCCAGAACAAGCCCCGCCGACAGCTCGCCCGCAACGGACGGTAACCCCACCCGCACCGCCACCTCGCCTCCCAGCTTGGCAGCGACCCAGATGAGCGCCAGGAGGGCCAGGGTCCCCGCGAAAGGATCGTTCACCAGCATCGCGAGCACCATTGGCCCCCCCCCTGTGCAGGAATTTCCCATCCTACCATTCAGGGCCGGAACGCCATCCCATCCTCCAGGAGGGAGCGCACCAGGGCGCGGTCCTTCCGCCAGGCCGCCTCCGCCGCCCCGAGCTCGTCTGGCCCGAAGAAGGCATCCTTCCGCCGTTCCTCCACCCGGAGCCGCAGGACGCGGCCGTCCGGCTCCAGGGCCGCCTTCCAGGAGAGGACCCGGAAGCTCGTCTCCCCCGCGGCCTCGGCCAGGATGGGGCGGACCGCCGCCGGCAGCTCCAGGGTCGCGTCCAGCACGACCGTGCCTGTGCGCCGGGACACCACCGGAAGCTGGCGCTTCCTCCCCGCCGGCGCGAAGGCCGGAGGCAGTCCCGGCAGTCCCAGGGGCGTGCGCAGCACCCACGCCGAACCTTGCTGCCCAAGCGCCCCCGGGCCCGAGAGCTTGAGGGTGACGCCGAAGGGCCGCTCCAGGTCCAGGGGATCCCCCAGCTCAAGGACCTCGACCTTCCCGTTGATGGCCTGGTCCAGGACCTCCGCCTCCACGTACGCCCGGAAATCCGCGCGGGTCAGGGCCTGGGCCCGGCTCCGGAGCCCCCAGAGGCCTCCGGTCTCCAGGAGCCGGGCCTCGCCCGCGAGCCCGCCCGAGGCGTCCACGGTTCCCTTGAGCGTGACGGTCACGGCTCCGGCCATCACCGCACCGGCCGGCACGGCAGCCCACTGGCCGCCCCCTGGCAGGCAGATGAGAAGCTTTCCGTCCCGGTGCGCCGGCCCCAGCCGCCCCAGGGGCGTAAAGGGATCCGTGGGGTCCACCAGCAGGAACCGCCCTTTGGGGGTGACCACCTCCGCCTCCAGGCCCAGCGGCGTCTCCAGGCGCAGCGCCGCAACCACGTGGTCGAAGGTGTCCCGCGCGGGCCCCGCGATCTCAGCGTCCAGCACGGGTCCCACCTGCATGCGCGCCAGCACGGGAAACCCCTCGAACCCCGCCGCCCGGGCCTGGGCCAGGAAGAGGCAGGTCAGGTCCTTGCAGTCGCCGTAACCCTTGCGCGCCACCTCCACCGAGGTCTCCGGGACGTTGGAGCGCTCCGGGGAAAGATAGACCTGCTTGTAAACCAGATCCCGCCCCAGCCGCCTCCAGATGGCCTGGAGCCCCGCCAGCCCCTGACCCGCGCCGGGCACGGGCAGCACCTTGGGAGCGAAGATCCCCTGGTACCAGCCCGCCAGGCTGTCCCAGGAGGCCAGGATCCCCGTGCCTGCCCAGCTCGGGTCGAGGAAGCGCACCTCCACCGCCGGCAACTGGCGGTGGGGGAAGGGGCTGGCCGGCTCGGCCAGGGGCTGGGCCGGCACCTGGGCCACCCGCACCGCGGCGCCGCCCTGCCCGGCCGGAAGCCAGGGCTGGAAGCGCAGCCTGCGCACCTGGATCCCGACCCCGTCGCCGGCGGAGGCCTCGAGCTCCCAGCGTCTTACGGGGTGGGTCTCCATCACCGGGCAGGTCCACGGATCCTTCAGGGAGGTGAACGCCTCCTCCACCTCGAAGGCCACCAGGCTGCCCTCGGTGGCCCGGCGCAGCTGGGCCACCTGGGCCGTCCTGCGGTCGAAGGAGGCCTCCGCCGTATCCCCGAAGGTGGCCTTGTCGCGACCTTCCAGCTTCACCAGCTCGCCGTCCGGCCTGAGGTTCCAGCCCTTCAGCTCCCGGATCCGCGAGGCGCCCTCCAGCAGCCCCCGCCGCACGAAGCCCGCCTCCTCCAGCCCCCGGCCCCGGAGGATCTTCACCAGGCGGAACTCCCGGATGCGCACCTCCCCGTTCCCCGCGTAGGCCAGTTCCCGGCGCGACAGGAGCACCCAGGCCTCGGCCCCCGCAGGCGGCGTCTCCAGGGCCGCCTCCCGGGCCGGGGCCTGGGCCCAGCCCGGCAGCCGGCCCAGATCCGGAACCGCCGCGGCGGCCTGGAAAAGGCAGAGCGCGACCAGGCCCAGGGCCCTCATTTCGCGGCTTCCGCCGACTTCTCCAGGGTGATCTCCGGGTAGACCACCGCCCGCACCGCCTGCAGGTAGTCCTTGAGGGACCCGTAGGCGGCGGGAAGGTTGTACGCGGAGAGGGTGCTGGCCTTCATGCGCGCCGTGAGGTCCCCGCTGTCGGGGTCCTGGCGCACCTCCAGCGTGACCGTGCCCCACTGGGTGGACTTGATGCGAACGACGGGGGCCGCCAGGATGTAGCCCCGGGGCACCTTGACCGTGCTCTGGGCCTCCTGGATGCCCAGGTAGGGCAGGATGATGGGATCCATCCGCTGCGCAGGCAGCGAAGCGGGGAGGTACAGCGCCGCGTCCATCCCCGGGAAGGGGTTCACCTTGAGGATCCGCCCCGGCTCCACCGGCAGGGTGGCCTCGGCAGTGCAGGCCAGGGGCCGGGTCACATCCAGGGCATGGGCCACTTCCGCCCGTGACACCGTCAGCCCGCCCTTCTCCAGGGTCCCCTTGAACCACGCTTCCCGCTGGGTCGGCGACTGCTTGCCCAGCGTCCTGCGCGCCAGGAGGGCGGAGGCCCCCGTGAAGGCCGCCTCCACCCGGACCCTGGCAACCTCCTCCGTCAGGTCCACCTGGTAGGTGAAGGTCCGCCCGTTGGAGCTCGCCGGGGCGAACCGGATCTCCTGGAATCCGGCCTTCCAGGTGACCCCGTCGAAGGTCAGCGCCTTGGTGCCCTGGTAGTAGTAGGGCACCTCGCCAGGCGGCACCATCCGGCCCAGGGGATCCAGCCACAGGACCGGCTGCCCGGGCTCCTCCACCCCCAGCAGGTAGTGGGTGAACTGGTACGGCGTGCGCACTTCGGGATTGACCACCCACTGCCTCCGGTCGGCCACCATGGCCACCTTGGGCTGGAGCCCCTCGTCCAGCAGCACATGGAACAGGACCTTCACCATGCCGCCGTCGTTCACGAACCCCGTCTTGGCCGCGTAGTTCAGGTTCGAGACCCCCGCCTCGTCCACCGCGTGCCGGGCCAAGGGATCGGGCTTTTCGTCGTACAGCAGCTGGTCGAGGTTCACCATCCGCCTGGAAAGGCGCTCGGCGATGAGCCGGGCCCGCTCCCGGGGCCCGCCCGTCAGGTCCTTGCGGACCTCAGCCGAGAACGCGCGGTAGGCCTCCCCCTTGGCGACCTTCTCCAGGAACCAGTGCTTGTAGGCGAGGTCCACGACCTTCTGCCAGTACTCCACCGCCGGCCCCTTGGCCAGGTAGGCCAGGCCGTCGATGGGCCGGTAGAAGAGCACCTTGGGCACCGGGCGGTGCACCTCCAGGGAGAAGGGCGCCTGGGGCAGGGCCGGCAGGTTCCGGAACAGGTAGGTCGACCCCATGGCCCCCGAGCCCTCCACCATGTCATACCCGCTTGTCGAGAAGAACAGGAAGGGCCACCCGATCTCCTTGGCGCGCTGCACCATGGCCACCTTCGTGGGGTATGCGGAACCCAGGCTCCAGAAATGGAAATCGCCGCAACGCACGGGCAGCGTCCCCTTGTCCTGGAGGGACATCCGGCTCAGTTCCGCCTTTCCCCGTTCCGTGGCCTCGCGCCAGCGCACCTCCACCACGCAGTCCGCCGTCACTCCCGGAGGGATCAGCACCCCTTCGTTCACCGACCCGTCCACGGTGGAAACCACCTTGCGCACCAGGAAGTCCTCCCGCCTGCCGATGGCCTGCACCTTCCCGTCCGGCTGCGTAACCTGGCCCTCGAGCGAGAGGAGATCCGGCGGCAGATCCGTGAATTCCACCGCGGCCATCCCCGCCTGGCTGAGGATCCGCACCCGGATCGTCTGCTCGAGGTAGTTGGGCTGGAAATCGAGCTTGCGCTCCAGGATGACGGCCCCCCCCGCCACCAGGGCCGGATCGCCCTTCATGGCCCAGGTTTCGTTGGGGATCGGTGCCCATCTCGCCCCCGCCAGCGGCAGGGCAAGGAAGGAGAGGAACAGAAGGGCAGTCCGTTTCATCAGAGCCTCGGATCGGGTTGGGATTATCGACAAGTTTCCCATCCCTACCGTTTGGCCGTAAAGCTATTCCGGGCGCAGCGCGACCATGGCGTCGATGAAGAGGAAAAACCCCTTCGAGTTCCAGGACAGCCTCAATAGGCCACCTTTGGCCCCCCACGCGGGAAAAGCGAAAGGCCCTCTCGAGGGCCTTTTCACATCCTTGATTCGTTTGGTGCCCGGAGACGGATTTGAACCGCCGACACATGGATTTTCAGTCCATTGCTCTACCAACTGAGCTATCCGGGCCTAGCGTTCCATCGTATCAGGCCCCCCCGAGTTTTCAAGTGCGAAACCTGCGCTGGTCGGGCATGCTTGAATGTTCGGAGTGTCTTCCATGGCTGCCAATAGCAAAAACAAGGTCATCCAGGTCCAGAAGCCGGCCCAGAGCCTGCAGGCCTTCCAGAAGAAGGTCGCGTCGGGCGAGGACATCCAGACCGGCCTGCTCAGGCCCATGCTCATCACGGCGGGCGTCGTGCTTGGCCTCGGGGTCGTGGTGTTCGGGTTCAGGTACTGGCGCGCGGCGGGCATCGAGCGGCACGAGAGCGAGCTGGCCAATCTCCAGCTCGAGGTCTCGGGCGACAGCACGGAGCCGGTCCCCGCGGCCGAGGTCGAGAAGCGCATGCGGGAGAAGCTGCCGCAGCTGGAGGCCCTGGCGCGCAATGCCCCGGGCTCCGAGAAGGCCACCACCGAGGGCATCCTGGCGTCCTGGAAGCTCCAGCTGGATGGCAAGGGCGAAATCCCGGCCGTGGCCGGGGACGCCTGGGGCAAGCTGCGCCTGGCCCAGAAACAGGTCGCCATGGGGCAGGGCGCCGAAGCCCTGGCCACCCTGGGCGCGCTCCGGAAGGACGCCGATCCTGACCAGTCCTGGGCGCCCGTTTTCTGGACGACCCTCCTGGACGCGGACCGTCTCAAGGGCGACCGCACCCAGGCCCTCAAGGATTTCGCGGACTACAAGGCCCGTTTCAAGACCCAGGCCGACCCCGCCGTGGAGCGCATGCTCCAGGGCGTCTAGGCCCATTCGAATCGGGGGAGGGGGCCCGGCGGACCGGGTCCCGGTCCCCGCGCGGAGGTACCAGCCATGAGAATGTACG
The DNA here is from genome assembly GCF_030846775.1 of Geothrix sp. 21YS21S-2. Lineage (NCBI taxonomy): Bacteria > Pseudomonadati > Acidobacteriota > Holophagae > Holophagales > Holophagaceae > Geothrix > Geothrix sp. 21YS21S-2. Next base: position 3,288,559 of record NZ_CP132910.1, read on the forward strand.
ATCTCATCTACACGAAGAAGACCGGCGGGAAGCTCAGCCCCGAGCAGATCGCCTATTGGGTGGAAGGCGCCGCCCGCGGCACCGTGCCCGACGAGCAGAGCGCGGCCCTCCTCATGGCCATCTGCTGGCGCGGCATGGACGTGGAGGAGACCCTCGCCCTCACCCTGGGCATGCGGGACTCCGGCGACAAGGTGAACCTCGCCTCGGTGCCCGGCGTGAAGGTGGACAAGCACTCCACCGGCGGCGTGGGCGACAAGACGACCTTGATCCTCGGCCCCATCGTGGCCTCCTGCGGCATTCCCTGCGCCATGTTCAGCGGCCGCGGCCTGGGCCACACCGGCGGCACCGTGGACAAGTACGCGGCCATCCCCGGCCTCAAGGTGGAGCTGAGCCAGGACGAGTTCCGGCAGAGCCTGCGCGACACGGGCTTCGCCAACAGCGCCCAGACCGGCGACATCACCCCCGCGGACCGCAAGCTCTACGCCCTGCGCGACGTCACCGCCACCGTGGAGTCCATTCCCCTCATCACCGCCAGCATCATGTCCAAGAAGCTCGCCGGCGGCTCCGACGCCCTGGTGCTGGACGTGAAGTGCGGCGGCGGCGCCTTCATGAAGACGCTGGACGACGCCCGCACCCTGGCCCAGAGCATGGTCGCCGTCGGCCAGGCCCACGGCATGAAGATCAAGGCCCTCATCACCCGCATGGAGGAACCCCTGGGCCGCGCCATCGGCAACGCCATGGAGGTGATCGAGTCCGTGGAGATCCTCAAGGGGATGCACGCCGGGTCCGACCTGGCGAAGATGAGCTTCCGCCTCGCCGCCGAGATGCTGATCCTGGGCGGTGCCGCCGCCGACCTCGCCGCGGCCGAGGCCCTCGTGGCCGACAGCATCGCATCCGGCCGGGCCATGGCCACCTACCGCACGTGGGTCGCCGCCAACGGCGGGAACCCCAAGGCCCTGGACGACTTCAGCCTCCTGCCCGGCGCCGCCCACAGCGTGGACATCCTGGCCGAGACCACCGGCTACATCCACGCCATGGACAGCCGCAGCCTGGGCATCAAGGCCATGGAGATGGGCGGCGGGCGCTCCTCCAAGGACGACGTGCTGGATCTGGGGATCGGCATCGAGGTGCACGCCAACGTGGGCGACAAGGTCGAGAAGGGCATGAAGATCCTCACCCTTCACCACAACGGCAAGACCGGGAACCCGCTGCCCGCCGGCTGGATCGACATCCAGGCCGCGCCCGTGGCCAAGGCCCCCTGGCTTTTGGAAACTATTTAGCTAGAGCCGCTTCCACCGCCGCCTTCAGTTCCGGGCTGTCCGGCTCCACCTGGCTGGGGAAGGCCTTGAGCACCTTTCCGTCCTTCCCCACCAGGTACTTGTGGAAATTCCACTTGGGCTCCCCGAAGCCCTCGGTCAGGAACGCGTACACGGGCGCCTTCCCGGCCCCCTTCACCTCCACCTTCGCCGCCATGGGGAAGGTGACGTGGAACTTCGTGGTGCAGAAGGCCTGGATGGCCTCCGCGCTCCCCGGTTCCTGGCCTCCGAACTGGTTGCAGGGAAAGCCCACGACGGTGAAGCCCCGGGACCGGTAGGCTTCGTGGAGCTTCTCCAGGCCCGCGTACTGGGGCGTGAAGCCGCACTCGCTGGCGACGTTCACGGCCAGCACCACCTTGCCCTTGAGGGCCGCGAGATCCATGGGTTTGCCGTCCAGGCCGGCGACGGTGTACTCGAAGAGGGACATGGGTGCCTTTCCTTGGGAGGGGGCGCCGGCCGCCAAGGCCACGCAGATCAGGGGTGCCGCAAGCTTGTGCATGGGTTCTCCACCCCTATGTGACGCCCCCGGCCCCTCCCGCGTTACCGCCTTCCGCCGTTTCCGTGGAAACTGGTGGATGAGGTGCATCATGTCCCTGGACTTCCAGAGCTTCCTGACCCGGCTGGACGCGCGCGGCGAACTCGCGCGGATCCACGCCGAAGTCGACCCCCACCTGGAGGCCGGCGCCATCGCGGACCGGGTCAGCAAGAGCCCCGGAGGCGGGAAGGGGCTCCTCTTCGAGAACATCAAGGGCGCCACCATGCCCGTGGCCATGAACGTCTTCGGCAGCCTGCGCCGAATGGAGATGGCCCTGGGCGTGGACGGGGACCCCAGGGGCCTGGACGCCGTGGCCGCGCGCATCGAGAAGCTCATCCAGGAAGCCATGCCCAAGCCCGGCGCGAGCTTCCTGGACAAGCTCGCCAAGCTCCCGGTGCTGGCCGAGGTGGGCGCCTGGATGCCCAAGACCGTGCGCAAGGCAGCCTGCCAGGAGGTCGTGTGGCGCGGCGAGGAGGCCCGCCTTTCGCGGCTCCCGGTGCTCACCACCTGGCCCGAGGACGGCGGCCCCTTCATCACCCTCGGCCTGAGCCACACCCGCCACAAGAGCGGCCTGCGCAACATGGGCATGTACCGCCTCCAGGTCTACGACGACCACACCCTGGGCTTCCACACCCAGCTCCACCATGACGGCGCCCGCGCGCGCCACGGCTACGCCCCCGGGGAGCGCATGCCCGTGGCCGTGAGCCTGGGCGGCGATCCCGCCCTGTCCTACGCGGCCACCGCGCCCCTGCCGCCCTTCCTCTCGGAGATCATGTTCACCGGCTTCCTGCGGGGCGAGGGCGTGGAGATGGTGCGCTGCGTCTCCAACGACATGGAGGTGCCCGCGGACTCCGAGATCGTCATCGAGGGCTGGGTCGATCCCGCCGAGCTTCGCCGCGAAGGCCCCTTCGGGGACCACACCGGCTACTACTCGCTGGCCGACGACTACCCCGTGCTGCACGTGGAAGCCATCACCCACCGCAAGAACCCCGTGTACCCGGCCACCATCGTGGGCCGCCCCCCCCAGGAGGACGCCTACCTGGGCTTTGCGACGGAACGCATCTTCCTACCTTTGCTGAAGATGGTGCTCCCCGAAGTGGTGGACATGCACCTGCCCCCCGCCGGCGGCTTCCACAACCTGGCCATCGTGGCCATCCGCAAGGAGTATCCCGGCCACGCCCAGAAGGTCATGAACGCCATCTGGGGCACGGGCCAGATGATGTTCACCAAGGGCATCGTGGTGGTCGATGCCGACATCGACCCCCATGACGCCAACGAGGTCCTCTTCCGCATCACCAGCAACGTGGACCCCCGCCGGGACCTGCTCTTCACGGACGGCCCCCTGGACGTGCTGGACCACAGCAGCGACCGCTTCGCCTTCGGCAGCAAGGTGGGCGTCGACGCCACCCGCAAGAGCCTGAAGCTGGACAACTTCCAACGGGAGTGGCCCCGGGACCTGGTGTTCCCGGACGCGATCCTGGAACGGATCGCCCGGCGCTGGTCCGAGTACGGAGTCTCCTAGCGTTCCACGTGGAACATCACTCCCGGGCGTCCACCACGATGGCGGGTTCGGGGGTGGGGCACCCGAAGGAGCAGAGTCCGCACCCCGTGCAGAAGTCCGGTACGACCTCAGGGTGGGGCAGGGCGCCCTCCTTGGCCTCCCCCATGCGGATGGCCACCCCCGGGTAGGGGCAGCGGTCCACGCAGGTGGTGCAGGGCTGGCTCGCCTCCCCTTCGCGCTCGTAGGTCAGGCACAGGCGCGGCTTGACCCGGGCGGTGCCCATCTTCACGGCCGGGGGGCCCTCCAGGACCTGGTCGCCCACCTTCCGCTTGGGCCAAACCAGGGCACCCTCGGGGCAGGCGGTGATGCAGGGCAGGGAGGTGCACAGGAAGCACGGCATGTTGCGGGTGAGGATGTAGGGGGTCCCCGTGGCCAGGGCCGTCTGGGGCCCGGCCTTCAGGATGGAATCCTGCGGGCAGGCCTCGATGCACTTGTCGCACCGGGTGCAGGCCAGCAGGAAATCGAACTCGTCCAGGGCCCCCGGGGGACGCAGCAGGGAGGGCCCGGCCCCCGTCACGGCATCCTCCACCCGCATGGCCACGAAGCCGGCCATGAGGGTGCCCAGGGACTTGAAGAAGTCCCCCCGGTCATGCGGTTCGTCCAGGTGCTTGGCCATGGTCCTAGAGCTCGAGGAGACGCAGCACGGGCATGAGCGTCCCCCACAGGATGGGGTCGAAGCCCAGGGTGAGCACGCCCGCGCGCCCCTCGTCCGAAAGGCTCAGGTGGGCCAGGAGCTCGGGCGTGATGGACACTTCCCGGGAGGAAGGCGGGTGGTCCGACCAGGTGACGCCCTGGGGCGCCTCCAGCTGCGTGAGCGCGCCGCCGGGAGCGGCCGTCAGGTGCAGCACCAGGAGATCGCCGTGGAAGGCCGGCACCCGCACCTCCACGAACCGCCCCCGGGGGAACTGCGGGATCACTTCGAAGGCGGCGCGGTAGCCCAGCTTCTCGATGCTGGGATCCTCCCCCTTGAGCACGGCCATGGTCTGCTCCAGGAGACCGTCCAGGCCCCTGTCGCCCTGGAAGGCCACGGACCGCAGGTGGGTGCCCCCCACCTCGCCGATGCCGCCCACCAGCCGGGGGAGGGTGGCCAGCACCTGCTCCACCGCCGGGCGGTTGCGCAGGGCGAGCTTCCCCTTGGGCCAGGGCCCGTTCAGGGGCATGGGCTCCAGGGACGCCTCCGCATCCGGACGCAGATCCAGGATGCGGCCCTTGAAGCCTTCCAGGATCTCCGGCAGGGGCGTCTCCGCGAGGATGACGAGCTCGATCTCCTCCAGGAGGGCGGGACTGGGCGCGAAGATGACGACGTCTCCCAGTTCCTCCTCGACGGTGGTGGGCCCATGGGAGAGCGGCAGCACCGAACAGTCCCTCGCCTCGAGGGTATCCACCAGCTCCCGCCCCAGGAGGGCGCCGGCGCCGACAACGGCAATCTTAAGCATGAAAGACCTTTCTAGACACGTACGGAAGCGGCATCGGCGGGCATGTGATCCGCCAGGGCGGCGGCCACGTCCCGGGCCAGGAAGGCGCGCACCTGCTCCCCGGCGCGGCCCGTGAAACGGCGGGCATCCAGGAGGCCCGTCAGTTCCGATTCATTCATGTTCCACGCAGGATCCTCCGCCAGCAACCGGAGAAGCGTATTGGGCTGCCCTTCCTCCTTGATGCGCCTGCCGGCTTCCATGGAAGCCACCCGGAAGCGCTCATGGAGGTCCTGCCGGTCGCCGCCCCGCTTCACCCCTTCCATGAGGAGGAGCTCCGCCGCCATGAACGGCAGTTCCGACTGCAGCCGGGCCTCGATCATGCGGGGGTAGACCACCAGGCCGGTGGCCACGTTGCGCAGCAGCACCAGGATGGCGTCCACGGCCAGGAGCCCCTGGCTGAGGGTGAGTCGCCGGTGGGCGGAGTCGTCCAGGGTGCGCTCCATCCACTGGGTGGAGGTGGTCTGGTACGAACTGGGCATGAGCCCGGTGACGAAGCGCGCCAGGCTCACGATGCGCTCGCTGCGCATGGGATTGCGCTTGTAGGGCATGGCGCTGGAACCGATCTGGCTCTTCTCGAAAGGCTCCTCCACCTCCTTCAGGTGCTGAAGGAGCCGCAGGTCGCAGCCGAACTTGGAGGCCGAGGCCGCGATGCCGCAGAGCACCTGCCCGATGCGGTCCTCCAGCTTGCGGGTGGCGGTCTGGCCGGAAACGGGGATGGATCCGCAGCCCACCTTCTCGCAGAACCTCGCCTCCAGGGCCTCCACCTTGGCCCCGTCGCCGTCGAAGAGCTCCAGGAAGCTGGCCTGGGTGCCGGTGACGCCCTTGAGGCCCCGCACCGGCGTGGTGCGCAGCACGTGATCCAGATCCTCCAGATCCAGGAGCAGGTCCTGGATCCACAGCGTGGCGCGCTTGCCCACGGTCGTTGGCTGGGCCGGTTGGAAGTGCGTGAAGCCGAGGCAGGCCTGGTCCTGCCAGGTCGCCGCGAAGTCCCGCAGGCACGCGATGACGTCCTGCAGGCGCCGCCGGATCAGGCGCAAGGCCTCCTGGGCGATGAGCAGGTCGCCATTGTCCGTGACGAAGCAGCTGGTGGCCCCCAGGTGGATGATGGGCCGGGCTGCGGGCGCCTGCTCGCCCCAGGCGTGGATGGCTGCCATCACATCGTGCCGGAGCGACGCTTCGAAACGGGCGACCGCATCCAGGTCCACCGCGTCCTGGGTGGCCCGCATCTCCGCGATCTGGGCCTGCGTCACGGGGAGCCCCAGCTCCGCCTCGCTCTCAGCGAGGGCGATCCACAGGCGGCGCCACACGCGCATGCGGTACAGGGGCGAAAGCAGCCGCACCATGGCCTTGGAGGCGTACCGGGACGCGAGGGGGTGTTCGAAGCTTTCCAGTTCGCTGGCATCGCTGGGGGGCAGAATGGGCATGGGCCACCTTTCCCTTTCATTTTGGCAGATCGGACGGGAACGCGCTTTTATGCCCTTCTTGTGAGAAGATTTCTGTCGGAAACCTATGAGGTGTTGCCATGCCCATGTACGAGGCCCTGCGCGTTGCGGACCCTGCCATCTTCCAGGCCCTGGAGCTTGAAGTCCAGCGCCAGCGCCATCATCTGGAGCTCATCGCCTCCGAGAACTACGCTTCCCGGCCGGTCATGCAGGCCATGGGCAGCCACTTCACCAACAAGTACGCCGAGGGCTATCCCGGCCGCAGGTACTACGGCGGCTGCGTCAACGTCGACACCGTCGAGGAGCTCGCCCGCACCCGCGCCAAGCAGCTCTTCGGGGCCGAGCACGCCAACGTGCAGCCCCACAGCGGCGCCCAGGCCAACATGGCGGTGTACTTCTCCGTCCTGAAGCCGGGCGACACCGTGCTGGGCCTGGACCTGGCCCACGGCGGCCACCTCACCCACGGCCACCCCCTGAACAGCTCCGGCATCCTCTACAAGTTCGTCGGCTACCACGTGGACCGGGAGACCGAGAAGGTCGACATGGACGAGGTCCGCCGCCTTGCCCTGGAGCACAAGCCCAAGCTCATCGTGGTCGGGGCCTCCGCCTACTCCCGCACCTTCGACTTCCCCGCCTTCCGCGCCATCGCGGATGAAGTGGGCGCGCTGATGATGGTCGATATGGCCCACATCGCCGGCCTCGTGGCCACCGGGCACCACCCCAGCCCCGTCCCCTTCGCCGACTTCGTCACCACCACCACCCACAAGACCCTGCGCGGCCCCCGCGGCGGCCTCGTCCTCTGCAAGGAACGCTTCGCCAAGGACCTGGACCGCGCCCTCTTCCCCGGCGTGCAGGGCGGCCCCCTCATGCACGTGGTGGCGGCCAAGGCCGTGGCCCTGGGCGAGGCCCTCAAGCCCGAGTTCAAGGTCTACCAGGAACAGGTCGTGCGCAACGCCGCGGCCCTCGCCAAGTCCCTCATGTCCCGGGGCTGGCGCGTGGTCTCCGGAGGCACCGACAACCACCTCATGCTGGTGGACGTCTTCCAGCAGGGCATCCTGGGCAACGAGGCCGAACAGACCCTGGACAAGGCCGGCATCACCGTGAACAAGAACGGCATCCCCTTCGACCCCAATCCCCCCCTCAAGCCCTCGGGCATCCGCATCGGCTCGCCGGCGGTCACGACCCGGGGCATGAAGGAACCTGAAATGGAACGCATCGCCGGCTGGATCGACATGGCCCTGCGCTTCCGGGCGGAAGAGGGCTCCACGGCCCGGATCCGTCAGGAAGTCTTCGAACAGACCGGCCTTTTCCCCATTCCCGAATAGCCTTCAGGGGAACCTTGCATGTCTTGCCCTTCCAAAGGCCGGATCCTGGTTGTGGATGACGAGCCACTCATTAGGGAAATGGCGCGCGAGATCCTGGAGAACTCGGGGTACACCGTGTCCGAGGCGGTGGATGGGCAGGCGGGCCTGGATCTGTTCCTGGAATCGCCCGGAGGCTTCGATCTGGTCATCCTGGACCTGGTCATGCCCCGCCTCCACGGCTTCCAGGTGATGGACCGGATCCTCCAGGCCGCCCCGAAGACCCGGATCCTCATCAGCAGCGGCTTCTCCCCCGACACCCGGCCGGAGCTGACCCGCGCCACCCCCACCACGGCCTTTCTCGCCAAGCCCTACCGCAGCAAGGACCTTCTGGAACAGGTCCGCCGGCTCCTCGCCGCGGAGGGCTAGGCCAATGGGCGCAGATGCCACGGACCGTCCGCCCCTCATGGGTCCAGGGAGCCGTACGGGTGAGGTCGAGGTGTTCATGCTATTTCGGCACGGCTCCTGATGGAGGCCGATGGGATCTTCGTCTACGGCTCCCTCCGGGAGGGAGGCCGGAACCACGCCTGGCTGATGCGCACGAACCCCGAAGGCCTTACCGGGGCCCACGTTCCGGGGAGGCTCTTCCACCTCCCCGCCACGGGCTTTCCGGCCGTTGTGCCCCTGGAGGAACCGCCCCTGGCCCCGCCCGGCCCGGGCTGGGTGGCGGGAGCCTTCGCAGGCTACGAGGACGAAGCGGCCCTGGCGAACGCGCTCGATGACCTGGACCAGCTGGAGGATGTGGAAGGCGGTCTTTTCGAGCGCATCGTGCTCCCCGTGGTGCTGGACTCGGGGCACCGCTATGGGGCCTGGGTCTATGTATTTCCTCCCGACCGCCTGCCCCGCCTCGAACGGGAAGGGGTCGAGCTGACCACCGGGGACTGGAAAGAATATCTTGGGGATTGAGGGTTCCAAGTATTATTGAATCTATGCATCCACGGCATTTCAGGTCCGCGGTCCTTGGAAGTCTCTTTCTTCCGGGCCTTGTCTGTGTCCTTCCCGGCCCCCCCCTGGCCGCCCAGGAAGGCACGCCGGCTTCACGTAAGATAACTGACCTAAAGAATAAGGTTGAGTCCGACAACCGCGCGCACCCTTCGGTCTCCCTGGCCGCGGAGGAAGAGGCCCTGGCCCTGCTTTCCCGGGACCCGGATCCGGAGGCCGAGACCTGGTTCCTCCTGAGCCAGATCCGGGACGCCATCGTCCTCAAGGAATTGAAGAAAGCCGCCGCGTCGGTGGAGCGCTCCCGGGTTCTCGTGAGGCGAACAGGCAACCAACGCGACCATTTCACGCTGGAGGTGGAAGCCGCCAATCTGCTCCTGGCCCAGGAGCATCTCGCCGAATCCAAGGCCGCGGCCGAGGCCCTCCTCCCCGCCCTGGAGGCCTACCGTGCGAACTCGCCCCGGGATCAGGAGATGGGCCGCCTCCTGGCGCGCGCCTACCGGAACCTCTCCACCACGCTCAGGAACCTGGGCCGGCTTTCGGAGGCCATCCGGATCCTCCAGAAGGCCCAGCGGACAAGCGAGGACATTAACGACCGGGCAGGCAGGGCGCGGATCCTCGATCGCATGGGCTACCTCTATGTCTACATGCGCCGTTTCGACGAGGCCGTGGCTTCCCACCGGGCTGCCATCGCCGAGGCGGAGTCCCTGGGTGATGTCCGGCTGCAGGCCCCCTTCCATCTGTCCCTCGCCAACGCCTACGGCTCCATGGGGGACTCCGACCGCCAACTTGCCGAGATGCGCACGGCTTCGGAACTGGCCGGCCAGGTCAGCGACTCGGCCACCCAGCTCCTCATCTCCGTGAACATGGCGGATGTGTACTTGGGCAAGAAGGACTATCGCAAGACGCTGAAGTTTGCCGACGAGGCCATGAAGCTGGCAGTCGCCGCCCAGGATCCAGGGTCCATCGCCGTATGCCAGGTGAACCGGGGCATCGCGCTCAATCGCCTGGGCAGCAGCGCCGAAGGGCTCAAGGCCATCCAGGAGGGCCTCGCCCATTTCCGGGCGTCCGGGGCCATCAACGACTCCGCCGAGATCACCGGCAACCTTGCCGAGGAGTTTGCTTTCGCCGGGGACTACCGGCGAGCCTATGAGACCGAGGTCGAATTCAAGAATCTGGCCGACTCCCTCAAGGCGTCCCAGGACCAGAAGCACATCGCCGACGCCAGTGCGGCCTTCGAAAGCGACAAGCAGCAGCTCCAGATCCAGGCGCTCCAGCGGGACCGCCGCAATCAGGCCCGCCTTCGCCTCCTGTGGATCGCCCTGGGAGCCCTGGGCTTCGGAATCGCCGGCGTGCTGGTGCTGAGCCGGCGCCGCCTGGAGTCCGCGAACAAAGCCTTGGCGGACATGAGCCTCCGGGATCCCCTGACCTCCCTTGCCAACCGCCGCTACCTCACCACCCGCATCGCCGAGGACCTGGCCCAGGTCAACCGGCTGCAGAGGCTCGGCAAGGCCAGCAACGGCAAGGACCGGATGATGGCCAATATCGACGTGGTCTTCCTCATGATCGACATCGACCATTTCAAGGCCGTCAACGATGAGCATGGCCACGTGGCCGGGGACAATGTCCTCAAGCAGTTCGCCGGCATCCTCTCCCAGACCATGCGGGACTCGGACACGGTGGTTCGCTGGGGTGGCGAGGAGTTCTTCGTGGTGGCCAAGCACACCTCGAGGGCGGACGCCCACCTGGTTGCCGAACGCATCCGGTCCCGGGTGGAGGCCTTCAACTTCGACCTGGGCAACGGCGGGTACCTCCACAAGACCTGCTCCATCGGATACGCCTCCTACCCCTTCTTCCGCCGGGAACCCGCCAAGGTGGCCTGGGAGAAGGTGGCCGAGGTGGCCGACCAGTGCCTCTACGCGGCCAAATCCATGGGACGCAACACCTGGGTCGGCGTGCACGAGGCCGTGGACGCGCCCGAATCCCTGCAGGAGATCATGGCCGGCTACCCCAATGTCTCCGGTCTCGTGGCCAAGGGCGTGCTCATGGCCGAAAGCCACCAGGACCAGGCGATCACCTGGGCCTCCTAGAAGCCTAGTCCATGCGCAGGGGGCCCAGGGCGAGGGCCACCAGGATGCCCAGAAGGATCAGCACGAGGTTCGCGACGTAGGCGGCCGGGATCACGGGATGCTTCTGGAAGGGGTGGAAGGACGGGTGGAAGTGCACGGGAGCCTCCTTTCCCGCTGGTTGCACTCCAAGGATGGGTCGGCCCGGCCTTTTTCGCCGTGAATTTTGCGCCATACGCACCGGCGGCGCGGAACGATCCCCAGGATCGTCCCGCGCCGCGTTCAGACCGACCTGCTAGTCCAGGCCAAGCTTCTGGGGTTCCCCGGTCTCGTCGGGGCCCGGCTGGCCGCTTTCGCCTTCCACGCCCTCATCCTCGTCGTCCAGGGCCTGGGCGCTGGCATCGATCTTCGCCAGGCCAACCACGCGGTCGGCATCGGAAGGAAGCGTGAGGAGCTTGACGCCCATGGCGGCGCGGCCGGTCTTTCGCACCCCGTCGATGCTGAACCGGATGACCATGCCCTCCTGGGAGATGAGGAGGCAGCCTTCACCCTCCTTCACCAGGACCGAACCCACCACCTTGCCGTTGCGGACGCCCGCCCGGATGTTGATCACGCCCGTCCCGCCCCGGCCCTGGAGCCGGTAGTCCTGCAGGAGGCTGCGCTTGCCGAAGCCCTTCTCGGTGACGGTCAGGAGCATGCCATGGCTGGCGGTGCTCTCGTCGGGAACCTCGCCTTCCGGCAGGTCAGGCAGGGCATCCGTGACTTCCATGTCCACGATGGCGTCGCCCGTGCCCAGGCGCATGCCCCGGACGCCGGTGGCGGTGCGGCCCATGGCGCGGACGTCCTCCTCGGGGAAGCGGATGGCCTTGCCCAGGGCGCTGATCAGCAGGATCTGCTGGCTGCCGTTGGAGACCCGCACCGACACGAGGCTGTTGCCCTCCTCGATGTTGAGCGCGATGAGGCCGTTGGACCGGATGTTGGCGTAGGCGCTCAGGCTCGTCTTCTTCACGGTGCCGTCGGCGGTGGCGAAGATGAGGTGGTTGTCCTCCGGGAATTCCCGCAGGGCCATGAGGGTCACGACCTTCTCGTCGTCCTTGAGGGAGATGAGGTTCTTGATGTGCTTGCCGCGGGTGGAGGCGGCGGCCTCGGGCAGGTCGTAGACTTTCAGGGCGTAGGCGTAGCCGCGGTCCGTGTACACCAGGAGGGTGTCGTGGGCCTTGGTGAGGAAGAGCCGCTCGACGAAATCCTCGTCCTTGGTCTTCATGCCCAGCTTGCCCTTGCCGCCCCGCTTCTGGCGCCGGTAGGCGGCCAGGGCCGTGCGCTTGATGTAGCCCGCCTTGGACATGGTGACGACCATCTCCTCGTCGGGAACCACGTCCTCCATGCGGATGTTGCCGGAGAAGGCCGAGATCTCGGTGCGCCGGTCGTCGCCGAACTGGTCGGCGACGTTCTTGAACTCCTCGCGGATGACCTGCATGAGGAGGGTGTCGTCGTTCAGGATGGCTTTCAGGGCGGCGATGGTCTGTTCGAGCTCGCGAAGCTCCTCGAGGATCTTCTCCCGCTCCAGGCCGGTGAGGCGCTGGAGGCGCATGTCCAGGATGGCCTGGGCCTGGCGTTCGGAAAGCTGGAGGCCAGGGTTCTTCTTGATGGCCGCTGCGGTGGCGAAGGCGCCGTCCATGAGGCCCTGCTTGGCCTCCTCGGGGGAGGCGGCGGCGCGGATGAGCTTGATGACCGCGTCCAGGTGGTCCAGGGCGATCTGCAGGCCCATGACGATGTGGTGCCGCTCCTCGGCCTTGCGCAGCTGGAAGAGGGTCCGCCGGGTGACCACCTCGCGGCGGAACCCGATGAACTCCTTGAGCACTTCCCGGATGGTGAGAATGCGGGGCTGGCCGTTGACGATGCACAGCATGGTGATGGGGAAGGAGTTCTGCAGGGGGGTCTGCTGGTAGAGCTGGTTGAGGACGATGTCGCTGGCCTCGCCCTTCTTGAGCTCCACCACCATGCGGATGCCTTCCCGGTCGCTCTCGTCCCGGAGGTCGCTGATGCCGTCGATCTTCTTCTCGTGCACCAGTTCGGCGATCTTCTCCAGGAGGGTGGCCTTGTTCACCTGGTAGGGCAGCTCGGTGAAGACCAGCTGTTCACGGTCGCCGGCGCGCTTGATCTGCTCGACGTGGGACTTGGCCCGCACGATGCAGCGCCCGCGCCCGGTGCGGTAGGCGTCCAGGACGCCCTCCGTGCCCAGCATCAGGCCGCCCCCGGGGAAGTCGGGGCCCTTGATGAACTGCATGATGCCATCCAGGCCCAGGGTGGGGTCGTCCACGAGGGCGATGAGGGCGTTGCAGCACTCCCGCAGGTTGTGGGGCGGGATGCTGGTGGCCATGCCCACGGCGATGCCCTGGCTGCCGTTCACCAGCAGGTTGGGGAACCGGGTGGGGAGGCTGAGGGGCTCCTCCATGCTGTCGTCGTAGTTGGGACCCCAATCCACGGTGTCCTGTTCCAGGTCCGACATCATCTCGTTGGCCAGCCGGGAGAGGCGGGCCTCGGTGTAGCGCATGGCGGCCGCGCTGTCGCCGTCGATGGAGCCGAAGTTGCCCTGGCCGTCCACCAGCACGTGCCGCATGGAGAAGGGCTGGGCCATGCGCACCAGGGTGTCGTAGATGGCCGAGTCCCCGTGGGGATGGTACTTGCCCATCACGTCGCCCACCGTGCGGGCGGACTTCTTGTAGGCGCGGTTCCAGTCGTTGCCGCCTTCCTTCATGGCGTACAGGACGCGCCGGTGCACGGGCTTGAGGCCGTCGCGCACGTCGGGGAGGGCCCGGCCCACGATCACGCTCATGGCGTAATCCAGGTAGGACTTCCGCATTTCCTTTTCTATCTCGATGGGCTCGATTCGCTGGTTCTGGGTCATTCAGGCTTCCATTCGTTCCACGTGGAACAGGTGCGAAAAAGGCAAGGTTTTCAAGGGGAACTTAGACGTCGATGTTCTCGGCCAGCAGGGCGTTGTTCTCGATGAACCGCCTGCGGGGCTCCACGGTGTCGCCCATGAGGATCGTGAAGATCTCGTCGGCCTCCACCGCGTCGTCCACCTGGACCTGCAGCAGCGTGCGCCGCGTAGGATCCATGGTCGTCTCCCACAGCTGCTCGGGGTTCATCTCGCCCAGCCCCTTGTAGCGCTGGATGCCGAGCCCCCGCTTGCCTTCCTCGAGGATCATGACGAGCATCTCCTCGGCGTTGGCGAAACTGAGTTCCTTGGATTTGGTCGTGATGCCCGCCTCGGGTTCCTCGCCTTCCACCGGGGCGGCGGGCGCATTGCTCCGGCGGAGCTTGAGGCCGCCCCCCTGGAAGGTGGCCAGGTCCGTGTGGAGGGCCTTCAGCCGGCGGAACTCGCCCCAGTGGGAGACCTGTTCATCGATCCACAGGGTGATGGGCCGGGAGAGGTGCATGCGGGTCAGGCGCAGGCGGTGCACGGCGGGGATGGTGACCCCGTCCACCACCTCGGCGGGGATGGTCTCGAGTTCGCATTCGCCGAGCTTCTTGGCCAGGAGCCGGACCATGAGCTGCCCCAGATCCTCGTCCGACCCGAAGCGGGCCTCGTCCAGCAGGCCGTCCTCCAGGAGGGCGTCCACCAGGGGCCGGGCGTAGCCGCGCCGGTCCAGCTTTTCATACAAGTGTTTGACTTCGCCCCACTTCTTCATTTCGCGGACCAGGGCGGGCCCCTGGTGCTCGCTGCCGTCGGGCAGGGTCAGGACCCAGCCGTCCAGGGCCTTGTTGAAGAGGTACTCCTCGAGGGCCCGCTCGTCCTTGAGATACCGCTCCTGCTTGCCCTTCTTGACCTTGTAGAGCGGCGGCTGGGCGATGTACAGGTGGCCGCGGAGCACCAGCTCGGGCATCTGGCGGTAGAAGAAGGTCAGCAGCAGGGTCCGGATGTGGGCCCCGTCCACGTCGGCGTCGGTCATGAGCACGATCTTGTGGTAGCGGAGGTTCTCCACCTTGAAATCCTCGGCGCCGATGCCGGTCCCGAGGGCCTGGATGAGGATCCGCAGCTCGTTGGAGCCCAGGATCCGGTCGAACCGCGCCTTTTCGACATTGAGGACCTTGCCCTTGAGCGGGAGGATGGCCTGGGTGCGCCGTTCGCGACCCTGCTTGGCCGAACCGCCGGCCGAATCACCCTCCACCAGGAAGATCTCCGACTGGGCCGGGTCCTTCTCCTGGCAGTCCGCCAGCTTGCCGGGTAACCCGGCGCTGTCCAGCGTGCCCTTGCGCCGGGTGAGCTCGCGGGCCTTGCGGGCCGCCTCCCGGGCGCGTGCCGCCTCGATGGCCTTTTCCAGGATGGCCTTGGCCTCCCTCGGGTTCTCCTCGAAGAAGCTGGTGAGGCGGTCGTAGACGATGGTCTGGACGATGCCCTTCACTTCACTGGAGACCAGCTTGTCCTTGGTCTGGCTGCTGAACTTGGGATCGGGCACCTTGGCCGAGATGACCGCCGTCAGCCCTTCCCGGACGTCCTCGCCCGAGAGCGTGACCTTGGCGGACTTGAGCAGGTTGTTCTTCTCAGCGTAAGTATTGATAACGCGAGTCATTGCCGCGCGGAACCCCTCGAGGTGCGCGCCGCCGTCGCGGTTGCGGATGTTGTTGGTGAAACAGTAGAGCGTCTCCTGGTAGGTGTCGTTCCACTGGAGGCTCACTTCCACCGCGATGTCGGACTTGGTGTCCTCGATATGGATGGGGGGCTTGTGCAGGACGGCCTTGTTCCGGTTCAGGTGCTCCACGAAGGCGTCGATGCCGCCGGCGTTGAAGAAGTCGTGATGCTCCCCGCTGCGCTCGTCGGTGATGCGGATGTGGACGCCCTTGTTGAGGTAGCTCAGTTCCCGCAGGCGCTGGCTGAGGATCTCGAAGGAGAAGTCGAGCTTGAGGTGGAAGATCTCCTCGTCGGGCTTGAAGCGCACCCGGGTGCCCCGGCGCGTGGTGGGCCCCAGGAGGGCCAGGGGGGCGTCGGCCTTGCCCTGGGTGAAGGTCATGGCGTGCTCCTTCCCGTCGCGCCATATGGTGAGCCACAGGCGCCGGGAAAGGGCATTGACGCAGGAGACGCCGACGCCGTGGAGGCCGCCGGAGATCTTGTAGGAGTTGTCGTCGAACTTTCCGCCGGCGTGGAGGACGGTCATGATCACTTCCGCCGCGGACCGGTTCTCCTCCTTGTGGAGGTCGGTGGGGATGCCCCGGCCGTTGTCCTCCACCGAGCAGCTGCCGTCGTCGTGGATGTAGACGTCCACCCGGGTGCAGTAGCCCGCAAGGGCCTCGTCCACGGCGTTGTCCACCACCTCGTAGACCATCTGGTGGAGGCCGCTGCCGTCGTCCGTGTCACCGATGTACATGCCGGGGCGCTTCCGGACGGCTTCCAGATCGCGCAGCACGGTGATGTTGTCGGCGGTGTAGGTGGGTTCCGTTTCCTGCTGTTTGGCCTTGCTAACTTCTTCGGTCATCAATACTCGCTTTTCCTGGTTTCAGGGGGTGTTGGCTAGCTGGGATTCGCGAACTTAACGGGCATCAGGATGTACCTGAAGCTCATATCCTCGATGCTGGGGGACATGAAGATGCCCTGTCCCACATCGTCCTTGAACTGGTAGACGACCTCCTCGCCGGGGATGCGCTCGAGGAGCTCGGTGAGGTAGTCGATGTTGAAGGCCAGCTCCAGGGGGTTCTCCTCCCCGGTGAAGCTGATGGTGCCCTGGTTGACGCCTTCGTCGGGATGCTGGAAGAAGACGCGCAGGTTCGGGAATTCGAAGAAAAGCCGCACGTTCTTGTTGTAGTCGTCCTTCTTCAGGCCGACGACCCGCAGCGTCTTGAGGAAGTCCTCCCGGTCGACGATGACCTTGCGGGGCAGTTCGGAGGGCAGGACCTTCTCGTAGGCGGGGTAGTTGCCCGTGACCCGCCGGGTGGAGAACTTGAGGCCGGGCTGGTCCATGAAGAGGCTGCGCTCGTCCCAGGAGAGGGTGAGGTGTCCGTCGTCGCCCAGGCTCGAGGGCAGGAGGTCCAGGGCGCGCCGGGGGACGATGATGCGGGCGTCGGCCTCGAGGCCCGTCTCCATGGGGACTTCCACCACCGCCAGGCGGAACCCGTCCGTCGAGACGACGCGGATGAACTTGCGGCCCATGTGCAGGAGCACGCCCGAAAGCGCGGGCTTGGTGGCGTCCTTGCTCACGGAGATCGAACCGAGGTTGATCGCCTTGCGGAACAGGGCGGAAGGCACGACGACGCTGGGAAGGCCGGCCTCGGGCTTGGGCAGCTCCGGGAAGCCTTCGCCGGGCTGGATGTTGTGCTCCGAGTTGAAGCCCTTGGCGCGCAGCCAGATGCGGTTGCCGGTATCGGGCCACTCCAGGGTGAGCAGGCCGTCGGGGTAGACCCTCACGGTCTCCACGAACTTCTTGCCGGGGATGGCGACGGTCCGGTTGCCGCGCCCCTCGACGGGGATGACGGCCTCGAAGGCCAGTTCCATGTCGGTGGCCTTCAGTGTCATCTCGTGGTCCTGAACTTCCACCAGGACGTGCTGGAGGATGGGCAGCGTCACCCGGCGTTCCAGCGCGTGCTTGAGTATCCCGAGCGTCTTATCAAGACGTTCCTTGGAAACCTGTACTTGAAAGTTCATGATTCACCCTGATTATGCTGAGTGGCGGGCCAACCTGCGGAAATGACAGTCAAACCCTTAGTGTATCTGGAAAGGACGCCTCTGGGCAGGTGTGGGTCTCGGAGGCGGTGATGCGGATTGCGGGCCCGAGCCCGGAAGGGGATCACCCTGGGCGGGCCTTCTCCGCAGCGGATCCACAGGGGGGTCGGGCCCGGAGTGTGGAAACGTAACTTAAGATCTTTAATATCATTGGATGCTGTTGAGCAGGGAGTGCACCAGCTTGTGGAAATCGGCATCCTTCTGCATGCGGTTCTTCACCGAGTCCAGGGCGTTCATGACCGTGGAATGGTGCATGCCGTTGAAACTGTTGCCGATTTCGGTGAAGGAGGCGGCGGTGAGTTCGCGCGACAGGTACATGGCCACCTGGCGGGGCAGGAGGATGACCTGCTGGCGGGTCTTCTTCTTCATGAGGTCGCTGAAGGAGATGTTGAAGGTCTCCGCGGTCATCCGGCAGATGCGCTCCATGGAGATGGAGGCGGTGGCCTCGGAGCCCGTCTGCCCCAGGAAGGCCTCCTGGGCCACCCCAAGGCTGGGGGAGACGCCGAGGAAGCTG
This sequence comes from Geothrix sp. 21YS21S-2, assembly GCF_030846775.1. NCBI lineage: Bacteria > Pseudomonadati > Acidobacteriota > Holophagae > Holophagales > Holophagaceae > Geothrix > Geothrix sp. 21YS21S-2. The sequence goes on from NZ_CP132910.1 coordinate 3,306,486, forward strand.
CTCTGGAACACCACGCGGGTGAGCAGGCCCTCCAGGTCGCGCACGCTGCCCTTGGCCTTGTGGGCGATGAAGGTGATGACGTCCTCGGGCACCTCGGGAAGGTCCTTGAAGACCTCGTCGTCGAGCTTCTTGCGCAGGATCGCCACCCGGGTCTCGAAGTCGGGGGGCTGGATATCGGCCGTGAGGCCCCATTTGCAGCGCGTGATGAGGCGGTCGTGGAGGCCCTCGAGCCGCTGGGGCGGCTTGTCGGAGGTGATGACGATCTGTTTGCCGTACTGGAGGAGGTATTCGAGGATGTAGAAGATCTCCTCCTGGGTGCGCTCCATCTTGCCCAGGGTCTGCACGTCGTCCAGGAGCAGCAGGTCGTTCTGCTGGTATTTCTTGCGCATGGGCTCGGTGTTCTTGGCCCGGATGGCGATGGTGAGCTCGTTGAAGAAGTTGTCCACCTTGAGGTAGGCCACCCGGAGGTTGGGCGCCTTGGCGAGGATGCCCTTGCCGATGCCGATCATCAGGTGGGTCTTGCCCAGCCCGGAGCCTCCATAGATGAAGAGGGGGTTCATGTTGAGGGTTGAATTGGGCTTGCCGTGGCTCTCGACCACGGCGTTGGCGGCGGCGAAGGCCAGCTGGCTGCTGGGGCCCACCACGAAACGGTCGAGGGTGTAGCGGTGGAAGCCCTGGGGGAAGGGCGAGTCCAGGGGGGTCTCCTGGACGGCGGGGTGCGCGCCCTTGCCCTTGGCGGGCTGGACCGGGGCCTTGGCGTCGCCCGCGACCATGAAGGCCAGGCGGAGGTTGGCCAGGTCGCACTGGACGAGGACGTCGTGGAACTCCTCGGCAAGCTGCTGCTCGATCCAGATCCGCGCGGAGGGCGACGGCACCTGGATCAGGAGGGTCGTGCCGTCGAAGTTGACGGCCTTGCACGGCTCGATCCAGTCATGGAAGGTGCGCTCGGGGAGATGGGTGGCCAGGCCTTTGCGAAGGGTTTCCCAGAGAGCGTGTGAATCGTTCGTTTGCATGGGAGGCCCTTTTTTCGATGGTGAACCCGCGCTGCCCGAAGCGGAAAACCGCTGCGGGCCTGGCGTCGGGTTGGTCCCGGAACTCCGGTCTGGATTCGGGAGAACTACTTTATCACCTGGAACCGGAGGTTGGGACCTCTCTTTGGGGTTGAGAGATCGAAGACCTGCTGGTAGCCTCAAAGGTTCGCCCTTTCCCTCCGGATGGGGCCATGAGGTGGATCATGAAGCGGACCTTTCAGCCCAACAACCGTCGCCGCGCCAAGACGCACGGCTTCCTCTCCCGCATGAAGACCAAGAACGGCCGTCTGGTGCTCAAGCGCCGGCGCGCCAAGGGCCGGCACGTCCTCGCACTCTAAGTGCCATGAGGGTGGCCGGGACCTATCGGGTCGTGCGGCGCCAGGATCACGCGGTCCCCGAAGTGGTTCCCCGCCCGCTGCTGGGCAAGGAGCAGGCTTTGGACGTCCGGGTGTGGCGCACGGCCGTAGGCGTCGAGCCCATGCTCCTCGTCAACGCGTCCCGCAAGCAGGGGCGCGCCGTGCAGAGGAACCGGTTCAGGCGCAGGGTCCGGATGGCTTTCCTGCACGTGCTTCGTGAACAACCTTCCTTAGGAGGCAGCCTCGGCGTGGTGTGGGTCCGTCCCGCACGCAGCGCCAAGAAGGGCTGCCCATTCTCGTACCTGGAAATCGTCGGCCAGATCCGTCTGGCCCTGAGCCGTTGGGAATCCCGATGAACAACCGGAATATGGTGATCTTCGTTGTCGCCAGCATCCTCATGCTGGTGGGCTACAACTACGCCATGAACAAGTTCTATCCTCCGAAGCCGGTGCCCCCGGTGGTGAAGATGGCCCAGACGGCCAACCCGGCTCCCGCCGCTCCGGCGATGCCCGTCCCTTCGGCCGCCACAGCTGCCATTCCGGCTGCGGGCGCCGTGGATCCCCAGGCCCGGTTCACCCTCAAGACCTCCGCCCTCGGTCTCACCTGGCGCAAGCAGGACGGCGCCCTCGTGCAGGTCGAATGGAAGGACGGCACCCCCTTCCTCCCCGAGGCCCGCAAGGACAAGGACGGCCATGAGGTCTCCCTGGACTTCCCCGGACTGGGCAGCGCCTTCCAGACCCGCTTCGAAGGCGAACCCGTGGTGACTTCCGTGGAAGGCGGACGGAATGTCGTCTTCACTTCCACCCAGGGGGACAGGCTCACCTACCTGGTGCCCGACAAGGGACATGTGGTCGAGATGCGCTGGTCAAGCCCCCGGGGCGCCGGCCTGAACCTCCTTCCCATGCCCTCCAATCTATTGAATGTGCACAGCTTGGGCCGGGTGTTCACCCTTGACGCCAAGGGCGTCAACGACGTCGCCTGGACCGACATGATGAAGGATCCCTTCTTCAGCTTCGTGGGCGCCAAGCGCAAGGTCCTTCCCCCCGCCTCCTCCAAGCTGGGCATGGACGCCGGCGTGGACCTGAGCTCCAAGGGCCAGCGGGCCTGGTATTTCGCCGCCATCTGGGACGCTTCGGCGACCACCGTGCGCGATGCGGCCCAGGGCTACAACCTCCTTCCCGACGCTTCCGGCAACGCCTCGGCCCGCCTCTACCTGGGCCCCAAGCAGGCCGAGGAGCTGGGCGCCTTCCACGCCCCGGGCCGTCCCGCCGACGGCAAGATCTTCCAGAAGATCCTGGACTTCGGCTTCTTCGGCCTCGTGGCCCAGCTGCTCTTCCTCATCCTGCGCGGCATCCACCAGGTGGTGCCCAACTGGGGCTGGTCGATCGTCCTGCTGACCCTGGTCATCCGCGGCGCCCTGTGGCCCCTGAACACCAAGACCACCGTCCAGATGATCCGCATGAAGGAGCTGGAGCCCCACCAGAAGGCCCTCCAGTCCAAGTACGAGAAGTTCGGCAACGACATGGCCAAGAAGGCCGAGATGCAGAAGGAGCTGATGGCCTTCTACAAGAAGAACGGCCACAACCCCATGGGCGGCTGCCTGCCCATGGTGCTCCAGATGCCCGTGTTCTTCGCCCTCTGGTCCATGCTGAACGCCGTCTACGAGCTGCGGCACGCGCCCTTCGCGTTCTGGCTCAAGGACCTCTCCGCCCAGGACCCCTTCTACGTCCTGCCCATCCTCATGGGCGTCTCCATGATCGTCCAGCAGGCCATGACCCCTTCCGTGGGCGACCCCACCCAGCGCAAGATGATGATGGTCATGATGCCCGTCATGTTCACCTTCTTCTTCGCCTCCACCCCCTCGGGCCTCTGCCTCTACTACCTGATGTTCAACCTCATTGGCATCCTGCAGACCTGGCTGGTCATGCGGTCCTACAAACCCCAGCCTGTGGTGGTCTGATCCGGAGGAAACATGCGCAAGGCCGCTTTGCCCCTTGAACAGGTTCCCGAACGCGTCGCCCAGTTGTGCGGCCACCTGGGCCTGAAGGTCACCGCCGAGCCCGGCCCCTCCGGGGACGAGACGCTCTTCCCCAACCGGATCGTGCTGGATGGCCCGGACGCCCATTGGCTTGCCGCCAACAAGGGCCTCGGCCTGGACGCCCTCCAGTTCCTGGTGCACGAGGCCCAGGGGGAGCGGGAGGAGAACCGGCAGGCCTACCTGGACGTCCAGTCCTTCCGCCTCTTCCGCATGAAGGAAGTGGTGGCCATGGCCGCAATGGCTGCCGAGCGGGCCAAGACCCTGGGCAGCTACACCTTCGCCTCCCTGAGCCCCCGGGAGCGCCGCTGGGTGCACCTGGTGCTCAGCCGGCAGCCCGGCTTCACCACGGAGAGCGAAGGCACCGGCACCTTCAAGGCCCTGAAGGTATCCCGGGTCTAGACCCCCGGGGGTCAGCATGCTCGACCCCATCTGCGCCCCGGCGACCCCGCTCCTGCCCTCGGCCATCGCCGTGGTGCGGGTTTCGGGTTCCGGGCTGGCTGATCGCCTAAGGCCCCTGGTGACCCTGCCTGCCGCCCGGCAGGCCGGCCTGCGGACCCTTGTCTGGGACGGCTACCGGGAGCGCTGCCTGGTGCTCCACTTTCCGGGGCCCGGAAGCTACACGGGCGAGGACCTGGTTGAATTCCAGCTGCACGGCAACCCTCTCCTGGTGCGGCGCTTCCTGGAGCATCTGGGGGGGATGGGCATCCGCATGGCGGAGCCCGGCGAATTCAGCCGGCGGGCCCTGCTCAACGGCAAGCAGTCGCTCCTGGAGGTGGAGGCCCTCCGGGATCTGGTGGCCGCGGCCACGGACACCCAGCTGCGTCAGGCCCAGGCCCGGAGCGGCGGCGTGCCGGCCTGGGTCGCCGGGGCCAGGGCGGCCCTGGCCCCCTGGATGGCCCGGGCCGAGGCCAGCGTGGACTATGGGGAGGACGAGGGCATCGGCCTGGATGTGGAGGCCATGCAGGCCGCCCTGGCCCCGGCCGCCGCCCTGTTCCACGTGGAACAGGGCAGGGCGGCGGGGGCGAAGTGGCTCCGGGACGGTATCCGGATCGCGCTGGTGGGCCGGCCCAACGCCGGGAAGAGCACCCTTTTCAACGCCATGTCCGGCCAGGACCGGGCCATCGTGACGGATCTTCCCGGCACGACCCGGGACGTGCTGGAGGTGCGGGCCCAGTGGGCGGGCCTCCCGCTCTACCTTTTCGACACGGCGGGGCTGCGCCATGCCGAGGACCCGGTGGAGCGCCTGGGGGTGGCCCGGGTTCGGGAGGTGCTGGAGCAGGTGGACCTGATCCTCCATCTGGTGCCCCTGCCGGACGCCGCACCGGACCCGGATATCCTGGAGCGGCTGGAGCCCTTCCGGGCCAAGGTGCTCACGGTGCGCAACCAGTCGGACCTGGGGGGAAACCCCTGCGGAGATCCCTGCGTCTCCGCGGCCGCGGGCGACCTGGAACCCCTGGCGGAGGCGCTCCGCCGGAGGTTCCTGGGGGCCCTGGCGCCGGACGCGTGCCTGGGCGCGCTGGATACGGCCCGGCAACGCGGGATCCTCGATGACCTGGTGGTGCAGATGGACCTCCTGGGCCAGCTGGGACCCGCCTCGCCCCCCGAGCTGGCCGCGTCCCTGCTCCAAGGCGCCTGGGGCCTCCTGGCGCGGCTCACCGGGGAGGACCGGGCGGAGACCTCCCTGGATCAGCTGTTCTCAGGGTTCTGCCTGGGGAAGTGACTTAGACTGGATCCGGAGTGCCACATGAATCCTGGTTTCGAGGCGGTCATCGGTCTGGAGGTCCACGTCCAGCTGTCGACCCGGTCAAAGATGTTCTGCGGCTGTCCCAATGCCTACGGTGGGGAACCCAATTCCCGCACGTGCCCGGTGTGCCTGGGCCTGCCCGGGGCCCTCCCGGCGCTCAACGCGGCGGCGGTATCCGCCGCCCTGCGCCTCGGCCTGGCGGTGGACGCGGATCTTCAGCCTCGGAGCACCTTCTACCGCAAGCAGTACGTCTACCCCGACCTGCCCAAGGGCTACCAGATCACCCAGGGGCCGGTGGCCATCGTCGAGAACGGGCATGTCATGATCCCGGGGGATCCGGTGGTGCGGGGATCCGAAGGCCCCGTTCGGGCGGGCATCGAGCGCGCCCACCTGGAGGAGGACGCGGGGAAGTCCATCCACGATGCCCACGGGCGGCATTCCCAGGTGGACCTGAACCGGGCCGGGGTGCCGCTCCTGGAGATCGTGGGCGCGCCCGACCTGCGCAGCGCCCAGGAGGCCTCGGACTACCTGAAGACCCTCCACCGGCTGGTGACGTTCCTGGGCATCTGCGACGGGAACCTGGAGGAAGGGTCCTTCCGCGCCGATGCCAATATCAGCGTGCGGCGTCCCGGGGAGCCCCTTGGCACCCGGGTGGAGATCAAGAACCTCAATTCGTTCCGGTTCGTGCGCATGGCCCTGGACTACGAGATCGCCCGGCAGACGGCCCTTTTGGAAAAGGGCGAACGCTTCGATCAGGAAACCCGGGGCTGGGACGCGGACAAGGGCGAGACCCGGAGCCAGCGGAGCAAGGAAGCGGCCATGGACTACCGCTACTTCCCGGAGCCGGACCTGCCTGCCCTGATCCTCACCGGGACGGAGATCGAGGCGGCGCGCGCGGCCCTGCCGGAGCTGCCGGAGGCCCGCTGCAGGCGGTTCATGGCCCAGCACGGCCTGACCGCCTACGAGGCCGGGATGCTGGTCCAGACGCCCGCCTTCGCGGCCTACTTCGAGGAGGTGGCCCGGTGCTCCGGCAACGGCAAGCAGGCCGCGAACTGGATGCTGGGCGAAGTGAGCCGGACGTTGAACGAAGGCTCGGGAAGGCTCGAGGAGCTGGGATTGCCACCCGAACACCTGGGCGAGCTGATCCGCCTGGTGGTGGAGGGCGTCATCAACCTGAATACCGCCAAGGAGGTGGTCTTCCCTGCGCTGCTGAAGGGGGAGGGGACCCCTGCCGGGCTGGTGCGGAGCCGGGGGCTTGCGCAGGTGACGGACCGTGCCGCCGTGCAGGAACTGGTGGACGGGGTGCTTGCGGCCCACCCGGGCCAGGTCGCGGAGTTCCGCGCCGGGAAGGTGGCCCTGCGGGGGTTCCTGGTGGGGCAGGTCATGAAGGCCGGCAAGGGGCAGGTCGATCCCAGGCTGGTGAACGAAGCCATCGACGAAGCGCTGGCACGGTAGGAGGACCCCATGGAGGAACGGCCCGAGGATCCCAGGGAAGGGCCGCCGCACGGGGGCGACCCGGATGCATGGAAATCCGTGGTCATGGGGCAGGCCTCCCGGGACCTGGTGCCGCCGCACCCCGAACCTCCGGAGACCCTGGAGGCGGAACTGGAGCGGGAGGCGCTGGAGGACCCCGCGGCCCATTCCAGGGAGGACCCCAACCCGCAGCCGACCCTCTGGCGGCTGGTGGTGCTCATCGTCGTGGCCGTGGCCGCGCTGTCGGTGGTGTTCGGCCTGGCAAGGTGACATGGAGGCTGCTGCCTGGGGGTGATACCATGGCCGCGATGCGGGGCGCGCCAATGCCCCCTGGGGAGTAAAGCATGGATCCGAAGGGTTGGGGCCTGAGCACGACTGCCATCCACGCCGGCAAGGGGCACAACGGAACCCGTTCCGTGACCACGCCCATCTTCCAGACCTCGGTCTTCGAACTCATGGAAAACGCCGAGGGCGCGGAGTTCGCGAACGCCATCGAACCGCCGCAGTTCTATACGCGGTGGGGCAATCCCAATTTCAGCGAGGTCCAGCAGGTGGTGGCCTCCCTTGAAGGGGCCGAGCGTGCGCTCGTGACCAGCTCGGGCATGAGTGCCTTCTCCACGGTCTTCGAAACCTTCTTGCAGCCGGGCGACCACGTGGTGGCCCCGGCCGCCGTGTACCTGGGTACCGAGCAGCTCCTGCGGCGCTGGGAGGCCCGCAAGGGCCTGAAGGTCACGTGGGTAGCCAATACCCTGGATGTGGCTGAATGGGACGAGGCCGTCACGGAACGGACCCGGCTGATCCTGACGGAGACGCCCTCCAATCCCACCCTGGCCGTCACGGACCTGGCCGCCATCGCCGCCATTGGCAGGCGCAAGGGCGTTCGAACCGTCGCCGACAACACCTTCGCGACCCCCATCTTCACCAAGCCGGTGGAACTGGGCATCGACCTGAGCATTTCCAGCGCCACCAAGTACCTGGGCGGCCACTCGGACCTGGTGGCCGGGGTCATCGCCGGCAGCGAGGCCGATATCACGGCCTGCTGGGCGACGGCCAAGCTCACGGGTCCCACCCTGGATCCCATCGCCGCGTGGCTGCTGCACCGGGGCCTGAAGACCCTCTACCTCCGGGTGCGCCGGGCTTCCGACAACGCGCAGTCCCTTGCCGCCTGGCTGCTTTGGCAGCCCCAGGTCGCCCGGGTGGACTACCCGGGCACGAAGGACCATCCGGGCCACGACGTGGCCACGCGGCAGATGCATGGCGGCTTCGGGGCCATGATGAGCTTCGAGCTGCGGGGTGGCCTGGTGGCCGGACAACGGTTCTGCGAGGCCCTCGGGATCATCACCCGGGCGGTGAGCCTGGGCGGGGTGGAAAGCCTCATCCAGCACCCGGCCAGCATGAGCCACCTGCGCACGGCCCCCGACGTGAAGGCCCGGCTGGGGATCACGGACGGACTCCTGCGCTTTTCCGTGGGCATCGAGGACGAGGCGGACCTCAAGGCGGACCTGGAGACCGGGTTCCTGGCCGCCGATGCGGCGAGGTAGGACGTGCGGCTGATCCTCAACGGCAAGGAACGGGAGACGCCCGACCTGGGCACGGTGGCGGACCTGGCCCAGTGGCTCATGCTCCCGGCCTTCGGCAGCGCCGTGGAGCTGAACGGGGTGGTGGTGCGCAAGGGCAGCTTCGGGACCACGTCCCTGAAGGACATGGACAGCCTGGAAGTGGTCCGCCTGGTGGGCGGGGGCTGATCAGAGCACGGCCAGCACGTCCCAGGATCCGCCAGGGAAGGCGGAGCGGGCCCTCAGGACGCCCAGCCGGGACACGTCCAGCTTGACCGGCGCGCCATGGGCGGGTTCGTCCGAGACGAAGCGGTGGAACTCGTCCACAAGGCCTTCCTCCAGGAGGCGGCGGGCCAGGATGCCGCCGCCTTCGAAGAGGACGCGTCCGACGCCCCGGGCCGCCAGTTCGTGGAGCAGGTGCTTCAGGCTGATGCCTCCGGGGCCCGGGGGCAACTGGAGGTCCTCCACGCCGCGGATGGGCGCACAGTCCTCCACGAGGGCCCTCAGGACGGGTTGGCCGGCAACGGGCAGCCATACCTTGCGGGTCCCGGGAAGCCGCCCCTGGCTGTCCAGGACCACCCGCAGGGCCTGCCGATGGGGGGCGGTAGGGTGGGGCCAGCGGTCGGTGAGCCGGGGATCATCCACCTCCACGGTCCAACGGCCCACGACCAGGGCCTCGGTGGCCCGGCGCAGGGCGTGGGCGAGGTTCTGGATTTCCGGGGAGGTCACCTGGGTGCTCTGGCCTTCTGGCCCCAGCGAGCCGTCGGCCCCAAGGGCCAACTTGAGCACCACCCAGGGAAGGCCCGTGCGGATCAGCTTGAAGAAGGGGGCGTGGAAGCGGGAACAGGCCAGCCCCAGGACGGATTCCGTCACCTGGATGCCGTGGGACCGGAGGATGGCGATGCCCCCGCCGTCGACCCGGGGGTTGGGGTCCTTGACGCCCACAACCACCCGGGTGACGCCGGCGCGGATGAGTGCGTCGGTGCAGGGGGGGGTGCGGCCGTGGTGGCAGCAGGGCTCGAGCGTCACGTAGGCCGTGGCGCCCCGGGTGTCCTGGTCCCTCAGTTCCGCGTCCCGGAGGGCCATGATCTCGCCGTGGGGGTCGCCGGCCCGCGTGTGGACGCCCTGGCCGATGACGGTCCCATCCTGCACGAGGACGCAGCCCACGGGCGGGTTGGGGCTGCTGAGGCCCACGCCCGACATGCCCTGGCGGATGGCCAGAGCCATGAAATGCTCGTCCCCCGTCAGGGTGGCCGGGTCCGGGAAGGGCCCGCCGCAGGCCAGTTCCCAGGCAAGGAACTCGGTGAGGGGCAGGGGTGCTTCACACATCGAGGAGGCCATCCACGAAGGTCTCGGGATCGAAGGGAATCAGGTCGTCCACCTGTTCGCCCACGCCCACGAAGGCGATGGGGAGCTTCAGACGTTCCAGGATGGCCACGGCCACGCCGCCCTTGGCGCTGCCGTCCAGCTTCGTGAGGATGAGGTCCGTGATGCCGGCGGCCTGCTTGAAGGCCTCGGCCTGGACGAGGCCGTTCTGGCCGGTCGTTGCGTCCAGGATGAGGATCACGCGGTGCGGGGCCTCGGGGATGACCTTCTGGAGGCTGCGGCGGATCTTCTCCAGTTCCCGCATGAGATGGTCCTTGGTGTGGAGCCGCCCGGCGGTGTCCACCAGCACCCAGGGGATGCCCTTGGCCAGGGCGCTGGTGGCGCCGTCGTAGGCGATGGCGGCGGGGTCGCCTCCCATCTGGTTGCGGATGACCGGAACGCCCGCGCGCTTGCCCCACAGCTCCAGCTGATCGATGGCGGCGGCCCGGAAGGTGTCGCCGGCGACCACGAGGACCTCCTCCCCCCGTTCCTTGAGGTGGGCGGCGAGCTTGCCCAGGGTGGTGGTCTTGCCCACCCCGTTCACGCCCACCAGGAGGCACACCTGGGTTCCCTGGCTGGCGAAGGGCCGCGGGGGAACCTGGCGCAGGATCTTCAGCAGCTCGTCCTTGAGCACGGCCTTGGGGTCGATGTCCCCGGAACGCTTCATCTCGAACCTGAGGCGGTCCATGAGGCGCTTGACGCCGTGCACGCCCAGGTCGGCCTGGAGGAGCAGGTCCTCCAGTTCCTCCAGCTGGTCCTCGTCCAGGCGGCGCAGGCCCAGGAGCCGGCCCATGGGGGCCAGAACCAGCTCCTGGGTGCGCTGGAGACCCTGTTTGAATTTGTTGAACAGATTACCGAAAAGACTCAAAGGAACCTCGGGGGGGCGGGGTGCGCCGTTCCATGTGGAACATCGCCCTATCGCTTGATAATAGGGAGGCTAGGGGTGAACGGTCATTTCCGGGCGCGGGGCTTCTTGCGCTTTTCCGGGCGGACCCAGCCTTCCAGGGCGAACTCGAAGACCTCCTCCACGTGCTTGACGGGGTGGAACCGGAGCTTCTTGCGCACCTCGGGGGCGATCTCCTCCAGGTCCTTCTGGTTGGCGAAGGGGATGATGATCTCCCTCACCCCCACGCGCAGGGCGGCCAGGGCCTTCTCCTTGAGGCCGCCGATGGGCAGGGCCTCGCCCCGGAGGTCGATCTCCCCGGTCATGGCGAAGGTGTTGAGCACGGGCAGGCCCTTGAGGACGGACAGGAGCACGGTGGCGATGGCCAGGCCGGCGCTGGGGCCGTCCTTGGGGATGGCCCCTTCGGGGAAGTGGATGTGGAGATCGTTCTTCTGGAATACTTCGGGGTCGATCTCGAAGGCGTCGCTGCGGCTGCGGATGTAGCTCAGGGCCGCCTGGGCGCTTTCCTTCATGACATCGCCCAGCTGGCCGGTGAGCACGAGGGCGCCCTTGCCGGGCATCTTGAGGGCTTCCACGAAGAGCACCTCGCCTCCCGTGGACGTCCAGGCCAGGCCGGTCACCACGCCCACCCGGGGGGCCTTGAGCCGCTCGTCCTGGAGCAGCTTCACGGGGCCCAGGAGGTCATGGACGTTCTTGTCGCTGAGGGTGATCTTCGTCTTCAGGTCGCCTTCGGCGACCTTGCGGGCCACCTTCCGGCAGACGGTGCCGATCTCCCGCTCCAGCTGGCGCAGGCCGGCCTCGCGGGTGTAGCCGGTGATGATGGCCTGGAGGCCCTTGGGGCTGAAGGTAACCTGCTTGTCGGTGATGCCGTTCTTCTCCAGCTGGCGGGGAATGAGGTGGCGCTCGGCGATGCCGATCTTCTCCTCCAGGGTGTAGCTGGAGAGGTGGATGATCTCCATGCGGTCCCGGAAGGCGGGCTGGATGGGGTCCAGCTCGTTGGCGTTGGTGAGGAAGAGCACCTGGCTGAGGTCGATGGGCACGTTCATGTAGTGGTCGCGGAACGTGTGGTTCTGCTCGGGGTCCAGCACTTCCAGGAGGGCGGCCGAGGGGTCGCCCCGCATGTCCCGCCCGATCTTGTCCACTTCGTCCAGCATGATCACGGGATTCATGGACTTGACCTGGTGCAGCGCCTGGATGATCCGCCCGGGCATGGCCCCGACGTAGGTTCGGCGGTGGCCCCGCACTTCGCTCTCGTCATGGACGCCGCCCAGGGAGATGCGGCTGAACTTCCGGCCCAGGGCCCGGGCGACGCTCTTGCCCAGGGAGGTCTTGCCGGTGCCCGGAGGGCCGACGAAGCAGAGGATGGTGCCCTTGTGGTCGGGGTTGAGCTTGCGCACCGCCAGGTACTCCACCAGGCGGTCCTTGATCTTCTCGAGGCCGTAGTGGTCCTCGTCCAGGATGCGCTTGGCCTCCTTGAGGTCCAGGTTGTCCTCGGTGATGGTGCCCCAGGGCATTTCCGTCATCCACTCCAGGTAGGTGCGGGTGACGGCGGTCTCGCTGCTGTCGGGGTGCATGCGCTCGAGCTTCTTCAAATTGCGGTCGATCTCCAGGAGGGGCTCCTCCGGGACCTTCATCTTGGCCATCTTGTCGCGGAAGGCTTGGATCTCCTCGGCCAGTTCGCTGCCTTCGCCCAGTTCCTGCTGGATGGCCTTGAGCTGCTGGCGCAGGTAGTACTCCCGCTGGCTCTTGTCCATCTCGCCGCGGGCTTCCATGGTGATCTTCTGCTGCACTTCCAGCAGGTCGATTTCCCTCATGAGCAGTTCGTTCACGCGCTTCAGGCGCTGGGTGGGGTTGGCGATCTCCAGCACCTCCTGCATCTGGGGGGGCTTGAGATCCAGGTTGGAGGCCACCAGGTCCGCCAGGCGTCCGGGGCTGTCCAGGTTGGAGGCGATGACCAGCACTTCCTGGGGCAGGTTCTTGCCCAGGGCCACGGCCTTCTCCAGCGTCTGCTTCACGGAGCGCAGGAGGGCGTCCAGCTCGATGTTCCGCTCGGAGATCTCCGACTCGGACAGCACCTCCACCTTGGCCTTGAACTGGCTCTCGGTCTCGGTGAAGTACTCCACGCGCACGCGCTGGAGGCCCTGCACCAGGGCCCGGACGCGGCCGTCGGGGAGCTTCAGGACGCGCATGATCAGCGCCGCGGTGCCCACCTTGTAGAGGTCCTCCGGGCCCGGGTCGTCCATCTCCATCTGCTTCTGGGACAGCAGAAGGATCATCCGGTTCTCCACCAGCGCGGTGTCCACGGCCCGCAGGGACTTCTCCCGGCTCACGGAGAGGGGGAGGATCACGTAGGGGTAGACCACCACGTCGCGGAGGGGCAGGACGGGCAGCACGTCGGGGATCTTGGGGGACTCGTCAACGACCTGGGGGGCTAGGATTTCTTCGGCCACGGGATACCTCGATGTCTCAGTTTAACTTGATGTGCGTCAGCGGGTCTTGCGCCGCTTGGGGTGCCCCGGCCGCTCCGGTTCGACGCCGGGGAAGAGCGGGGTGGATTCGAAGGGAAGGCCGTCGGCCGCAGGAGTCGTTTCCTTGGGGTTGGGCCGCGCGGGAGGCGGGGCGGGGGGCGCGGGCCGGGCCGCCGGGGCCTGCCTCGCCGGGGGCGCGGGGGCGGGGGGAGCCACCATCAGGCCCTCCAGGGCCTTCACGAAGTCCGGGAGGTCCTTGAAGTCGCGATAGACGCTTGCGAAGCGGACGTAGGCCACGGAATCCAGCCCCTTGAGGGCGTCCATGACCATCTCCCCAAGCTGCCGGCTGGGGAGTTCCCGGTCGCTCATCTCCATGAGGCGGGCCTGGATGTCGCCGGCCACCTCCTCCAGCTTCCCCAGGGGCACGGGGCGCTTCTGGCAGGCGGCGGTCATGCCCCGCATGAGCTTGTGGGGGTCGAAGGCCTCCCGGCGGCCATCCTTCTTGACGATGAGGATGGGCAGTTCCTCCAGGCGCTCGTAGCTGGTGAAGCGGCGCCCGCACTTGAGGCACTCTCTGCGGCGCCGGATGGCATCCCCTTCCCGGGATTCCCGGGAATCCACCACCTTGTCTTCGATATGGCCACAGAAGGGGCAACGCATGTCTCCAGAGTAACCCAAAGGCGTGGCCCGGAGCCGCGCTGTTCCACGTGGAACAGCGCCCCCGGCTGGAAAAAGCCTCATCCTGGAAGGGTCCCGGGCCGATAATGAAGTGCCATGGCAGACGGCGTTCCATCCATTTCCTCCTCCCCCCCAGCGCCGGACCCCAGCCGCGCGGGGCAGGCCGCGCCCGTGAAGCCGGGGGACTCCGGGACCACGGCCCCGACGGGAGGCTCAGCCCCCAGGAAGGCCGCCAGGAGCGGCGCCGACACCCTCAACCTCTCACCTGAAGCCAAGGCCCAGGTGGCCAAGCTGCAGGCCCGCGATGCGGCCGTGAAGGCCCACGAGGCTGCGCACATCGCCGCGGGGGCGGGCGTCGTCACCTCGGGGGCCAGCTACTCCTACCAGCGGGGGCCCGACGGCCGGAACTACGCGGTGGGCGGGGAAGTGTCGGTGGACACCTCGCCCGTGAAGGACAATCCCCAGGCCACCATCGCCAAGGCTTCCCGCATCATGGCGTCCGCCCTGGCGCCCGCGGATCCTTCGGGCCAGGACCGGTCGGTGGCCGCTGCGGCCGCCGCCATGGCCTCCCAGGCGGCGGCCGAACTGGCCAGCAAGGGGTCGAAGGCGGCTGCTCCGCAGGCGGGGACCGGGCAGAAGTCATACGGGGAAGCGGCCACCAAAGGCGAAACGCCCGGTGGTCTGGTCGATACGGTGGCCTGAAGAGGCATTCCCGCCGATCGGTGGCTGAAACGGGCGAACGGTTTCCCGGCCGCCGGTTCCGGGAACCGGAGGGTGAAAACCGTCACACCCTAGCTTGAACCCCTGAAGGCGAGGCATAGGGCCCGGCGCCATGGTACCCTTCACAAGTGAACGGTTGATCATCGTTTCCCACTCTTATGAGGTTGCCCTATGCGCTACCTGCCCACGGCCCCTTCGGAGGATCGCGCCCTGCTTGACGCCATAGGCGTCCAGAGGGCGGAGGAACTCCTTGTGGGGATCCCCGAATCCCTTCGTCTGCACCGGGAACTGGAGCTTCCCGGACAGCTGTCCGAACAGGAGGTCCTGGCGGAACTGCAAGGGCTGGCCAACCTGAACACGAGGTTCACGGCGCGCTTCCTGGGCGCCGGGGCCTATGACCATTTCGTGCCATCTGCCGTCGATCAGATGATCAGCCGACAGGAGTGGTTCACGGCCTACACGCCCTACCAGCCCGAGATCTCGCAGGGCACCCTCCAGCACATCTTCGAGTACCAGACCCTCATGTGCGACCTGACCGGCCTGGAAGTGGGCAACGCCAGCCTCTACGACGGCGGCACGGCCTGCGTGGAAGCGGCGCTCATGGCGGTGCGGCTCCAGAAGAAGAAGAACACCATCCTCATCTCCCAGGGGCTCCACCCCCACTACCAGGAGGTGCTCTGCACCAACATCACGCCCCACGAGGGCCTGAAGCTGGTGGTGGTGAACCTCAAGGACGGCGTGACCGACCTGGAGGACCTCAAGGCCAAGCTGGACGGCGACGTGGCCGCGTTCCTGGTGGGCTATCCCAATTTCCTGGGCTGCGTCGAGGACCTCACGGCCATCGGCGAACTGGCCCACGCCGCGGGCGCCCTGGTGGTGTCCGTGACCCAGGAGGCCCTGAGCCTGGCCTGGTTCGAAGCCCCCGGCCGCGCCGGCGCCGACATGGCCTGCGGCGAGGCGATGTCCTTCGGCAACCGCCCCAACTTCGGCGGGCCCTTCCTGGGCTTCCTCACGGTCAGGGACGCGCAGAAGCGCGAGATCCCCGGGCGCGTGGTGGGCCAGACCCGGGACCTGGACGGCAAGACCGGCTATGTGCTCACCCTCACCGCCCGGGAGCAGCACATCCGCCGGGACAAGGCCACCAGCAACATCTGCTCCAACCAGGGGCTGGTGGCCCTGCGGGCCAACATCTACCTGCAGCTGGCGGGCCCCGAAGGCCTCCAGGGCCTGGCGGCCCAGAACGCCGCCAAGGCGCAGTTCCTTCGGGAGCGGCTCCTGGAGCTGCCGGATTTCACGGCGCCCTACGCCGCCCCCTTCTTCAACGAGTTCGTGACGGAGTACAAGGGCGACATGGCCACCCTGCAGGCGGAATGCGCCAGGGAAGGCATCCTGCCCGGCCTGGACCTCACGCCCTATGCGGCGAGCCTCAAGAACCGGATCCTGTCGTGCGCCACGGAACTCAACAGCCGCGAACAGATCGAGCACCTCGTCGAGGTGCTGGCCCGCGTTCCCAGCGTGGTCGGATAAGGACGAAGCCATGATGAACCGCACCCGCGAACCCCTCATCTTCGAACGCTCCGTGGCCGGCAAGGTCGGCATGGACCTGCCCCGGCTGGACGTTCCCGCCGCCAGGGACACCCGCCCGGCCCACCTGCGCCGCACCCCCTTCGACGCGCTTCCCTCGGTCACCGAGGTGGACGTGATCCGCCACTTCACGCGCCTTTCCAAGTGGAACTACGGCGTGGACGACGGCCTCTACCCGCTGGGCTCCTGCACCATGAAGCACAACCCCCGGCTCAACGAGAAGACCGCGGGCCTGGACGGCTTCTGCGACAGCCATCCCATGGCCGGCGCCCCCTACGTCCAGGGCAACCTGGCCGTGATCCACACCCTCCAGGAGTGGCTGAAGGAGATCACCGGCCTGGCCGCGGTCACCCTGCAGCCCAGCGCCGGCGCCGCCGGGGAGCTCACGGGCGTCATGCTCATCCGCTCCTTCCATGTGGCCCACGGCCGCAAGCGCCGGGTGATCCTCATCCCCGACAGCGCCCACGGCACCAACCCCGCCACGGCCGCCATGGCGGGCTACGACGTGGTCGAGATCGCCTCCCAGGGCGACGGCACCGTCAGCTTCGAGGACGTCGCGGATGCCTCCGGCAAGGTGCGGAAGGGCCTCACGACCCTCCTGGCCGAGCTGGGCGGGGAGGTGGCGGGCCTCATGATCACCAACCCCAACACCCTGGGCGTTTTCGAATACCGCATCAAGGACATCTGCGACGCCCTGCACGGCGTGGGCGGCCTGGTCTACATGGACGGCGCCAACATGAACGCCCTGGTGGGCGTGGCCCGGCCCGGGGACTTCGGCGTGGACGTCATGCACCTGAACCTCCACAAGACCTTCTCCACCCCCCACGGCGGCGGCGGACCCGGCTCCGGCCCCGTGGCCTGCACCGCGGCCCTGGAGCCCTTCCTGCCCCGGCCCGTGGTCGTGCGCGAGACGAAGGCCGTGGGCGAGGGCCAGGTGCCCCTGCACAGCTACCGCCTGGACTGGGACCGCCCCCAGAGCATGGGCAAGGTCCACACGTTCTTCGGCAACTTCGGCATCCTGGTGCGCGCGCTCACCTACTGCGCCAGCCACGGCGGCGACGGCCTCAAGGCCGCCACCCTGCGCGCCATCGTGAACGCGAACTACATCCGCAAGCAGCTGGAGGGCACGTACCACCTGGAGTACCAGACGCCCACCCTCCACGAGGTGATCTTCGACGACAGCTACCTGGCCCAGCACGACATCCACACCCTGGACGTGGCCAAGGGGCTCATCGACCGCGGCTTCCACCCGCCCACCATCTATTTCCCGGCCATCGTCCACGGGGCGCTCATGATCGAGCCCACGGAAAGCGAAGGCAAGGAGGAGATGGACGCCTTCATCGATGCCATGAAGGACATCGCCCGGGAAGCGGCCGAGAACCCCGAAGCGCTCCACCAGGCGCCGGTGCTGGCCCCCATGCGCCGCCTGGACGAGACCACAGCCGCCCGGAAGCCCGTGCTGCGCTGGACCCGGCCCCAGTAGAATCCTCCGAACGCCATCCCCCCCGGTGCTCCGGGGGGGATTTCATTGTGCGGGCTGCCCGGCCATGGTCCAGGCGAGCAGGATCAGTTGGGCCGTATGCTGGCCGGCCTGGGCGAGCTGTTCCCGGACCGACCGGCCCTGGCGCTGACCGAACCGCACCCAGTAGGCGTCGGACCGGGTCCGGATTGCGCCTGCCGAAGGGTCGGAAGCGCGGTCATCCGCCAGGAGGGCTGGGACCAGGGCCCGGCTCTGCTCCAGCCAGCGCCAGGGGGCCTGGAGGAGGTTCGGCTCCAGGGCGGCGGGGCGCACTTCAGGTTCAAGGGTCATGCGATCCACCAGGTCGCTTTCCCAGCGGCTGTGGATGCCTCTTTGCCCGGTAGATTGCCCGTCATAGTCGGAGACCGTGTGGAGCGGCACGTGGCTGTCGCCGACATAATGGCTGAGGAGGGAGGCCTGGTAGGCCACCCGGGCCCGGTCACCCTTCCGGAAGGCCTGGGCGAGGTCCCTCACCCGGTCCTGGATCACCCAGGGCACCTGCCCGGACCTCTGGAAGATCGCCGGCCCGACCTTTTCCCGGGCTTCGCCCAGGAGGGTGGGAACCCCCCCGGGGTAGCGGTCCATGTCGAGGAAATGCCGGGGACCTTCCAGGGGGTCGTCCTTCCACGCGTCGGGATCGCTGCTGTGGGCCTCCACGAAGCCCTCCTGGCCCTTGAACCAGGCGGCTGGGCCCGCTGGAAGGTCCAGGATGGCCAGGCGAGCTACCATCCGGTGCCCCTTCCGCCCCCAGGCGGCCAGGGGGGAGGGGGCGAGGATGGCCATGAGCATGAGGAGAGGGCAACAGCGCATGGACCCATCTTAGTGTGCCCGTGTCGCAACATTCGAAGGGGCGTCCTGCCGGGAAGGATGGGAGACCGGGACCTGGGGCCTTCCGGCGCGGACCCAGGCGAACAGGATCATTTCAGCGGTGCGCTGGGCGGCCAAGGTGAGCTGTTCCTTCACGTGGGGTTCCTGCAGCTGCCTGAAGGCGGTCCAGTAGGAGGCGTCCATGGTCTCGAGGGGAATGGGGGGGCCCAGCCGGGCATCCTTGTCGTCGCGAAGGAGGCCCGCCACAAGGTTGTTGGACTGCCGAAGCCAGGCCCAGGGTGCCTGGGCCGGCTCCGGGTCCAGGACCGCGGGCCGGACCTCGGGCTCCCAGGCCTGGGCCTCGACGAGGCGCTTGACCAGGCCCTCCTCCCAGCGGTGGTGGACCCCGTGCTGGCGGGTCTCGTCCCCGTCATGGTTGGTGGTGGTGTGCAGGGGCACCTGGAGGTCGGCCACGTAGTGGCTGAGGATGGAGGACCGGTAGGCGACCTCATGCGGGTCGGCCGAGGAGAACGCCTGGGTGAGGTCGCGGACCCGGTCGAGGATGGTCCAGGTCAGCTGGCCCGAGGTCCGGAACCGTTCGGGGCCCACCTTGTTCATGGCGGCGTTCTCTTCCAGGGGGACGCTGCCCGGGCCTCCGTAGGGCTCGCATTCCAGATAGTGCCGGGGGCGTTCGGTCGGGTCGTCCCATTTCCATTCGTCGGGGTCGCTGGCGTGGTCGGGCAGGGCCGCCTCCAGCCCGCGGAACCAGAGGGCCAGGTCCGGAGGGAGGTCCCTCAGGGCGCCGGCGGCAGCCAGGCGATGGCCCTGGTCGCCCCAGGCGGAGGCCGGAAGCGCCGTTAGGGCGGTGATGGCAAGGAGGCAGGAGAGCTTGTTCATGGTTCCTCGGGGAAGGGGCTCGGGAGCCGGGTTGAGGCTCGAGTCTCTCTTTCTTTCCCTTATGATGGAACGGAACCATTTGTAAAATTAATTCATTCGCTTTCCCGGAAGGTCACCTTGTTGATCTCGGCCAGGGTCGTGACGCCCTGGCGCACCTTCTCCACGGCGCTCTCCCGGAGGCTCTGCATGCCGTAGCCGCGGGCGGCCTCCTTGATCTCGCGCACCGAAGCCCGGCGGGTGATGAGTTCGCGCAGATCGTCGTTGAGGCCCATGAACTCGATGATGGCCTGCCGGCCGCGGAATCCGGTGCCGCTGCACTCGATGCAGCCGACCTTCTCGAAGAAGGTGGCGGTCCGGGCCCAGGCCTCGGTGAGGCCGTTCTCCTTGAGCTCCTGGGCATCGGGCGCCGCGATGGGGCGCTTGCACTTCGTGCAGAGGGTGCGCACCAGGCGCTGGGCCAGGATGCAGTTCAGGGCGGACACGAAGTTGTAGACCTCCACGCCCATGTGCTGGAAGCGGCTCAGCACGTCCAGGGTGTGGTTGGCGTGGACCGTGGTGAACACCAGGTGGCCGGTGAGGGCGGACTGGATGGCGATCTGGGCGGTCTCGGAGTCCCGGATCTCGCCCACGAGGATCTTGTCCGGGTCGTGGCGCAGGATGGACCGCAGGCCCACGGCGAAGGTGAGGCCCTTCTTCTCGTTCACGGGGATCTGGGTGACCCCTTCCAGCTGGTATTCGACGGGATCCTCGATGGTGATCAGCTTGTCCTCGGGGCTGCGGATCTCGCTGAGGACGGCGTACAGCGTGGTGGTCTTGCCGCTGCCGGTGGGGCCCGTGACCAGGAACATGCCGTAGGGCTCGCGGGCGAAGCGGCGCAGGCGGGTAAGCTCCGCGGGGGAGAAGCCTAGGATGTCCAGGCTCAGGCTCTTGAACTCCTCGCTGAGGTTCTCCTTGTCCAGGATGCGGATGACCGAGTCCTCGCCGTGGATGGTGGGCATGATGCTCACCCGGAAGTCGATGGCCCGGCCCCGGACCTTGAGCTTGAAGCGCCCGTCCTGGGGTTTCCGCTTTTCCGCGATGTCCAGTTCGGACATGACCTTGATGCGGCTGATGATGGGGGACGCGAAGCGGCGGTCGATGGGGTCGGCCGCCGCGTACAGGCTGCCGTCGATGCGGTACTTGATCTGGAACCCGGTGCTGGTGGTCTCCAGGTGGATGTCCGAGGCGCGGCGCTGAAGGGCGTTGAAGATGGTGGTGTCCACCAGCCGGATGATGGGGGCCTCTTCCTTGTCGGTGAGGTTCTCCAGGTCCAGGACGTCCTCGTCGATGTCCTCCTCCCGGAGAACCTGGACGCGGAGGGCCTCGCCGGCCTCCTCCATGACCTTCTGGCCCGATTCGGACTTCTTGAGCACCACCTGGATCTGGGCGAAGGGGGCCGCGGCGAAGCGGAGCGGGCGCTTCAGGTGCATGCGGAGGAGATCCTGGGCCACCACGTCGAGGGGGTCGGCCATGGCCAGCCAGAGGGCGCCGTCCCGCTCGTGCACGGGGACAAATCGGTGTTTCAACATCAAATCCAGGGGGATGGCCTGGAAGAGGGCGAAGTCCACCGGTTCCCGGGTCAGGTCCAGGGTGGGGTAGAGGGAGGCCGGGCGGTACTCGGTCTTGGTAAGTTCCTCTGCTGCCAAGACCGTGGTCATCTCGCCGGCCAGAAGAGGGTTTCCGGGATCGGATTGGGGGGCGGGTGGGGGTACCATGCTTAATAGTGTGTCGGTTTGCCCAGGGGTTCAAACGGTCTTATTGACTAAATTCCCCGGGTATCCTTCATTGACCGGCCTCGGGCCTGGATACCACAATGGAATTCCAAACGATTGCTCCCCCGGGAGGTGCCATGCGCAGTTATGTTCCAGTTTTATTGCTGATACTGGTCGCCATCGCTTTGCCGGTGGTGATCTGGGGAATTTCCAGAGTCGTTCGTCCGCATTTACCTACAGCTGCGAAATACTCGACCTACGAATGCGGCATCAAGACCGTCGCCGAGGCCCGGGAGAAGTTCTCGGTGCGCTACTACCTGGTGGCCGTCATGTTCCTGGTGTTCGACGTGGAAACGGTCTTTCTCATGCCCTGGGCCATCCAGATGAAGGAACTCGCCATCTTCGGCCTCGTCGAGATGGGCATCTTCCTGTTCCTGCTTCTTTTCGGTTACGGGTACATCTGGTCCAAAGGAGCCCTCACATGGGAATGATGAATCAACCCTCCACCTTGGAGAACATCCTCATCACCACCAAGGTTGAGAAAGTCATCAACTGGTCCCGCGCCACCAGCGTCTGGCCCATGACCTTCGGCCTGGCCTGCTGCGCCATCGAGATGATGGCCGCCGGTGCGGCGCGGTTCGACTTCGACCGGTTCGGCTGCGGCATCTTCCGCGCCTCCCCCCGGCAGGCCGACCTGATGATCGTGGCCGGCACCGTCACCTACAAGATGGCGCCCATCATCAAGCAGCTCTATGACCAGATGCCCGAGCCCAAGTGGGTGATCGCGATGGGCAGCTGCGCCACGGCGGGCGGGCCCTTCGACAGCTATCACACCATCCAGGGCGTGGACAAGGTCATCCCCGTGGACGTCTACATTCCTGGCTGCCCGCCCCGGCCCGAGGGGCTCCTCTACGGGTTCATGAAGCTCCAGGACAAGATCATGGCGAGCAGCATGGCTGACCGCTACAAGGAAATCTTCGAGGCGGTGGGCTGACCATGGCAATTATCAAAGTCTGGATCGACGAAGGTTGTATCGTCTGCAACGCCTGCGAGGCGGAGTGCGCGGATGTTTTCCACGTCACGGACGATACCTGTGTGATCAACGCGGCGGTGAGGGCCGATGGCCAGACCACCGAGAACCGGGCCGAGATGGCGCCCCTCAAGGCGGACCTGCAGAAGAGCCTGGAGGCCGGCATCGTCGCCGCGGCCGCCGGGTGCCCGGTGACCGTCATCAAGTTCGAGCAGGTGGCCGATGCCGCCCCCGAGGCGCCCGCGCCCGTCAAGGCTCCGGAACCGGTTGTCGTCGAGGCCCCCGCGCCGGCCGCCCCGGTGCAGGCCGCGCCAGAACCGGTGAAGGCCCCCGAGCCCGCGCCGGCGCCCGTCAAGGCTCCGGAACCGGTTGCCGTCGACCCCCCCCCCGCGCCCGCCACGGAAGCGCCGGCGGCTTCGGAGGCCCCGGCGGCCTATGTCTACGACCTCAAGGCCGCGCCCAACCGTCAGGTCGTGATGCCCAAGACCGTGCCGCTCCCGAGCCTCAGGACCTACCTGGAGGAGCAGGCCGCCCTGGCCGCCGCCGACGAGGCCAAGTGGAAGAAGACCCTCGCCGACTACGAGACCGCCAAGGCCAAGGCCGAGGCCGAGGGCAAGGACGCCCCCAAGGCGCCGGTGCGCCCCGTGCCCAGGCCCGACGCCAACGACATGAAGTTCCCCGCGCCCCAGGCGCCCACGGATCCCGATCTCCTGAGGCTCATGGAGGTCCTGGGCGACAAGGTGGAGGAGGCCTATCAGCAGGGCGGCGAAATGACCTGCCAGGTCCACCGGGACGCCATCCGGGAGGCCCTCGAGCTCTGCCGCGAGGATCCGGCGCTGCGCTACGAGATGCTCGCGGACGAGACGGCGACCCACTATCCGGCGGCCCAGGGCTGGGCCTTCGCGGTGGTCTACCATCTCACCAGCATCCGCAGGCACAAGCGCCTGCGCCTGCGCATCCTGGTGCCGGAGGGCTACGAGCCCGCCAGCGCCGTCCCCGTCTATCCCACGGCCAACTGGCTGGAGCGGGAGATCTGGGACATGCTGGGCATCCGGTTCCAGGAACACCCCGACATGACCCGCATCCTCTGCCCCGAGGACTGGGAGGGCCACGCCCTCCGCAAGGAATATCCGACCCCCGGCCTCGGCCAGCGGGACATCGATTTCCGCGAGGACCGGAGCGGCGTGCTGATGCGCCTCGCGATGGAGAAGGCCGGGAACCTGGGCATCAACCTCCATCCGCCCAAAGCAGAATAGGAGTTCCTTGTGTTCAAGAACGAGGAGATGGAAATAAACATGGGACCGCAGCACCCGTCAACGCACGGGGTGCTGCGCCTGAAGCTGAGACTGGACGGGGAGGTCGTCAAGAAGTGCACCCCCTGCATCGGCTACCTCCACCGCGGGGTCGAGAAGATCTGCGAGAACAAGAGCTTCTTCCAGGGCCAGGTGTGGACGGACCGCATGGACTACACGTCCGCCATCGCCAACAACCTGGGCTGGGCGGAGTCCATCGAGAAGCTCTTCGGCATCACGGTGCCGCGGCGCGCGGTGTACATCCGGACCATGCTCAACGAGTTCAACCGGCTGGCCTCCCACCTGATCTGGCTGGCCACCCACGGCCTCGACATCGGCGCCATGACGGTGTTCATCTACACCTTCCGCGAGCGGGAGGCGATCCTGGACATCTTCGACGCCTTCTGCGGGTCGCGGCTCACCACCACGGCCTTCCGCATCGGCGGGCTGCGCGAGGACCTGCCGCCCGGGTTCGAAAAGAAGGTGCGGGACTTCCTGGCCAAGTTCCCCGACTGCATCAACGAATACGAGACCCTCCTCACGGAGAACCGCATCTGGAAGAAGCGCACCATCGGCGTGGGCATCCTGAAGGCCGAGGACGCCATCGCCATGGGCGTGACCGGGCCGGTGCTGAGGGCGGCCGGGGTGGCCTACGACATCCGAAAGGCCTTCCCCTACGCGGCCTACGCGGAGATGGACTTCGAGGTGCCCACCCGCACCGAGGCCGATACCTACGCCAGGTATCTTGTCCGCCTGGAAGAGATGCGCCAGAGCGCGCGGATCATCCAGCAGTGCATCGACGGGCTGCCGGAAGGTCCCGTGATGGCCAAGCTCCCCAAGGTGCTCCGCTCCGAGGTGAACGAGGTCTACCACGCCACCGAGGCCCCCAAGGGCGAACTGGGCTACTACCTGGTGGGCGAGAAGGGTTCGCTGAACCCCTACCGCTTCCACGTGCGGGCCCCGGGCTTCATCAACCTCCAGGCCCTGCCCATGATGATCGAGGGTGGCCTG
Organism: Geothrix sp. 21YS21S-2; assembly: GCF_030846775.1. NCBI lineage: Bacteria > Pseudomonadati > Acidobacteriota > Holophagae > Holophagales > Holophagaceae > Geothrix > Geothrix sp. 21YS21S-2. The sequence continues at coordinate 3,330,710 of NZ_CP132910.1, forward strand.
GTGGCCGACGTGATCGCCACGATCGGAACGCTTGACGTGGTCCTGGGAGAGATCGACCGATGAACGCAACCCCCGAGCTGACCCTCCTCCAGACCTCCGTGATGGCCGTCATCCAGGCCGTGTGCGTGGTCCTCTTCATCTTCATCATCGTGCCGCTGACCATCTACGCGGAACGCAAGGTGCTGGGCCACGCCCAGGACCGCCTGGGCGCGACCCGCATCGCGGGCCACCGCGTCGGGCTCACGGGCTGGCTGAACCGCGGCATGTGGCGCATGGGCAAGGTGCCCTTCCTGTCCTACTGGCGCGGGCTGCCGATGCTGGTGGGCGACATCGCCAAGCTGTTCCTCAAGGAGGACATCGTCCCCACCAAGGCCGACCGGGCCATCTTCCTGGTCGCTCCCGCCCTTTCGCTGATCGCGTCGGTGGTGGTGTTCGCGGCGGTGAGCTTCTACCCCGGCGCGCTGTTCACCTTCCCGAAGTTCGTGCCGATCCTCGGGGGCGTGCCCTTCAACGGCTTCATCACCGACATGAACGTGGGCCTGCTGTTCATCCTGGGTATCGCCTCGGTGGGCGTCTACGGGATCGTGCTGGGCGCCTGGGCCTCCAATTCCAAGTACCCCCTCCTGGGCGGCCTGCGATCCGGCGCCCAGATCGTCAGCTACGAAGTGCCCCTGACGCTCAGCCTGCTGGTGCCGGTGGTGCTCACCGGGACCCTGAACTTCAACGAGATGACCCGAAAGCTGGCCCTGGAGACGTCCCCCATCGCCGCGCCGCTCATGGCGGTGGGCTTCCTGGTCTACTTCACCTGCGGCTTCGCCGAGACCAACCGCATGCCCTTCGACATGCCCGAGGCCGAGAACGAGCTGGTGGCCGGGTTCCATACGGAATACTCGGGCATGCGCTTCGGGTTCTTCTACCTGGCCGAGTACATCAACATGGTGGTCGTGGCGGCCCTGGCCAGCGCCTTCTTCCTGGGCGGACCCTACCTGGTGCCCTTCGGGCTGCACCGCTTCGTCCAGAACTGGCCCCTCGTCGGCGCGCCCAACGCGCTTTGGTACGTCGTGAAGATGATCTTCCTGCTGTTCGTCTTCATCTGGGTGCGGGGGACCATTCCCCGCTACCGGTACGACCAGGTCATGGCAGTGGCGTGGAAATATCTGATTCCTTTCACGCTTGTCCTTGTGGTGCTGGCTGCGGCCGTGCGCTACGCGGCCTAGGGGAGTGAGTATGCGCAAGTTCCTAAAGACATTGTTCCCGGTCGACATCTTCAAGGGCATGAAGCTGACGGGCACGCACTTCGCGAAGGTGTTCGCCACGGCGAACCGGCGCAAGGTGAAGATGCACGTCACCGAGGAGTACCCGGAGGTGCCCGTGAAGCTGGCGCCCCGGTTCCGCGGGCGGCTCACCATGCTCAAGGACGAGCAGGGCGAGATCAAGTGCGTGTGCTGCCTGGCCTGCGAGAAGATCTGCCCGACCCAGGTGATCACCATCGAGAGCGGGAAGAAGGAGGGGCGCAAGACCAAGATCCCCACCCGCTACGACTTCGAGATGGAGCGCTGCATCTTCTGCGAGTTCTGCGTGGAGAGCTGCGGGTTCGACTCCATCATCCTTAACCACCAGTTCGAACTGGCGGCCTACAACCGCGAGGACTTCTCCATCGGCATGCTGGGCGAGTCCCAGAACATGTTCGGGCTGACCCCGGTCGGCAAGTTCTCCTATTCGGACGAGGACTGAACCCATGGTCGAAACCTTCCTGGCCTTCATCGGACACAACATGTTCCTGCTCTTCGGCCTCATGGCCGTGGGCGGGGCCCTGGCCCTCGTCTTTTCCAAGAACGCGGTGCACAGCGTGGTGGGCTTCCTCTTCGCCATGCTCTCCATCGCGGGCTGCTACCTCTGCATGAGCGCCGAGTTCCTGGCGGTGGCCCAGCTCCTGGTCTACGCGGGGGGCATCGTTGTGCTGTTCCTCTTCGTGGTCATGCTGGTGGAGATGACCAAGTACAAGGAAAAGGGCCTGTTCCAGTCCCAGACGCCCTACGCGCTGGTGGCGGTGGCCGTCGGCGCCGCAGCCATCGTCGGCGTTTTCGTGAGCACCTTCTTCACCAAGGGCGCGGAGGTTGCGCTTACGCTCGACCCGGACCTCGCCCGGGGCCTGGACGTGGCCAAGGAGAACTCCCAGGCCGTGAGCCGAGGGCTCTTCGCGGGCTACCTGCTGCCCTTCGAGATCCTCTCGGTGATCCTGCTGGTGGCCCTGATCGGCGCCGTGACGCTGGCCAAGAAGGAAAGGGTGTAGACCAATGGCATCCATGAATACCGTCCTCTTCATCTCCTTCCTGCTGTTCTCGGTGGGCGTGGCCGGGGTGCTCGTGCGCCGCAACGCCCTGGTGATCCTCATGTGCGTGGAGCTCATGCTCAACGCCGCCAACCTGAACCTCGTGGCCTTCGCGCGCCACGCTGGCACCGTGGCGGGACAGGCCTTCGCCCTTCTGGTGATGGGCCTGGCCGCGGCGGAGGTGGCCATCGGCCTCGCGCTGGTGGTGGCCCTCTACCGCAAGAAGGACACCATCCAGGTGGACCAGATCAACCTTCTCAAGGGCTGAGCATGACCCCTCCTTTGACGACTTTGACCCAGGTGAACGCATGATCATGGAACACGCAGTCCTGAGCACGCCACTCCACAGTTCCGTGCTCTGGCTCATCCCCTTCCTGCCGCTGTTCGGCGCCATCCTGAACGGCGCCACGGGGCGCACCCTGAAGAACAACAAGCTGGTGGACCTCATCGCCCTGGGTTCCGTGGCGGCGTCCTTCCTGCTGGTGTGCTGGACCTTCATCCAGCTCATGGGCATGGAGCCGGCGAACCGGTCCGTGACCCAGACGGTGTGGACCTGGCTGAGCCTGGGCGACGCCCAGGTGCTGGGCGGGCTGACCCACAACACCATGGCCTGGGCCTACAAGGTGGATCCCCTCTCGGCCTGCATGGGCCTGCTGGTGACCGGGGTGGGCTTCCTCATCCACCTGTTCTCCACGGGGTACATGGCCGATGAGCGCAAGAACGGCGAGTACTACCGGTTCATGGCCTACCTGAACCTCTTCATCTTCTCCATGCTCAACCTGGTGCTGGGCGCGAACATGATCATCATGTTCCTGGGCTGGGAAGGGGTGGGGCTTTGCAGCTACCTGCTGATCGGCTTCTACTTCGACCGCGAGTACGCGGCGGTGGCGGGCAAGAAGGCCTTCGTCACCAATCGCATCGGCGACTTCGGGTTCCTCATCGGGTTCTTCCTGATCTTCATGATCTACGGCTCGGTGGACTTCGACACGCTCATGGGCATGACCCGGGACATCCTGGCCCGGCCCGAGATCACCCTCTTCGGCGTCTCCCATGCCCCCACCTGGTGGTTCAACCTCATCGGCTGCTGCCTGTTCCTGGGCGCCTGCGGCAAGAGCGCCCAGATTCCCCTCTACGTCTGGCTTCCGGACGCCATGGCGGGCCCGACCCCGGTCAGCGCCCTGATCCACGCGGCCACCATGGTCACCTCGGGCCTCTACATGATCGCCCGGCTGAACTTCATCTACGTCAACGCGCCGGCGGCCCTCTCCCTGGTGCTGTTCATCGGCGCCCTCACGGCGCTGGTCGCGGCCAGCATGGGCCTGGCGCAGTACGACATCAAGAAGGTGCTGGCCTACTCCACGGTGAGCCAGCTGGGCTTCATGTTCATGGGCATGGGCGCGGGGGCCTTCTCCGCCGGCATGTTCCATGTCTTCACCCACGCCTTCTTCAAGGCCGCCCTCTTCCTCGGGTCCGGCTCCGTGATCATGGCCTGCCACCACGAGCAGGACATGCGCAACATGGGCGGTTTGAGAAAATACATGCCGTGGACCTTCGCGTCCATGGGCATCGCGACCATTGCCATCGCCGGCATCTTCCCCTTCTCGGGCTTCTTCTCCAAGGACGAGATCCTCTGGAAGGTGTTCGAGGGCTGGTTCGCGGGCGGCACCTACCAGGGCTCCACCCTCAGCCTCGTGGCGTGGTGCATGGGCATGATCGCGGCGTTCATGACGGCCTTCTACATGGTCCGGCTGATGGCCATGACCTTCTTCGGCGAGTACCGGGGCGCGGGGCATGACCCCCACCACCTCACCGTCCCCTCCGAGGTCCACCACGCCGCCGATGACCATGCCGGGCACGACGACCACGCGGGCCATGACGCCCATGCCGGCCACGCGCACGCCCCGCACGAGGTGCCCTGGAACATGTGGGTCCCCGTTGCGCTGCTGGCGCTCCTGGCCCTGGTGGGCGGCTTCCTGAACATCCCCCACAGCCTCCACTGGATCGGCAGCGGCCACTTCAGCGAGTGGATCGCCCCGCTGCTCTACCAGACCCACGCCCACGAGGCCCACGGCGCCGTCCCGGCCATGGAATACATCCTGATGTTCGTGGCCACCGTCGTGTGGGCCCCGGCCGCCATGGCCCTGGCCTGGTGGTTCTACGGCGCGGATCCCACCTGGTCCAAGCCCAGGGCCTTCGTGAAGCGGTTCCCCGAGCTGTTCGAGTGGGTGAACGCCAAGTACTACATCGACGAGTTCTACGAAGCCGCCTTCATCGGCCCCTGCAAGCAGCTGGGGGCCCAGCTGTGGGCCTTCGACACCTGGGCGGTGGACGGCATGGTGAACGGCGCGGCGCGCTTCACCCTCGTCAGCAGCCACGCCCTGCACTGGTTCGACGCCAGGATCATCGACGGCCTCGTGAACCTGGTGGCGTGGGTGCTCCAGCAGGTCGCCGGGGGCTTCCGCAAGCTCCAGAGCGGCCGGGTCCAGAACTACGCCTTCGTCATGTTCCTGGGCTTCCTGGTTTTCGCCTTCTGGAAGTTCCTGGCCTAGCCCTTCCTGCTTTCGCTTGTTCCGTTCGACCGTTAGACGATCTCTGGAGTCACCATGAGTCCCTGGCAAAACCTCCCGTTGTGGGTCACCGTCCTCCCCCTCCTCGGGGCCCTCTTCCTCCTCTTCGTGCCGAAGGAGAGTCGAAGGACCTTTGAACTGGGGGCCCTGGCCTTCACGGTGGCCGACTTTCTCCTGAGCATCCCGCTCTGGTTCCAGTACGACCGCTCCAGCGCCGCGGTCCAGTGGGCCTATTCCTGCGACTGGATTCCGAGCATCGGGGTCAAGTTCAGCGTGGGCATGGACGGCATCAGCCTGGTGTTGCTGCTGCTCACCACCCTCCTGGGGTTCATCGTGGTGTGGTGCTCGTTCACGGCCATCCTGGAGCGCCACAAGGAGTACTACATCTGGCTGCTGGTCATGCAGTTCAGCATGCTGGGGGTCTTCATCACCCAGGACATGTTCCAGTTCTACCTCTTCTGGGAACTGATGCTGGTGCCCATGTACTTCCTGATCGCCATCTGGGGCGGGCCCCAGAAGCTCTACGCGGCCATCAAGCTCTTCCTCTACACCCTGGCGGGCTCGGTGCTGATGCTGGTGGCCATCCTGGCCATCTACTTCCTCCAGTTCAAGACCACCGGCCACTACGACATGTCCATCGCCTCGTTCCAGGCCATGGCGGCGACGGTCGGCGCGCAGTCCCACACCTTCCAGACGCTCCTGGCGGTGGCCTTCTTCCTGGGCTTCGCCATCAAGGTGCCCATGTTCCCCTTCCACACCTGGCTGCCTGACGCCCACGTGGAGGCCCCCACCGCGGGCTCCGTGGTGCTGGCCGGCGTGCTCCTGAAGATGGGCACCTACGGCTTCCTGCGCTTCCTGCTGCCCATCGCCCCGGACGCCACCAAGGAGCTGATGCCCTGGTTCATGACCCTGGCCATCATCGGCGTCATCTACGGCGCGCTCGTGGCCATGATCCAGAAGGACATGAAAAAGCTCGTGGCCTACTCCTCCGTGAGCCACCTGGGCCTGTGCATGCTGGGCATCTTCGCCCTGAACCCCAACGGCATCACCGGCGGCATCCTCCAGATGCTCAACCACGGCATCTCCACGTCCGCGCTCTTCCTCATCGTGGGCATCGTCTACGAGCGCCGCCACACCCGGCTCATCGCGGAATACGGCGGGCTGTCCAAGACCATGCCCATCTACGCGACGGTCTTCCTGATCATGACCATGAGCAGCATCGGGCTCCCGGGCCTCAACGGCTTCATCGGGGAGTTCGCCATCCTGCAGGGCGCCTTCCAGGCCGCGCCCTGGATCGCGGTGGTGGCCACCACGGGCATCATCCTGGGCGCCGCCTACATGCTCTGGCTCTACCAGCGGGCCATGTTCGGGCCCATCAACGAGACCAACACCAAGATGGCGGACCTGAACCTGCGCGAGATCGCCTACTTCGTGCCCCTGCTCATCGCGGCCTTCTGGATCGGCCTCTATCCCAAGCCGCTCCTGGCCATCCTGGACAAGCCCGTCGAGAAGCTGGTGACCCAGGTGAACCCCTCCTTCTACAAGCAGCAGCCCCTCACGGCCGCCCAGCGCGAGGCCGCCAGGCGCGGCATGGCCGCCATGGCCGCCCCGGCCCATGCCGAGGGCCACGCCGAAGGGCACGCCGAGACCAGCCATGGAGGGGGTGAGTAATGTCCTTCGCCGCCGGCTTGTGGGGGACCCTGGTCAGGGATCTTCCGCTCATCTACCCGCAGCTCCTCATCCTGGTGGCCGCCACGGTCATGCTCTGGCCGGGCGATATGTTCGTGCCCAAGGGCGGGAAGAGCCAGTGGGCCTTCATCACCGTCCTGGTCCTCGTGGCCGCGGGGTTCCTCGTCAGCCGCACGCCTCCGGGCGCGGGCTTCTCCCGCATGTATCAGGTGGACGGCATCACCCGGGGCTTCCAGTACCTGTGCCTCGCCGCGGGCGTGATCACCGTGCTCCTGAGCCAGCTTCAGCTGGACCTGCACAAGGACCAGTCCGTGGAGTACTACTCCCTGATCCTCTTCTCGGTGACGGGCATGCTGTTCCTGGTGGGGGCCACCGACCTGGTGTCCATCTACTTCTCCCTGGAGCTCATGGCGCTCTGCATCTACATCCTGGTGGCGTACTTCCGCGAACAGGAGCGGAGCATCGAGGCGGGGGTGAAGTACTTCCTGCTGGGGGCCTTCTCCAGCGGCATCCTTCTGTTCGGGATCAGCCTCCTGTTCGCCGCCACGGGCGGCGTCACCACCAACCTCGCGGACCTCAACGAGAAGCTGGCCCTTCTGCCCATGTCCAGCAACCTGCTGGTATTCCTGGGAATCCTCATGGTGCTGGTGGGCTTCTGCTTCAAGGTGGCCGCCGTCCCCTTCCACATGTGGAGCCCGGACGCCTATGACGGCGCCCCCACGGCCATCACCGCCTTCATGTCCATGGCCCCCAAGGCGGCGTCCCTGGCGGCCTTCGCCCGCGTCTTCGGATCGGGCTTCGGCGGCCTCCACGGCGAGTGGATGGCGCCCCTGGCCTTCGTGGCCGGAGCCAGCATGATCCTGGGCAACATCGCCGCCCTCCGTCAGCAGACCATGAAGCGGCTGCTGGCCTATTCCAGCATCGCCCACGTGGGCTACATGCTGCTGGGCGTGCTCAGCTCCAACGTTCCGGGCGGGGTGCAGGCCATCTGGCTCTACATGCTCACCTACCTGCTCATGCAGAGCGGGGCCTTCGGCATCATCATCTACCTCCAAGGCAAGGGCGAAGGGGAGCGCATCGAGGACTTCCGGGGGCTGTCCCGCACCCGGCCGGTGCTGGCCTTCGCCATGATGGTCATCCTGCTGAGCCTGGCGGGCATACCGCCCCTGGTGGGCTTCTTCAGCAAGTTCTACCTGTTCAAGCTGGCCATCGAGCAGGGCCACGTCACCCTCACGGTCATCGCGCTGCTCACCAGCGCCGTGGCGGCCTACTACTACCTGGCCGTGGTGGCGGCGATGTACTTCAAGGAGCCCGCCGAAGGCGAAGTCAAGCCCATGGGCGGGATCACCGGCCTGGTGGTGGGCGTCTCCTGCGCCCTGGTGCTGGTGGGGACCCTCTTTGGGGCCTACCTGCTGGACTGGGCCGCCACGATCCTCTAGAGCACCTGGTCCCGTCGCCGGCAGCCTCCCCCCGGGGGACTGCCGGCGATGGCCGTTACAATAGGCGATAATCAGACCAGAGGCGGGTGCCGGCATGCTGTTCCAGCGCAAGGACAAGGGGGTCGATCCCCGTGAACGGGCCCTGTGGGGCGATCTCATGGGGCTGGGCATGGTGTTTCCCATCGCCTTCGTCGCGGGCTTCTTCCTGGGGCGCTGGATCGGAGGGCTCTTCGGGCACCCCCGGGCCGGCATGTGGGTGGGCCTGGCGTGGGGCGTGGCCACGGGTTTCTGGGAGCTGTACAAGACCACCGTGCGGCTGGACCGCTATGACGAGGCCGAAAAAAAGGAGAAGGACGATTCCCATGGCGGCTGAGGACGGGGGGACCCACCACCTGGTCCGCATCAACCGGATCCAGCTGGCCCTGGTGCCCCTGGGCGCGGCGGGGTGGGGTCTCGCGCGGTCCTGGCGGGGGGCCCTGGTGTTCGCGGCGGGCGGCGCGGCCAGCCTCCTGTTCTGGAACCTCCACCGGTGGGTGGTGACGGGCATGCTGACCCCTTCGGTGAGGCGGAGGTGGCTCTTCGGGTTCCTGGTACTGGCCAAACTGGCGTTGATCGTGCTTCTCCTGCGTGGGATGATGGTCTGCTTCCCTTCGGAAGTCCTACCCTTCGTCACCGGGATTCTCCTTTTCAGCGTTTCCATCGTGCTGGAAGCGTTATGGTTGATCTTCCGGCCTGACTGAGCACCCGAGGTCCCCACCATGGAACACCATGCGTCCTTTCTCGCGGTCCTGCTGACCAACCTCCTGGGGCTGGCCAGGCACCCGTGGGGCGCCTTCGCCCACGGCGAGGCCCTCTCGGTCCTGGAGCGCTACGACCACCTCCTCATCTCGGTCCTGGCGGCCCTGGTGACGGTCATCCTGGTGCTGATGGTGCGGGCGAAGCTGGTGCGCGTCCCGGGCCCCCTGCAGCAGACCATGGAATACCTGGTGAGCTTCGTGCGCACCCTGGTGTCGGACAACGTGGCGCACCATCCGGACCGCTACGTGCCCCTCATCGGCACCCTGGGCGTCTTCGTCCTGCTGAACAACCTCTTCGGCCTGATCCCCGGCCTGGGCTCGGGCACGGCCAACTACAACGTGACCCTGGGCTGCGCCCTGGTGGTGTTCCTCTACTACAACTTCCACGGCATGCGCGAGCACGGCGTCGGGAAGTACCTGGGCCACTTCGCGGGCCCGGTGTGGTTCCTGTGGATCCTCATGTGGCCGCTCGAGGTCCTGGGCCTGTTCTCCCGGATTCTCAGCCACAGCCTGCGCCTGTTCGGCAACATCGCCGGCGAGCACGTGGTGACCGGCATCTTCTTCGGCCTGGCCCCCCTGGTGGTGCCGGTGCCCCTGGCGATCATGGGCCTGTTCTTCGGCCTGATCCAGACCTTCGTGTTCATCATGCTCGCCACGATCTACGTGTCCGGAGCCGTCGCGCACGAGCACTAGCCCCGTTTCCAACCGGACGTCGGGATTCCGAACCCCGCGCCCCCCTTTTCCGAGGTTTCCCATGAAGAAGTTCTTCGTCACCGCCTTCCTGTTCACCCTGGCCGTCGCCGCCTTCGCCCAGGTCCCCGGCGCCGCCGCCCCCGGCATCTTCGAAGGCAAGTTCCTGGCCCACATCGCTCTCGCCATCGCGGCCGCCGGCTGCGGCATGGCCCAGGGCAAGGCCGTGGTCGCCGCCTGCGAGGGCATCGCGCGCAACCCCCAGGCCGCCGGCAACATCCGCACGACCATGATCATCGGCCTGGCCCTCATCGAGGCCCTGGTGATCTACGTGCTCGTGGCCGCCTTCGCCGTCAAGTAGACCGGAGTCCACCGGGACGGGGCCCGCGCCCCGTCCCGGTTTTTATTCAAAGAAATCCTTAGCTTTCGTCGTTTTTTTCGCAGTACAATCCTCCACGGCAATTGGCGGTGAGGTTGTCTTCAATATTCGAATATGGAGGCCCCATGTTGAACATTCAGACCCGCCAGGAAGGCAACGCATCCGTCGTTACCATCCAGGGCAAGGTCAACTTCGAGGTGACGGCCCAGCTGCGGGACGTGATCCGGGACACCGTGACCACGCTCCAGCCCAAGCTGCTCGTCATCAACCTCGAGAGCGTGTCCTTCATCGATTCCTCGGGGTTGGGGCTTCTCGTGGCCGCCCGGAACAGCGTGGACAAGAACAACGGCAAGCTCCACCTCTGCGCCCTTCCGCCCCAGGTGAAGAAGACCTTCGACCAGACGAACCTCACGAACTACTTCTCCATCTTCACGACGGAGCAGGACGCGCTTCGCGGGGCCTGAGGCATGCAAAAAGGCGTCGTGCTGGTCGTCGATGACGAAGCGCCCATACGGGATATCCTCAGCTTCTACCTCAAGCGCGCCGGCTACACGGTCCTCCTGGCCGAAAACGGCCGGGTGGCCCTGGACGAGATGGCGAAGCTGCAGCCCGACCTCATCCTTTCGGACCTCCGGATGCCGGAGATGGCCGGGGATGAGCTCTGCCAGGCGGTGAAGGGGAACCCCCGCACCCGGGACACGTTCTTCGTGCTCGTGTCGGCCCTGGACGGCACGGCCTCCAAGATCGGCGGGCTGAACCTGGGCGCCGACGACATGATCTCCAAGCCCTTCCACGCCCAGGAGGTGATGGCGAAGGTGGAATCGGCCTTCCGCATCATCGGCATGCAGAAGGAGATCAAGCGCCAGAACCTGGAACTGACCCGTTTCCAGGAACGGATGACCGCCGAGTTGAGTCTCGCGGCGCGCCTCCAGGTGGGCCTGCTGCCGCCCATCCCGGGGCAGGCGGGAAACATCCGCTACACCCACCGCTATCTGCCCGCGGAGGGCATCGGTGGGGACATCTACGCCATCCTCAACCTGCCCGACGACAGCGTGGCCCTGATGATTGCCGACGTGAGCGGGCACGGCGTGACCGCCGCCCTCATCTCCGCCATGGTGAAGACCTGCTTCGAGAACCAGGTGCGCTTCGGCCACGGACCCCTGGCCTGGGCCCAGGCCATGAACCGGGACCTGGCGCGCAGCACGCTGGCGGAGCAGTTCGCGACGGCCTTCCTGGCGCGCCTGGACCCGGCCTCCGATATCCTGCAGTACGTTGCCGCGGGCCATGTGGCGCCGATGCTCATCTCCCAGGGTGCTTCCGGCGGTCCGCGGATCCCCACGGTCCTGGGGGAGCGGGGCTTCATGCTGGGCATCGACGAGGGCCTCCAGTTCCACCAGCAGACCTGCCCCTTCATGAAGGGCGACCGGCTCATCGTCTACACGGATGGTCTGGTGGAGGTGGAGCGGGAGGACCGGTCGTTCCTGGGGGACGAGGGTCTCCTGGAGATCTGCTCCGACCTGCCCGCCGACGAGGAGGCGGCAGCGGACCACATCGTTCACCGGGCGGTGACCTTCAACGACTCCACGCCCTTCTCGGACGACGTGACCCTCGTGGTGTTGGACAGGCTGGGATAGCAGGCACCTCCAACGGTGGGCATCCCTATCCGGAGCGGTCCCCCTTGGCCGGACGGCCGGGTCGGACCAGATCCCACCATTCGGGACGCCGGAGCACCAGTCCCGCCCAGAGCGCCACGCCCAGATAGGCCGGGAACAGGGTGTGGCTGATCCAAGGCGCTCCGAGGCGGAACTGGGCCGATGCCGCTCCGCCCAGGAAGGCCGTCAACCAGAGGGCGCCCAGGCCGGCGGTCGCCGGCCAGGCGTAGAGCAGGGCGCCGCCCAGGACCAGGAACCCGATGACCGGAACGCTGGTCTCCGCAAACCCAAGCCCCACGGTCGCCTGGACGGCAGGGTTGGCGCGCGCGACCTTCGTCAGGCCGTCCATCAACAGGAATAGCAGCGCGACTCCGCTCAGAAGGCGCCCTGTCCAGATCCGGGTGGCTGCCATTTGAGACCTCCTCTCAATTCGGATGGCGATTCAAATATCGTTTACCATATCCAAATGGTCAAGAGGGTCCGCCGAAACTACGACAACACCGCCCGGGCCCGGCAGGCGGCTCTGACCCGCGCGAGGGTCCTGGAGGCCGCCCGGAGGCTCTTCGCCGAGCGGGGACTGGACCGGGTGACCCTTGAAGCGGTCGCCGCCGAGGCGCAGGTGTCGCCCGCCACCATCTACGCGCAATTCAAGTCGAAGGCGGGGCTGCTGGGAGCCTTGATGGAGGCGTCCATGTTCAATGACCGATATCGGGCCTTGGCGGAGAAGGCGGATTCCGCAGGGGACCCGGTGGACGTGATGCGGGTGACCGCCTCCATCGCACGCACCATCTACGACGGTGAAAAAGAGCAGCTCGGCCTCGTCCGCGGGGCCGCGGCCTTTTCCCCTGAACTCCGGGCTGTCGAGCAGCGTTTCGAACAACTCCGGTACGACCTCCAGGCGGCCCGGGTGCGGCGGGTCCTGGAGGAAGGCTTCGCCAGGCCCGGCCTGGGCCTGGATCAGGCCCGGGACATCATGTGGATGGTCACGGGAAGGGACCTGTACCGCATGCTGGTCGTGGAGCGGGCCTGGACTTCGGATGCCTACGAACAGTGGCTTTTCGAGACCCTCAGGCGGACCTTGCTTTCCGGGCAAACGGGTCCGGACTAGCCCAGCTCGGCCAGGGTCAGGCGGATGCCCTCCTCCAGCTCCGTCATGGGCTTCGCGTAGCCCGCGGCACGCAGGCTGGTCAGGTCGGCCTGGGTGAAGCTCTGGTACTTCCCGGCCAGTTCCTGGGGGAAGGGGATGTAGTCGACGCGGCCCTTGCCCAGGTGGGCGATGAGGGCCTGGGCGATGGCGTTGAAGCTCCTCGCCTTGCCGGTGCCGGCGTTGAAGATGCCCTGGGCCACGGGGCCCTGGGCGAAGTGGAGGCCGATGTCGACGATGTCCCCCACGAACACGAAGTCCCGCACCTGCTCGCCGTCGCCGTAGCCGCCGGTGCCGGTGAAGAGGCGGCAGGCGCCCTCCTCGCGCAGCTGCCGGAGGAGCTGGTGGAGCACGGACATCATGCGGCCCTTGTGGTCCTCCCGGGGGCCGTAGACGTTGAAGTAGCGAAGGCCCACCACCGTGCTCCGCACCTGGGGCAGAAGGTGGCGGACGTGCTGGTCGAACAGGAGCTTCGAGTAGCCGTAGACGTTGAGGGGGCGCTCGTTGGCGGGGTCCGGGACGAAGGCGGGGCCGGGGCCGTAGGTGGCGGCGCTGGAGGCGTACACGAAGGGGATGGCCTTGGAGAGGGCGTAGTTCAGGAGGGCCTTGGAGTCCCCGAAGTTGTTCTCGAGCATGTAGCGGCCGTCGCCGCCCATGGTGTCGGAGCAGGCGCCGTTGTGGAGGATGGCGTCGGCCTGGAGGTCGAAGGTGCCGGCGTCGAGGCGGGACCGGAAGGCCCGCTTGTCCATGTAGTCCTGGATGACCAGGTCCGAGAGGTTCCGGAACTTCTCGGAGCGTTCGAGGTTGTCCACCACCAGGATATCGGTGCGGCCCCTCCGGTTGAGCTCCTTGACGACGTTGCTGCCGATGAACCCGGCGCCTCCGGTAACGATGATCACGGGGTCCTCCTTGTATGGATTATCGCTCAGCCGTCGCGTTCGGGGCTGGAATCCCCGAAGCGGGCCATCCAGGTGGGGCCGACCTCGGCCAGGATCATGGCGCCCAGGATGATGCCGCCTCCCGCCAGCTGGAGGGCCGAGAGGCGTTCCCGGATCCCGGGCACCCACCCGGTCATGGCCAGGAGGGCCGTGAACACGGGCTCCAGGGAGTAGAGGATGGCGGCCTCGGTGCTGCCCAGGTGGGCCTGGAGGGTGGACATGAGGTAGAACGCCAGGGCGGTGGCGAGGATGCCGAGGTAGGCCAGGGCCACCCATACGCCCGGGGCGGCCAGGGCCTTGCGGGCCGTCTGGAAACCGTGGGGCGCGGGAAGGAGGGACGTGATGGCGAGGGAGACCGCGGCGATGGTGGCCACCTGCATGAAGGCCAGCACCCAGCCGTTGGAGCGGCGGCTGAAGATGCCGGTGAGGGCGATATGGAATCCGCAGCCCACGGCGCACACCAGGGTCAGGGAGTCCCCGCGGTTCCAGCCGCCGAAGCTCACGCCCGGGGTGTGCACCAGCAGGAACAGGCCGACGGTGGCCACCAGGGCGCCCAGGCCGTGGGCGACCTTGAGGCGGTGCCCCAGGAGCACGCTGGCCATGGGGGTGAAGAGCACGTAGAGGCCGGTGATGAAGCCGGACTTGGTGGTCGTGGTGGTCTCGAGGCCGCTGGCCTGGAGCCAGAAGATGGCGGTGAGAAGGAGGCCCAGCCACAGGCCGTCGGTCACCGAGCGCCGCTCCAGGGGCACCTTGAGGGCCAGGAGGAGGATCCCCAGGCAGGTGGTGCCGATGAGGAAGCGCAGGCTGAGCATGGCCCCCACGCTCAGGCCGGCCTGGAGGGCGTACTTCATGCCGGCGAAGCTCGCGCCCCACACCACGGCGATCAGGAGCGTCCCCACCACGGCGGACGTGTGTTTCAGACCTCTGGAATCCGGCACGGCGTCAGCGCAGGGAGGCGGCGACGCGGATTTCCACTTCCGGCTGGTCGGGGCTGTCGGTGGTCACGAGGATTTTTTCGCTGTACATGCCGGCCTTGGCATTGGCGGACAGGACCACTTGCAGGTCGTGGCGGCTGGAGGCGCCCTTGCCGCCACCCTCGACCCTGAGCACCGGGTTCGTGGTGCGGGCGGAGAGGATGCGGAAGGGCTTGCCGTCCACCTGCTTGAGGACGACCTTGGAGCGCTGCTCCTTGCCGGCGGGCTCGACCCAGGCCACGCGCCCGGGCTCGGCCACCACGGAGGCGCGCAGCTCCCACTGGACGGTCACGTTGATGACGGCGGCCCGGGGATTGTCGGTCTTCACCACCACCGCGTCGGTGCCCGACTGGCGGGAGGCGGGGATCTTCGTGCCTTCCAGGAGGATGTCCACCCAGGCGTCGTTGCCTTCGGGGCGCACGGAGCAGCTGAGGTAGGGGGCGCCCGGGGACCTGGCGTCGGTGACGTGCACCGGCTTGCCGTTGCCGGAGACGAGCCGCACGGACACCTTGCGGGGGGAGGTCCTCTGGACGTCCTGCAGGAAGACCGCCTCGCTGGAGGGCATGATCTCCCGGAGAACCTCGGCCTCGAACGTGAGGTCCACGGTGGGGTTGGCGGGGTCGTTGGAGACCACCTGGATGGACTTGTGCACCGGGCCCCGGAAACCCACGGGGTTGAACGTGGCCTCGACCTCGGTGCTCTGGCCCGGGTTGAGGGTCCACTGGCCGATGACGGTGGAGGTGCAGCCGCAGGAAGGATTGAGCCGGCTGATGTTGAGTGCGGCGTTGCCCTTGTTGGAGACCTTGAAGCGGTGCACGGCCTTGGCGTCCCCGTACAGCTTGCCGAAGTCGAAGTGGGGCTGGTCCACGGAAATGGATGGGGCCTGGGCCAGGCACAGGGCCGGGACCATCAGGCTCAAAAGGAAGGGACGCATAAGCAACCTCGGGCGGACTGACCCATTCTAAGCTGAAACCAGGTCCATGAGCGTCCTCCAGGCCCGCTCGGGGGTAATGCCGGCCAGGCAGGGGTGCCCTTCCACCGCGCACACGGGCTTGAAACAGGGGGCGCAGGGGATGCCGTCCAGGCGGATGCCGGCGGTCTTCGGGCCCCAGGGCGTGCTGCCTCCGGGGTCCGTGGCTCCGTAGAGGGCCAGGGTCGGGGTGGAGCAGGCGGCGGCCAGATGGCTCAGGCCCGAGTCGTTGCCCAGGGCGGCCCGGGCGCCCCGGAGCCAGGCGGCGGCCTGGACCAGGGACGTGCGGCCGCAGAGGTTGTGGGTGGCGTCCTGGGCGACGAAGTCGCACACGTCGCGCTCGTCGGGGGTGCCCAGGACGGCCACGGCGAACCCATCCAGGCGGGCCAGGCGGGCCAGGTCACGGAAGTGCTCCCGTGGCCAGGCCTTGGAGGGCCAGGTGGAGCCGGGCATGAGGCAGATGTAGGGCTCGGCGGGCAGTTCCACGGTGACGGCCGGGGCGTAGTCCGCGAAGGGCATGGGGGGCAGGTCCGGCCAGCGCCGGGCCAGCACGGCGTGGTAGCGCTCCAGGAAGGGGCCCTGGGCGTCCCAGAAGGGGCCGCTGTGGGTGTTGAAGATCCCTGCGAGGCTCTCGTCCACGCCGATGCGCTCGGGCACGCGGGCGATCCAGGCCGCCAGGGCGGGGCGCAGGGATTTGGGGAAGTGGATGCTCCTGGCGGCCCGGTGTTCCCGGAGAAGGGCGGCCATGGCGAAGGGGCCGGGCTTGCCCCGGTCGGGCACCACGGCATCGGCCAGCTCGTGGCCCTCCACCAGGGAGACGGCGGGGTTGGGACCCCAGACCACGATGGGGCCTGCGCCGACGGTCCGCAGGACGCGGAGCACGGGGAGCTGCATGGCCGCGTCCCCCACGAACCGGGGGAAGCGCACCCAGGTGGCGCCCTGGGGGATCACGCGGGCCCCCGCAGGCGTTCCAGGTGGGGCAGCAGGGAGGCGGGGTCCAGCCGGTCCATGCCGCCCTTCAGGTCGGCCTCGGGGCCGGGATACTGGACCACCTGGACCCGGCGCCCCAGGGGGGCCCAGCGGCTGGGGCCGCGGTTGGAGCTGAGGCCCATGAGGGCGAGCACCGGCACATCCAGGGCCGCGGCCAGCTGGGTGGGACCGGTGGAGGGCCCCAGGAAGGCGTCGCAGGCCGCGATGCGGCCCAGGAGGCCCCGGAGGTCGGTCTTCCCCAGCTTCGAGTCCTCGGGCGGGGCGAGGATCACGGGGTGCCAGCCGGCGGCCTTCAGCACCGGCAGGGCCCGGGCCCACCAGGCTTCGGAGGGGTAGGCCGAGGAGCCCGAACTGCGGGTGGCGATGCCGAGCAGGGGCCGGGGCAGGGTGGCGAACTCGGCCAGGCCCAGGTCCCGCTCCTCCTGCCGGAGCCGGATCCGGGGCGGCGCCGGGAAGCCCCCCTCCCAGCCCCAGGGGCGGAGGAAGTCCAGGACGTTCTGGGCCTCGTGGCGGCCCGTGCCGTTGCGGCCCCTCCAGAGGACGTGGGTGGCGTCGAGGATCTGGCGGCCCCGGCTGCGGGCCACCCGCACCGGGACGCCGGCGGCCCTGGCCGCGGTGATGACGGCCACGTCCCGGTGGCCGAGGTTGAGGACGGCGTCGGGGGCGATCTCCCGCATGAGGGCGGCCAGGTCGGCGTCCGCCTCCCGGATGTGGACGCCCGGGAGGCCCTCCAGGAGCGGGGCCGCATAGGGGGACACCAGCCAGTGCACCTCGGCCTCCGGCATGCGCGAGAGGATGCGCTCCATCACGGGGAGCGAGATGACCACATCGCCGAGGGCGTCCGTCCTGCCGAGAAGAAAGCGCATGATTGGATGGTTCCTCATTCCCCAAGGCTGGTCAACGCTGAGATACTGGGCCCGAGCCTCCGCCCCCCGAAAAGCGAGCCCATGCGCCCTCCCATTTCCCCCAAAACCATCCTGCTGGTCGAGGATGAGGCCAGTTTCCGGGACGTCCTCCAGATGGGACTGGCCCCCCAGGGGTTCGAGACCGTCACCGCCGCGGGGCTGGCCGAGGCCCGGGCGGCCCTGGAGGCCCGCCCCTTCGACGCGGTGGTCTCGGACCTGCGGCTCAAGGACGGCAGCGGCATCGACCTGCTCACCTGGATGAAGGAGCGGGACCTGGACATCCCGGTGGTGATCATGACCGCCTTCGCCACCACCGAGACCACGGTGCGGGCCCTCAACCTGGGCGCGGTGGACTTCCTCACCAAGACCAAGAACGACATCCAGGAGCTGTCCAAGGTCCTGAAGGGGATCTTCTCGGTCTCGGTCTCCCCCGGGCCCGACGTGCGGGACATCGGGGACCTGGTGGGGGTGGGGCCCACCATCCGCAAGGTCCAGGCCCTCGTGGGCAAGATCGCCCGGGCCGACACCACCGTGCTGGTCACGGGGGAGAGCGGCACGGGCAAGGAGATCGTGGCCCGGCTCGTGCACCGCTACTCGGACCGGGCCAAGGGGCCCTTCGTGCCGGTGAACTGCGGGGCCCTTCCCGAGGCGCTGCTGGAATCCGAGCTCTTCGGCTACGAGAAGGGGGCCTTCACGGGAGCCAACCTCACCAAGCGGGGCCTGTTCGAGGAGGCGGAGGGGGGCGTCATCTTCCTGGACGAGATCGGCGAGATTCCGCTGCCCCTGCAGGTCAAGCTCCTGCGCGTCCTCCAGGAGCGGCGGATCCGGCGCGTGGGGGCCAACGAGGAGCGGGCGGTGGACGTCCGGGTCATCGGCGCCACGAACCGGGATCTGCGGGACCGGGCCGAAAAGGGGCTCTTCCGCCAGGACCTCTACTACCGCCTGAACATCCTCCACATCGAGCTGCCCCCGCTGCGGGAGCGCCAGGAGGACCTGCCGGTCCTGGTCGAGCACTTCCTGGCCAAGTTCTGCCGGAAGCTCAACAAGCCGACCATGGGGCTGGGGGAGGAGGCCATGGCGGTCCTGCGGGCCTGCCGGTTCCCCGGCAATGTGCGGGAGCTTGAGAATCTCATGGAACGGTGCGTCGCCCTGAACTCCGGGGGGCCCATCGGCGTGGACCTCTTCCCCGACGACCTGATGTCCCGCAACGCGGGCGGAGGCCCCATGGTGGCCGGGGCCCTGGACATTCCCCCGGGGGGGTTCGACCTGGAGGGCTACCTGGGCGCCCTGAAGGGGCACTTCATGCTCGGTGCCCTGGAGCGGGCGGAGGGCAACAAGACCAAGGCCGCCCGGCTCCTGGGCATGAGCTTCCGTGCCTACCGGTACTGGCTGCAGGAAATGGGAGGCAAGGGGACGCCCGCCCCGGCCTTCCCGGTACCCGAATCCTTCCCCCCCGCGGAGGCCGCGGAAGGCGACGCCAAGGGCGACATTCCCAATGATTTCTTGTAAAATCCTTGACCTGTGGCACACTGGGATGCTTGGACAAGGTCGTCCGGGTTACCCATACTTATCTCTACCCTGGACCTCCCTTCCCCGGAAAGAGACATGAAAAAGAACAAACAAGCTGGCTTCTCGCTGATGGAACTGCTGGTCGCCATGATGATCATGGCCGTCCTCGCCACCATCGGTATCCGGAAGTACCAGGAGTTCTCCGCCAATGCGCGCTACATCAAGGCCCACGACACCGTGAAGACGGTGTCCGAGGGGCTGGACTTCTACTACCTCAAGCATGGGAAGTATCCTGACTTCACAAGCTTCGAAGCGATGGTGGAACCCAACTCGGTGCTGGTGAAGGAGAACAACATTCCCGTGAACGTGGCTTCGACGGACCCCTGGGGCAACCCCTTCGAAGGGAAGTCCGGCAAGGGCGGCTACGAGCTGAAGTGCGCGGGCGACCCGGGCGGCTCCGCCGACCGGCCTCCCTTCACCGCCGAACCCGGCAAGAACACCGGCCCCTCCGGCGCAGCGCCCGCAGGTCCCGAGAAGGAACCCGCGAAATGATTGATCTTTCCCAGCTGCCCCCCGAGGGCGTGAGTGTGGACGGCGTGACCGGCGCCCTGGACCTGGGGGACGGCACGCGCCTGCGCGAAGCCACCTGGCAGGTGCGGGTGATGCCTTCGGACGCGGATTTCTTCCTCGAGGTCAAGGGCGAGGCCACCTGGGAAGGGGGCTGCTCCCGGTGCCTCGAACCCCTGGACCTGGGCATCGAGGTGGAGAGCCAGTTCCTGGGCAGCCGCGACAAGGAGCTCGCCGTGGGCGGGTCCCACGCGCTAGGCAGCCAGGACCTGGACGTGGTCTTCCTGCCCGAGCCGGTCCTGGACGAGGAGGCCCTCGCCCGCGAGCACTTCCTGCTCCACGCCCCCATGCATCCGCTCTGCCGGGAGGACTGCAAGGGCCTCTGCCCGCAGTGCGGCAAGAACTGGAACAAGGGTCCCTGCTCCTGCCACCCCGAGCTGGTGAAGGAACCGGGCGCCCTGGCCAAGGCCCTTTCGGGCCTGAAACTCAACCTGGAAGACGCCTGACCCGGCTTCCTCCCTTTTCCCAAACCGACCACTCTCCGAGGAGTCAACTATGCCGAATCCCAAGCGCCGCCATTCCCGCGCCCGCCGCGACCGCCGCCGCACCCACGATTCCCTCGACACCATGAGCTCGAGCACCTGCCCCAACTGCGGCGTGCCCAAGATGCCCCACCGTGTCTGCCCCTCCTGCGGCTTCTACCGCGGCAAACTGACCGTGCGTCCCGCCCAGACCGTCTGAGGCCAGGGTGGACGCTCCCGCCATCTACCGGATCGCCCTGGACGTGATGGGCGGGGACAACGCCCCCGTCGCCCTTCTCGAAGGGGCCCGGGCGGCGCTGAATGCGCATCCCGAACTCTTCCTCCACCTCGTGGGGGATGAGGACCGGCTGCGCCCCCTGCTGGGCCACTTCGGCCTCAAGGGGGACCTCTCGTCCCGGTTTGCCATCGTCCACGCCGCCAGCGTCGTGGACATGGACGACAAGGCGACGTCCATCCTGAAGGAGAAGAAGGACTCGAGCATCCGCGTCGCGGCTCAGCTCGTGCGGGAGGGCAAGGCGGACGGCGTGGTGTCCATGGGGCACACCGGCGCCGCCATGGTCGCGTCCAAGATGGTCCTGGGCACCCTCCCGGGGGTGGACCGGCCCTGCCTGGCGACCATCCTCCCCAACATGACAGGCCGTCCCACCGTCCTCCTGGACGTCGGGGCGAACATCGACTGCCGGCCGGAGCACATCGCCCAGTTCGCGGTCATGGGATCGGTCTACGCCGAGGAGGTGCTTGGCATCGCCCGGCCCCGCGTGGGCGTCCTGAGCGTGGGCGAGGAGGAGGGCAAGGGCTCCACCACCACCCGGGAGGCGGCCCAGGCCCTCAAGGACATGGACCTCAACTTCACCGGCAACGCCGAGGGGCGCGACATCTGGAACGGCAAGTTCGATGTCATCGCCTGCGACGGCTTCGTGGGCAACGCCCTCCTGAAGTCCGCCGAGGCCCTGGCCGAGGGGCTCATCCAGGGCATGAAGGGGGTCTTCAAGGAGAACCTCCTCACCAAGCTGGGCGCGCTGCTGACCATGAACGGCCTGAAGCGCTTCGCGGCCAGGCTGGACTACGCCGAGTACGGCGGCGCGCCGCTGCTGGGCGTGAAGGGCATCTCCATCATCGGCCACGGCCGTTCCAACTCCAAGGCCGTGCACAGCGCCATCCGCGCCGCGCTCATGGCCTGCGAGCACGGCGTGAACGACCACATCCAGGAGACCCTGGGACGGCTCATGTCCCAGGCTGGCACCCAAGAGACATCCTGAGGCAGGGGTCCCCCCCTGGACAGAACCGCGCTCCCGGATGTCGCCCGCATTCGGGAGCGCATTTTCCGCACGTCCGCACCGTTGGAGCCCCCATGAAATACAAGCGCATCCTCCTGAAGCTCTCCGGCGAGGCCCTCATGGGCGAACAGGGTCACGGCATCGACCCCGAGGTGGTGGCCATGATCGCCGACCAGGTGAAGACCATCCAGGGCCTGGGGGTGGAGGTGGGCCTGGTCATCGGCGGCGGCAACATCTTCCGGGGGGTGGCCGGTGCCACCAAGGGCATGGACCGGGTCACCGCCGACCACATGGGCATGCTCGCCACCATGATCAACGCCCTGGCCCTCCAGGACGCCCTGGAGCAGCACGGCGTGGAGACCCGGGTCATGTCGGGCATCGACGTGCCCAAGGTGGCCGAGAGCTACATCCGCCGCCGGGCCATGCGGCACATGGAGAAGGGCCGGGTCGTGATCTTCGGGGCCGGCACGGGCAACCCCTACTTCTCCACCGATACCGCAGCCGCCTTGCGGGCCAACGAGATCGACGCCGAGGTGGTGATGAAGGCCACCAACGTGGACGGCATCTACACCGCCGATCCCAAGAAGGACGCATCGGCCACCAAGTACGAGCACATCTCCTTCCAGGAGGTCCTGGAGAAGAACCTCAAGGTCATGGACGCCGCGGCCATCTCGCTGTGCCGGGACAACCACCTGCCCATCCTGGTGTTCAACATGAACGTGCCGGGGAACCTGCTGGCCGCGGTCAACGGGGACGTGGTGGGCACGCTCGTGGGGTAGCCATGGACCTCTTCGCCGGCCTTCCCGACACCTCCGTCCTCACCGGCGCCGACCTCACCGAGGGCTACCGGCGCGACGAGTCCCACGTGGTGGGGGACCCGCCCCTGGCGGTGGCCAGGCCCCGCAGCGCCGCGGCCCTGCGGGAGCTGGTGAGGCTGGCCAAGGCGGAAGGGTTCGCCCTGGTGCCCCGGGGCGCGGGGACGGGGAAGGCGGGGGGATGCGTGCCCCTGGGGCGCGCGGTCGTGGTGGACATGGGGGAATTCCCGGGGAGCATCCGGGTGTCGAGGCCGGACCTGGCGCTGTGGGCGCCGGCCAGCGCGATGCTCCGGGACGTGAAGGCCGCGGCCCTGGCCGAGGGCCTCTTCTACCCGCCGGATCCCAATTCCTGGGAGCAGTGCGCCTTTGGGGGCAGCCTCGCCACCAACGCGGGAGGGCCGGGGGCCTGCAAGTACGGCATGACCCGCCACTGGGTGCTGGCCGTCGACGCGCTCATGGAGGACGGGGAGGTGCACACCTTCGGGATCCCCAGCGTGAAGTGCAACGTGGGGCCCAGCCTGGGGCAGCTGCTGGTGGGCAGCGAGGGGATCTTCGGGATCATCACGGGGGCCGCGGTGCGCCTGGTGCCCGCCCCCCGGGAGGGGCTCACCCTGCTGCTGCCCATGGAGCGCTGGCACGAGCTGCTGGACCTGCCGGGGCGCCTGGTGGAGGCCGGGTACCTGCCGTCGGCCTTCGAGTTCTGGGACCCGGCGGTGCTGCGGGACCTGCGTGAGCACGGCCCCGAGGCCGCGCGCCGGATGCCGGGCGAGGCCCTGGCCCTGCTGGAGTTCGACGACCGGGACTGCGGGTCCGAGGCCTTCCTGGAGGGCCTGGTCGAGGCGCTGGGCGATCTGGCCGAGCACCTCCAGTCCGCCACGGACGCGCGCCAGCGGGAGGCCCTGTGGGCGGTGCGGCGCACCACCTCCTCCCACCTCAAGGAGCGGTTCCCGAAAAAGGTCAGCGAGGACATCGTGGTGCCCCGGAGCCGCATCCGGGAGTTCTTCGAGGCGCTGGAGGCCCTGGGGCTGCCCACGGTCACCTACGGCCACCTGGGCGACGGCAACCTGCACGTGAACCTCCTGGCCGCCGGCGAGACGCCGCGTCCCGAACTGGACCGCCAGCTCATGGAGCTGTTCGGCCTGTGCGTGCGGCTGGGGGGCACCCTCAGCGGCGAGCACGGCATCGGGCTCGCCAAGCGCGACGCGTTCCAGCACTTCGCCGATCCCTTCCAGATAGCGGCCCTACGCTCGATCAAACGGGCCCTGGATCCCGTCGGCATCTTCAATCCCGGAAAGGTGGTCCTGCCATGACCCTCATCCTCGGCCACCGCGGCCTCTCCTCCACGCACCTGGAGAACTCCATGACGGCCTTCCGGGCCGCCCTGCAGGCCGGCATGGACGGCTTCGAGCTGGACGTGCAGCCCACCACCGACGGCGTGTGCTGCGTCCTGCACGACGACGACCTGGGGCGCACCGCCAAGGCCGGCGGGGTGCTCCGCAAGCTGCGCGCATCGGAGCTGCCGCCGCTGCGAAACGGCGAACCGGTGCCCCGCCTCTCGGACGTTCTTGAGCTGGATGCGAAGCTGGTGAACGTGGAGCTGAAGGGCGAACCGGGGTGGAAGCAGGCGCTGGCGGCGGTGGAGGCGGCCGAGGCTTTGGACCGGGTCCTCTTCAGCAGCTTCGAGCATAGCGAGGTGCTGCAGCTTTGGGCGGCCTGCCAGGAGGCCCGCTGTGGGTTCCTGTGGGAGACGGACGAGGCGGACGACCTGGACGCGGAGTCCCTGGACGATCTGCCGGAGAAGCTCACCTTCCATGTGCCGCTGGCGTCGGTGAGGAAGCGGCCGGAGTTCTGGAAGGCTTACGCGAAACGATTGGCGCTGTGGGGAATGAAGACCCCTGGCGAGGCCGCGGGGCTGGGGTTCGAGCCGGGCATCCTGATCACGGACGGGGTCTGAACAAGGATGGAATGGATTCAGGCTGAGAGGTTCCGCTGCAGGCGGCCCAGGGCCACGCCGCCCCAGAGCCAGGCTCCGGACACGGCCAGGGCGGCGCCGGCCAGGGGGAGGGAGACGGCGGCCATCAGGGTCGGGGTCCAGGTGCCCAGGAGATCGCCGGCGCGGTAGATGAAGGTGTCGATGAAGGGCTTGGCCTTGTACTTCTCTCCGGGGCCCAGGGGGATGTAGAGGATCTCCCGGGCGGGGCGGTCCACGGCGTAATGGAGGCCCCGGCGCAGCACCTGGAAGAGGGCCAGGGTGCCGAAGGTGGGCAGGGCCCACAGGGCGCCGAAGCCGACGAGGGTGAGGACGGGCATGATGCAGAGCACGACGCGCATGCCGGCGGCCTTGATGAGGCGGCTGGAGAGGAAGACCTGGGTGAAGAGGGTGAGGACGTTCACCCACACGTCCAGGCGGGCGAAGGCGGCGGTGCGGGCGGCGGAGCCGGTGAAGGCCCGGGCCACGATCTGGCCCTGCTGCATGTAGAGGAAGGTGGAGGTGATGGTATAGAGCAGGATGTAGAGGCCGATGAGGGCCAGGTAGGGGGAGCCGGCCAGGAGCCGCAGGCCCTGGAAGAGGCCCGGGCCCGGTTCCCGGGTGGATGGGGCGCCGGCGCCCATGCCGAACCGGGTGGCCAGGGTTCGTACGCACAGGATGGCCAGCTCCAGGCAGAGGATGGTGACCAGGAGCAGGGTGCCGGCATCCACCTTCAGGGTCGTGAGGGCCGCGGTGGCCGAGGCGCCGGCGATGGCCCCCAGGGTGCCGCCCATGGCGATGAAGCCGAAGAGGCGCTTGCCCTGGTCCTGGTCCAGCCCGTCGGTCATGAAGGCCCAGAATACGGACACGGCGAAGAGGTTGAACACGCTGAGCCAGATGTAGAAGGCGTAGCCCAGGCCGGCGCCGCCGTGGCCGGGCAGGAACCGGAACAGGACGTAGAACACGGCCAGCGTGGCGCCGCAGAACCGGTAGGCCATGGGAATGGACCGGCGCCGGGGGAAGCGCGAAACCAGGGCCGAGAAGGCGGGGTTGGCCAGGAACATGAAGGCCATGGTCCCGGTCATGAGCCAGGGCAGCTTGTCGGCGCCCCGGGCGATGCCGAAGGCCTCCCGCATGGGACGGAGGAGGTAGTACCCGAAGAGCAGGAGGAAGAAGTAGGCGGTGGAGAAGAAGAGGACCGCGCCTTCGCCGGGGCGTACCAGGACGAGGCGGGCCAGGATGCGCTGGGGAAGGGAGGGTGCCATGGGGCCTCGAAAGCGGGATTCGCTACTATATAGCTAAACGAGGTATAGTCTTGGACGTTTATTGATCATCACGGGGGCCTCCATGGTTTTGACTCGCCGCACCTTCCTTCAGACCACCGCCGCCGCCGCGGCCGCCGCCGCCCTGGGAACGGACGCCCTCGCGGCACCCGCGCCCGCCAAGGCCGACAAGAAGCTGCCCAAGCCCCTCCGGATCCTCATCCTGGGCGGCACGGGCTTCCTGGGCCCCGCCACCATCGAGGCGGCCCTGGGCCGGGGGCACCAGGTCACCATGTTCAACCGCGGCAAGACGCGGCCCGACCTCTTCCCCGCCGTGGCCCGCCTGCAGGGCGACCGGGACCCGAAGAAGGGCGAGGGGCTCACGTCCCTGGAAAAGGGCGAGTGGGACGTGGTCATCGACAACTCGGCCTACTATCCCCGCCACGTGGCCGCTTCGGCCTCGCTCCTGGCCAAGCGCTGCAAGAGCTACATCATCATCTCCAGCATCTCCGCCTACAAGGAGCCCAATCCCGAGAACGGCACCGAAACGGCGCCCCTGGCTGTCCTGGCCGACCCGGCCGTGGAGGAGATGGGCAAGGAGTACCAGAACTACGGAGGCCTCAAGGCGCTGTGTGAGCAGGCTGCCGAAAAGGCGATGCCCGGCCGTGTGGCCGTTGTGCGCCCGGGCTACATCGTGGGGCCGGACGACGCCTCCGGGCGCTTCGCCTACTGGCCGGTGCGCATGGACCGGGGCGGGGAGATCGCCGTGCCCGGTTCCGCGGACGACCCGGTCCAGATCATCGATGTGCGGGACCTGGGCGCCTGGCTCGTGCGGCTGGCCGAAGATGGAACCACGGGCCTCTTCAACGCCTGCGGTCCCGAGCGCAAGCTGCCCTGGGGCC
The DNA here is from genome assembly GCF_030846775.1 of Geothrix sp. 21YS21S-2. Taxonomy (NCBI): domain Bacteria; kingdom Pseudomonadati; phylum Acidobacteriota; class Holophagae; order Holophagales; family Holophagaceae; genus Geothrix; species Geothrix sp. 21YS21S-2. The sequence goes on from NZ_CP132910.1 coordinate 3,357,019, forward strand.
GCCTGGTGGCCGCCTGCGTCCAGGCCACGCCCGCCAAGTCCACCCTCACGTGGATCCCCACGGAATTCCTCGCCAAGCAGGAGGGCATCGAGTTCCCCATCTGGGCCCCCTATGCGGGCGAGACCAAGGGCTTCCACACCTGGAGCAACGCCCGGGCCGTGGCCGCGGGCCTGCGCTTCAGGCCGTGCGAGGAGACCGCCAAGGATACCCTGGCCTGGTTCAAGACCCAGGAAAAGGTGGAAAAGGGCCGGACCCGTCTGGCCGGGCCCAGCCCTGAAGCGGAAGCGAAGCTCCTTGCCGCCTGGAAGGCGGCAAGGAAATAACTAGAAGGTCACCCGGGCGCCGATGGCGTAGTTCCGGGGCTGGTTGGCCTGGAAGGCCTGGCCGCGCTTGCCGAAGCCCGAGAAGGGCGACGGGCTGGTGTTGGGGGAGCCGTCGCTGTTGATCTTGATCCCGTCGTAGTTGGCGCCGTAGTCGTAGTTGTTCAGCAGGTTCTGGACCGCCAGGTAGGGTTCGATGGTCACGGCCTTGGTGATCTTGAACCGGTGGGCCACCTTGGCGCTGATGTCCAGGTTCCAGCGGCCGTACTCCGTCCCTATGTATTCGATGGGATGGGACTGGTCGAAGCCCCCGGCCGTGCCCAGCTCGTTGTTGTACTGCTGGGTCACGTCATAGGCCTTGCCGCTGTGCCAGGAACCCAGGAACGAGATCATGGTGCCGAAGTCGAACCTGTGGGAGTAGCTGAAGGAGCCCTCGATGCGGTCGGTGCCGGCGCTGATGCGCTCGGAGCTGGTCTTCCAGTTGTACTGGGCGCCCTCGCCGTAGAGGCCGCCGGTGTTGCCCGAGGCGTCGAAGGCGCCTCCGGCGCCGCCCTCCGAGGACTTGGCCTCCTTGAAGGTGATGGAGAAGATGAAGCTGTTGTTGGCGTCGGCGTAGGAATACTTGGCCTGCAGCTGCTTCATGCTGGCGGTCTGGTTGGAGAAGAAGATGGTGTCGCCCAGGTCGTTGCCGTTGGCGTCCAGCTCCACGAGGTTGGGTGCGGACCCGTCGGGGCCGGCCAGCTGCGTGGTGAGGTGGCGGCTCTTGGAGTAGACGAGGGTGACGTCCACGCCGCTGCGGTCGTTGATGCGGTAGGCGAATCCGACATTGAAGGCGTCCGTGGTGGGGTACTGGAAGTCGCTGGAGAGCAGGCTCTTGCCGCCGGTCTCCGGGGTGGCCGTGGCGAGCCAGCCGTTCACGGTGTTCCGGAAGTAGTCCCGGAGCCCGCCCACGTTGTTCGCGTAGTTGTAGGGCGTCAGGTCCACGGGCAGGACGATGTTGTGGCCGTTGACCTGCCCGATGACGCTGCCCGCGCTGAAGTTCGTCACGTTGCCCGAACTGAAGGGCGTGATGTGGTTGTAGGCGAAGGCGGCGGAGTTCCGGGCGCGGATGGGAAGGCCGTTGGACAGGTTGGAGAGGCCCCGGCTGAAGCCGGTGACGTTGTCGATCACCTGGGCGACGAAACGCCCGGCGCCGAACTTGATCACGAGCTTGTCATCGCCGTAGGGGCGGTAGAGGGCCTGGAGGCGGGGCTCGAAGTATTTCTTGCCCGTGGGGGCGCTGCCGTCCATGCCGGACAGGATCGGGTTGTACTGGTGGATGTAGGAGTAGATGTCGGAATACCGGTCCTTCAGGTAGTCCAGCTGGGTGTCCCAGTCCAGGCGGGCGCCGAAATAGACGCTCCAGTTCGGGTTGATGGTCCAGTCGTCCTGCAGGTAGATGCCGTACTGCTTGTAGTCGATGCCCTTCTGGAGGCCGTTGGCCACGAAGGCGACGGCCACCACGTTCTGGTTGGCCGAGACGGTGCTGTTCCAGCCGGTCTTGTAGTTGATGACCTGGCCCGTGACCGGGTCCACGCCCTCCACCACCATGCGGTAGAGGCCGGTCTCGCCGAAGAACAGCTGCTGGTCCGCGTAGGTGGTGCGCTGGTAGTCGATGCCGCCCTTGATCGTGTGGGACCCCGTGATCCAGGTGAGCTCGTTCTTCCATTCCCCGCGCTTGATGCCGGTGTTCTGCAGGGCGTTGGGGTCGATGCCGCCCCAGCCCCAGTTCTGGGCGTCGGTGCGGTGCCCCGGGAAGCCGGCGGGGATCACGGCGCTGTAGCTGCCGCTGTTCACGTAGTCCAGGACGGCCGCGGGCGAGCCGTTGCCCGGCGCGCCCTGGGAGTCGGGCGAGATGAAGTTGGCGTAGCTGAAGTAGCTGTAGTGGCTCTCCAGCACCAGGTTGGAATTGATGTTCCAGGTCCACCGCGCGCCGGCGGCCCAGGTGAGGTCCCGGTCGGTGCCCAGGGCCGAGGGGGCGATGTTGCCGGCGAAGGAGGTGGTGCGGGGGAAGCCCTGGTGGGCGATCTTGTCCTGGCTGGTGCCGTAGTTGAGGCTGAGGTTCTGGTCCTGGGAGATGTTCCAGTCCAGCTTGGCGTAGACGGTGCGCTTCAGGCTCTCCTGCCGGGTGCCGCCCAGCTCGGGGTAAAGGCTGAGGGCGTAGGGCTGGAAGGGGAAGGAGGCGTCCGTGGACTGCTGGCGCTCGGCCGAGACCATGTAGAAGAGCTTGTCCTTGAGGATGGGGCCGGAGACCGTGAAGGCGTAGCTGCCCTTGGTGTTGTCGTTCTTGGTGCCCTCGTCGGTGACCCGGGCCCGCATGGACTGGTTGGTGTACTGGGCCGAGAGCAGGCCGGTGAAGTCGTTGGTGCCGGACTTGGTCACCACGTTGAAGAAGCCGGCGGTGGACCGGCCGAATTCGGCCTTGTACTGGTTGGTCACCACCTGGAACTCGGCGATGGCGTCGATGGGAACCGACAGAACGTAGCCGCCCACGTCGGTGGAGTTGTTGTCGGCGCCGTCGACCGCGAAACTGGTGCCGCGGCCCATGCCGTCGCCGGTGGTGATGTAGGAGAAGGCCTTCTTGGTGGGGTCCACCTGCGACCCGGAGACGATCTGCACGCCCGGGGCCAGCAGGGCGGCCTGGTTGATGTCCCGGCTCACGATGGGCAGGGAGCTGATGACGTCCTGGCCCACCGTGGTGCCCATCTGGGCGGAGGAGGTGTCGATGGCTTCGGCCTGGGCGGAGGTGGCGAGGATCTCCACCGTGGCTCCGGCCTGGGCCGTCGGCCACTTGAGGAAGTTGGCGAAGGTGTCCTGGCCCAGGACGACGGTGGCCTGGCTCCTGTAGGACTGGCCGCCCTGGGCGTAGGTGATCTGGTACTCGCCCAGGGGAAGGGCCACGAATGCGAAGAGACCGCTGGCGTCGGTGGCGCCGGACCTCACGAAGGAGGTCCGGGGGTTCGTGATGGTGACGATCACGCCCGACTTCGGGTTGCCCTTGGTGTCGGCGACCCGGCCCTTCAGGGCGCCGGTGGCCTGCTGGGCAAGGAGGGGGGCGCCGGCGACGAGCGCCAGGGCGGCGAAACGTATGTAACGGGGGAGTGCGCTCATGGCGATGGTCTCCAGGGTGGCGGAAGCGCCGTCGAGAAAACGTGTGCTGAAACACCTTCCTCTCGACATGGAAGGATCCCTGCCCCGAGGGGACAGGGATGACCGGTGAGGGCGGGGACAGGGATGGGGAGCCAATGCATCGAATGCATATGTAAAAAACGAAGCTAAAATGAATCCGACCGCGGTCATTGGCAAGGGGGCGATCGAAAAAAAGTTAAAAACACGGGAACTTTTATATTTATTCAAGCACTTTGGCCAATTTTTATTAGGGAATCATCCCGTTTCCCCCTGGATACGTATTCACGACCCTTCGGTATGGAATAAATCGGCAGGAAATAAATTCGTCGGGGAACTCCGGGAACCTTCCCGGGATCCCGGACACCTTTCCTTTTGACACGGGTTCCACCCGGAAAACGGCTGACTGGCTCCCAGCCGCGGAAGGAATGGACCCGTTGCCCGAGAGAACAGGAAAAAGGCCCCTGCGCAACCAGGGGCCTTTCGTTCGTTCAGTTCACGGGGTCCGTGACGTAGAGGTCCGAAGTCAGCACTCTGACGAAGGAGTAGGCCAGGGAACGGCCGTCGGGGGTGATGGCCACCCCCTTCAGCTGCCCCACACCGGAGCGGTCCGAGGGACCGGCGTCCGTCCATGGGGTCCGGCGGCCGGTCGCCAAGTCCAGACGGACGATGCGCGCCGGAAGGGCCGAGAGGTCCGCAAGGAAGATGGAATCGCCCGAGGCGTGCCACTGGATGGGAACGTCGGCCTCGCCGAGGCCGCCCAGGTCCTGGAGGCGGCGGCCGTCCAGCGAGGATATGACCAGGTGGCCCTTCAGGGGACCCAGGGCCACCTTGGCGCCGTCGGGGGCGACCACGCAGAAGGCCTCCGGGGCGAGGGCGCCGGGCCAGGGCCGCGCCGGACCGCCGGCCACGTCCTGGGTGTAGCCCCGGAAGACCCCATCGGGCCCGGTGCCGCCCATGAGCACCTGGCGGTCCCCGTCCACGAACACGGCCCAGTCGGCCCGGATGTCGCGGGCCAGGGGCCTGGGGGCGCCAGGGCCGGCGGGGAGGAGGGCGAGAGTCTTTCCGGCGTCATTGGAAAGGACGGTGGCCCAGCGGCCGTCCCGGGAAAGGCTCAGGGGGTCCCCGTCGCCCAGGCGCACGGCATCCGCGCCGTCGGTTCGCCGCAGGTAGGCCCCGCCGGGACCGGAGCCCTCCAGGGTCTCCCCGATGAGCACACGGCTGCCGTCCGGGGAGAGGTCCGCCAGGATGGAGGTGTGCAGCCAGGAAAGGTCGCGGTCCACGCGGTCGCCGGGGCCCCGGAACAGGAGGGTGGTCTTGTCCACGGACTGGTCCACCAGCAGGCGGCCGGTGCGGGAGATGTCCTGGACGTTCATGCGTCCCAGGACGGTGTCCAGGATGCGCTGCCGGCCGCCCAGGGTCACCGAGCGCAGGTCCCGGCGGTCATCGGGGTGCCGGTAGGTGAAGAAGATGCGCCGGCCGTCCGGGGACCACTGGAGGGAGTCGCACCCGCCCTCCACGAGGACCGTTCGGTGCCCCTCCAGATCCACCACGGACAGCGATTCCCGGCCGATGCCCAGGTGTTCCAGGAAGGCCACCCGGTCGCCCCTGGGACTGACCCTGGGGCAGTCGAGGATGTAGGGGGTGACGGGGGGGCCGTCATAGAGCCGGTGGCCGATGGGGTAGTCCAGGACGAACTGGCCCTTGGGGCCCGCCCGCACCACCGCCATGGACTGGCCGTCGGGGCCCCAGTCCGCTGCGAAGACGTTCTCCAGCAGTTCGCGGGGAGCGCCGCCGGAGAGGGGGGCCAGGGCCAGGGTGCCCTCGGCCGCGCCCTGTTTGCGGAAGAGCAGGGCCATCTCGCCGGTGGCGGAGATGGAGAGGATGCGGGTGCCGGGAGGCAGCCCCAGCGGGCGCGCGCCCACGCCGTCGGTTCGGCCCACCATGAGCTGGGCGGGCTGGCCGTCGTTGGCCAGCCCGAATACGAAGGTCTGGCCGTCGGGAGAGAAGCGTGCCCCCTCCATGACGCCCCGGCGATAGGTGAGGCGGTGGTAGACCACGGGTTCGGCCGCGGTGCCGCGGCGGCCGGCGGCGAACGCCAGGGCCGCCAGGGCCAGGACGCCGGCGGCCAGGGCCGTGCGGAGGGCCCAGGGGGGCAGGGGCCGAAGGCGCGGCCGGAGGAGGATGGCCGATTGCGGAAGCGAGGCGCCCTCCAGGGCGAAGACCAGGTCCGTGGCGGACTGGAAGCGCCGCCGTGGATCCTTTTCCAGACAGCGGAGGAGCGTACGCTCCAGCACGGGGGGCAGGCCGGAACCCAGGGCCGGGGGGTCCTCCTTCAGGATGGCGTGCATGGTCTCCGCCATGGAGGGGCGGCGGAAGGGGGGCGTGCCGGTGACCAGCTCGAAGAGGATGATGCCGAAGGAGAAGAGATCGGACCGGTGGTCCACGGACCAGCCGTTGACCTGCTCGGGGGACATGTACCCGGCGGTGCCCATCAGGGTGCCTGCCTGGGTGAAGGCCTGGGAGGCGCGCCATTCACGGGTCTCGTCCGGATCGCCGGAGGGGTGGGCCAGGAGCTTGGCCAGGCCGAAATCCAGGATCTTCACGAGGCCGTCGGGGTCCACGAAGATGTTCTCGGGCTTCAGGTCCCGGTGGATGATCTTCTTCTCGTGGGCAACCGCCAGGCCCCGCGCCACCTGCACGGCGATGGCCAGCGCCCGGCGGACGCCAAGGGGCGGGCCGTCCAGGAGTTCCCGCAGATTCCGGCCTGAAAGAAGCTCCATGACGATGTACGGGGCGCCGTCCACCATGCCGGTGTCGTACACCTGGAGGATGTTGGGGTGGTTGAGCAGGGCCACGGAGCGGGCCTCCTGCTCGAAGCGCCGGAGCTGGTCCGGGTCGGCGGCGAAGGCGGGCTGGAGCACCTTGATGGCCACGTCCCGCTCCAGGCGCGGATCCCGGGCCCGGTAGACCTCGCCCATGCCGCCGGCGCCGATGGGGGCGAGCAGTTCGTAGGGACCGAGGAGGGTTCCGGGCGGGAGGCTCATGGGAGGATCTTCAATCTACCAGCAAACGCGGGTCGATCCCCAATGACTGGAGCAGGTCGCCGATGAAATAGAGGGAGCCCGAAACCAGGCGGGGAATGGCTTCGGGGGCCCTGAGCCGGGCCGCGGCCTGGGCGATGTCCAGCACCTCGCAGCCTTCGCCCCACACGGCGCGAAGGGCCTGGGAGGTTGCGTAGCGGGGGTTCTCACCGCGCACGAGGGTGACCCGGGCCGGGCGCATGCGGGCCAGCTCGTCCCGCATGCCGGCCAGGTCCTTGTCGCCCATGGCGCTGAAGTAGAGGTGGGGGCTTACCCCGGTGGCCACCGCGTGGTCGGCCAGGCGCTTGGCGCCGTCCAGGTTGTGGGCGCCGTCCATGGTCACGCCGGGCAGGCCGGGCACGGCCCAGAGCCGGCCGGGCCAGGCGGTGCGGCCGATGCCCTCCCAGGCCCTGGCCTCGGGCAGGCCGAGGCGGCGGAGCACCTCCCAGGCGGTGGCGAGGTTCTCCAGCTGGTGGGCGCCGGCCAGCGGGATGCGGTGGCCCTCCACGAGGCTGTGGTCCCAGGCCAGGGTCTGGGCGGCCATGGCCGGGGCGGGGTACAGGATGGGGCGGCATTCCAGCAGGGGCCACACCCATGCGGGATCCAGGCGCGGACCGAGGACCAGGGGGCGGCCTTGGCGGGCTGCGCAGAGCTTCTCCCGGGCGATGGCCTCCCGGGTGGGACCCAGGTACTGCATGTGATCCAGCTCGACGTTGGTCAGCACGGTGATCAGGGGATCGGACGCGTTGGTGGCGTCCCAGCGGCCGCCCATGCCTACCTCCACCACGGCGATGTCCACGGCGGCCTCCCGGAAGGCCAGGAAGGCGGACGCAATCATCAGCTCGAAATAGGTCGCCTGGATGCCCAGGGCCGCTTCGGCCTTGAAAGCGTCGGTCAGGAGCGCGTCCAGGTGGGCGGCTTCCAGACCGGCGCCATCGATCCAGATGCGCTCACCCGGGGACACCAGGTGGGGGGAGGTGGTCCACCCGGCCCGCAGGCCGCAGGCGCGCAGCGCGTTGACCAGGAAGGCGCCGGTGGAGCCCTTGCCGTTGGTGCCGGCCACCAGGATCACGGGGCAGCACCGCTCGGGGCGGCCCAGGCGGGCCAGCAGGCCCCTCGGATTCTCCAGGCCGCACTTGATGCCCCAGTGCCCGCGAGCCTCGAGCATCCGCAGGCGGGCCAGGTCACCCATGAGGATCGGTCATCCAGTCCAGGGCCGTGGCCACGAATTCCCGCAGGCGGTCCCGGGGCACCACCTTGTCCACCATGCCGTGGGCCTGGAGGAACTCGGAGCGCTGGAAGCCTTCGGGGAGGGTCTGCTTGATGGTCTGTTCGATGACCCGCGGGCCTGCGAACCCGATGAGGGCCTTGGGCTCGGCGATGTTCAGGTCGCCCAGCATGGCGTAGCTGGCGCTGACGCCGCCGGTGGTGGGGTCGGTGAGGATGGAGAGGTAGGGCAGGCCCGCGGAGTCCAGCCGGGCCAGGGCCGCGCTCACCTTGGCCATCTGCATGAGGGAGAGGGCCCCCTCCTGCATGCGGGCCCCGCCCGAACAGCTGACGATGATGAAGGCGCAGCGCTTCCCGAGGGCCCGTTCCGCGCCCAGGCGGAGCTTCTCGCCCACCACGCTGCCCATGCTGGCGGCGAGGAAGTCCCAGTCCATGACGCCCATGACGACGGGGTGGCCCTTGAGGGTCCCCTCCACCACGAGCACGGCGTCGTGGTCGTGGCCCAGGCCGTGGAGCTTCTTGAGCTGGTCGGCGTAGGGCTTGGCGGCGGAGAATTTCAGGGGGTCGCCGCTGCGGAGTTCCCCGAAAAGCTCCTCGTAGCCGGGGTCCATGACGGACTCAAGGCGCTCGGCGACGCCGATGCGGAAGTGGTAGCCGCACTTGGGACAGACGTTGCGGGTGTTGGCGAGTTCGGCGCGGTAGATCAGCTCACGGCAGGCGTCGCACTTGATCCACAACCCTTCGGGAACCCGGACGGTGCGCTCCTCGACCGCGGTCTTCTGCTGACGCTTCTTGATGAACCAGGACATCGCACCCCCGGACGAGAACCTTAACGGCTTCCCGGCCCCTTTTTCAAGCCTTCGAAGATGCGGTCCAGCTCCGCTTCGCTGCCGTAGTGGATCTGGAGCGATCCGCCCTTGCCCCTGGGCTTGATCTCCACGCGGGTGCGCCAGGCCTGGGTGAGCTCCTCGGCCGCGGCTTTGATGAATACGGCATGAGGATGGTGGTGCCGCCGGGCCTTGCCCTTCACGGTGCGGGCGAGCTTGTGCACCCGGGCCTCCAGGGCCCGGACGCTGAGCTGCTTGTCCACGATCTCGTCGGCGAGCTGGTCCAGGACCCGGGCGTCGTCGACGCCCAGCAGCACCTTGGCGTGGCCGGTGGAGAGCTTGGCGAAGGACACCATTTCCTGGATGCGCGTGGGCAGGCGCAGGAGGCGCAGGGTGTTGGCCACCTGGGGGCGGGATTTGCCCACCCGGTCGGCCACTTGCTCCTGGGTGAGGCGAAGGTGCTCGCCCAGCTGGAAGTAGGCCTTGGCCTCCTCGATGGGATTCAGTTCCTGGCGCTGGATGTTCTCCACCAGGGCGAATTCCAGCAGGCGGTCGTCGGGGACGTCCTTGATGACCACCGGGACGGTGGCCAGGCCGGCCCTCTTGGCGGCGCGCCACCGGCGCTCGCCGGCGATGATCTCGTAGCGGTCGCCCACCTTGCGGGCGACGATGGGCTGCACCATGCCGTGCGTCTTGAGGCTGGCGGCCAGATCGTCGAGCAGCGCCTCGTCGAAGTGGAGGCGGGGCTGGTGGCGGTTGGCCACCAGGGAGCCCACGGGCACCTCGCGGTTGCTGGTGTCCTCGGGAGCCAGCTGGCTCATGAGGGAGGTGAGGCCCCGGCCCAGGGCGGGTCGTTTGGGGGTGGTCATGCGGGTCCTCGCGGGATGAGGGGTTCTTCGATCCCCAGCCACTCCTTGGCCAGATTCAGGTAGGCCTGCGCCCCCTTGGAACGGAGGTCGTAGAAGGCCACGGGCTTGCCGTGGCTGGGCGCCTCGGCCAGGCGGATGTTGCGGGGGATCTGGGTCTGGAAGACCTTGCCGGGGAAGGCTGCGCGCACTTCCGAGGCGACCGCCGAGCCCAGGTTGGTGCGCTCCTCGGCCATGGTCAGGAGGATGCCGCCCAGCTTGAGGGCGGGGTTGGGCCCGGCCTGGATGCGGCGGATGGTCTCCACCAGCTCGGCCAGCCCGTCCATGGCGAGGAACTCGCAGGGCATGGGGATGATCACCTCGTCCGCGGCCGTCAGCGCGTTGAGCGTGATCATGCCGAGGCTGGGCGGGGGATCGATGAGGATGTAGTCGTACTTCCCGAGGACGGGCTTCAGGGCCCGGCGCAGCACCTGGAGCTCGGGCAGCTCGAAGAGCTCGAATTCCAGCTGGGCCAGGTCCTTGCCCGCGGGCACCACCTGGAGCATGGGCACCTCGGTGGTCAGGACCAGGGCCTCAACCGGCGCGCCCTTCATGAGGGCGTACGAACCCGCGCGGTGGTCGGGCTTGGGGAAGCCCAGACCCGTGGTGCTGTGGCCCTGGGGGTCGAAGTCCACCAGGAGCACGAGCTTTTCCATCATGGCCAGGGATGCGGCCAGATTGATGGCGGACGTCGTCTTGCCGACGCCGCCCTTCTGATTGGCCAACGCGATGATCCTGGCGGTCATGACAGGACCTCGGCGGCGGGGTTCGGGATTGGGGGCACCTGGGAAACCTCTGCGTGGAACAACGAAAAGTCTAGCAGGTTCCACGGCGGGTGTTCATTAGGTCGTTAAGGGATTCCTCGACCCGGGCCAGCACGCCGTCCCAGGTGTGGCCGTCCAGCTGGCGGAAAAGGCGGAAGGTCGGGTACCAGGGGGAATCCTCCCGGTCCAGGAGCCAGCGCCAGTCCGGCACCAGAGGCAGGAGAAGCCAGGCGGGCACCCCCATGGCGCCCGCCAGGTGGGCCACGGCGGTATCCACCGTGATCAGGAGGTCGAGCTTCGCCAGGACGCGGGCCGTGTCGCCGAAGTCCCGCAACAGCGGGGCCAGGTCGCGCAGGTTGTCGAAGGGGAGGCCGCCCTCGTAGCCCACCTGGAGGCTGTACCAGTCCACGCCGGGGACCCGGCCGAGGGCTTCCAGGCTGGCGAGGGGCAGGGTGCGCAGGGCATCCAGGGAATGGTCCCGGGTTCCGGCCCACACGAGGCCCACCTTCAGGTTCGGGGAGGGGAGCACCGCGTCGGACGCGGGGGAGGGCTCGGGGGGCGCGAAGACGTAGGGCACTTCGGCGGGAATGGAGTCCAGGCGCGTGCCCAGCACCCGGGGGACGGAGAGCAGGGGCAGGTGGAGGTCATAGCGCGGCACGGGGTCCGCGAGGGTGAACCAGGTGTCCACCCCCTGGACCGACGCCAGGACGGAGACGAGCTGGGGCTGGACCAGGGCCGCCACCCGGCCGCCGAGGGCCCGGATCCGGGCCGCGTAGCGGATGAACATCAGCGTGTCGCCGAAGCCCTGCTCGTAATGAAGGAGCAGGGTCCGCCCCGGGAAGGGGGAGCCGTCCCACAGGGGCGCCGGGGTCTCGACCCGGGGGAAGACCTCGTTGGGAGGCTCGAAGCGGCTTTCATAGCCGTCCCAGCCCTCCTGGAAGTTGCCGTACGTGAGCTGGAGGAAGGCCATCTCCATGCGGGCCTTGGGCCCGGTCATCTCCTGGTCGATCACTTCCTTCCACAGGGGCAGGAGTTCGGCCCAGGCCCTGCGCGGGAGCAGCTGGTCGATGAGGTAGTGGCGGATCCCGGGATCCCGGGGATCCAGGGCCCTGGCCCTGCGGAAATGGTCGTCCGCCGAGGCGCCCTGACCGGCGAGGCTCAGGCCCAGGGCCAGGTGGCCGGAGGCGTTCCCGGGTTCCAGCTCGAGGAGGGCGCTGGCGTAGGCCTGGGCTTGGGCGTAGCGCCCAAGGCCCAGGCAGGCGCCGGCGACGTTCTGGAGGGCCGCCGGATGGCGGGGACAGGCCTCCAGGACCTCCCTGCCGAGGGCGAGGGCCTCCTCGTGCCGGCCCAGGCGGACCAGGAGGCTGGAGAGGTCGACCTTGACGTCGATGCGCCCGGGATCGGTGCGGAGCAGGAGCTTGTAGGCGAGAACGGCCCTGCCGGACGCCCCCTCCCGGTCCAGGCGGCGCGCTTCCTTGAGGGCGGAATCAGGATCCATGGCGTTCGCTCGCGAGGCGGTTGAGGGATTCTACGATTCTCGCCACCACATCATCCCACCGGCTACCGTTCTGCTGACGGAACAGGCGCAGGGTGGGGTACCAGGGGGTGTCCTCCCCTTCGAGAAGCCAGCGCCAATCCGGCAGGAGCGGAAGCATCAACCAGACGGGGAGGCCCATGGCGCCGGCGAGGTGGGCCACGGCGGTGTCCACGGTGACCAGGAGGTCCAGCTGCTCCAGGACGCGCGCCGTATCCCCGAAGTCCCGCAGCCGTGGCGCCAGGTCGCGCAACCCCTCGAAGGGGAGGCCGCCCTCGTAGCCGACCTGCAGGCCGTACCAGTCCACGCCGGGGACTCCGGCCAGGGCTTCCAGCCCGGTGAGGGGCAGGGTCCTGAGGAAGTCGAGGGTGTGGATCCGGTTCCCGGCCCACACCAGGCCGACCTTCAGGTTGGGCGAAGGCTCGACGGCGCCGTCCGCCGGGGAGGCCCCCCGGGGTGCCCGGAGGTAGGGGATGGGGGCCGGAATGGACGCCAGGCGGGTGCCGAAGACCCGGGGGAGGGACATGAGCGGCAGGTGGAGGTCGAAGGGAGGAACGGGATCGGCGAGGGTGAACCAGTGGTCCACGCCCGGGCACGATCGGAGCACCGGCAGGAGCTCGGGCTGGACCAGGGCCGCCACCCGCCCGCCCTTGGCCCGGGCCAGCGAGGCATAGCGGATGCACATGAGGGTGTCGCCGAAACCCTGCTCGTAGTGGAGGAGGAGGGTCCTGCCCTCGAAGGGGGAGCCGTCCCAGAGGGGCACCGTCGGTTCGAGCCTCGGCGCCGCGCGGTTCGGCGGGGTGAAGCGGCTTTCGTAGCAGGTCCAGCCCTCTTCCAGGTTCCCGTAGGTGAGATGGAGGATGGCCTTCTCGAAGAGCGCCAAGGGGCCCTCCATGGTCCGTTCGATGACCTCCAGCCACAGGGGCCGGACTTCGGACCAGGCCCTCCGCTGGTACAGGGACCGCAGAAGGGCGATGCGGATTCCGGGATCCTCCGGATCGAACTCCCGGGCCTTCCGGAACAGGGCCTCGGCCTCGAGGGTCTCCCCGCGCGCCGCCGCGCAGAGGCCGAGGCCCTGGCAGGCCCATGCGCAGCGGGGATCGAGCTGGAGCAGGCCCCGGCAGTGGCGCTCGGCATCGTCGTAGCGCTCCAGGGCCAGGAGCGTCCCGGCGAGGTTCTGCAAAGCGCCCCGGTGTCCGGGCCGGGCCTCCAGGGCCTCGGTGCAGAGGTCCAGGGCCTCGGGGTAGCGTCCCATCTGGAGCAGGAGGCCGGCGAGGTCGACCTTGGCCTCCAGGCATCCCGGATCCGTGCGGAGGACCAGCTTGTAGGCCAGGGCCGCGCGGCCGGGCTGTCCCTCCCGGTCGAGCCGCCTCGCTTCCTGGAGGCTGGCCTGGGTTTCAGGATCCATCGGCGAGCTCCCGGGCGAGGTTGGCGAGGACCGGGGCCCAGGCGCCGGGGGAAGGCTGCCGGTGGATCCGCACGGAGGGGTACCACGGGCAGGCCGAACCCGACATGAGCCACCGCCAGTCGGGGAAGAAGGGCAGGAGCAGGTGCGTCCGCACGCCCATGGATCCGGCCAGGTGGGCCACGGCGGTGTCCACCGTGACCACGAGGTCCAGCTGGGCCAGGGCCCACGCGGTGTCGGAGAAGTTCCTGAACTCGGCGGCCAGGTCGGCCAGGCCCGGCAGGGGCGGCAAGGCGCGGGGGTCCATCTGCAGGCTCAGCCAGCGGGTGCCGGGCACCGCGGCAAGGGGCGCCAGGAGCGCCGGGTCCAGGCTGCGGCGGGCGTCGTCCTTGTGGGCGGGGCTGCCGGCCCACACGAGCCCGGCCTTGAGCCCGGGGCCCTGGAGCTTCAGGCGAAGGGCCTCCGGGGGGACGTGGCCCGCCGGGGGGCCCATGGGCGCGGGGGGCGGCAGGTCCCCCGGCGTGCTCCCGAAGATCGCGGGCAGGTCCAGGAGGGGCGCGTGGAGGTCGAAGGGGGGGAGTTCGTCGTCCTCGGCCAGCACCTGGTCCGCGCCGGGGACGGCCCCGAGCAGGCCCATGAGGCAGGCGTACGTCTGGAACAGGACGCGGCCGCCCAGGGCCCGGGCCATGGGCAGGTACCGCGCGAACTGCAGGGTGTCGCCCAGGCCCTGCTCCACCCAGACCAGGAGCGTCCTTCCGGGGAAGGGGCCCCCGTCCCAGGCCGGCTCGTGGAACCCGCGCTGGTTGTCCATGCCCTGGGGCACGTCGAGCCTCGCGTGGAAGTCGGGCCAGGCCTCCCGGTAGCGGCCCTGGAGGAGGCGCAGGTAGGCGAGGTTCCACCGGGCCTTGGGCATGCCCGGGTCCAGGCGGAGGGACTCCAGGAGCAGGGCCTCGGCCTCCCCGAACCGGCCCAGGCGCATGAGGGTGAAGCCCAGGTTGAGATTCAGCTCCGGGCTTTCCGGGCGCATGGCCCGGGCGGCGCGGTCGGCCTCAAGGGCCTCGTCCAGGCGCCCCAGGCGGGCCAGGACGCCAGCCTGGTTGGAGGTGGCCACGAGGTTCCCGGGGTCGAGGGCCAGGGCCTGGCGGAAGTGGCCCAGGGCGCCCTCCAGGTCCCCCGTGGCGTCCAGGACGCTGCCCAGGCCTGTGTGGGCCGCGGGGTTGGCGGGGACCAGGTCCAGGGATCTGCGGCAGGCCTCCAGGGCCTCCTCGTCGCGCCCGAGGGCGTGGAGGATGGACCCCATGTTGCACCAGGCGTCGGCCAGGGAGGGATCCCGGCTGATGACCCGCCTGTAGGTCAGCAGGGCCCCGCCCAGGTTGCCGGAACGCTGTTTGGCCAGGGCCTCCTGGAGCCAGGAGATGATTTCCGGCCTGGGTTCCTCCATGGGGGCGCCTCCGGGCTTCAGGATAGCAACGAAGGGTCGGCGGCGAAGGCCCCCATCACGGCCACGGGCCCCGAGAGCCAGAGCTCGCGCCAGCCTTCGCCCTCGGGGCTGGCGGTCACGGTGACCTCCCCGCCCCGGGGCAGGAGGCGCCAGGTGCGGATGCCGGTGCGCCGCGCCAGCCAGGCTCCGGCCACCGCGCACCCCGTGCCGCAGCAGAGGGTCTCGCCCTCCACCCCGCGCTCCCAGCTGCGGATGCGGGCCGCTCCGGGCCCGAGCACCTCGAGGACGTTGACGTTGGTGCCACCCGGAAGGGCCGGGTGGCGCCGCAGGGGCACGGCCAGGAGGCCCAGGTCGAGGGTCGCCACGCCGGGACGCTCCAGGACCAGCTGCGGGTTGCCCACCCAGCCGAAGGCGTGGGGGCCTTCGAGGGGGGCGGGGAAGGGGCGGAACCCGGTGCCGGGGCCCGACGGCATGAGGATCGCCACCGCGTCGCCTTCGCGGCGGAGGCGGACCGGCTCGCCGCTGGAGACCACGGCGATCTCGCTGCCCGGGGGGGCGCCGGGAAGGGCCAGGGCCGCGCGGGTGCCGTTGGAGCAGAAGGTGGCGGCGCCGTCGGCGTCCCAGTGCTCCATGCCCCAGGGCCGGCCCGGGAGGGGCCGGGCCAGGAGGAAGAGGCCGTCCAGCTTCCGGCCGGGGCAGAGGGCGCGGGCCCACGCGGGGCCGTCGCCCCCGGGCGGGAGCTCGTCCCAGGCGTAGGCGAAGGTGTTGCCCGAAGCGGAGGCGACGGTGAACATCAGCGCCGGGCGCCCCGCTCGCGGAAGGTGTAGATGGTCTCGCCGGGGCGGGCGAGGCCCTGCTGGCGGGCCAGGGCCTCGTAGAGCTCGGGGTCCCGGGCGGCGAGCCGCTTGACCTCCTCGCCCAGTTCGAGGTTGGCCCTGCGCATCTTCAGGAGCTGGCGCTGCTGGTCGAGGAGCTCGGCCTGGCGCTTGTGGAGGCTCCCGATGCCGCTGGGCGAGAAGAGCAGGATCCCCGTGGACGCCAGCCCCGAGAAGGCCAGGACGCCCCAGAGCGTGCTGGACTTCAGGAGGAGCGACGTGTTCATGGGGGTCCTATTTGCCGACGAAGGCGCCGAAGGCTTCCGCCCCCGCGTAGCGCGCGGCGGCGCCCAGCTCCCATTCGATCTGGAGAAGGCGGTTGTACTTGGCCACCCGGTCGGAGCGGCAGGGGGCGCCGGTCTTCAGCTGCCCGGCCCCGGTGGCGACCACCAGGTCGGCGATGAAGGTGTCCTCGGTCTCGCCGGAGCGGTGGCTGATGACGGCGCGGAAGCCGGCCTTGTGGGCCATGTCCACGGCCTTCAGGGTCTCGGTGACGGTGCCGATCTGGTTGAGCTTGATGAGGATGGCGTTGGAGATGCCCTCCTTGATGCCCCGGGCAAGGATGGCCGGGTTGGTGACGAAGAGATCGTCGCCCACCAGCTGGATCTTGTCGGCGAGCTTGGTGGTGAGGAGCTTCCAGTTCTTCCAGTCGCTCTCGTCGCAGCCGTCCTCGATGGTGAGGACCGGGTGCCGGTCCACGAGGCCCGCGTAGTAGTCCACGAGCTGGGGCCCGGTCTTCCGGCTCCCGTCGATCTCGTAGCCCTTGTCCTTGTAGAACTCGCTGGAAGCGCAGTCCAGGCCCAGGTAGAAGTCCTTGCCGGGCTTGTAGCCGGCCTTCTTGATGGCCTCCTCGATGAGGGTGAGGGCCTCCTCGTTGCTGCCGAGGTTGGGGGCGAAGCCGCCCTCGTCGCCCACGCCCGTGGAGAGCTTCTTGGCCTTGAGCACGCCCTTGAGGTTGTGGTAGACCTCGGCGCACCAGCGGACGCACTCCCGGAAGGAGGGGGCGCCCACGGGGAGGATCATGAACTCCTGGATGTCGACGTTGTTGTCGGCGTGGGCCCCGCCGTTGAGGATGTTCATCATCGGGACGGGGAGGGTGCGGGCCGAGGCGCCGCCCAGGTAGCGGTACAGGGGCTGGCCGCAGGCGTTGGCCGCGGCGCATGCGATGGCCATGGAGGTGCCCAGGAGCGCGTTGGCCCCCAGGTTGGACTTGTTCTCGGTGCCGTCCAGGTCCAGGAGGAGCTCGTCCAGTTCGGACTGCTGGAAGGGATCCATGCCCTCGAGGGCGTCGTTGATCTCGGTGTTGATGGCCTGCACGGCGCCCAGGACGCCCTTGCCGAGGTAGCGCTTCTTGTCGCCGTCCCGGAGTTCGAGGGCCTCGCGGCTGCCGGTGGAGGCCCCGGACGGAACCATCGCCTGGCCGATGGTTCCATCATTCAGTCTGACCCGGGCCAATATCGTCGGATTTCCTCGACTATCCAGGACTTCGAGGGCGGAAATTCGATCTATCAATTTCATGGCTTTATCCGGGTCTGCTTTCGTACGGGGTTTAAGACGGGGAGGAATGTCCTAACTAGCTTAAAGTAGGGACATTATTACTTCTTGACGGCCTTCTTGGCGGCCGGCTTCTTGGCGACGGCCTTCTTGACGGCCGGCTTCTTGGCGACGGCCTTCTTGGGGGCGGCCTTCTTGGCGACGACCTTCTTGGGGGCGGCCTTCTTGGCGACGACCTTCTTGGGAGCGGCCTTCTTGGCGACGACCTTCTTGGGGGCGGCCTTCTTGGCGACGACCTTCTTGGGGGCGGCCTTCTTGGCGACGACCTTCTTGGGGGCGGCCTTCTTGGCGACGACCTTCTTGGGGGCGGCCTTCTTGGCGACGACCTTCTTGGGGGCGGCCTTCTTGGCGACGACCTTCTTGGGGGCGGCCTTCTTCACGGCGGCCTTCTTGGGGGCGGCCTTCTTCACGGCGGGCTTCTTGGCCGCGGGCTTCTTGGCGGCGGGCTTCTTGGCCGCGGGCTTCTTGGCGGCGGGCTTCTTGGCCGCGGCCTTCTTCACGGCGGGCTTCTTCGCCGCGGGCTTCTTGGCGGCGGCCTTCTTGGCGGCCGGCTTCTTGGCGGCGACCGGCTCGGCGGCCGTTTCGACGGGAGCGGTGGTCTCGTCGGGCTGATTGATGTGTTCCATTGGGAACTCCTTTTTGCCCTTGCGGGCGGGTTGGGGGGATTGGGTGGTTGACTGTGGTTTGCCGGTTGGAACCGAACCACCCGCCTTCGGTTTGTCGCTTTCGACGACACCCGCCGCGGCCTTGGCGGGCCTGGTGCCCTTGGCCGCGGGGCCTTGCTGCGCTTCCTGCTTGCCCTTGGACTTGACGGGCTTCTTGATCACCTCGACACCGGCCAGGATCTGCGCCAGTCGCTTGCCGGGATAGAACTCATCCAGCAGGGCGTCCCCGACGATGACGCCATGTACTCCCATCCCCTCCAGCTGCTGGATCTGCTGGAGGGTACAGACGCCGGCTTCCAGGATTCGCAGGCATCTGCTCTGAGGGACCTTCTTCATCAGGGTGAGCGCCTCCTCCCACCGGGGCTCCCATGTGTCGAGGTCACGGCCCAGCACACACACGATATCGGCATCGGCCTCCAGGGCCCGCTTCAGGTCGGCCTCGCTGGCCACCTCCACGATCACGTCCAGGCTCTTGGCCCGGGCGAGCTTCGAGAGGGCCGCGAGGCGGTCCGGCTCCAGGAGGGCGGCCATGAGCATCACGGCGTCGGCTCCCAGGATCTTGCTCTCCTCGATCTGGTACTCCTCGAAGATGAAGTCGTGCCGGATGAGGGGCACCTTCACGGCGGACCGCACCTCGGACAGGTGCTTGTCCTCGCCGAAGAAGAGGAAGCGGTCGGTGGCGACCGAGATGGCCCTGGCGCCGTTCTCCACGAGGCTCTTGGCGTGGGTGGAGGCCCTGTAGGCTTCCCTCACCTGGCCACGGAGCGGGTTGCCTCCGGCGGTCTCGGCGATGATGGAAATGCCGGGCTGGCTCAACTCCTCCTTGAGGGAGTGGTGCCCCTTGTAGGCGTCCTTCACCGCTGCAGGGCCTTTTTGCTTTTTGATCTCGATGTCCAGCGCCTTAAATATCTGGACTTTTTTCAACATTTACAACCCCCGGATCTCACTGCTTCCAGACACGTTTTTGTACCAGGAGCCTCATGAGAATGTTCTTACTACAAACCACTAAACCAGCGTTCCTAAAGAGGTCAACAGAATTGTGAATTCTTTTCGCGATTGCGCCCGAGATTTTTTCATCGAAGGACCATTTTCGGAATCGCTCCGGATGCCCCAAACTAGGGGCATACAGGAGCGCGCCCATGGAAGCCACCGTTCTCGACCACCCACTTTGCGACCACAAGATCTCTCTGCTGAGGGACCGGAAGACGCCTGGAATCCTGTTCCGGCGGGTTCTCGAAGAGCTCGGCCTCATCCTCGCGGTGGAGTGCACGCGCCATCTGCCGACCGAGCCCGTCGCCGTAGAGACGCCGCTGGAGCGGACCCAGGGGCGCCGCCTCACGTCCCTCGATCCCGTGGTGGTACCCGTCCTCCGCGCCGGACTCGGGCTGCTGCCCCCGTTCCTCCAGCTCCTGCCCACGGCGAAGGTCGGGCACCTCGGCCTCTACCGCGACCACGATTCGCTGGTGCCCGTGCCCTACTACCGCAACTTCCCGCCCCTCCTCGACCAGAGGTACGTCTTCATCCTCGACCCGATGCTCGCCACCGGCGGCAGCGCCTCGGAGGCCGTGAGGCAGCTGAAGGTCGCCGGCGCCCAGCGCATCACCCTCGCCTCGGTGCTCGCGGCGCCCGAGGGCGTCGCCCGCCTCCAGCAGGACCACCCCGACATCCGCATCTTCGTCGCCGCGCTGGATCGCGAGCTCAACGACAAGGCGTACATCCTCCCGGGCCTCGGCGACGCCGGGGACCGCCTCTTCGGGACGCTCTAGGAAGCCCGGGGGGGGGCTTCCGGGCACCGATGCCATGGCAGCCTCCCCGGAGGGCTCCTGGGGGCCTTCCAGGGTGAGGGCAGGGCCATTCCGGCGCCGGAACCAAGCCCGGCTTCCTTCCCTTTTCATCCCCGTCCACCCCCGGCAAGGGGCCGACGCGACCCGCGGCGCAACGCTCTGGCGCGCCGCGGGAGCCCAGGCCTCAATTGGCCGGGGATGGACGGGGATGGAAAAGGATTGAAAAAATCCTGGCAATCAACCCCGGGCAGGCTTGTAGCCGCTCAGGGCCCGGCTGCCCTTGCTGCGGGCCAGGAGTTCGTCCCGGACGGCCCCGCGGATGGCGTTGAGGTGGTTCACCTGGGTCTCCAGGCGCCGGCCCAGCTCCTGGGCGCGGGCGAGGATGTCGGGCCACCGGGGGCCCTTCTCGGCGCCGGCCAGGGCCTCCTGGAAGGCGGCGTGCCACGCGGCCACCTTTGCCGGGTCGGGGTCGTCGATGAGGGTCGCCAGGAGCCGTTCCAGGTCGTCCAGCGAAGCCGCTATCCTGCTGTCGCTCATCCCACCATGCCCTGGGGGGAGAAGGCGGGAGGCTGGGCCGTGCCCTGGCGCTGGTCCAGCTCGGCCCAGGCGGCCTTCATCTCGCCGATCTGGCGCTCCAGGACCTCGAGGCGCTCGGCCTGGTTCTTCTGGCTGGCGTCGAAGAGCTCCTTCAGCCACCAGTCGTAGATGCGGGTGAGGTTCACGACCAGCTCGCCGCCGCCCTCGTGGTCGAGGCGGATGGCCAGCTCCTCGACGATGGAGGAGACCCGGTTCACCATGCGCGCCCGGGTGGCGATGTCCCGGCGGCGGATGGCCGCCACCGCCTGGATGAGGAACTTCTGGGCCCCTTCCAGGAGCATGAACATGATGTGCTCGGGGGTGGCGCCGTTGATCTGCTGCATGAGGTACTGGTTGGCGACAGCACCGCCGTAGTTCGGGTTCATCGGGATCCCCCACTTGAGTTTCGTCTTCCGGAGGTGATGGCTAGATCCCCGAGAGACTTTGTCCTGCCGCGTTCAATTGTCCCACGGTGGCTTCGAGGTTCGAATAGAGCTTCTCCAGGCTGGCCTTGCTTCGGGCCAGGAAGTCCTGCTGCTGGAGTATCTGCTGGGAAAGCGTATAGTTGGACGCGTTCAGGTCCTGGATGATGCCGCCGATGTTGCCCGAGGTCACGGAGGTGAGGCTGGTGTCCAGGTCCTGGAGCAGCCTCGAGATTCCGGTGGAGACGCCGAGGGTGCCCGAGGCCCCGCTGGAGGCCTTGACCACAAGGCCCTCCAGGGAGGTGCCGCTCACGCCGTAGAAGTAGCCGTCGGTGCTGGTCAGGGTGTTCGTCTCGGTCGTCCCGTCGGCCTTTTGGTTCTGGAAGGTGCCGGTGAGGACCCCGTTCACGGTGGCCACGTTGAAGGAGATGGGGGACTTCGTCGTGTTGCTGCCGGATCCGACGAACGTCAGGAGGGGGCTGGTCGAGGTGGCGGAGTTGGCGAAGAGGTTGCTGACGCCCGCGGGGTCCTTGGTGAGGGCGGCCTTGAAGGCGGTCGTGTCCAGGCTGATGGTGCCGTCCTGGTTGGTCTTGAGGCCCACGCCCGCCGCGGTGGTGAAGGTGGCCGTGCCGGGCAGGCCCGAGGGGGCCCCCATGAGGGTGCTGGAGACCTGGGCCACCATCTGGCGCAGGCCCATGTCCATGTTGAACAGGCCCTTGGTATAGGATCCATCCGAGTTCTGGGTGAAGGTGGTCTTGGACTTGTAGTCGTTGTAGAAGGTGTTGAACTTGTCCACCACGTCCTGCATGGCCTTGGCGGCGGCGTCCTGGTCCTGGGTGACGGAGAGGGTCGTGGCCTTGGTGAGGTCCGTCTGGGCCTGGTTCAGGTTGAAGGTGACGCCCTGCACCGCGTCGCTGACGGAATTGGAGGACCGGTGGAGCTCCACCCCGTTGAGGATGAAGTCGGAGTTGGTGGCGGCCTGGGAGGTCGACGTCCCCGCGCCCAGCGTGCTGCCGGCGGGGGCCGTGAAGGAGAAGGAGGTGGCCCCTGAGGCCCCCTGGCCGGTGTTGTTGGCGCTCAGCACGAGCTGGCTGGAACCGTCGGCGCCGGTCTGGATGACCGCTGCGTTGACATTGATGGCCGTGCCGCTGGCGTCCTTGGCGTTGTTGATGGCCGCCGCCAGTCCGGCAAGGCTGTCGTTGCCGGCGCTGATGGTCACCGTGAAGGCTTTGCCGTCCATGTCCGTGAGCGTGTAGTCGCCGACCCCGATGGCCGCGTTGGGGAGCATGGTGGTGGGCATCACGAGCCTGGCCCGGGTGGCCAGGCTCTTGACGATGACGTCGTACTGGCCCGGGGCGGCCCCGCTGGCCGTGGCGGTGACGTAGGCGCCGGTGGAGTCCGTGCTGGTCACCTTGTTGCTCTGGAAGCCGCTCGTGCCCAGGGTGGCCATGGAGATGGAGAGGCTGGTCAGGTCGGTGGAGAGGGTCTGCAGGGCGGCCGTTTTGGAGTTGTTGACGGTCTGCTGGGTCTGCATCCGGACCATCGGCTGGCTCTGCTGATTGATGATCGCGGCGATGAGCTGGTCGGTGGGCAGGTTGGTCGACAAGCCTTGGAAGCTGATTCCGGATGCCACTGGACCCTCCTTTCCCGGTGCGGGGCAAAAACTGCTGCCTCAGAGACTCTTATCAAGAAGAATGCCAGAGTGACCCTGCTTCTCGGCCATGCGGAGGTTCCGGGCCTGCTGCACCACCTCTTCGGGCGGGAGCTGGCGAATCACCTTGTTGGTGACCGGGTTGACGACCCTGAACACGACGATGCCGGCCTGGTAGTCGGGCTGGAACTGGAGGTTGGAGGGCAGGCTCTTCAGATAGGACTGGAAGGCCTGGGCCGCCTCCTCCATGGTCATTTCCGGGGAGACCTGCTTGTTGGATACCCCCGAGGCGGTGGAGAGTTCCAGCTTGGTGGCCGCCTGGGCCGTCGCGGCGGCCTCCTGGATGGCCTTGCCGGAAGCGGAGGCGACGGTGGTGGGCGTGGCGGTGGTGGTGGTGGGCCTGACTGCGCCCTGGACGGACTCCGCCTGGGCCGCCGCGTAGGCCGCGGCTGGAGGGCTTGGACCCGGACTTCCGGTGGGACTGATGGGATCAGACATGGATTCCTCCTGGATTTCCATGGGCATGGGAGGAGGACCTTGCGGCCCTCCCCCCATGTTAGCTATCCGATGGAGTCAGTACTTACTGAAGGAGGGCCAGGATCTGCTGGGAGCTCTGGTTGGACTTCGCCAGGGCGCTCGTTCCGGACTGGTTGAGGATCTGGAACTTGGTGAGGTTGACCACTTCGTCCGCGATGTTGGCATCCATGATCTGGCTGCTGGCGGCGGTGAAGTTCTGCACCTGGACACCGAGGATGTCGGAGGTGGCGTTGAGCTGGGCCTCGTTGGCGCCGATGCTGGCGCGCATGCCGCTGACGGATTCCAGGGCGGCGGCGAGCTTGCTGACGACGCTGCCGGCGGCGGTGGAGCTGGCGAGGTTGTCGCCGGTGGTCCCGTTGGAGACCAGGCCGAGGGCCGCGGTGCTGGCGGTGGCGACGGAGCCCAGGGAGACGGTGAGGGAGCCGTAGTCGCCCGCCTGGACGGCGACCGAGGTGGTGGAGCCGGCGGTGCTGCTGAAGATGGCCGCGCCGTTGAACTTGGTGGAGACGCCGATGTTGCCCATCGTCTTGATGATGTTCTGGAACTCGGCGTCCAGGTTGGCCCGGTTGGAGTCGCTGATCGTGCCGGTCTGGGCCTGCTGGGCCAGCTGGGAGGCGCGGGTCAGGAGCTGCGTGACCGAGTCCAGGGCGCCGTCAGCGACCTGCAGGTAGGAGACGCCGTCGTTGGCGTTGCGCTGGGCCTGGGTGGCGATCTTGATGTCGGCGTTCAGCTTGTTGCCGATGGCCAGGCCGGCGGCGTCGTCGGAAGCCTTGTTGATGCGCTTGCCGGTGGTGAGACGCTCGATGGTCTGCTGCAGGTTGCCACCGGTGATGCCCAGCTGACGGCTGGCGTTCAGGGCTGCAACGTTATTCAGAATGGAAGTCATGGCATCCTCCGTGATGCTGATGGCGGCATCCGTGCCGCCGGGTTTTAGGGCTCGGGGGTATCCCCGCAAGGTTCTATTCGGCCTGAAAACCTCCGGCCTTTAGTAATTTATTCCATCTCCCGGGACGAATTTCCCTTCGGCCATAGATATATGATGGCGGTCAGGATTTTTCCGGCCGCCCGAGGATGGAGCGGAAACGGCCGAGGAGCCCCTTGGGCTGGGGCGGGGCGACGGGGTCGGATTCCCGGGCGTCCAGGTCCACGTCGGGCGGCACCTGGGTGGAGGGGTCCAGTTCCAGGGCCTTCCGGTAGCAGGCCGCGGCGTTGGCCTCGAAGCCCTTGCGGTGGTAGAGCTCGCCCATGGAAGCCCAGGGCGCGGCGGCCCGGGGGCGGAGCTTGGAGGCGGTCTGGAGCGCGTCGATGGACCGGGTCGACCAGGCGGGGTTGGCCAGCCTCAGCTGGCCGAGCATGAGCCAGGCGTCGTAGGCCACGTCCAGGTCGGGCTCCAGCTGCACGGCCTGCTCCAGGGTGCGGATGGCCTCCACGGTGCGGTCCATGAGGACCTGCTGGCGCGCCTTGCGCACGAGGCTCTTGGCCCGGGCCGAGCCCTCCAGGGGCTGGGGCGGCGGGGGGGGCGGCACGTAGGCGGGGACCTCCTGCTGGAACGGGGACTCGGGCGGCTGCAACGGGAGCGGCTGCTGGAAGGGGGAGGAGGGCTGGAACCCGTGGGGCTGGGGGGGCGGCGCCTGCGCCGCGAAGGGATCCGGGCGCGCGAAGGGATCCGGCCGGGGGCCGGAAGGCGGCGCCTGGAAGGGATCGAGCCGGGGCATGGGCGCCGGGGGCTGGGGCGGCGTGCGCGGCGCGGCCTCGTCGGAGTAAGGCTCGGAGAGGCCGTAGGGATCCTCGGCCCTGGGCAGCGGGTGGCTGGGCTCAGGTTCAAGGTCCAGGAACTCGGGGTGCAGGGCGGCCTGGTCCAGCTGGATCGGGGGCTCGAGGGGGGGCGGAACGTGGATCCGGGCGCGGCCTCCGCCCGGCGGGAAGATCAGGGGGAACTCCTTGGGTCCCTTCAGGGGCAGGGGCGGCATGGCAAGGTGGGGCGTGACCGGCGTCTGCGCCGGGGGTTCGGGCGGCTCGCCGCTGACGCTGGGCAGCGTCCCGCCACACAACACCAGGGCCCCCAGGGCCCACAGGGTGATGATGAAGCGGCCCGCGGCCTCCTCCTCCAGGTTGCTGAGGGAACGGAAGGTCTCGAAGCTGATGGGGTCGGCGCCCAGGAAGGAGAGCGCATAGGCGGTTCCGGGGGTGAGGGGCAGGTCGCTGAGGCTCTCCACCAGGTCCCGGCGGCCCTCCCAGCGCCACTCCGTCTCCCGGTCCAGGACCGTCAGGAGGTCCATGAGGTAGTGGGACTCCTGGAAGGTGTTCCAGATGAAGTGGCGGTGCTGGAGCTTGAAGTGCAGGTCCTGCTCCAGCCGCTTCTCCATGGGACCGGCGTGCCACGTCCACGCAAGCACCGGGTGCTCGAGGGCGTGGATCATGATCTGTTCCTGCAGGGCCTGCAGGTGGAGGTCCCGCTCCTCGAGGTTCATCATGCCCCACTGGATGACCTTCTCCCCGATGCGGTAGCGCTCGTCGTTGGCCAGCAGCTCGTTGAGGGAGGCGAGGTCGAGGATCCCCTGGCGGAGCAGGTAGTTCCCGAACTGCTCTCCGGCCACGTCGCTCTTGAGGTGGATCAGCTCCCCCCGGCTGATGAAGAGGGTGCGCACCCCGTCGTTGTGTTCGAGGATGAGTTCGCCGCTCACGGCCTCCTGGCGCATGGCGCCCATGAGGACGGGCAGGTTCTTGATGGCCTCGGTCACGGGTTCTCCGGTGGTGAAATTACGTCATTATAGGCAAGGTCCGCCGCCGGGCGCGTCCAGAATCGAGCACAACAGTTATTATTGATGACGATGGTGGCAGCCTCCCGGTGGGCCATCCAGGAAAAGGTTGGGAATATCCCTTGGAAGGTGGCCATTGAAACGGACGGGCAGGTCCCCATCCCCGCTGGAGGCGGGGCTCGCCTACACCTTCCGGGACGAGGCGCTGCTGCGCACGGCCCTGACCCCGCCCTCCTCCGGGCTGTCCCCGGACAACCAGCGGCTGGAGTTCATGGGGGACTCCATCCTGGACCTGTGCGTGTCCCTCCTGGCGTACCGCGAGCACCCCTCCTGGCCCGAGGGCTCCCTCTCCAAGCTGCGCGGGCTCATGGTCTGCACCGACGCCCTCCATGCCTGGGCGCTGGATCTCGGCGTGACGCTGGTCGCCGGTCCCCGGTCGCCGAAGAAGGGCGGAGCCAGCCTGCGCAACGCCCTGGCCGACGCCATGGAGGCCCTCCTGGCGGCCGTGTTCCTGGACCTCCAGGCCGCGGGGGGGAACCCCCTGGACGGCGTCCTCGCCATCGTCGAGGGCCGCTTCCTGGAGCAGATCCGGGCGGCCTACGTGGGGATCTGGGAGGCCAAGGACCACAAGACGACGCTGCAGGAGCGGGGGGCGGCGCTCGGACTGCCCCCGCCCGTCTACGAGCTGCTGGACCGGCAGGGCCCCGACCACGCCCCCTCCTTCACGGTGCGGACCGTGGTGGGCGGCTTCGAGGCCGTGGGCCGGGCGGGGAACCTGAAGGGGGCGCAGATGGAGGCGGCGCGCCTCCTGCTGGCTGCGCTGCCCAAGCCTCCTTCTTGAAGTGGTCCGCATCGGTTACCATCACCACCATGGACTGAGGATTGAAGACCCCTTGAAGATCCTGCCGACAGTGAACATCCAGAATGGACGCGCGGTCCCCATCGTGGGGGAGGGCGAGGGCGTCGACCTCCTGCCCCTGGTGGCCTTCCTCCTGGACCAGGGCTGCCACCGCCTGGCGCTGGTGGACGTGGACGCGGCGCGGGGCCAGGGCAACAACCGCGAGCTCATCTCCCGGGCGATCCAGAAGTTCCACGCGGGCCGCCCGAAGGTTTGCATCCAGGTGGGCGGGGGCATCCGCAGCTCCGACCAGGCCCAGTACTTCCTGGACCAGGGGGCCACCTGGCTCGCCGTGGGGACCATCCTCCAGCGCTCTCCCGTGATGGTGGAGCAGCTTCTGGCGCGGTTCCGCGAGCACCTCACCGCCGCGGTGGACGCCCGCGGCGGCGAGATCCTCCCGTCGGGCTGGGGCGGGATCAGCGGCGAGACCGCCGAGGCCGCGGGCCGCCGCATCGGGGACTTCGGCTTCAAGCGGCTCCTCTTCCTGGACCTTCCCGCCACCCGGCCCGCCGTTCCGGACTTCGCCACCGCCCGCACCCTGTCCCTGAGCTCGCGCCTCTCCATCTGGATGGGCGGCAGCATCCAGACCGCCTCCCACCTGGCCCAGGCCCGCGAAGTCTCCGGCATCCAGGGCCTGGCGGTCGATGGGCTCCTCCTCCGCGGCGACGCGGCCCTCACGGCATCCCTGACCCTTCCCGGCTGCTGAGGAGGGGGTGTGGCTGAGCCCGAGGCGCCCTTCGTCCTGAGCCTTCCGGAGCCGGACCGGCTCCACTTCAGGAACCTGGCCCTCATACGCCCCCAGATGCCCTCGGAGCGCCAGATCGAGCTCATCGAGAGCCTCGGGCGCAACCTCTCCTCCCCGAGGCTGCTCACCCTCATCGCCCGGACCCCCCACTGGCTCGTGCACGCTCCGGTGCTCCACGCCCTGGCCGGCAACGAGAGCACGCCCGAGCCCATCCGGCGGGACCTGGAGATGGCGGTTTCGCTGTTCGACCTCATGCGGGAGATGGAGCGCGCCCCGGAGGGCGAGAAGGCCGAGCGTTCCGAATCCATTAAGGCCATCTACCAGGACCTGCCCCCGGATCTGAAGCCCATCGTCAAGCAGCTCGCCAAGCAGCTCGCCAGACCCGTGAACGCCTCGGGCACGACGATGGAGATGCCGCCCCTGCCGCCGGCTGAGGCCGACTGGGAGGCCCTGACCCTGCCCCCCCAGGGCCGGGGGCCCTCGCCGCTGCCCTACCGGATCCCCAAGCAGGACCGGGCCACGGCCGCGGAGGCCACCCTGATCCAGGAGGACCTCCAGAAGTACCTCGCGGACGAGGAGCCCGAGGTTCGCACTGCGGCCTTGCGCAACCCGGCACTTTCCGAGGAGATCCTCCTGGCCTGCCTGCCCGGGGCCGGACGGGAGCTGTTCGAGGAGATCTACCAGGAGGCGCGCTGGTACTTCAAGGACCCCGTGCGGGAAGCCCTGGCCGAGGCCCCCCGCTGCCCGGCGGCCATGGGCCGGAAGATGGACAGCACCCGGGATCTGGTGGCCCTCCTGGAGCGGGGCGGCCAGAACCGGCGCCATCTGCACCGCATCGTGAGCCTGTTCACCCAGTTGGAGGAGTCGGAGTACCAGTACCTGACCTTCTGGGCCAAACGCAGGGCACCCAACATGCTGCGGGTCATCAAGATCTTTTTCGACCGCCTCCAGCGGCGCCGGACGAACCAGGCCAGCGGTCTTTCCCCGGTGCAGTCCGAGGGACGGTGGGTCTCGCTGGAGGAGCGGGTCTTCATGGCCAACCAGGCCACCCAGCCGGACCAGATCGTGGCGGCCCTGCGCGACCCGGACCCCCAGGTGTTCACCGTGGCGCTGGAGAACCCCGGCCTCACGGCCCGGGAGCTCATCTCGGTCATCCCGCACCTGGACAGCATCCGCGCCGAGCGCCTGGCCTTCAGCCGCACCTGGAGCGCCTACCCCGCCGTGCGGGAGGCCCTGCTCCACAACGTCCATCTGGGCGAGGACACCGCGCTCGGCCTGCTCCGGAGCCTGGAAGGCCCGCCCCGGGTGCTGCTGGAGCTGCTGCGGGACCAGCGGGTGCCCCACCTGTCCGTGAAGAAGGCGGCCCTGGACCTGCTCCGCGCCTCGTACGAGCAGATGACGGTCCCCCAGCGGATCGTCGCCCTGCGCAGCTCGGGCGGGGAGCTCATGCGCCACCTGCCCGCGGAGGTCCTCAAGGACGAGGACACCCTGCGCCTGCTGGTGGCCGATCGCCAGCTGGACCCCACGATCCTCCTGCGCCTGGCCCGGAACAAGCAGACGCCGCGCCCCATCCTTGAGCTCATCGCAGGCCACGCGGCCCTCATGGCCCACCCCGCGGTGATGACCGAACTGCTGTTGAACCCCAAGACGCCGAGGGAGGCTTCCACCCGCATCTGGGCCCTCCTCTCGGACAGCGAGCAGAAGCACCTGCTCCGGAGCCCGCACCTGCCCACGGCCCTCCGGGCCTTGGCGGACTAAGCGATTCCCCCCGGCAGGCGTAGCCAAGACGAACGGAGAATCCATGAACCTGCCCCGCCGCATCCCCGGTGCCACCCTGGGCGGAGCCATGGTCCTGGTCGTGGCGCTCGCCTGCGGCCGGCAGCGCTCCGCGGGGCCCGATTGGGTCGCCTCCGCCCCGGCCGGTTCGGTGATGGCCCTGTCCGGCCAGGCGGGCTGGCTTCTGGAACAGCGGAGCTTCCAGACCTACCTGGCGAAGTTCCCCTACGCCGACCAGACCCTCGACCTCTTCCTCAAGAAGGCCCGCATCAACCCCCACCAGGAATCCGGCCGCATCAACTTCTATGTGATGGGCTTCCCCGACGGCAAGACGCCGCCGGACTTCCTCATCCAGCTGGGCGGCTTCAAGGACCAGCGGGCCGTGCAGATGGCCATCGCCGAGGCCTTCCCCGCCGAGGGGTCCCTCCCGGTGAGGAAGAAGGAACTGCCCATCTACGTCATCCTGGACATCAACCAGTACCACATCCGGGCCGTGGCCGATCCGGCCGGCCGCATCTGGCTCGGGGAACTGCGCTCGCTGGCCAAGCTGGACGCGGGCACGTTCCCGCCCCGCCATCCGGTCCCGAACGCAGCGGAATGGGTCAACGCCGGGGCCCCCTTCCAGGGGTTCATCCGCACCCAGGCCCTCCTGGACGGTCTCTCCGGCAACGTGCCTCCCGAACTGGCCCGGAACCTGCCCCAGGGGATCGAGGCGCTCGCCTGGAGCGTGACGCCCGGCGAGGGCGGCAAGAATGGCCTCCACCGCTTCGAGCTGGCCATCACGGGCTCCCCCGAGGGCATCGTGCAGGTGGCGCCCTGGGTCCAGCGCTTCATGGCCGCCGCCTCCAGCCTCCAGGGGGGCCAGGCCGGGCAGGCCCCCGAGATCCTTCAGGAACGAAAACGCATCGGCCTGCGCTGCCAGCTCACGGGCGAGCAGATCAACCAGGCCCTGGCCAAGCTCTCCCAGCCCGGGCTCTCCAGCCTGGTGCACCGGCCATGACCGGAGCGGTCCTGGAAGAGCGCCCTCCGGAATTCTGGATGATGCGCCTCAAGGCCGGACAGGAGGAGGCCCTGGCCCACCTCATGACCCGCTTCGAGAAGCCGGTCTTCGCCTTCCTGTACCGCCGCCTGGGGGGGGAGACGGGGGTCGTGCAGGAGCTCACCCAGGATGTCTTCCTCAAATGTCTCCAGCATTGCCAACGTTTCGAGGAGGGCCGGCCGGTCGCCGCGTGGATTTTCACCCTGGCGGCTAATGCGGCGACGGACCATCTCCGTAAACGAGGTCGGGAGCTGCCCCCGCCCGAGACCTTTGACGCACCCGACCCCCACCAGCCCGCACCTTGGGACACGGTCGACCAGAGCCGGCGGATCCGGAGCCTGCGACAGGCCCTGGAGGGCCTGACCCCTCGGCAGCGGACCATGGTCCTGGCCTACTACGTCCACGAGCACCCCGTGAAGCGGATCGCGGACGACCTGGGCTGCGCCGAGGGCACCGTGAAGGCCACCCTGTTCCAAAGCCTCGCCAAATTGAGAAAGAACCTGGAAGTGACCCATGAAACCCGAACCTGAGATCCTGAGCGACGAAAGGGCCTTCGAGATCCTCGAACAGCCCGAGCTCTGGCCCGACGACCCGGAGACCCAGGCCCGCCTGGCCAGCCTCCTGGAAATCCACCTCGCCCTCCTGGGGGCGGGTGTCGCCGCCCAGGCCGCGGAGGGCGCTCCCGCCCCCGTGCCCCTGATCCGCCGCTTCCCCTGGCTCATGTCCGCCGCGGCGGCCGTGCTGGTGGCCCTGCCCCTGGCGTACCACGCCGTGAACGCCCGGGAGATGGCCGTGGTGGCCAAGGACCAGGCCCGCATCCAGGACCTGGCCCAGAAGCGGGCCCAGGACCGGCTCTGGGCAGCCTTCTTCCAGCAGTCCTCCACCCTCATCCAGGATTTCACCAAGAACCCCAAGGCCTGCGAGAGGAAGAACACCGAGGACCGCGCCGCCGAGCGCGAGATCGCCCTGGCCCTGCTCCAGTCCAGCCACGGCCTCTCCTCCCAGCTCGCGCCGGCCCCCGAGGCCGAGGCGGTGCGGGAGGACCTGCACGCCTGGCTGCGGGAGCTCTCCCTGGAGGATCCCTGCATGGACCCCCAGCGGGCCCAGGAACTCAGGCAGTGGGCGGACACGCACGGCCTTGAGGACGAAGCCCAGCGGCTCAGCCGGCTGCTCAAGGGAGGGTCGATTTGATCCCGCTGGTCCTGGCCTTGGCTCTGCTGGCCGGCCCCGCGCCGGATCCCGCCCCCGAACCCTCCGCGGCCTGGACGGGCCCGCGGGAGGGTCCGGCCGACGCGCTCCTGCGCGAGGCCAAGAACCTCAGGTATGCGCAGCGCTGGTTCGAGGCCGCGGCGGTGTACCGGAAGTTCCTGGCGGCCCATGCGGACTCCCCCCGGGGGCCCGAGGCGCGGTTCTGGCTGGCCGCTTCGCTGGAATCCGACCAGCGCTGGGACGAGGCCGCCGACGCCTACACCGCCTTCCTGGAGGCCCACCCCGACCAGCGGCTCCTGGGCAAGGAGGCCCGCATGAACCGCGTGCGCTGCTGGGGCATCCGCCAGGGGCAGCAGCCCCGGGCCACGCCCGGGCTCCTGGAGGCCCTGAAGGACCCTTCCGTGGATGTGCAGGTGGCTGCCGCCCTCCAGCTGGCCAAGGTCTGCGATCCCCGGGCGGCCGAGGGCCTGCGCAAGGGGCTCCAGATTCCGGGCTACGCCGACGCCTGCGCCTCCGCCCTCACCGTCATGGGCCTGAAGGCCGTGGCGCCCCCGGACCGCCAGGCCCGCTTCCTGGTCATCCGCATCAAGGAGGCCGGCAAGCCCGACACGGTCACCATCCGCCTGGCCCTCACCCTGGCCCGGGCCGTGGGGAACTACCTCACCGACGCCCAGATCCGCCAGGCCCGCGCGAAGGGTTTCGAACTGGAGGGGATCACGGACCAGGCCGCCTCCATGCCCAAGGGGAGCGTGCTCCTGTCGGTTGACGACGCCAAGAGCAGCGTGCAGGTGACGGTGGAGTAGGGCTGGTAGAGTAGTTGGATGTCGAACTTTGCCCGGTTCTACCGCGAACACCTGAAGCGCTTCCTGCCCCTGATGGTGGGGGGATCCCTGCTGCTGACCCTGGCGGGGTCCTGCCAGGGGGCCATGATCGGGATCACCAACCTCATCTTCCGCTTCCTCATGGGCGTCAAGGAGGACCCCTCCTCCAGCGTGTCCAGGTTCAGGCTGCTGGCTGAACTCAAGGCCTGGGCCCTGGCGCACCTGCCTTCCGAGGCGCTTTTCCAGGAGAAGATCTGGCTCCTGCCCGCCCTCCTGGTACTCGTCTTCATCCTCAAGGGCTTTTTCACGTACAGCGGCACCCTCCTGATGGTCCGCTCCGGCATCCGGGCCACCATCTCGCTGCGGGAGCGGCTCTTCGCCAAGCTGCTGAAACAGGAGCCTGCCTATTTCCAGCGCCACCCGGTGGGGGAGCTCCTCCAGCGCTGCATCAGCGACGTGGGGGCCGTCCAGGGCATCGCCTCCAACCAGCTGGCGGACGCCACCCGGGAGATCACCCAGGCCCTGGTCATGCTGGGCTACGTGATGTACCTGAACTGGCAGCTGAGCCTCACCATCTTCATCGCCGGGCCCCTGGTGGTCCTGCCCATCAAGAAACTCAGCCAGAAGATCCGCAGGATCAACCACCGGAACATGGAGGCCTCCAGCCACGTCCTCCAGCGGCTCAAGGAGGTCTTCAGCAACATCCGGGTGGTGCTGGGTTTCGCGCGGGAGCCCTTCGAGGAGGCCCGGTTCCACGACCTGAACAACGAACTGTTCCGCCTGGGCATGAAATCCGCCCGGGTCTCGGCCATCTCCCACCCCATCATGGAACTGGTGGGGGGGGTGCTCCTGGCCCTTCTATTCATGTACGCCACCGGACAGGTGCGCTCCGGGCGCATGAGCGGCCCCGATTTCCTCACCTACGTCCTGGCCCTCTACAGCTTCTACGACCCCATCCGGCGGCTCACCAAGCTCAACAGCGACATCCAGGTGGCCCAGGCCAGCCTGGACCGGGTCTACAGCGTGCTGGACCGGGAAACGGAAATGGCCGCCCCGGCCAACCCCCGGCCGGTGCCGGTCGTGCCCGAACGCCTGGCCTTCGAGGACGTACGCTTCACCTACGAGGGGAAGAACGGGCGCAACGAGGTGCTCAAGGGCATCAACCTCCAGGTGGCCAAGGGCGAGACCGTGGCCCTGGTGGGCGGCTCCGGCGGCGGCAAGACCACCGTGGTCAACCTGGTGCCGCGCTTCTTCGATCCCACCGGGGGCCGGGTGACCCTGGACGGCACGGACCTGCGGGACTTCGACCCCCGGGAGCTGCGCCAGCGCATCGGCATCGTCACCCAGGAGACCCTGCTCTTCATGGACTCGGTGCACGACAACATCGCCTACGGCAAGGACGCCACGCGCGAAGCGGTGGTGGAGGCGGCGAAGAAGGCCCACGCCCACGACTTCGTCACGGCCCTGCCCAGGGGCTACGACACCCCCCTGGCGGAGACGGGCTCGACCCTCTCGGGCGGCCAGCGCCAGCGCCTGGCCATCGCCCGGGCCCTGCTCCAGGATCCCCCCATCCTCATCCTGGACGAGGCCACCAGCGCCCTGGACACCGAAAGCGAGCGCGCCGTGCAGGACGCCCTGGAGGTGCTCATGCGCGACCGCACCACCCTCGTCATCGCCCACCGCCTCTCCACCATCCAGCGGGCCACCCGGATCTGCGTCCTGCGCCAGGGGGAGATCGCCGAGATGGGCACCCACGAGGAGCTGCTGGCCCTGCACGGGGAGTACGAGCGGCTCTACACGCTCCAGTTCCACCCATGAAGCGCTCGGACTTCCACTTCGACCTCCCCCCGGAGCTCATCGCCCAGCATCCCGCGCCCGCGAGGGACGGCGCGCGGCTCCTGGTGGCGGACCCGGTCACCCGGACGCTCCAGCACCGGTCCATCCGCGACCTGCCCGGCCTGGTGCCGGAGGGGACCCTCTGCGTGCCCAACGACGTGAAGGTGCGCCATGCCCGGCTGCCGCTTCGGCGGGCCGGGGGCGGCGAGGGGGAGGCCCTGCTGCTGCGCGCTCTGCCGGGCGGCTGCTTCGAGGCCCTGGTGCGGCCCGGGGCGCGCCTCAAGCCCGGCAAGGCCGCCCACGTGGTGGACGCCGCGGGCCAGGTGCTGGCGGAAGTGCGCGTGGAGGAGGCCCTGGAGGAGGGGCTGCGCCGGGTGCGGGTCCTGGGACCCGGCGGCGGAGAGCTGGACTGGGACGCGGTGGACGCCATCGGCCGCCTGCCCCTGCCGCCCTACATCACCCACCCCGCGGACGCCGAGGACGAGGGCCGCTACCAGACGGTCTTCCACGCCCGGGACGGCGAGGCCGTGGCCGCGCCCACCGCCGGCCTGCACTTCACGGAGGAGCTCATCGGCGCCCTGGAGGCCCGGGGCTGCCTCTGGAGCCCGGTGCGCCTCCACGTGGGCCTGGGCACCTTCCGCCCCATGACGGCCGAGGATCTGGGCGACCACGTCATGCACGAGGAGCGCTACGAGGTTCCCGAGGCCACCGCGGCCCTGCTGGAACCGGTGCTGCGGGAGCGGGCCCGGTCCCTGCTGGCGGTGGGCACCACCAGCCTGCGGACCCTGGAGGCCGCCTGGGACGGTTCGTCCCTGCGGCGTTCCGGCTCGACCCGCATCTTCATCCAGCCCGGCTGCCGCCTGCGGACCGCGGACCTGCTGCTCACGAACTTCCACCTGCCTGAGAGCACCTTGTTCGTGCTGGTCTCGGCGCTTCTGGGCGTGGATTTCGCGCAGGAGGCCTACCGGGAGGCCATCCGGGAGCGGTACCGGTTCTTCAGCTACGGCGATGCGATGCTCATCTTGAACGCGAGACCCGAACGCTAATTCCTCGGGGGACCTCGGCGATGCGTTCTGTTTCAAGCCCTTTCGGCGCATCCGACTGCAGCGCCGGAGGTCCAGGGAACGAAGCGCATCGCCGAGGCCGCCGAGGGGCCGAGGTCCGCCGAAAAAACATTAAATAAGTATCTTTATTATTGCATTTAGGTTTGATTTACACACGGACGTGGCAATCGGGCGTGCCGGGCAAGCTACGATGGATGTGGAAGAGGTGAAATTCATGGACATCATGAACACCGTAAAAGCCCTGGATACCAAGGCTCGCCGCGTATGGGTGGAGGCCGGCCGCATCCAGCTCGAGACCGAGGATGGCCGTACCGCGTCGGTGCCCATTTCGTTCTACCCCCAGCTGGCCTGGGGCAAGGAAGAGGATCTGAAGAAGGTGCGGCTCCTGGGTGGCGGGCAGATGATCCACTGGCCCCGGCTGGAGGAGGCGCTCCGGCCCTCCGACCTGCTGCGGGACGCGAAGATCTGCTGAAAACCTTAATCGGGTAAGGATGCCAGGAAGGCGCGGGTGTCCGGCGTGGCCCCCGGCTGGGTGCACACGTAGGCGGACAGCTGCGCGGCGCGCCGGTGGACGGCGGGAAGCGGAAGTCCCTGGACCAGGCCCGCCGCCAGGGCGGCGGTGAAGGCGTCGCCGGCGCCCACGGTGTCCACCACCTCCACCTTCACGCCGGGTTCCACCAGGGGGGCGCCCCCGGCATGGAGCTCGCTGCCCCTGGAACCGAGGGTGAGGGCCACGAGTTTGAGGCCGTACCGCCTGCGCAGGCCCTCGGCTCCGCCGGCGCCGCACATGTCGGCCACCAGGGGCAGTTCGTCCTCGTTGAGTTTCAGGACGTCGCAGAGGCCCAGGAAGGCGCGCACCCGCTCGGGGCTGTGGTAGTCCTGGCGGAGGTTCACGTCGAAGATGCGCAGGCAGCCCGGGGACGCGGCGGCCAGGAAGCGGCGCACGGTGT
This sequence comes from Geothrix sp. 21YS21S-2, assembly GCF_030846775.1. Lineage (NCBI taxonomy): Bacteria > Pseudomonadati > Acidobacteriota > Holophagae > Holophagales > Holophagaceae > Geothrix > Geothrix sp. 21YS21S-2. The sequence continues at coordinate 3,392,851 of NZ_CP132910.1, forward strand.
CCAGGGTGCGGGGGCCCCGGGAGGCCAGGGTCCCGAAGCAGATGGCGGCGGCCCCGGCGGCCACCTGGCCCAGGTCCGGCGTCCAGGCCAGGGCGTCCCAGGCCACGTCCGGGTGGATGGCGTAGGTGGGATGGCCATGGGGATCCAGGGCGACCGCCACGGTGCCGGTGGGGAGCGCGGGGTCCACCTGCACGGGGCCGCCGTCCACGCCCAGGGACCGGAGGCGCTCCAGGGCTTCGCGGCCCAGGGCGTCGTCCCCCACGCGGCTCACCACCGACCCGGCGCAGCCCAGGCGGGAGGCGTGGCAGGCGAAGTTGGCGGGGGCGCCGCCCAGGCGCCGCCCGCCAGGGTAGATGTCCCACAGCAGCTCGCCGATGCCGACGACCCGCGGTGCCATCAAAGGTAGTCCATGAACTGGTGGAGGACGGGGATCTTGTGGCGCTTGCCCTTGCAGGCCTGCAGCACGGAGATGACGGACATGGCCAGGCACCACATGAGCCACACGGGCAGGAAGAACCGCAGGAACACCCACCCCAGCAGGGGGAACAGGCCCATGATCGCCAGGGCCAGGGCCAGGCTCACCTCGGTGAAGGCCAGCAGCACGCCCTGGCGGGAGTGCCACAGGAGCTCCTCGTCATCCCTGCGCCGAAGGTAGGGCAGGAAGGCCCAGGGTCCGGCGTAGCAGAGGATGAGATCCCTCAGGCGGTCGCCCGTGTAAAGGGGGGCAGGGGACTCAAGGGACACGTAGCGACCTCCGGACTTAAAATAGCATCAGCAGGGCCACGCAGGCCATGAGGATGGCGAAGCCCTTGCGGAGCCTGGGGGCGTTCAGGCGGGTGGCAATGCGGGCGCCGCCGTAGGCGCCGAACAGGAAGCCGACAGCCACGCCGGCCATGATGAGCCAGGGCAGGCCGCCCTGGTGCCGGGCGTAGACGATGACCCCGGGCAGGCCGATGGGGGCGAGCATGAAGGCCAGGCAAGCCGCCTGGGCCTCGTGCTGGGGGAGGTCCAGGCTCCACACCAGGAAGGGGATGATGACGATGCCGCCCCCGATGCCCAGGAGGCCCGAGAGCAGGCCCGCCGCGAGGCCGATGCCCAGGCCGGGCAGGACCATCTCCCGCGCCGTGGGGACCCGCGTCTCCCGTCCGGGCGCCAGGGGCTTCTGGAGCCAGGTGCGCACGGCCAGGATGGCCAGGAAGACGCCGAACACGGTGCGCAGGGGGCCGTCGGGGATATGGGAGGCGAGCCGGGCCCCGCTCCAGACCCCGGGGAGGAAGGCTGCGGTGAGGCAGCCCACCAGGGGCCAGTGGATGCGGATGCCCCGCTGGCGGAAGTGGAGCACCGCGGGCAGGCCGTTGGGCAGGAGCATGGCCGCCAGGGTCACCCCCTGGGCCTGGTGCTGGGACAGGCCCAGCAGGAGCCCCAGCATGGGGATGAGGATGATGCCCCCGCCGATGCCGAAGAGGCCGGAGAGGATTCCGCCGCAGAGGCCCGCGGCCATGGATCCCGCGGCAAGTACCAGGGGTGCCGTCATGCGAATGCCTCCTTCACCACTCTAAATGGGGGCCGGTCATGTTCCAATGGAATGGATTGGAATGACAGCCCCATGCAGATCAAGTTCTCCGAAGATGTGATCCTCGACAGCCGCCGCGCCATCCTGATGCCCCGCCAGGAGACCCTGGTCATCGCCGACCTGTTCCTGGGCCTGGGCGCCGGGCGGAGGAAACGTCCGGATGCCCTGCCCAACGGCCAGCAGCACGAGATCTGGGAACGTCTCCTGGGCCTGCTGGAGGACTTCAAGCCCAAGCGGGTGGCCATCCTGGGCGACATCAAGCCCAACCAGGGCCATCTGGAGGAGGACGAGGCCGAGGAGCTGCGCCTCCTCTTCCGCAAGCTGGGCAACCACGGGCGGGAGGTCATCCAGGTGGTGGGCCACCCCGAGCGCAGCTGGGGCCCCTCCCTGGAGGGCACCGGGATCCAGCCCATGGACACCTACCGGGTGGGCATCAACACCCTCATGCACCGCCGGCGCATCTTCGTGTATCCCCGCCACGATCCCCCCACGGGCTTCTGGATCAACGGCGGCCTCCACCCCCTTTTCGCCGTGCCCATGGCCGGGCCCGACCAGCAGGAGGAGTGGCTGCGCTACCCCGCCTTCCTCTACACCGGCTTCGCGCTGGTGATGCCGAGCTTCGTGTCCTACGCCCAGGGCTGGGAAGTGATGCAGCCCGAGCGGCTCCCCAAGCAGGCCCGGGCCTGGAAGGTTGTGGGGGACAACCTGCTGTCGCCGCTGTCCCTGCCGGACCTGCCGTCGCCGCCGGACAGCCAGAAGCTGATCACCAGGCCCCCGGCACGGGGAAAGCACCGGGAGAACCGGGGCGAGGAGAGCTAGCGGCCCAAGGCTGGGAGGGGTGGATGCGTTCCAGGAAGATCAGGGCGTCCAGTTCTTCGGGGGCGTTGATGGCAAGGGCGTGCGGGCGGGAAGGGTCGAAGCACAGGGGTATGAAACGGACGCCTTGGGGCGAATCCAGCCAGCGTCGAGTCTCTCCCTGGGGCCGGCCAGGGCGCAGGTCGAGGAGGAGCCGCGGCAGGCCGGTGGATCCCAGGGCTTCGTCCAGGGTGGCCCGGGGGTCCGGACCCACCTCGAAGGGGACCCAGGCCGGATCTTCCCGGCCGGCCTCCAGGGCCATGAACCCGCCGCGCCGGAAGGTCATCGCGACGGGTACGTAGTCGGCCCCGAGTTCCTGCGCGAGATGCCAGCCCATGGTGGGCCATCCCATCGAGTTCCGGAGGGATCTGGCGACGTGGCCGCAGTGGGCGAAAACCAGCACGCGGCCTCGAACGCCTTCCTGCCGCAGGACCCACCGGACATTTTCGGCCATGGCCAGCTCCCGGGCCCGGGACCCGCCCGTCAGATCCACAGCCAGTGGAATGAATTGGCCCAGCGCCACCAGCGACCGCCGCTGCCTTTCCAGGGACCGGGAGTCCAGGGCCGTGGTCAGCGCGTCGAGCCGCCGTTGAAGAAGCTCCAGGGCGGCCCGCCACCGGTCGGCCCGGGCCTGATCGCCCGGAAAGCCAGCCTCCCGGGCAGAACCGAGGTCCCCGAGTACCCTCTGGAAGTGGGACGCGGTCCTGGGATCATGCCGGCGAAAGAAGGTGAGGGCCCAGCGATAGGCGGGTCCAGGATCGGCCGGATCGATCCCGTAGATCCTGAATCTCGAATCCCGCGGCCTGGGGCCGTTGAAACGGCGCAGCCACTGGAGCAGGTCCCGGATCTCGCCGGTACGGTAGGCAAGGGGAAGGGCCTGGACGGATTCGGATTCTTCGCCCTGGATGAAGGCATCGAGCGTGAAGCCATCGCTGGGGGAAAGCTCCAGCGCGATGGCCCGGGGTTCTCCGCGACCGCCAAGGCACTGGATCACCTCGTGGACGATCTGGCGGAATTCCCTGGACCCGTGCGTGGCCTCCCCCAGGCCCAGCACGGCGCCGGACCTCAGCAAACCGTCCAGGCGGCCTGGGTCCCCGGTTTCCAGCGGGACGGCCTGGGCCTGAAGCCAGCCCACCGTTTTCCGCGGGGCGGGTGACGGCTCCGGAACGAGCACTGCGTTCCGGTCCTGGGGCACCCGTCCAGCCTCAAGCCACTCGCCCGGGTGCATCAGCCCCTTCGCCCACGGAAGGAAGAAATACGTCCCGGGGGCAACCGCGACCTCGTAGCGGCCATCTCGGATCCGGACCAGACGGACCGAAGCGGCCGTCAGGAGGGGACCCCCCAGGGGAGGCACAAGCCCCAGGATACCGTCCAGGGGGTGGCCCCCGAGGTCCCGGATCTCGCCGCGCAAAGGGGACCCGCCGCCCTGCAGCTGGAGCGGGAAAGGCAGGGTGTAGGTGGAACCCGGGTCCACGGAGAACCGGCTCACATTGGCACCGATGAAGGCCGGATGGCTCACCGAAAGGCCGTGAGGACCCGGCGGCAGCGAGAAGCGGAAGCGGCCCCGCCGATCCGTCCGCTGCCAGGCCACCCTTTCGAAGCCGCTCCAGCCCTCTACCGGATCAAGCGGAAAGACTGCGACCGCGGCACCCGGTTCAGGTTTGCCGGAAGGGTCGAGTACCTGACCCTCCACCACCCCCGTCACCGGGCGGCAGGAGAGGCTTCCGCCCAGAAGCCAGCAGAGGATCGCAGCCAGGGCCAGCCCGGGATGCCGCCTCGCGTTCACAGACAGCCGGCAGCGGTGATCAGTTGCGGACCACGTGGGGCTTCCCGTAGCCGGTGGCCAGCCGATGCTGGAGCATGTGGACGCTGTGGTTCGGGTCGGGAGGTCCCAGGATTCCGGGGTTCGCCTTGACCAGGGCATCGAACCTGGCCTGCCCGGCGGCCAATTGCTGGTCGCGGATGCCCCCGGGACGAAGGTAGGGGTCATCATCCCTGTTGAGATGCGTGGTCCGGACAAGGGAATTCCAGGGAAACCGGGAGATCATTCCTCCGGTGACCCCATCGAGCACGGAATCGTCAATGCGCGGCAAGGAGGGTGAAACGGTTCTCATGGCGTCTCCTTTCAGGGAAGGGCGGAATCAGCGGCCGGCTTGCTGAAGCCGGGCCGAATTCCGTCCAGGAAGGAGTGTCCTGGAGGCCGGGGCAGGTTCCCCGGTGGGGCTTCCCTCCCCGGGTTCCGTCAGTCCAGCATTCCCTTTTCGCGCATCCAGTCGTCGTTGAAGATCGTGCTCAGGTAGCGCGAGGCGCTGTCGGGGAAGAGGATGGCCACCCGCGCATCGGGCGCCAGGGTGGGCGCGATCCTGCGCAGGGCGTGGATCACGGCGCCGCTGGAGCCGCCCACCAGGAGGCCCTCGGTCCGGGCCAGTTCCCGGGCGGCGAGGAAGGCATCCCGGTCGGACACCTGGACCATCTCGTCGATCACGGAGAAGTCCGCGCAGCCGATGAGGAACTCGTCGCCCAGGCCTTCCAGGAGGTAGGGGGCGGCCTTGCCGGGTTCGCCTGTCTTGAAGAAGGGCGTGAACACCGAGCCCACCACGTCCACGGCCACGATCCGGACGGCGGGGTTGCGCTCCTTCAGGTAGCGGCCCACGCCCCCGATGGTGCCGCCGGTGCCCATGCCGGCCACGAAGACGTCGATCCTGCCGTCCATCTGGTCCCACACCTCGGGCCCGGTGCCCAGGTAGTGGGCCTCGTTGTTCTCGCGGTTGTTGTGCTGGTCGGGGAAGTAGCAGTGCGGCGTCTCCCGGGCCAGGCGGGGGGTGATGAGGTTGTAGCTGTCGGGATGCTCCGGGGGCAGGCTGGTGTCGACCCGGACCACGTCCACGCCCAGGGCGGTGAGCTGGTCCAGCTTCTCCTTGGAGGTGCGGTCCCGCACCACGGCCTTGAGGGTGTAGCCCTTCTGGATGGCGGCCAGGGCCAGGCCCATGGCGGTGTTGCCCGAGGAGTTCTCCAGGATCACGTCGCCCGGCTGGAGGCGCCCGTCCTTCTCGGCCTGCTCCACCAGGTACTTGGCGATGCGGTCCTTGCTGCTGCCCATGGGGTTCAGGTACTCGAGCTTGACCCACACCGGGAAGGGCATCCCGGCCGTGATGCGGCGCAGGCGCACCAGGGGGGTGTTGCCGATGACGTCGAGGAGGCTGTCGTAGACCCGCTTGTCACGCATCGGCGGGGATCTCCGCCACCAGCTCGATCTCCACCTTGGCGCCCCGGGGGAGGGCGGCGACCTGCACGGTGCTGCGGGCGGGCTTGGCGCCGCCCAGAAGCTTCTCGTAGACGGCGTTGAAGGCGCCGAACTCGGCCAGGTCCGTGAGGAAGACCGTGGTCTTGAGGACATGGGACCAGTCGGTGCCCGCGGCCTCGAGCACGGCGGCGAGGTTGGCCACCACGCGCCCGGTCTGGGCCTCGATGGGGCCGGTGACCAGCTCCATGCTGCCGGGCACCAGGGGGATCTGGCCGGCGGTGAACAGGAGGTTTCCCGAGATGCAGGCCTGGGAGTAGGGGCCGATGGCGCCGGGGGCGTTGGGGGTGGCGACGGTCTTCATGACGGACTCCTTGGGGTTCAGCCCTTGCCCCAGCGACGCTTCTTGCTGTGGCGCCAAGGTTTGGCACTGGGCTGGGCGGGCATGGCGGACTCGAAGGGGGATGCGGCGGGTTCCGCGGCGGCCTCGGGCTGGGCCTCGGGCTCCTCCATGTTCCCGACCCCTTCCTCGATCTGGATCTGCACTACCTGGGCGGTGCGGTGCATGAGGGCCGCCAGGCACAGGCTGGCCTCGATGCGGGCGTGGGGCAGCGGGCCCAGCTGGATGAACACGGAGGGGTCCGCGGGGATGGCCCGGGGCAGGGCCACTTCGGGGATGGGCACGGGCGGGGTGTCGAAGGCCTCGTCGGACATGCGCAGCCAGGGCTCGACCATCTCGTTGCGCCGGGGCAGCAGGTCCACCACCGAGACGACCTTCTTGGGGCGGCCGCGCTTGCGGGGGGCGGGCTCGGCGGAGGCGGCGTCCATGTACCCCTGGAGGGCCGCGAGCACGTCCTCGCGGGTGCGCCCGCGCAGGTCGAAGAGCAGCCAGGGATCGCGGTCCAGGGCCTCGGCCATGATGTAGCACACCGCCGCCACGTGCTTGCAGGGGTTGGCCCAGTCGGGGCAGTCGCAGTGGGTCTGCAGCTCCTTGGGCACCCGCGGGTAGAGGCTTGCGCCGGATTCCCGGAAGGTCTCGTCCAGGCCCTGGGGCATCTCGCCGGCCAGGAGGGAGGCCACGAAGCGGCTCTCGGCGTAGATGCGCTCCAGGGCCTTCTCCCACTGGGATGAGGAGAGCGCGGGCAGCCCGAGGGTGACGTTGTAGGTCTTGCGGCCGTGCACCTTGGCCTGGATCTCGCCCGGGGTCACGGTGAAGTGGCTGACGGCGCCCTCCTCGGCGTACTTCTTGCCGCGGGGGAGGCGGTTCTCGAAGTCGTCGCCCAATTGCTCCAGGGCCGTGATCCAGAGGCGGCCCCACCAGGTGGTGCCGAAACGTTCGCTCATCTGGCTCATGAGAGCACCCCCTTCCGGAGGGCGGGCTTGGGCTTGCGTTTCACCGGGGTGCGGGACTTCGCGGGGAGGACGTCGTTGACGTCATCCTCGGACGGGTCCTCTTCAGGCAGGACGGCGGCGGCGTGGCCGTTGCCGTTGGCCTCCTCCTCGCCCATGATGTCGGCGTCGGGCTCCAGGAGCACCAGCCGCCTCAGGGCGTCGTCGTCCAGCTCCGTGAGCCAGCCCTCGCCCGTGCCCACCACGCGGTCCGCGAGGTCGCGCTTGGATTCCAGCATGCCGTCGATCTTCTCCTCCAGGGTGCCCATGGTGATGAACTTGTGCACCTGAACGTTGCGCGTCTGCCCGATGCGGTAGGTGCGGTCCGTGGCCTGGTCCTCCACGGCCGGGTTCCACCAGCGGTCGAAGTGGAAGACGTGGGTGGCCGCGGTGAGGTTGAGGCCCACGCCGCCGGCCTTGAGGCTCAGGAGCATCACCTTGGCGCCGTCCTCGTCCTCCTGGAAGCTGCGCACCATCTCGTCGCGCTGCTCGCGGCTGGAGCCGCCGTGGAGGAAGGGGGGTTCGAAGCCCAGGACGTCGTTGAGGTGGATCTGCAGGCGGTCCCCCATCTCCTTGAACTGGGTGAAGACCAGGGCCTTCTCCCCGCTCTCCAGCACCTCCTCGAGCATGTCGGTGAGCCGCTCGAGCTTGCCGCTGCGGCCCTTGTAGGGGCCGGTCTGCTTGAGAAACTGGGAGGGGTGGTTGCAGATCTGCTTGAGGTGGGTGAGAAGGGCGAGGATCCGGCCCCGGCGCTCGATGCCGTTGGCGGCCTCCAGGTCCTTCTCCATCTGGTCCACGCGGGCCTGGTAGAGGGCGGCCTGTTCCCGGGTGAGCTGGGTGTAGACCTTCATCTCGTTCTTGTCGGGCAGGTCCTGGATGATGGAGCGGTCGGTCTTGAGCCGGCGCAGGATGAAAGGACCCACGCGCTGGCGCAGCTCGGTGGCGGCGTCGGCGTCGCGGTACTTCTCGATGGGCGAGGCGAACTGGTCCTTGAACCGGGACTCGCTGCCCAGGTAGCCGGGAAGCGCGAAGGCGAGGATCGACCAGAGCTCCAGGAGGCGGTTCTCGATGGGCGTGCCGGTGAGGGCCAGCTTGAAGGGCGCGCGCAGCTTGCGCACGGCCTTGGCCTGGTAGGAGCCGGCGTTCTTGATGGCCTGGGCCTCGTCGACGACGACCATGGACCAGGCCCGGGCGCCGAAGACCTCCTCCTCCCGCCGGATCACCCCGTAGGTGGTCAGGACGATGGTGTGGGGCCTGAAGACCTTGGGCAGCCGGTCCCGGTTGTTGCCGTGGTGCACGAAGAAGGGGATGGTGGGCGCGAACTTGGCGATCTCCCGCTCCCAGTTGCCCAGCAGGGAGGTGGGGCAGATGAGGAGGGTGGGGTTGCCCACGTGGGGGTCCTGCTGCTGGCGGTGCAGGAGCAGGGCGAGGACCTCGATGGTCTTGCCCAGGCCCATGTCGTCGGCGAGGATGCCGCCCAGGCCCAGCCGGGACAGGCCTTCCAGCCACGCCAGACCCCGGAGCTGGTAGGGGCGGAGCATGCCCTTGAAGCCCGCGGGCTGGGAGATGGGCTTGTCGGGCAGGACCTTCAGGTCCTCCAGGGCCGCGCCGAAGTCGCCGGCCACCTCCACCTCGATGGCCTCGGACACGCCCGGGATGTGGGCGCTGCCTGTGAGCGCGGCGGCCAGGGCCTCGCCCCGGCTCATGCTCTCGAAGCCGGCGCCGCGGCTGGCCTGGATGACCTGGGTGATCTGCTTGAGGGTCTCGGGGTCGAGCGCGACCCACTTGCCCTTCCAGGCCACCAGCGGATGCTTGAGGCTGGCCATCTGGGCGAAGTCCTGCAGGTCGAGGGTGTCGTCGCCCAGCATGAGGGACCAGTCCGCGGACACGGAACCGTCCAGCCCTTCCTGCACCGCGCCTTCGTCGCCCGCGGCCTCGATGCGCCGGGCGCCCAGCTTGACCTTGGCGCGCAGGCGCCTCGCCCCGCCGAATTCCGCGAGCTGCTCGGGGATGTGCACGAGGAAGCCGGCTTCCTTGAGCTGCGCGGCGCCCCGGGTGAGGAACTGCCAGGCCTCGGTGGGCAGCAGCGGAAGATCCTCGGGCTGCTTGCCCGAGAGGGCCCCCTGCAGGGGCGGGAAGAAGGGCATGGCGCGGGCCAGGCCGCGCAGCAGGACCTTGCGGGCCTCCAGCACCTCGGGCTCCACGGAAGGCTCCCAGAGGCGGGCCACGGGGATGAAGTCCTCCTCCTGGGTCTCCAGGCCCACCCGGAGGATCCAGCCGCCCTCGGAGAGACGGTCGGCCTCCTGGATGGCATCCACCTCGGCGGGCACCGGGGGCGCCTCCAGCTTCAGGCTGGGACGGATCCACTGGACCCGCGCGCCCTCGCTCCACTGCTCGAGCTGCTCGCCCAGGGTGCGCTCGGTGACGCCGATGGTGGGGAACTCGTTCATGGGGTGGCTGAGGGCCACCATGAGGCGCTCGTCCCAGGGCAGGCGATCGCGCTTGTGCCCCCGGAGCCGGTGGATGAGCCCGAGGCGCGGGTCCTCCCCCTGGCGCAGGGAGCCGGCCACGAAGCGCACCAGGAAGTCGGCGCCGTCCTCCAGGAAGGCCTTCAGGATGAAGGCCGCCGCGGGGGGCTGGGCCAGGTCGTCGTCCACGTCCTCGGTCTCGAGGGTGCCCAGGGCCAGGCCCTTGGTGAAGATCCACCCGTCGTCCTCGGGGAAGGCGAGCACCGACGGGGGCATGGATTTGAGGAGCTCATCGAGGGCTTGGCGGTCGGCGGGACTGGTGAGGCTGATGCCCCAGGTGGCCCGCCAGGGGTTGCCCCGGGTGTCCAGCTGGGGGAGCAGGGCGCCGCGCATGACCATGGACTGCAGGAGGCGCAGGGCGGAGGCCCAGAAGGCGAGGCTGCCGCCCACCTTCTCCGGATCGGTGGCCATGGAGGCCAGCCAGGGCAGGGCCCGCTGCCAGCGCAGGGGCACGGTGTGGGTCTCCACCAGGCTGGAATCCGGCAGGAAAAGGCGCGCCCGGGCGGGCGTCAGCCGGTCGCGGCCGTGGAGGTTGCCGGGCAGGGTCCTCAGGGTCCGCTGCCAGTCCTGGCTGCTGCCCTCCCCGGGCATGCAGAGGAGAAAACCCCGGTCCAGTGGACGATACTGGAGGATGGGCCGGGTCATTCAGTTACCCTCAATAATGGGAGAAGCATCATGAAAATCGGCTTTGCTAGCGATCATGCAGGTTATGACCTCAAGGAGCGCCTGAAGGCGTGGGCCTTGGCCCAGGGACACGAGGCGGTGGACTTTGGAACCTATGGCCATGCCTCTGTGGATTATCCGGATTTCGCGCACCGGGCTGCGGAAGGTATGGACTCGTGGGAACGCCTTGTGCTGGTCTGCGGGTCCGGCATCGGCATCAGCATTTCAGCCAATCGCCACAGGGGCCTCCGTTGCGCCCTGGTGACTTCACCCGAGCACGCCAGGCTGGCCAGGATGCACAATGACGCAAACGCCATCGCTTTCGGCCAGCGGCTGACGGATCCGCTTCAAGCTGAATACTACCTCAAAACCTTCCTGGAAACCCCCTTTGAAGGGGGCAGGCACGAATTTAGGGTGAAAAAGATCGAACCGGGAGCCTAGAACGATGAGAATGCCAGAAGAATCAAGGCCTTTGACGCTCGAGACGGGCGTCCAGCTCCATGCGGAGGGTTCCTGCCTGGTCCGCCTGGGGAACACGCACGTGCTCTGCTCGGCCAGCCTCGAGGACCGCGTGCCGGACTGGATGCGGGGCAGGGGCAAGGGCTGGATCACCTCCGAGTACGGGATGCTGCCCCGGGCCACCCACACGCGCTCGGCGCGGGAGGCGGCCAAGGGGAGGCAGCAGGGCCGGACCGTGGAGATCCAGCGCCTCATCGGCCGGAGCCTGCGCCAGGCGGTGGATCTCACGGCCCTGGGAGAGGTGCAGCTGACCCTGGACTGCGACGTGGTCAACGCCGACGGCGGGACGCGCTGCGCCTCCATCACCGGCGCCTGGGTCGCCCTGGCCCTGGCACTCAAGGCCCGGGGCCTGGAAAAGGCGCTGATCCATCAGGTGGCGGCCGTCAGCGTTGGTATCCTGGAAGGGTGCCCCGGCCTGCGCCAGGGGCTCATCCTGGACCTGGAATACGAGGAGGACCACCGTGCCGCGGTGGATTGCAACCTGGTTGCCTCGCGCCCCACGGGCGCCGGGAGCGAACTCGCCGTGGTGGAGTTCCAGTCCACCGGGGAGGGCCGCAGCTTCAGCAGGCTCGAGGCCACGTCCCTCCTGGACCTGGGGCTGACGGGATGCGCCGCGCTCATGGAGGCCCAGCGCAAGGCCGTCGCCCTGGGATGAGGCTCGGAGCGGCGTTCCTGGCGCCCGCCCTGGCCTTCGCCCAGGGGGCGTTCGAGGTCAAGGTCGTTCCGCCCGACATGGTCTTCACCTTCTCGCCGAAGGTGGAGCTCCCGGGGCGCCCGCGCGTGGCCCTGGTGCTGAGCGGGGGCGGCGCCCGGGGCGTGGCCCACATCGGCGTGGTCGAGCGCATGGAGGAAGTGGGCATGCCCGTGGACAGCATCACGGGCACCAGCGCCGGGGCCCTCATGGGCGCGCTGATGGCGGGGGGCTTCTCGGGGCGGGAGATCGAGGAGCTCTTCACCCGGGTGGACTTCAACCGGTCCTTCCTGGACCCGCTGGGGCGCACCCTGGGCCGGACCCTCCAGGAGGACGAGGCCGAGAACGGCACCCTCATGTCGTTCCGCCTGGAGGAGGGGGCGCCGTCCTTCGCCCTGGCGCTGCGGGAGGGCGTCGAGATCCGAAAGACGCTGGAAGGGCTCATGACCCGCGCGGACTACTTCTCCGGAGGGGACTACGACCGCCTCAAGCACCCCCTGCGCGTCGTGGCCACGAACCTGGAGACGGGCCGGGGGAAGGTGTTCGAGCGGGGCGACCTGGTGGAGGTCCTGCGGGCCTCCATGGCCGTGCCCGGGGCCTTCCGTCCCGTGGTGATCGACGGGCAGCCTTACGTGGACGGGGCCCTGGTGGAGAACCTGCCGGTCTTCACGGCCCGGGGGATCTTCCACCCCGACGTCGTGCTCGCGGTGGACGTGAGCATGCCCTTCCAGAAGGCCTCGGTGACGAACTTCTTCTCCCTGGCCGCGCGCAGCCTCGACCTGGTGGTCGAACGCCGGCAGTGGGAGAGCCGCGCGGCCGCGACGGTGCTCGTGCGGCCCGAGCTGAAGACCACGGACTTCCTGGAGTACGGGAGCCAGCTGCCCGCCATGATCCAGGCCGGCCGGACCGCCTTCGACGCCGGCCTGCCGGCCCTGAAGCAGGCGATGCTGGGGCTCGAGGGGGACCGGGACCGGTTGCCTGTGTCGGCGGTGGCCGTCAACACCATCCGCCCCCTGGAACCCGCCGCCTCGGCCATGCTGGCCCGGGTCCTGCCGCCCGGACTGCCCGTGCACCGCCAGGATGTGCTGGTGGCCCTGCAGCAGCTGCTGCTCCACGGCTGGGCCAGGGACGCCACGGCCCGGGTGGACGGCGAGGTCCTGCGCATCGACGTGACGCCCTTCAGCCGCATCCGCTCGATCTCGGTCCAGGGCAGCCCCCGCCTCGTGCGGGTCCTGGAACATCCGGCCCGGGCCCAGTTCACCGTCGGCGAACCCTTCAATCCCGAGGCCTTCGGCACCTTCCTCAGCGGCTTCGTGCACCACCTGGTCACCGCCGGCACGCCGCTGGTGGACGTGCGGGGTTCCGGATTCGACGAGACGAGCGGGGAGCTGCTCGTGGTGGTCCACGAGCCCGCCATCCGGGAGGTCCTGGTCCGCGGGGCGCGGGCCGACTTCGAGTCCCGGTACCTCCAGCGCCTCCTGGCCCACGCCAAGGGCGACATCGTCCACACCACGCGGCTGCGCAACGACATCGACCTGGCCGAGCGCAGGCTCCACCTGTCCGAGCTGCGCGCCCAGATCCGGCCCGCCGCGGGAACGCCCGACGCCGACCTGGAGCTGACCCCCGTCCACCACAAGGCCATGGCGATGGACCTGAGCCTGGGCTACGAAACCAGCCTGGGCGCGGCCGCGGGCCTCACCTACCGCACGGAGAACTTCGGGGGGTTCGGCGTGGAAGGGGAGCTTTCCGGCGCGCGCAACCGGCTCCAGCAGATGGCCTCCCTCGCCCTGCAGGGCCCGGTATTCCTGTCGTTCCCCGGGTTCGCAATGGAGTTCTGGGCCTCCACCTTCCGCCAGCGCCTCGAGCGGGCCCCGGACTACCCTTCCGCCGAACTGGCCCCGGGCGCCGTGGGCGCCGTGGTCGCCACCCAGGACCTGGGCGTGGGCGGCTCCGTGCGCTACGGCAACATGGGCACGGGCAAGGTGGGACTGGCCACCACCTGGCGGGAGGCGACCCGCGACTGGGCAGGGTCCCGGGTCCTGCGGCACCAGCGCACCCTGGAGCTCTCCACGGAATGGGACAATTTCGACCGGCACACCTTCCCCCGGGAGGGACTGCTGCTGCGGGGCCGCTACGGCCTGGGGGAATGCCTCCCCGACCAGCTGCCCGCGAGCACCTTCCGCTTCGGCTACATTCGCGCACGCGGCCTCACCACCTTCGGCTCCGCCCGCGCCAGCGCCAACCTGGGGCTGGACCTGGACCTGGAGTGGGGCTACGGCCGCAACCTGCCCCTGGACCGGTTCTGGAACCTGGGCGGGACGTCCTTCCTGGTGGGCTCCCAGGCCCTCGGCCTCCAGGCGCCGGGCTTCGGCGTGGCGCGGCTCGGAGTGCCCCTTCGCATGGCGGGGCCCTTCGGGCTCTCCTTCCAGGTGGTGCCCAGGGTGGACTACGCGGTGGCCTCGGGCGGCGCGCAGGACCTGTTCCGGGACCGTCGCCTCCTGGGCACCGGGGCGGTGGTGCGCACCATCTTCGCGCGGTTCTACGTCGAGCTGAGCTACGGGTTCATGCGCCAGTACCGGCCGGGGCCGGGGTGGGGGGCCTCCTCGGGCTCCTTCAACGCCCTCATCGGAACCCAGCCCTTCGACATCTGGAAGCGGTGATGGACCGGACGCTGGCGTCGGCGCTGGCCCGGGAGCAGCGGGCCTTCCTGGCCCGGCAGCGGGGCGCGTGGGCGCCGCACCTGGAGCACGCCCGGGCCTTCCTGGGCCAGGGCCTGCGGGAGGCGCGGGGGCCCGCGCTCATCCTGGGCGCGGGCTCGGGGCTGGAGGTGCCCTGGTTCCTGGCGCCGCCGGGGACCGTGGGCTGGGACGCGGATCCCTGGAGCCGCGCGCTCACCTTCGTGCGGCACAGGCGCTGGGCCCCGTGGGTGTTCAAGGACCTCACGGGGGGAATGGAGGAACTGGCGGCCACCGCCCAGCGGACCGCGCGCCAGCCCTGGTCGGGGCGGGTGCGGGCCACCCGGGCCGCCTCGCGGCGCCTGGCGGGCCTGGTGGGCACCCTGGACCCCGCCGCCAGGCCCCTGCGGGCCTGGATCGCGGAACACCGCCCCGGCACGATCCTGGCCGCCAACGTGATGGGCCAGTTCGGCGTCCTGGCCCAGAGGACCGTGGAACGGGCCTTCCGCGGCGCCAGCCCGTGGACGGACGAGGAGGAGGACCCCCTCGAGGCCGCGCTGCGGACCTGGACGGCCCGGGCGGTGGGCTCCTTCCTGGCCGCCCTGGGGCGGAGCGGCGCGGATATCTGGCTGGTGCACGACCGGGGCGTGCTCTTCGGGGAGGCGCCCTTCCGGCTGGGCCCGCTCGCGGAGCCATGGACCGCGCAGCTGGAGTCGGAACTCCCCCTGGAGGCGGAGGATCCCCTGTGCGGGGTGGACGTGGCCCGGGCCTTTCCCGGAAGGCCCGCGGAGTTCCATCAGCGCTGGCTCTGGCCGGTTGCGCACGGCCAGGTCCACGTGATGGAGGCCATGCGATTCCGTCCATCCGCCGATGGTTCCGGGGCGGGTTCCTGAGTCATAATCCAGGGAAGCGAAGTCTCACACGGGGCACTATGGCTGATTTTCGACGTCTCCTCCTCGGCCGCCGACTGGCAAGCGACGAGACCCACCACAACAGGATCAGCAACCCGATCGCCCTCGCGGTGTTCTCCTCCGACGCGCTGTCCTCGGTGGCGTACGCCACGCAGGAGATCATGGCCTCCCTCTCCACCGCCATGGGCCACGGCGGCGCCGTGATCGCCGGCGCCGCGGCGGCGGCCGTGTTCGGGCTGTCGGTGCCCGTGGCCATGGGCATCACGACCCTGCTCATCATCCTGGCCTTCAGCTACCGCCAGACGATCCTCGAATATCCGGGCGGCGGCGGGGCGTACATCGTAGCCAAGGACAACCTGGGCGAGATGGCCGCGCAGACCGCGGGCGCATCCCTGCTGGTGGACTACATCCTCACGGTGGCCGTGTCCGTCTCCTCCGGCATCGCCGCCATCACGGCCGCGATTCCGGCCCTCCAGGGGTACAACGTCTCCCTGACGCTCCTGGCCATCGGGTTCATCGCGACGGCCAACCTCCGGGGCGTGAAGGAGAGCGGCACGCTGTTCTCCATCCCCACCTACGGGTTCCTCCTCGCGATCCTGGGGCTGCTGGCCATCGGCACCGTGCGCTGGGTCTTCGGCCCCGCACTCGCTCCGGCGCATGTGGAGGCCGCCGCACACCAGGCGCCGCGGCTGGCCGGGCTGGCCTTCCTTTGGGTCTTCATGCGCGCCTACTCCGCGGGCTGCACCGCCCTCACCGGCGTCGAGGCCATCTCCAACGGCGTGCCGGTGTTCCGGGACCCGCCCGGCCAGAACGCCGCCAAGACCATGATCTGGATGGTCTTCCTGCTGGGAACGATGTTCATGGGCATCACGCTCCTCAGCCACCACTACGGCGTGGTCTACCGCCACAGCGCGGACCCCACGCTCGTGCAGGAGACGCTGCTCTCCAACCTCTCGCGGCAGGTGCTGGGCACCGGCGGGGTCCTGGTGTCGCTGCCTGCGAAGATCTACTACTACGTCGTCCAGGGCTTCACCTTCGCCATCCTCGTGGTGGCGGCCAACACCGCCTACGCCGACTTCCCGCGCCTGGCCGCGCTCCAGGCCAAGGACGGCTTCCTGCCCAACCAGTTCACGAGCATGGGCGACAGGCTCGTGTTCTCCAACGGCATCCTCATCCTCTCGGTGCTGGCGGGGGGGCTGGTGGTGCTGTTCCACGCCAACACCGACGTGCTCCTGCCGCTGTACGCCCTGGGGGTCTTCCTGGGTTTCACCATCAGCCAGACCGGCATGGTGGTGCACTGGTACCGCAAGCGCGGCCGCCACTGGCAGTCCAAGATCGCGGTGAACGGCGTGGGCGCCTGCGCCGCGGGCATCGTGATGCTCGACATCGCGGTCACCAAGTTCACGGGCGGCGCCTGGATCGTCACCGTCCTTGTGCCGCTGCTGGTCATGACCTTCTTCAACATCCACCGCCACTACATCCGGGTGAAGTCGACCCTGGCCGCGAGCCGCACCGACGCCTTCCTGCCCTCCAAGCACCACGCCATCGTGCTGGTGTCCGGGCTGCACGCGGGGACGGTGCAGGCGCTCTCCTACGCCCGCCTCATCTCCGGTGACCGCGTGGAGGCCCTCACCGTGGACCTGGGCTCCGACGGGTTCCACGAGAGCCCCGCCATCCAGAAGCTGCGCGCGGACTGGGCGTACTACGGCATGGGTGTGCCTCTGCGCAGCGTGCCCAGCCCCTACCGCAAGGTGGTTGAGCCGATCCTGGAGGAGGTCAAGCGCTTCAAGCTCGCCGAACCCGAGGTGTGCCTGACCATGATCCTGCCGGAGTACGTCACGTCCAAGTGGTGGCAGCGGCTCCTTCACAACCAGATGGCCTTCCGGATCAAGGCCTCGCTGATGCTGATCCCCGGGGTGATCGTGACGTCGGTTCGGATGCACCTGCCTGAGTAGCGGCTACCGCATCCTCGCGTAGGGCATCTGGAGGATCTCCCGGCCCGAGAGCAGCTCGGCCAGGGTGCGGTGGTCGGGGGTCAGCACCATGCACAGGAAGGACAGCGGGAAGGCGCCGGCCGAGACGAGGTGCAGAAGGGAGAAGGCCATTCGGCGCTCCGGCTGGTCCGTGTCCACCGCCAGGCGCAGGACGCCCATCATGGGGGACTGGCCCACCAGGACCAGGGGAACCATGAGGAAGGCCCATGAGATGGTGGTGTGCAGGGGCAGGAGGTAGGCCCAGAACTCCGCATAGACGCGCGAGGGCCCGGCGCCCGAGGCCAGGCAGGCCACCAGGGCCAGGAAGGCGTTGAGAGCCGCCAGGGCCGCGAACTCCCCGGCCTCCATCTTCACCACGGGCCAGAAGGAGTCCAGGAGGTCCAGGTCCTGGGCGGGCGGGGCGGGGAGCTCCGGCATGGGCGGGGCCGCGTCGGGAAGGGCCTCCATGGGCTCGAGGATGGTGAGGGGTTCCACCCTGCCCAGGGCAGGCGCGGAAATGCTCTGGCGCTCCTCCCCGGGCTGGGACGTCACGCCGGAAAGGGCGCTGGCCTGGAAAAGGAGGGGGCGGGGCAGGGGCCGGCGCTGCACGGCCAGCCCGCACACCGGGCACTCCTGGGCCAAGGGCGTGATTCGCGTGTGGCAGCTGGGGCACTGGGGGCGGGTCACGGCGTCAGCCCAGGAGGGGGATCCACGCGGCCCGGGTGGCCTTCCCCATGGACTGGATCTCGTCCAGGAGGCGGAGCCTGGCGGGCCAGGTCCGGTCCTGGGGGAACATCGCCCGCCCCTGCTTGAGGAGCTCCCGGGCCTCCGTGAAATGCTCCCCGGCTGCCTGCACCTGGACCAGGGCGAGGTAGATCATGCGGGCCCGGGCCTTGAGGTCGGGGTCGTCCGGGTTCCTCCGGAGCTGGTCGCCCACGGCGTTGCGGGCCGATTCCAGGTCGCCGTCCTTGATGCTGCGCTCCAGGTCCTTCTCCGATCCCACCGGCGGGACCGAAGCCAGGCGCCCGCGGGCGCGCCCCAGGAGCTGCGCGGCGGTCGGATCGCCCGGGTCCAGCCGCAGCAGCTCCTGGGCCCGGTAGAAGGCTGTGAGGGGGTCGTCGCCGAGGGCGCGCATGCACTCGCTCCGGATCTCATCCGGGGTCTCCCCGAGGTGGACGACCTGGGAGCGGCGGGCGATGGGCGCCATGGCGCTGGCCTTGGCGGCGGCGACGGCCTGGGCGAGGGCGGCGTTGCGCTGGAAATGGCGGTAGCCCAGGAGGGCCAGGGCGAGCAGGACGGCGCCGCCGCCGGCCAGGGCCAGCCGCGAGGGGCTGTCCAGCCACCTGGGCAGGGGGTGGTCGCCCAGGAACGCGGGCAGTTTCAGGCCGCTGCGCTGGGGGGCCTTGACCGTCAGGGACCTGGGGGGGTCCACGGGGGCAGGGGAGGCCGGGGGGGCGGGCTCCGGAGCCGCGGGGGTCTCCTCCCGGGCGCTGAGGACGGCCCGGGCCTGCTGGTAGCCCTGGAGGACGCGCGCATCCCGCGAACCGGCCTCCATGAGGCGCTGGAAGGCGAAGGCGGCCTCCTCGTGCTTCTGGTTGCGCAGCAGGTTCTCCGCGGCGAGGATGCGGGGTTCCAGGTTCTCGGGGACGGCGGCGGCCTTGGGAGGCGGCTCCGGCCTGGCCGGGGCGCTGGCCGGGGAGGCCTGCTCCAGGTCGCGGCGGGCCATCTCCAGGTAGCCGATGGCGTCGCGGTGCGCGGGTTCGAGGGCCAGGGCCTGCCGCCACTTCTCCATGGCCTCGTCCGCCATGCCCATGTCGTAGATCTGGACGCCATCGCGCACCAGCTGGTCCGCGCGGGACGTCTCCCCGTCCTCGGCCCGGGCCTCCCGGGAGGCCGCGGGGGCCGGGGAGGGACGGGCTCCCCCGGCCACGGGCGCGAGGCCCAGGTCCCTGCGGGCGTCGTTGGCATAGGCAAGGGCGAGGGTGTTGTGGGGGTCCGAGGCGAGGATGCGCTCCCACTTCTTCAGGGCATCCTCAACCTGGCCCATATCGTAGAGGGTGCATCCGTCGCGAAGAAGCTTGTCGGTCTCGTCCTCGGGAGGGGGGGGAGGAGGGGGGGCCTCCGGGGCGGCGGCGGGCGCGGCCTCGGTCTCCAGCTTGCGCCGGGCCCCGTCCAGGTAGCCCTTGGCCAGGGCGTTGTCCGGGTCCTGGCGGAGGGCCAGTTCCCAGGTGGTGACGGCCTTGGCGACGAGCCCGGCGTCGTAGAGGGCGCACCCGGCATCCAGCAGGCTGTTCACCTCGGGACTGGGGGGCGTGAGGGTCTGGCGGTTGGGCTCGGGCTCGGGGGCGGCCCGGAGGCCGTCCTGGGTGGCCCGCGCGTCGAAGTGGGCCTTGACCTTGTAGAGCCCGGCCCTGGCTTCCTCGCTGGCGGGGTCCCGCTTCAGGATGGCCTGCCAGATCTGGCCGGCCTTCACGATGTCGCCGGCATCGAACAGAGCCTTGGCCTGATGGAGGTAAGGTTCGAAGGGCGTGGCCACGGTCAGTCCATTCCGATGATGTTGGTGTCCCGGATGAGCAGCATGAAGGTGCTCCTTCCGCAGGAGAACTCCTGGCGGTCGGCAAGCTTGGTGGGGCCTGCGATGGGCGCGCTGCCCACGAAGGTGCCGTTGGTGGAATCCAGGTCGCTGAGCCAGACGGTGCCGTCCGGGTGGATCTCGATGCGCGCGTGGCGCCTGGAGATCTCGGGATCGTTGATCACCACGTCCCCCTCCTCCCTGCCGATGATGGTCAGGGGGGATTCCAGCACCCGCACGGTGGAGGCGAAGGGGCCGGTGAGGAAGGCCAGGGTGAACCGGAGTCCGGAAGGCATGCCGTCGTTCCGGAGGCTCGTGAGGTCGAGCATGGCGTCGCGGCCCCTGCGCCGGCTGGTCTCGGTGGCCTTCGGGGGGGGCTCGGGCTGGGCCGGCGGCAGGGGCCGGGGCGTGGGCTGGGCCGGCGGGGGCTCGGGGACCCGGGCCGGATTCATGACCTCGAACGTCTCGCCGCACTTCGGACACCGGAAGCGCTTGGACGGCGCCCCCAGGAAGCGCTCTTCCCCGTACTGGAACCGGGATGCACAGGATGGACAGATGACGATCATGAATTCCCCAGGTATGCCAAGGCCAATTCTACTTCCTTCTTGTGGCAAAAAAGCTGAACTCATCCTTGATGGGGATCCCGGGGGGCAGTTTGAAGCCCGTGACGCCGGCTGGAAGGGGCTGGTTCGTGGTCAGGGGCCCCAGCTCCAGGAGCCAGGAATCCCCCCCCCGCTCCACCCAGTTCAGCTGGCGGGGCAGGTAGGTGTCCTTGTCGACCCATATGAGCAGCACCTGCATCCGCTTCTTGACCGAGTAGCTCCGGGGCTCGAGGGTGAGCAGGATGGAGCCCGCCACGCCCTTGCCGTCCCCGACGGAGATCTTGAAGTAGTCCGAAAGGTAGGAGAGCCTCTGCCCCAGTCCCAGGAACTTGCGGTTGGCGTTCTTGATGATCCCGATCTTCAGCTGTTCGGCGGCGCCTTCGGCCGGGCTGTACGAGATCAGGGCCTTGGGCGTCAGGTGCAGGACCAGGTCCTCGGGCGGGGAGAAGCTGAAGTGGACGAAGTCCGATTCCTGGAGGTAGAGGGTGCCCCGGGTGACGGTGGGGGTCTTGAGCATGGCCCTGCGGATCGTGAGGCTGAAGGGGGCCTGGAGCGTGGCGACCTTGGCCTGGGCGGCGTCGAACCGGGACACCACCTCCTGGACCGTGGGCTGGGCGGCGAGGGGGATCAGGGTCAGCGCTGCGAAGGCGGCCTTGCGGAGGAACCCGCCCATCAGTTCACCATGAGACTCAGGCCCTTGAGGGGCTTGTCCTGGCCGGCCTGGAAGCCCACCGCGAGGAACATCCTGGCGGTGCGCAGCTGCAGGGTCGCGCCCAGGCGGGTCACGCTGGCGTCGCCGATCTTCCGGCGTTCGCCGCCCACCAGGAAGATCACGGACTGGCTCACCTGGTACCGCAGGGAGGCGGAGCTGGACTGCTGCTTGACGGGGAAGGGCATGCGCATGGCCCCGTTGATGTCGCTCTCGAGGGTGAGCTGGGTGTTGGTGCCGAGGTCCAGCTGGAGGGCGCCGCGATACTGGGGATTCATGGTGACGTCCCAGAGACGCTTGCCGTTGAGCTGGTCGGCGGTGACCCCCACGCGCAGGCCCTGGGCCAGCTCGGTGGTGAAGCCCGCGTCCATGGCGACCATGAGGGTCTTGCGGTCGGTGGTGCCGTAGCCCAGCGCGAGGTCGTCCGCGGCGTAGCGGAAGGGGAAGGCGCCGCCCGGGGCGAAGGTGTAGACGCCCGGGGGGAGCTGGTTCAGGAAGGGCTGCGTCAGGCCCAGGGACCACTGCTCGATGCGCAGGTTGAACCCGGCGGCGGTGCCCGAGGCCAGGGCCCCGCCGCCGAAGTGGACCCGGTTCACGATGGCCCGGCGGCCGTCCACGTAGGAGGCGTTGTTCTGCAGGGCGGACCCGCTGGACAGGTGGGCGGGGTCCAGGTCGGGGTGGGCCGTGACCGTGTGGAACTCCTCGCGGGTGAATCCGAAATTGGTGGCGTCCCGGGTCCCCGTGAGCCCGTAGGCCCGGGTGCGCTGGGCCCAGGGGGCGTCCTTGAGCTTGCCCAGGGCGCCGGTCACGACGGCGGCGTCGCCGGAGGTGGTGTCCTGGAACAGGGTCCGGTTGTCCTGGGCCCGCTGGTCGCCGTCCACGTAGGCGAGGTACCAGCCCGCGGGGGCGCGGTCGAAGCGGGCCGGGTTCCCCAGCGGGTTGATGCCCTCGGAGAAGACCTTGGAGCCGCCGAAGGCCGGCGCGTCGTTGAAGAGGGGTGTCTGGGCCGCGAGGGGCAGGACGGTGGCGGTGACGGCCAGCGCCGTCCGGGCGAGAATTCGGGGGGTTGTCATGGAATCATCCTCCGCTCAATTTTCAGGGTCCGCAACAAGGAGAGGCGACGCCTGGCTCGCGACATGCAGGGCCGTGGCGGTGCCCCGCAGGATCCCCTCGGCGGTGAACCGGGCCAGTTCGGGATCGTTGTTCTGCTCGCTGAGGTGGGCCAGGACCACGGTGCGCAGCCGCCCGGACAGCACCCGGCCCAGGAGCTCGCCCATGGCCTCGTTGCTGAGATGCCCGACCCGGCTCAGGATCCGGGCCTTGAGGGCCGGGGGATAGCCGCCCTCCCGCAGCATCTGCACGTCGTGGTTGGCCTCCAGCACCAGGAGGTCGAGACTCCTGCAGTGGTCCTCCACCAGGGCCGTGGGGTGGCCCAGGTCCGTGACCACGGCGGCGCAGAGGCCCCCGGCCTCGATGCGGTAGGCCACGGAGTCGGCGGCGTCGTGGGGGGTGGTGAAGGGCAGGATGGTCAGGCCGTTCCAGTCCGAGGCCTCGCCCGCCCGGAGCGGGATCCAGCGGGAGCGGGGGATCTCGATGCCCTGGATGGCCTGGATGCGCGCGAGGGTGTCGGGGGTGGCGAGGATGTCCCAGTCCGTTTTCCGCAGCAGGACGGGGATGGCCGCGATGTGGTCCGAGTGCTCGTGGCTGATGGCGACCCCGCGCACCTGCGCCGGGTCCAAGCCGACCTCCGCCAGGCGCAGCCGGATCTGCTTGAGGGAGATCCCCGCGTCCACCAGGAGCGTCGCCTGGCCCTGCGAAAAGGCGTGGCAGTTCCCCTTGGATCCCGAGGCGAGCGAGGCGTAGCGCATGCCCCAGGATAACCTGCGCCGGGGGTTGCTGGGTTTTCCCTCCTTGGTGCTACACTTCTCTTCATCAAATGACGAATCCCGCACCCGATACCCCAATCCAGTCGCGCCTCGCAGAAGCCTACCGGGACCTCCCCGAGGCGATGCGTCGGATCGCGGACGTCCTCATGTCCGACCACCTCCTCGGGGCCCTCTGGGGCATCGAGTCCATGGCCCAGCGCGCCAACGTGAGCGTGGGCACCGTTGTCCGCTTCGCCAAGCGCCTGGACTACAAGGGCTTCAGCGAATTCCGGGACGCCCTCAGGGCGGCCTGCCACGAGCGGAGCGGGGATGCGGAGATCGAGCTGCTGGAGGCCCCCACCGACATCTACGGGGCCCTGGCCGAAGTGGCCCGGCGGGATGGTGAGAACCTCAACCGTCTCATCCAGATGGTCGACCACACCACGCTGGAGACGGCCGTGGCGATGATCACCCAGGCCCGGCACCGCGTGATCCTGGGCCGGGGCGTCTCCCACGTCATGAGCCTGATCATGGCCTTCTACCTCACCCAGGCCGGCCTGCCCTGCATCGCCGCCATTCCCTCGGACTTCTCGAACCAGGTGGCCAACCTGGACGAACGGGATCTCATGATGGTCCTCAGCTTCGCGCCCTACAGCCGGGAGACCGTGGACTCCGCCATCTTCGCCAAGGCCTCGGGCGTGCCCGTCCTGGCCTTCTCCGACCGCGCCGATTCCCCCCTGGCCCCCTACGCCGACATCCTGATCCCGGTGCCCAGCGAGGACCTCCTGTTCAGCTGCAGCGTCACCACCTTCTCGGCCCTTGCCCACGCCTTCGCCATCGTGGCCGCCAGCCAGGACCAGTCGGGCACCCTGCACCGCCTGAAGGCCGCGGACAAGGTGGCCCAGCCGCTGTTCGTGGACCACTGGCTGCCGATGCGGCCGGGCGGGCTCAGGGTCGAGCGCAAGGGCTAGTGGATCGGCCCCTGCCGGTCGCGGAGGGACAGGCCTGGCCTGCCTGACAGGGCTGCCTGCACTTCGCTGAGCATGGACAGGGCGATGAGTTCGGGGGATTCCGCACCGATGTCCAGGCCTGCGGGGTAGTGGAGGAGGGCCCGGGCCGGCGCAGGCAGGGGGCCGTTCTCCTCCTGAAGTTCCCGGATGAGCCTCTCGCTGCGCTTTCGGTTGCCCTGGAGGCCCAGGTAGCCCAGGGGGGCCTTCAGGAGCGCGGCCAGCGCGGCCTTGTCGGCCTCGTACACATGGCTCACCACGAGGGCCGCGGTGCGGGCGTCGAAGGGGATGCCTTCCAGGGACTCCGGCGGGTGTCCCACGGCGATGCGGTCGGCTTCGGGGAAGCGGGCCGCGGTGGCCAGGCCCGGGCGGTGGTCAGCCAGGCCCAGGAACCAGCCCAGTTCCTTCGCAAGGCGGAACAGCGGCATGGCGTGCTCCCCGGCGCCGAAGACCCACAGGGCCACGGGGGGGGCGATGGGTTCCAGGAGGAGGTCCACCTCGCCGCCTTCCAGCCGGACGGTGCGGGCCTCGGCGCCGGCGGGCCGGAGCAGGGCCGCCTCCAGGGCGGGGGGGACCGGCTGGAGGGCAAGGCCGTCCTCGAAGACGAACCGGTCCCCGGGCGCGGCGGGGACCTCGCCCCGGGCCCCGAAGACCGTGGCCACAAGGCCGGACTTCCGGTTTAGGAACAACCGCTCGCAGTGCTCCAGCCAGGGCGGCACGGCCCCGGGCTCCACCCGCTCCAGGAGCACGTCGGCCCGGCCCGCGCAGCCCATGCCGGTGCCCCAGATCAGGTCGATCTCGCTGCCCAGGTCGAAAGTGACGAGCAGGGGGCGGCGGCCTTCCAGCACCGCCGCCACCCGCTCCTTCACGTCGGTCTCCATGCAGCCGGCGCTGATGCCGCCTTCCTGGAGGCCCCCGGGGCGGAAGACCATCCGGGCCCCGGGCTTTCGGTACGAGCTGCCCTTGGTGCGCACCAGGGTGGCCAGGGCGGAGGGCTCCGGAAGGGTTCGCAGCGCGGCGGCGATCTCCCCGAACCCCCGCATGGCTAGAACCGCTCCCAGAGCTTCACGGCCAGTTCCCGGCTGCGCGCGGCCAGGGCCGCCTCGTCCAGGCCGTTGGTCAGGACCTTGCCCTCCATGAGGATCCGGCCCGCGCAGATGGTGGTGTCCACCGTCGCCTGGGAGATGCCGAAGATCAGGTGGCCCAGGACCGTGTTTCCGTCCAGGGGCGTGGGGGCGTGGTAGTCCACCAGGATGACGTCCGCGGCGGCCCCCTCCTCCAGGGTGCCCAGGGGGAAGCCCCACAGCTGCGTCGCCAGTTCGGGGTTGCGGGTGAAGAGCGTGCCGGCGATCTCCATGAAGGCGCAGGTGGGGTTGTCCTGGCGCAGGTGCTGGGCCCACATGGCCACGCGGATCTCCTCCAGCATGTTGACGGTCATGGCGTCCGTGCCCAGGCCCACGCGCACGCCCCGGCGCACCAGGCCCAGGACGTCGGCGATGCCGACGGCGTTGTTGAGGTTGGACTGGGGGTTGTGGGCCACGAAGGTGTCCGTTGCGGCCAGGAGCTCCTGGTCGGCCTCGTTGGCGTGGACGCAGTGGGCGGCGATGCTGCCCCTGCCGAGAAGGCCGTGGGCGGCCAGGCGCGCCACGGAGGTCTGGCCGTGGTGCTCGAGGTTGAACTTAACGTCCGAGGCGGCCTCGGCCACATGAACGTGGAAGCCCACGCCCACCTCGCGGCCCAGCGCGGCGGCGCGGTCCAGGGTGGCGTCGGAGAGGGTGAAGGCGGCGTGGAGCCCGAAGAGGGCGCGCAGGTGGGGATCCTTCTCGGCGGCGCAGCGCCTGGCGAAGGCCGCGTTCTCCTCGAGGCCCGCGTCGGTGACGGCCTGGCCGTCCCGGTCGGAAACCTCGTAGCAGAGGCAGGCGCGAACGCCGCTTCGGCGCACCGCCCCGGCGATGCGGTCCAGGGAGCCGGTCGCCGCGAAGGGGCTGGCGTGGTGGTCCACCAGGGTGGTGGTGCCCTTGCGCACGGCGTCGGCGAGCACCACCTCGGCGCTTACGTCCACGTCGTCGAGGCTGAGCTTTCGGTCCAGGCGCCACCAGAGGTTGTCCAGCACCTCCTGGAAGTTGGCGCTGGGGGCGGCCTTGCCCAGGCCGCGCACGAGGGTGGAGTAGAAGTGCATGTGGGCGTTCACCAGGCCGGGCATGACGACCTTGCCGGTGGCGTCCAGGGTGCGGTCGAAGGGGCCGGTGATGTCTTCCTTGGGGGCGATGCGGGCGATGCGCCCGTCTTCGAGGAGCACCGCCTGGCCTTCCAGGACCCGGCAGGGGCTCCCGAAGGTGATGACGGTTCCGCCGTGGATGAGGATTCGCATGGGGATCTTTCCGGGTACGCAGGTCAAGGGAAAGGCCGGTGACGGGTGGTGATCATATCACCCGTCACCGGCCATATCAGGGGAAGCCTAGGACCGGGCCACTTCCTGGTTGAACTTCTCGATGAGCTTGTCGAAGGCCGCGGCCTCCTCCGTGAAGAGCTGGCGCCAGTACTCGGGATCCCACTGCGCGCAGATCTCCTCGTAGGTCTTGCCCTGCTGCTCGACCCAGGTGTAGTACTTCAGGTTGTGGATGGCCTTCTTCTCGGGGTAGGTGAGCTCCTTGAAGTGGTCCACGCCCTGGCGCTCGAGGCTGCCGATCATCGTGGTGGCGGCGTCGACGGCCGTGAAGGCGCCGTGCTCCGTGGTCTGCTCCTCCAGGCGGGAGCGGTACATCTCCACGCTGTCCGTGAAGATCGTGAAGATCACGTCGTTCTCGTCCAGCTCCCAGTACTTGGCGGCCTTGATCGCGGCCAGCATGTTGCAGACGCCGCTGATGCCCAGGAGGCCCAGCTTCTTGATGACGTCCTGGCTGATGCCCAGGCCGGCCAGGTGCTTCTGGCCCTCGGGCTCGTTGAAGAGCCGGAGGATGCGCATGCAGTCCTCGTCGTCGATGGCCGCGACGGCGTCCGTGTTGCGGACGTTGTGGACCCAGGGCACGTGCTTGTCGCCGATGCCCTCGATGCGGTGGTCGCCGAAGCCGTTCATGAGCAGCGTGGGGCACTGCCAGGCTTCCGTGGCGATGACCTTGGCGCCGGGGTGGAGGGACTTGAGGTAGTCGCCCGCCGCGATGGTGCCGGCGCTGCCGGTGGCGCTGGCGTAGCCGGCCAGGCGGGTGCTGGGGGTCTTGATGGCGTTGAAGATGTCTTCCATGGCCGGGCCCGTGACGTTGTAGTGCCACACGGGATTGCCGAATTCCTCGAACTGGTTGAAGATCACGTGCTTGGGATCGTTCTTCAGCTCCCAGCACTTGTCGTAGATCTCCTTGACGTTGCTCTCGCAGCCGGGGGTCGCGATGACTTCGGAGCCGATCTCGGCCAGCCAGGTGAAGCGCTCCTGGCTCATGTTCTCGGGCAGGATGGCGATGGCGGTGCAGCCCAGCACGGCGGAGTCGAAGGCGCCGCCGCGGCAGTAGTTGCCCGTGGAGGGCCACACGGCCTTGTGCTTGTCGGGGTCGAACTCGCCGCTCACGAGCCGGGGCACGAGGCAGGCGAAGGCCGCGCCGACCTTGTGGGCGCCGGTGGGGAAGTACTTGCCGACCAGGCCGATGATGCGGGCCTTGACGCCGGTGATCTCCCGGGGGATCTCCAGGTGGTTGGGGCCGCCGAAGAGCCCGGTCTCATGGTCGTTCTTCCAGGTGATGCGGAAGAGGTTGGCGGGATCCACGTCCCACAGGCCCACATTCTTGAGGCGGGCCTTGACGGACTCGGGGGCGGTCTCGGGGTGGCGCATCTGGGCGAAGGTCGGGATGATGATGCCCCGGTCCTTGCAGCGCTTGGCTGTGCGCTTGACGACTTCTTCGTTGTAGGTCTTGACGATTCTTGACATGGGATTTTCCTCTGGGGCCTACAGGTGGAGGGCCTGGGCCCGGTTGACGATCTGCTCGAGCTTGGCTCCGGGATCCTTCAGGCGCGTGAGGAACATGAGGGCGCTGATGATGAAGGGCTTGTAGGCGGCTTCCTGGTAGGTGGGGATGCGGTACTGCTCGAAGACCTCGGCGGAGACTTCGCCGGCCTTGCAGCTCACGTCGGTGATGTCGGCGGGCAGGCAGTGCATGTAGAGGGCCTTCTTGTCCGCGGTGCGGTCCATCATCTTGCGCGTGCACTCCCAGTTGGTGTACTTGGCGTTGTTGGCCAGGCACTCCTTCTCGAGCTCGCGCAGGCCTTCCTTGTCGGAGACCTTGAGCATCTCGGTGCGGCGCTCCATGACGTGGTAGGGGGCCCAGCTCTTGGGGTAGACGATGTCGGCGCCGTCGAAGGCCTCTTCCATGCTGTTGGTGACGGTGAACTTGCCGCCGGACTTCGCGGCCTGCCTGCCGGAGAGGTCGACCACGTCGGAAATGAGGCCGTAGCCCTCGGGGTGGGCCAGGCGCACGTCCATGCCGAAGCGGCTCATGAGGCCGATGATGCCCTGGGGCACGGACAGGGGCTTGCCGTAGCTGGGGGAGTAGGCCCAGGTCATGGCGATCTTCTTGCCCTTGAGGGCTTCGAGGCTGCCGAAGTGCTGGCGCAGCCAGGCCAGGTCGGCCAGGGACTGGGTGGGGTGGTCGATGTCGCACTGGAGGTTGACGATGCTGGGGCGGCGGTGGAGCACGCCGCGCTCGGTGCCGTCCGTGAGGGCGTCGCCCACCTCCTTCATGTAGGTGTGGCCCTCGCCCAGGAACATGTCGTCGCGGATGCCGATGACTTCCGTCAGGAAGCTGATCATGTTGGCGGTCTCGCGCACGGTCTCGCCGTGGGCGACCTGGCTCTTCTGCTCGTCCAGGTCCGACAGGCCCAGGCCCATGGCGTTGGCGGCGCTGGCGAAGCTGAAGCGGGTGCGGGTGGAGTTGTCGCGGAAGATGGAGATGGCCAGGCCCGTGTCGAAGGCCTTGTAGGAGTGGCCGGCCTTGTGCAGCTGCTTGAGGGTGTCGGCCAGGGTGACGATGGCCCGGATCTCCTCCTCGGGATGCTCCCAGGTGAGGAGGAAGTCCTTGTGGAACAGATCCGTCTTCAGGCCCTGGAAGGCGCGCAGGTTCTCGGTGATGGTGGGGGTCGTGGTCATGGGGATCCTCCTTGAGGGATCAGGTGAAGGGAAGCGTTTCGGGATCGGGTTGGAGGGGGACCCCCATGGGGCGGTCCGGTTCCAGGAGCCGCCCATCCTGGACCCGGGGGACGCCCCGGAGCAGCACTGAGCGGAAATGGAGCTTCGTGGTGAAGCCGGGGAACGGTTCGAAGGTGGGGACGCCGGTGGAGCGCACGGGACGCTCGGGACCGTCCGGATCGAGAACCACGATGTCGGCGTCCATGCCGGGCAGGATGGCCCCCTTGCGGTCCGCGACCCCCGCCCGGAGGGCGGGGTTGAGGGCGAGGTGCGTGGCCAGGCCCAGGGCGGAGCGGTCGGGATCATCCTCCCAGATCTTCCAGGTGACGTGGGGCAGGGCGCCCAGGCCGGGCATGCCGTTGGGGACCTGCCGCAGGTCCTTGCCGTTCCAGCTGTCCTTGTCCTCGGGCCGGAAGGCGCAGTGGTCCGTGGCGATCATGTCGAAGGCGCCCTCCCGGGCCAGGGCGCGGAATTCCTCCCGGTGGCCGCGCAGGGGCGGCGAGCAGAGCCAGTGGTGGCCGTCGGGGCGGTCCAGGAAGGTGTCGTCCAGGTAGAGGTACTGGGGGCAGGTCTCCATGGAGACGTCGCCCTCGGCCTTGGCCCGGACGATTTCCCGGGCGCCTTCCAGGGTGGAGACGTGCACGACGTGGAGGGAGGCGCCCTTGGCCAGGGCCAGTTCCGTCACCCGGCGGATGGCCACCACCTCGGCCTCCTCGGAGCGCAGCCGCGTGTGGCTGTGGGCCCTGGAGAGGTCCAGGGCCGAGGGTTCCACGTGGGCGATGATGTCGTCGTCCTCGCAGTGCACCATGAAGGTCGCGCCCAGCGGGGCCAGGCGCTCGAAGAGGTCCCCGAGGCCCTGGTAGCTCACGTAGAGCCCCGCGGGCCGGTACGTGGTGTAGAGCTTGATGGTGCGGTACCCGGCCTCCAGAAGGGCCGCCAGGAAACGCATGTCGCCGTGCGCGAAGGTGGTGGGGGTGAGGTGCCAGAGCACGTCCCCGTGGCAATGGTCCAGGGCCTTGGCCCGGGCGGCCACCATGGCCTGGCGCAGGCTCTGGCCCTCGGCCTGGGTCACGAAGGTGCAGAGGGTGGTGATCCCGTTCAGGACCGCCTCCCGGGTGGCGGTCTCGTAGCTGTCGGCCAGGTAGAAGCGGCCGATGTGGTCGTCCACGTGGGTGTGGAAGTCCATGAAGCCGGGCAGGACGTAGCAGCCCGAGGCGTCGATGTCCCGGTCGGCGGGGCCCACCTGGCCGACGGTCCTGACAAGGCCGTCCTCCACGAGGACGTCGGCCTTCACGAGGGTGTCGCCCTGGGCCACGCGGCCGTTGCGGATGGCGAGCTTCATCGGGGTACGGACTCCAGCCGGGGTTCGATGGCGGGTGGGATGGAGATGCGGGACAGGGGGGCCTCGACGTCCTTCAGGCCGTTGCCCGTGGCAAGGATAACCGCCCGGGCGCCAGATGCCAGGGCCTTTGCGCTCGCCTGGAGCTTCACCAGCCCGGCGTAGGCCGTGGCGCCGGCGGGCTCCGTGAAGATCCCGGTGCGGGCGGCCATGGCGGCCTGGGCGGTGAGGATCTCGTCGTCGGTGACGGTGAGGGTGAGGCCGCCGCTCTCCAGGATGGCCCGGCGCGCCCCGTGGGCGTTGCTGGGGCAGGTCACCGAGATGGAATCGGCCCGGGTGGTGGGGTTGGCGGCGTCGGAATAGACGCCGGTCTCCACGTACCGGTGGATGGCGTCGGAGGACTCGGCCTGCACGCCGATGAGGCGCGGGAGGCGGTCGATGAGCCCGGCCCGCTTGAGGTCCACGAAGGCCTTGTGCACGCCGCCGATGATGACCCCGTCGCCCACGGACACGAAGATCGCGTCGGGGACCAGGAAGCCGGCCTGGGCCCAGATCTCCAGGCCCGCGGTCTTCTTGCCCTCGATGGTCAGCGGGTGGTAGGCGGTGTTGCGGTTCAGGCCGGCGCGCTTGTCGGTGTATTCCAGGGAGAGGCGGAAGGCGTCGTCGTAGGTGCCCTTGACGGGGATGACGGTCGCCCCGTAGAGGACCATCTGCACCAGCTTGGCCTTGGGGGCCTTCTCGGGAACGAAGATGAGGGCCCTGGTGCCGCTGGAGGCGCACACCGCGGCCAGCGCCGAGGCGGCGTTGCCGGTCGAGGCGGCGACGATGAGGTCGATCCCCAGCCGCCGGGCCTCGGCGACCACCAGGAAGGACGCGCGGTCCTTGAGGCTGCCGGAGGGGTTGAGGCCGTCGTTCTTGACCCAGAGTTCCCCCAGGCCCAGCTCGGCGCCGAGGCTCCCCACGCGGGCCATGGGGGTGTTGCCCACGGGCAGGGGCGGATGGAACTCCGTCTCCACGGGGCAGAAGAGGTTCCAGTCGGGGCGGTCCTGGCTGAAGGCCGCGGCGATGGCGTCGTAGTCGAAGACCGCCTCCAGCACACCCGCGAGGGGGATGCCGGGACGGTAGGACTTCCCGCATTCAGGGCACAGGTAGCGGACCTCGTCGCGGGAATACGTGCGGCCGCAGTCCGTGCACCGGTAGCAGAAAGGAGTCATGGCGGAAGTCCTGGCGGAAAACGCGCGGGGGCGAACCCCCGCGCGGCGTTGGATCGGGTTCTAGAAGTGGTATTCCACGGAGAACTGGAAGGCGGTGGTGCGGGGATTCACGACCTGGCCGGCGGGGGTCTCGGCGAGCGTGGCATGGGTGGGATCACCGAACTTGTTGTCCCAGTACTGCATGCCGGGGCCGATCTGGAAGGTGCCCTTCTTGGCGCCGAACACGGGGCTCACGTCGAACATCCAGTGGATGTTCGCGAGGGTTTCGGGCTTGGTCTCGACGTAGGAGCCGTCACGGCCCTTGGCGCCGGTGTAGGTGGCGAAGCCCTTGACCGTGGTGTTCACCTTGCCGAGGGGAACGTTGATGCCCCAGGCGGCGGCGATCTGGTAGGTGGGGTCGAAGGTCACGTCCATCGCGCCCTTGGGGTTGAAGGTGCCGAAGGAGTTGTGGTTCTTCTCCTTGTAGTACAGGAGGGCGACGCTGAGGAACCCGGGGACGTTGAAGGACAGCTGGGGGCCGGCCATGAGCTTGTACACGGCGGGGGCGAAGCGGGTGTTCTTGGAGGCGTAGTCGAAACCGAAGGTGAACTCGACGTCGCGCACGGGGCCGAAGCCGGTCTTGGTGTTGAAGACCTTGCTGAGGTTCAGGGTGTGCTTGTAGGTGGCGTAGAGCTCGTGGGCGCCGCCGGAGGTGCCGGGGCCCTCGGAATTGATGGGATCGTTACTGTCGGACTGGATGAGATCCACGTTGAAGAAGTTTCCGCCGTAGGCGTAGCCGGAGACGTGGTTCAGCGCGACGTAGGTCTTCGCGATGGAGACCGGGATGCCGGGCTCCTTGTATTCGCTGCCCCTGCGGACGGCGATGGACGTGTCGCTCCAGTTGGCGGCGCTGGCGGGGACGGCGGCAAGGGCCAGGATGCCCAGGGCGGCGAGAGTGAGCTTCTTCATGCGTATTCTCCTTGGTTTAGGCCGGGCTGAAACAGCGTGGCCAAATGGGTGGGGGGGGAAACTTGAAGAAATGATGACTCAAATGTCGTCTTATGGGTGCTCAGGCTTCGCTCGCCTTGGTGGCCATGATGGATTCCTCGCTCGCTTCCTCGCGGCGCTTCAGCTGGTTGAAGAACAGGTTGAGTGCGACAGCAACGAGGGACGCCAGGAGAATTCCGCTGCCGAGCAGGGGTTCGAGGGGTTTTGGCATTTCGCGGAAGAACTTGTCGGCCACGAGGGGGATCATGCCGAAGCCGATGCTGATGGCCACGATGTAGAGGTTGTTGCGGTTCTTCTGGAAGTCGACCCCGCCCAGGATGCGGATGCCCGTGGCCGCGACCATGCCGAACATCACGATGCCCGCGCCGCCCAGCACGTACACCGGCACCGAGGCCACCACGAAGGCCAGCTTGGGAATGAGGCCCAGGGCCAGGAGGATCCCGCCCCCCATGACGCAGACGTAGCGGCTTCGCACGCCCGTGACGCCCACCAGGCCCACGTTCTGCGAGAAGGAGGTGTAGGGGAAGGTGTTGAAGATGCCGCCGATGAGCGTGCCCAGGCCGTCCACGCGAAGGCCGTCGGAGAGCTGCTTCTGGTCCACGGGCTTGCCCGTGATCTCGGAAAGCGCCAGGAACATGCCCAGGGACTCGATCATCACCACGATCATCACCAGGCACATGGTGAGAACCGCGCCGAACTGGAACGTGGGCCAGCCGAACTGGAAGGGCTTGACGATCGCGAACCAGGGCTGCGCGCCGATGTTGGCGAAGCTCACCCGGCCCAGCCCGATGCAGATGACCATCCCCAGCACGATCCCGGTGAGGACGGCGATGTTGGCGAAAAATCCCTTCACGAACCGGATGATGAGGAGGATGGCGACGAGGACGGTCGCGGCGATGGCCAGGTTGCCCAGGGAGCCGTAGCCCGGGATCCCGGGATGGGGACCGCCGGCGGCCCAGTTGATTCCGATCTTCATGAGGGAGATGCCGATGACGGAGATGATGCTGCCCGTCACCACGGGCGGGAACAGCGGCAGAAGCCAGCTCACCACGGGCGCGATGAGGACGCCGAACAGGCCCGCGGCGATGACCGCGCCGAAGATGCCCGTGATGCCGATGGCGGGGTTGGCGGCCATGACGACCATGGGGCTCACCGCGGCGAAGGTCACGCCCATCATCACGGGCATGCGGATGCCGAAGCGCCCGAATCCCAGCGCCTGGATGAGCGTTGCGACGCCGCACGCGAAGAGGTCGGCGTTGATCAGCATCGCCAGCTGCTCCTTGGGAAGCTTGAGCGCGCCGCCGACGATGAGGGGAACAGCGACGGCGCCCGCGTACATCACGAGCACGTGCTGGATCCCCAGGAGCGAGAGCCTGCCCAGCGGCAGGACCTCGTCAACGGGATGGACCCCAGGTTTGTTGCTCATTTCAAACTCCGTGGATGCGCCCCTCCGGGCGGAATGGGAAAGGGAGGGACTCCATGACTTCCTGGCGGCGGCGCGGGGGCAAGATCTGTTGATTTGCCTGTAAGTGTAAAATAGAGGACCCGCTCGTCAACAAAAAATTTCAGTCCCTTGAA
The DNA here is from genome assembly GCF_030846775.1 of Geothrix sp. 21YS21S-2. Taxonomy (NCBI): domain Bacteria; kingdom Pseudomonadati; phylum Acidobacteriota; class Holophagae; order Holophagales; family Holophagaceae; genus Geothrix; species Geothrix sp. 21YS21S-2. The sequence goes on from NZ_CP132910.1 coordinate 3,426,912, forward strand.
AAAATTTCATCAGGCCGGCAGTTCCGCCTGGGCGAACAACAATCCAAGCAGGGTGGCGCACGGTGCGAGGTCGACCTGGGACCCCTCGGGCAGAACGCCGACGGCCTCGAAGCCCAGGAGATCCCACCCCGGGGCCTGGAACCTCGCCAGGACCTGCCCGGTCCGGTAGACGGCGATGCCGTCGCGCACGTCCAGGCGGTGCTCCTCGCCGCCCAGGCGGGCCTTGAGGCCCACGCCGCCGTCAAGCGCCTCGAAGCGGAACGCGTCGCCCTTGGCCTCGTTGAACCCGTCCTCGTCGATCCAGAACTTGGGCTTGTCCTTGTAGGGCGCGCCGCTGGCGGGGCAGAAGGTGTCGCAGTTGCCGCACTCGTTGCAGAAGTCCCCGACGTTGAGGGTCTGGACGCTCTGGGCCACCTGGAAGTCCCGGGCGCCTTCCGCCACGAGCCGGCCCTGGCGCACGACCAGGGTGGGCACCTGGAACGTGAAGGGCTCGACGGCGTAGGCCAGGTTGGCACGGTTGGGGCAGACGGTGACGCACAGGCTGCACAGGTCGTCGCAGTCCAGGCAGCGGCTGGCTTCCAGCGCGGCGGCCTCGGCGCTGAAGGCGTGGATGACCTCGGCGAAGCCCTCGCGCTCGGTCAGCGGCAGCACCGGGACGGTCTGGGGCCGTTGCGTGCGGGCCTTCTTGTCCATGGCGGCGGCCGCGGGAATGCCCTTGGCCAGCTGGGGCTCCGCGGGGATGGCGACGCCGTGCCTGCGGGCGATGGCTTCCGCCGCGGCCCGGCCGTCGGCGATGGCCTGGATCACCGAGGAGGGCCCGTGCACGGCGTCGCCGCCGGCGAACAGGCCTTCGAGGCTGGTCTCGCGGGTCATGGGGTCCACGTCCAGGGTGCCGTCCTTCTTGCGTCGGACCGCCAGGCCCTCCAGGAAGTCCAGCACGGGCTCCTGGCTGATGGCGGGGATGATGGTGGTGGCGGGCAGGGTCTCGAAGGCGCCCTCGATGGCCACGGGACGCGGCCGGCCCGAGGCGTCGCGCTCCCCGAGCCTCATCTTGCCGCACACGAGCCCGGTGACCTTGCCGCCGGTGATCTCCACGGAATCCGGGGCCACCAGGTCACGCAGGCCGATGCCCTCCAGGATGCAGTCCTCCACCTCGGCGGGATCCGCGGGCATCTGGGCCCGGGTGCGCCGGTAGACGAGGGTGACTTCGCCGTCCTTCACCAGGCGCCTGGCGCTGCGCGCCGCGTCCATGGCGGAGTTGCCGCCGCCGATGACCAGCACCCGGCCGCCCAGGTCCATGGGAGCGCCGGAGCGCACCTTGTCCAGGAACTCCAGGGCGTCCATGACCCCCGGGGCGTTCTCGCCCGGGATGCCCAGGCGCTTGCCCTTCTGGGCGCCCACGCCCAGGAAGACGAAGGGGAAGTCCCTGCGCAGTCCCTCGAGGCTGATGTCGCGGCCCAGGGCCTTGCCGAAGTGGAACTTGACGCCCAGCGCCCGCAGGCGGTCGAGGTCGGCATCCAGGCTCTCCTTCGTGAGGCGGTAGCCGGGGATGACCCCGCTCACCATGCCGCCCATTTCCGAGCGGGCCTCGAAGATCTCGGCCTCGAACCCCATGCGGGCCAGGAAGTAGCCCGCGGACAGCCCCGCGGGTCCGGCGCCGACGATGGCCACCTTCACGCCCTTGGCGGGGCCCGCGACGGGCGCGGCCGGCGTGGCGTTCTCGAAGGCGAAGCGCTTGATCTCGCGGATGGCCAGGGGGGAGTCGTAGAAGTTGCGCACGCAGCGCTCGGTGCATTTGTGGTCGCAGACGCTGCCGGTGATGCCGGGCTGCGGGTTGGTGCGGAGGATGACGTCCATGGCCTCCCCGGGCCGGCCGTGGGCCACGAGCCACATGTAGTCGGGGATGTTCTGGTGGGTGGGGCAGGCCTCGGCGCAGGGCGCGGCGATGCAGTCGAAGGAGCCCAGAGCGCGGTCGCCCTTGAAGACCAGGGGCCGGGCCCGGCGCGTGTAGGTGTCGTCGCTCGCCGCGCGGATGGCGTGGCGGGAGAGGTTGAACCGGGCTCCGTGTCCGCCCGAGACGGCCTTGACGAAGCCGGGCAGGTCGGCGGCGCCCGTGGACGTCATGGCGTCCTCCAGGTTCACCAGGTACTGCTGGAGCCGGGCGTAGCCGCCGGGCTTGAGCAGGTCGGTGCACACCGTGACGGGATACATGCCGTCGGCCACGAGGTCGGGGAAGTTGTTGGCGTCGGCGCCGCCGCAGAAGCTGATGGGCACGGCGCCGTCCAGCTCCTCGGTGACGAGGTCGGCCAGGGTGAGGGTCAGGGGGTGCAGGGAGCGCCCCGACATGTACATCATCTTCTCGCTGGCGGGGAACACGGGCCGGTGGTTCACCACCTCGAGGGTGTTGGAGAGCTTGAGGCCGAACTGGTTGGGGCGGCCCTTGGCCACGGCGGCCAGGTTCTTCACCATCGCCATGGCGTCGGCGAACTTGGGATCGTGGCCGAAGGCCTCGTCGGGCACCTCGATGTCGAAGCCCAGGGTGTCGTTGAGGATGCCGCGCAGGCGCTCGGGGCCCAGGAGGGTCGGGTTGAGCTTGACCCACGTGTCCACGCCCAGGTCCTGGATGAGGTAGGTGGCGATGCGCTCGATCTCGGCCGGGGGGCACCCGTGCATGGTGGAGAGGGTGATGTGGTTGGAGAGGCGGGAGGGGATGGCCAGGTCCCGCACGGCGGGGTAGGCGCGGGCCACCTTGTCGATGGCCGCGGGCAGGGCGTCGGAGGCGTCGCGCATGTGGGCGATGAAGCCCTGCACGCGGTCGGTCCGGATGCCCTCGAGGTTGTAGCCCACGCTCATGTTGAAGTGGGTGCCGGGATCCTTGAGGCCCAGGCGGTGGGCCAGGGCATGGATGAGCACCCAGGCGTTGAGGTACTCGTCGAAGGACTGCTCGAGCTTGAGCTCCTGGCTCCACTCGCAATTGTAGGTCTCGTCCGCGGAATCGATGCAGGGCCGGCTCACGGCGAGCTCGTCGAGGATCTGGACGGTCTTGAGCTCGATGAACCGGGCCCCGCACAGCCAGCTGGCCACGATGTTCTGGCTCAGCTGGGTGTGGGGTCCCGCGGCCACCCCGAGGGGGGCGGCCACGGTGTGTCCGAACATTTCCGTCGCCAGCTTGGCGTGGGGGATCTGGATGTTGGCCTTGGGGATGCCAAGGACCGTCTCCCGCGCGTCGAGATCGCGGAAGATCCAGCTGGCCATCAGCTCGAGCGGGGCGGGGCGGAATGCTTTTTCCATCGGGGTACCTGTCTGGCTTGTGGGGCAGGGAGGTTGAGGGCTACATCGCCGCGTAGACGGTGGGGAACCGGGCCAGGAAGGCCGCGGCGTGCTGCAGCTCGCGCTCGTCCAGGCATTCGCCGATCTTGTGGGTGTTCTGCTCGATGCCGGTGCCGAACCCGATCATGGCGGGGTGCTTGTAGATCCCGTTCTCGACCCACTTCTTGTCCTTGCTGCCGGGGACGCTGTAGTCCATGGCCATCGGGTAGCCCACGCCGTCGGTGGAGAACACCCAGCGGTCCACACGGGGCTCCTTGGTGATCACGCCGCCGGTGCCGACCTTGCCGTCCACGTTGGGGGAGATGACCTTCTTATACGACGCCACGGCGGCCTGCACCGCGGGATGCTCCTCGGGGGTGACCCAGCCCACGTACACCTGGGGGTTGTTCAGCACGAAGCCCTTCCAGCTGGCTTCGGTGTAGGTGGGGATGGAGACGTCCACCCCGAGGCCGGCCTTGCGGGCGGCGGCCACCGCGTCCAGGGCCTCGACGTCCGCGCAGGACTGGTCGGGGGTCTCGCCGATGGTGAGGCGGCGGTCGAAGCGGAAGGTGAACTTCTCCGGAACGGCGCAGTCGCTGGGGGTGTCAAGTTTGGACCAGGAGGCCGTGCGGGTGCCGTGGCCCAGGAACGGGTGGTCCAGGAAGCCGACGCGGCGGTCGTACTTGTCGGCGGCCTCCTTCAGGATGGCGCCGCCGAACTCCAGGGGGTTCTTGCCTTCCCAGGGCATGGAGCCGTGGCAGGACTTGCCGGTGACGGTGACCTCGATCTGCATGCGGCCGCGCTGCCCGCGGTAGATGCCCAGGGCGCCGTTCTTCGAGCAGCCGGAGCTGTCGGTGAGGATCACCACGTCGGGCACGATCTGGGGCTTGGCGGTGGGGAAGACCTTGCGGACCAGGTACATCGGGCCCGCGCCGTCGTTGTCCTCCTCGCAGACGGTGGCGTAGGAGCGCACGATGACGCCCTTGAGCGCGCCCTCGGCCTCGAGTTCCAGCATGATCTTGGTGGCGATGGCGGCGCTGATCACGCCGCCCAGCTGGTCCGCGGAGCCGCGGCCGAAGATGAGGTGGTTCCACTCGCCTTCGGGAGGCAGGTAGCCCAGTTCCTTGTTGAGGAAGGCCTTGTTGACCTTGGAGGGGTCCACGATCCCGTCGAAGCAGTCCACGCCGCTGTTGGCGAGCCACTGCGCGCGCAGGGGCTTGACGGTGTCGGTGTGGCCGTCGATATAGATGACCTTCTTCTTGTCCGGGTCGATGCCGTCGTTGGGGTCCTCCACGAACCAGACCAGGTTGCCGAACTCGTCGAAGAAGGCGTCCTCGTCGCGGCGAACGGCCTTGATCTCGACGATCTTCCTGCGCAGGTAGTCGATGCGGGGGAACTCGTGGTTGGAGGTGCCGCAGGCGGGATCGCCGCCCTGGTCCAGGGGCTTGTCCACGTAATCCGCGGGGATGCGGATCGCTTCGCGCAGCATTTCCGAGGCGAGCGGCAGGTACTTGGCCGCGAGCTCGGAGATGCGGGTATCGAGGTTGGTCAAGACGCCTGAACTGGACATGGAGTCCTCCGGGTGGGGAAGGGGGTCGGCGCGCCGGCGACGGCGCCGGGCCACCCTGGTTGGGAAAGGATAGAGGCGGCTGCACCGGGCCTGGATCACAGCCGGATGTGCTTCATGAAGCCGCTCCCGCATTTCGGGATTTCAAGTTTGGACCACGTTGACAGGATCATTGTGGGAACAAACGACCCACAGATCAATAAAAAATTTTCACTGGAAAAAAAATTTTTTACCTATTATTTATTTTTTGAAAAAGGGGCCCTTAAGCTCTCTGACGGGCCAGCGACGGAGCAGGAAATAGCAAGCCAATGAACAAGCAAGCGTGCATGGCAGACTCCCTTCCAGCCCGAAGGCTCCCCCGGTCAGCCAGAGGGGCCGGGCGTGCGGAATGGGGACAAAGCAGCCCAGCGCCTGGGTGCCGCTGACCCCGAAGCCCAGGAGCGCTCCCTGGCACCAGTTCCAGCCGACGTGGAGACCCAGGGGCAGCGCCAGGCTCCGGGTCCCCAGGTAGGCCAGGCCCAGCGCGGCCCCGGCCAGGAAGATGTTCACGGAGGCCAGGACCCGCGTGGAGCCCGTCATGCCGGGATTGGAGACGTGGGCGCCGGCGAAGAGGACGGACATGAGGAAGAGGCCGCCCCAGGAGCCCAGGCTCCACTCCACGCGCTGGAAGATGTAGCCGCGGAACGCGAGCTCCTCGCTGAAGGCCGGCAGCAGGTAGAAGGCCGCGCCCGAGGCCAGGGCGGATGCCCCCGCGCCCTTCGCGAGGTGGAATCCGCCCGCGCCGTAGGCCAGCAGCGCCGACAGGAGGATGATGCCGCACCCCAGGGCGGCGCCCAGGGCGAAGTCGCGGGCCCACGCCGTTCCGGGGCGCAGGCCCAGGGTGGCCAGGGGTCGGCCCTCCAGGGCCAGGAAGAGCGTCGAGGCCAGGAGCAGCACCGCGCAGAGGCCGGCGGCCCGGGGCACGCCGGGGACGGCCTCCAGGAGGAGGCGGTAGCCGAGCGCCGCGGCCGCATAGAAGAGCAACGCCCTCCAGCCGGGGCGGAGGGCGTTGCCGGATCCCAGGAGCAGATCGCCCACTAGAGCGGGATGTTGCCGTGCTTCTTGGGGGGCATGGACTCGCGCTTGCCTTCCAGGAGGTTGAGGGCCCGCAGCAGCTTCTTGCGGGTCTCGCGGGGCATGATCACCTCGTCCACGTAGCCGAGGCCCGCGGCCACGTAGGGGTTGGCGAACTTCTCGTTGTAGTCGGCCACGATCTCGGCGCGCTTGGCGGCGGGGTCGTCGGCCTTGGCGATCTCCTTGGCGTAGAGCACGTTCGCGGCCCCGTCGGCGCCCATGACGGCGATCTCGGCGGTGGGGTAGGCGAAGTTGAAGTCGGCCCGGATGTGCTTGGACGCCATGACGATGTAGGCGCCGCCGTAGGCCTTGCGGGTGATGATGGTGAGCTTGGGCACCGTGGCTTCGCAGAAGGCGTAGAGCAGCTTGGCGCCGTTCTTGATGAGGCCGCCGTGCTCCTGGTTGACGCCGGGCAGGAAGCCCGGGACGTCCTCGATGATGATGAGCGGAATGTTGAAGGCGTCGCAGAAACGCACGAACCGCGCCCCCTTCTCGCTGGAGGCGATGTCCAGGACCCCGGCCAGGTGCGCGGGCTGGTTTGCCACGATGCCCACGCTGCGGCCCTCGAGCCGCCCGAAGCCGATGACGATGTTGCCGGCGTAGGCCTCCATCACCTCGAAGAAGTGCTCGTCGTCCACCACGCCCTTGATGATCTGGCGCACGTCGTAGGGCTTGCTGGGGTCCTCGGGGATGATGGAGTCCAGGGCCGGGTTCTCCAGGGGCATCTCGATGAGCGGGGCCCTGCGGGGCGTCTCCTGGAGGTTGTTGGAAGGCAGGAAGCTCAGCAGCTCCCGGGTGTGGGCGAGCGCCGCCAGGTCCGAAGGCACCAGGAAATGGGCCACGCCGGACTTGTAGCCGTGGGCCGAGGCCCCGCCCAGCTCCTCCTTGGTCACGTCCTCGTGCGTGACGGCCTTGATGACCTCGGGGCCCGTGACGAACATGTAGCTGGTGTTGCGCACCATGGTGATGAAGTCGGTGATGGCCGGGCTGTACACCGCGCCGCCCGCGCAGGGACCCATGATGAGCGATATCTGGGGCACCACGCCCGAAGCCATGGTGTTGCGCAGGAAGATCTCCGCGTAGCCGGCCAGGGAGTTCACGCCCTCCTGGATGCGGGCCCCGCCCGAGTCGTTGAACCCGATCACCGGGCACCCGACCTTCATGGCCATATCCATGATCTTGCAGATCTTCCGGGCATGGGTGAGGGAGAGGCTGCCGCCTACGACGGTGAAGTCCTGGGCGAACAGCGCCACGGGGCGCCCGTCGACGCGGCCGAAGCCGGTGACCACGCCGTCTCCGGGCATCTTGGCCTCGCCGGGGGTGGGGTTGAGGGCCAGGGCGTCGACTTCCTCGAAGGAGCCCTCGTCCAGGAACGCGGCCACCCGCTCCCGGGCGGTGAGCTTGCCGCCCTGGTGCTGCTTGTCCACGCGGGCCGGGCCGCCGCCCTTCATGGCCTCCGAATAGCGGGACCTGAGGGTGTCGAATTTGTCCTGAAGGGTCATCAGTACTCCTTGGTGGGATCGGGGGCCCGCACGACCGCGGCCTTGCGCAGCGGCACCAGGGCGCCGGGGGTCGCGGGTTCGGGGGCCTCGTCGGCCTCGGCCTCGGGCAGGTCCTGGTCCAGGGCCTCCGCCGGGATCACCACGGCCCGGCGCAGTTCCACGGATTCCATCGCGGGTCTGGGGGGGACGCTCGCCGGGGTTCCCCCCACGAGCAGGATGAGGCAAAGGCCGATCATGATTTCAACTCCCGTACGCAAACCGTTCATTGTAACTTTGCGCGCAAGTCACGGCCAACGCCTATTTGGCTGAGAGCTCATCTCAGCGCTGCCGCCAGGCCGCCAGGGTCCGGGCGATCTGCTTCAGGTGGGTGTCCAGGTGACCCACATACAATTCCAGGAGCCGCTCCAGGGTGAGGGTGCCCCGCTCGGGATGCACGAGGGTCTGCTCCCAGGCCGCCTCCGGCAGGGCGCGCAGCTGCCGGGCCAGCATCTCCCGCAGGAGCCGGAAGAGGTCCAGCGCCTCGCCCAGGGGCTGGGCGGCGTCATCCAGGGTGCCGGCCCAGCGGTCCTGGTCGTAGGGGACGATGGTGGTGCCCGGCTGGGCGATGATGGTGCGGGCCCGCAGGTAGCCGTGCAGCTCGCTCTCCGCCAGGTGGAAGAGAATGGCGCGCGGGCTCCAGGCCCCGGGTGCCGGGCGGAAGTCCAGGGCCTCCGGGGGAAGGGCCTCGACCGCCTCCCGGAGCATCCGGGGACCCTGGGCATAGGACATGAGCAGTTCAGCACGAGTCTGCGAGTTCATGGTTCACCTGCGGTTCTTATACAGCCGAAGGCGCTGGAAAGCCACCCATGAAAAAAGACCCCCGCCGGAGCGGGGGTCCTTTTGGCTGGAACGGGTCTAGAACTTCAGCTTGCAGCCGAAGCGGAAGGACCGGGCCGGCTGGTAGTCCGTGGCGGAGCCGAAGCGCCCGACAGGCTGGGGGTTGCCGTAGCGGTCGGTGTACTGCTCGAGCACGGCCGTCTCGGGACGGTGGTTCATGACGTTGTAGATCTCGAAGAAGGGCTCGATTCGCATCTTCCCTTCCAGGGGCATGTCGTAGTGGAAGTTCAGATCCAGGCGGGTCAGCCAGGGAAGGCGACCCTTGTTGCCCAGCTTCAGGTCCTGGAAGTCGGCATTGGCATAACCGCCGGGATCCGGCAGGACGGGGTTGCTGGTGCTGCCATCATCCTGCTGGCTGTAGGGGCGGCCGCTCTGGGCAAGGAAGTTGAAGCCTAGGGCGAGGTCGCCCTTGCCCACCTTGATCTTCTTGTAGCCGTACGCCTTGAACTGGTGGGTGTGGTCGGTGGGCAGGTAGCCGGTCCCGACATAGGGCCAGAAGTCATAGGAGGCGGTGATGCCACCGTCCGGTTGGCCGTTGGTGGCGCTGATGAGACCCTCGTAGTTGCCGTAGTCCCTGCTCCACGTGTAGCCCACGAAAAGGAAGGTGTCTGAAGTCTTGTAGGTATAAGTGACGTCGACGGCCTTGTATTCGTTGTAGGCCTCGGGATACAGGCTGTTGGTGGTGGAGACCTTCTGCCCGCTGAAATTGGAGGTCCAGGAGACCGACTTCCCGGGGTTCCAGATGATGGCCTGTCCGCCGCCGCCACTGGTTGCGCCCATCGCAAGGGAACCGGGATCGTGCGGGTCGATGGCGTAGCCGTCAACATCGGTGATCTCGGAATCCTCGATGGGATCCGTCAGCTTGCGGTAGTGGGCGTGGATGCCGAAGGTGCTTGAGGCCGTCGCCTGGTAGTCGTACCCGAGCAGGATCTCGGTGCGCTTGGGCAGCTTGAGGCCATCGGCGAGAGGGTCGTTGGACCAGCCGGTGGAATAGTCGATGTCGTCGTAGTTGGTTCCGGTTACGGTCACGGTGTTCGTAGCGCGGTTGAAAGTCGCGGTGCTCTGACCAACGCCGGTACCAGTATGGGTCCCGCCGTAGTAGAGGAGGTGGTAGTACTCCTTGCCGTAGGTGCGGATGGCCATGCGCTGGGGGATCTGCATGTAGTACTGAGCGAAGCTACCGGAGACCTTGGACTTGCCATCGCCGGTGGCATCGAAGGTGAAGCCGATGCGGGGCTGGATGTAATCCGTGAACTTGAAGTGCATGAACGTGGAGCCATTGGCGCCGATCTGCTTCTGGTCCTCCATGCGGATGCCATAGAAGAGGTTCAGCTTCTTGTTCACCTGCCAGGTGTCCTGGAGGTAGATCGCCTGGAAGTAGGCGTTGGCTTCGGAATCGTTGTCGTAGACGTTCCGCACGGCCCTGAGGAACCCGCCGGAGTTCTGCAACTGCCAGGTCTGGCCACCATTGCGGTGGGTGATGTCGGAGTAGTTGGACTTCAGGTAGGAGTAGCCCACCTTCAGGGAGTGGTCGGCACCGATGACCCAGGTGAGGTCGCCGGCGAACTGGGTGGTGGTGTTGGTCTCCTTGGCGATGTTTCCGGCGCCGCCCGTGGCCCAGTACGTCAGGGGATCGGCCAAGCCGTAGCCAGGGCCGCCAGAGGCGTAGTAGGTCCGGTCGCGGATGAGGGACAGGGTCGAGTTGGGCGTGACGTCGTTCTCGGCCTTGGCCTGGCCCATCTTGAGGGACATGGTGACGTTGGGAGACAGCGTGGAATCCCAGATCAGGTTGAAGTTGCTGGTGTTGTGGACCGTGTCGCCACTGGTGTCGGCGTTGCCGCGGCCGTCATAGAGGTTGCTGGGGGAACCGGCGCCGCGGTCCTGGGTGGCCGTGGAGCGGTTGCCGAAGTAGCTGAGGGTCAGCTGGTTGTCCGTAGTGACGTAGTACTGCAGCTTGCCCATGAACTGCAGGTCGGGGGTCTTGGTGGCACCGGCCGACAGGTCGCTCAGGTTCAGGTAGGAGGGGCTGTTGGTGAGGGTATAGTTGACGCCGAAGGAGTAGAAAAACTTGTCCTTGACGAACGCGCCGCCCACCCGGGCGCCCACGTCGGTGACGCTGGCGGCGGGGAGTTCCCGGAACCACGTCGTGCCCTTGGCCTTGGGGGAGAGGGAGCCGGGGATGTGGCTGGCCCACACGGAACCCGCGAAATCGTTGGTGCCGGACTTGGTGAGGACGTTGAACACGCCGCCCATGGCGGAGTATTCAGGCTTGTAGCCGCCGGTCTGGATGTCGACCTGGTCCACGAAGTCCTGCACCATGGTGACGCTCTGGCCGCCGTAGCGCATGTCGTTGGTCTTCAGGCCATCCACGGAGAAGGAGTTCTCGGCGCCGGAGGCGCCGCCGATGGAGATCTCGAGGCCGAGGCCGGCATTGCCGTTGCTGGCGCCGAAGCCGGACGTCGTGACGCCGGGGGTCATGTAGGCCAGGGAAGCCATCTCGCGGCCCGTGGGGACCGCCGAAAGGGTGTCCAGGCTGAAATTGGAACCCGTGGTGGTGCTGGTGGTGTCGATGGTGGCGGAGGAGGCGATGACTTCGACGACCGCCGAGCCTTCCTTGTCCATCTTGAGGTTCGCCGTGGTGGCGGTGTTGATGGTGACCGTCACGGTCTGGCGGGTGGCGGAGAACCCGGCCTTGGTGACCTGGACGGTCCAGGCGCCGGCGTTGAGCAGGCCGGCCTGGAAGTGGCCGTCGGCGCCGGTGACGATGGTGCGGCTGACCTGGCCGGACGTGAGGCGGACGGTGGCCGCCGCAACGGGGTTGCCGGCCTTGTCGGTCACGTGTCCATTGATGGCGCCGGTGGTGACGGTCTGGGCGACCAGGACCTGGCCGGCCACGAGGGTCAAGGCTGTCAGTCCGAGCCTTGTGAGGTTGTTGCGCATAGGATTTGGCTCCTTTGAAGGTGAGGTGGGAAACACAACTTCTGGAAAAGCACGGCATAGCCGTCCGCTACCTAGTGGACTCCTTTCATGAGAGCGGATTTTCAGTCATGGAGTGTGGCAAATTCATGACAATTAGTGGGATTCATTAAGCCTTGGAAAACAGATTTTTCAAGAGTTAATTTCGTGATTTTCCGGGGTTTTTTCGAAAGACAACGTAAGACGAGGCTTTTTAATATTAATTTTTCATTGATAATTTTGACATATATGACTTTTTACTTTTGAGATTCGGATTTATTTATTCATTCTAAAGTTGTTGCTAAGGATGTTAATAGATGTTAATTGTTTGAAAATTATCACATTTATTTATTAATCATCTTCGATTTTGCGGACTGAGAAATGCCATTACCTGGTCATATGGCCTCGTCGGAGCCTTGCGGCGAATTAGTCGGCCCGCTCATGGTGGATATGCGCATGGATCAGCTGCAATCACCCCAGAATAACCGTAGGCCCCTGCAGCAGGTGCTCTGAAATTTCATACATGTTCGACACCCTGCCTACCGCCAAAGCCTCGGTCAATTTATAGAATTCCAGACATGTGCCGCAGGCGATGACGTCCACCCCACGGTCGGCGGTCTTGCGGAGGTTTTCAAGGGAGTCGGAACCCTCGACGGCCAGGCGCACCCCCGCGTTCATGAAAATGATCCTCATGGGCGGAACGTCGCACTCGGTGAGGGTGTAGAGGAAGCCGCGCATGAGGAGCTTCGCCAGGTCCGGGGAACCGTTGCCGATGCCGTCGGAGGTGATCAGCACGGTGGGGGCCCCGGCGGGGGCGGGTTCCGCGGGAGCGGCTTCGGGCGCCTCGCCCGGGGCTCCGGGCCGCAGGACGATGCGGGTCAGGGCACCTTCCGAGGCGACGCCCTCCACTTCGCATTTGGCCCAGGCTGCGAATTTCAGGATGTTCTCCCGTGCCGCGGCGTCGTCCACGAGGATCTCCAGGGAGGAGAAGCCGCCCTCGGCAAGGGCCTTGCGGGTCAGGATCACGGGCTGGGGGCAGGGCAGCCCCTTTGCGTCGAGGGTTCTACGGGTAGGGCTCATAGCGCCTCCTGGGGCTTCCGGGTTCGGGGTCGAGGACGCGCCACAGGCCTTCGGGGCCGCTGGCGCGAAGGGGTTCTTCATTGCCGGCCGGGTCCACCAGCAGGCAGAACCCGCAGCTGCTCCGGATCTGCCGGGGGACCGGAATGAGGTCCACCTTCAGCCCCGCGGCCTTGAGCCGGTTCTCAGCCCGAAGGGCCGAATTGCTGGATGGGTAGGTGGCGAGAAGGAGCACTAGAGTATTCGCACGGAACCGGGGGCGCCGCCGGTCTCGCCGATGATCCAGCCCCCGGCGCCTGCTTCCTGCAGCGCGGCGGCGGCGGCCTCGGCCTCCTCCTCGGGCAGCGCGGCCAGGAGGCCTCCTGAGGTCTGGGGGTCGAAGAGCAGGTCCAATACCAGGGCGGGCACCTCTCCGGCCACGCAGGGGAGTCGGCCCTCCCGGTTCCGGTACGTGCCCTCGGGGATCAGGCCCATGGAGGCGTATTCCTCCACCCCGGGCAGGAGAGGCACCTGGGCGAAGCGCAGGGTGAGGCCGCAGTCCCCGCCGGCCATCTCCGCGGCGTGCCCGGCCAGGCCGAAGCCGGTGACGTCGGTGACGGCCATGGGGTGGAACCGGGCCAGGACCTCGGCCGCGGCGCGGTTCAGGGTGGCCATGGAGCGCTCCGCGGCGGCCCGGGCCTCCGGGGAGGCGCACTGGGCGCGCAGGGCCATGTTCACCAGGCCCATGCCGATGGGCTTGGTGAGGATGAGCCGGCCGCCGGGGCGAAGGGTGTTGTTCCGCCAGGCCCGGGCGGGGTCCACCAGCCCCGTGACCGCATAGCCCAGCTTGGGCTCGGGGTCCTCGATGCTGTGGCCGCCCAGGAGGGCGCAGCCGGCCTCCACCAGGGCCTCCAGGCCGCCGGCGAGCATCTCGCGGAGCGGTTCGATGCCCAGGGCCTTGAGGGGGTGGCACACCAGGGCCAGGGCGGTGATGGGGCGGGCGCCCATGGCGTAGAGGTCGGACAGGGCGTTGGCGGCGGCGATGCGCCCGAACAGCCGCGGGTCGTCCACGATGGGGGGGAAGAAGTCGACGGTCTGCACCAGCGCCTCGTGGGGTCCGATGCGGAAGATCCCCGCGTCCTCGCTCCCGGCGAAATCGGCCAGCAGGTCGGGGTAGGCGGGCTGCTCGAGCCCGCAGAGGGCCTTGGCCAGGACGCCGGGGCCCAGCTTGGCGCCGCAGCCGGAAAACCGGGTGTAGGACGTGAGGTTCAAGCGAGCAGCTCCTTCATGGCGTCCAGGGTCGCCTGGATCTCGAGCGGGGTGGTGGAGAACCCGGGCGAAAAGCGCAGGGTGCCTCCGGCTTCCAGGGTCCCCAGGGTCCGATGGGCCGCGGGGGCGCAGTGGAGGCCCACCCGGGTGCAGATGTCGCGCCTGTCCAGCTCCAGGGCCAGCTCGCCCAGGTCCCGGCCCTCGACGGTGATGGAGACCACGGGGGCCCGGTCCTCGCCGGGGCCGGGACCCTGGACGGCGACGGAGGGCAGTTCCAGGAGCCCGCGCACGAGGTCGTCGCACAGGGCCCGTTCCCGCAGGTGCAGGGCGGCGCCCTCGGACTCCAGGAAGCGCAGCGCGGTCCAGAGGCCCGCAAGGCCGGGCACGTCGGGGGTGCCCGCCTCGAACCGGTCGGGAAGGATCCCGGGCTGGATCTCGCTCTCGGAGGCGCTGCCGGTGCCGCCCATGAGCCTCGGTTCGGGGCGGGCGCCGGGGCCCAGCAGGAGGCCGCCGGTGCCGGGCGGCCCCAGGAGGCCCTTGTGGCCGGAAAAGGCGACGTAGTCGCAGCCCCGGGGGATGGGCAGATGCCCCGCCGTCTGGCTTGCGTCCACGCAGATGGGCACGCCCAGGCGCCGGCACAGGTCCGCCACCTCGGCCACCGGGGTCAGGCAGCCGGTGACGTTGCTCGCGGCGGTCAGCACCAGGAGGTCGGGGGCCATCCACAGGGCGGCCTTGAGCTCGACGGGATCGGGCCGGCCGCGGCCGTCGAAGGGGACCACCCGGACCCTCACGCCCCGGGTGGCCTCGAGGTGGCGCAGGGGCCGCATGACGGCATTGTGTTCCAGGGAGGAGACGGCGACGGTCCCGCCGTCCGGGACGCTGCCCAGGATGGCCAGGTTCAATGCCTCGGTGGCGTTCCGGGTGAAGACCAGGCGCTCGGCATCGGTTCCGCCCAGGAACGCGGCGCAGGCCTCCCGGGCCCCGAAGAGGGTGCGGCTGGCGTCCCGGGCCAGCCTGTGGCTCGCCCTGCCCGGACTGCAGGCGCCCGAAGCCAGGCACGCCGCCACCGCCTCCGGCACGCCCGGCGCCTTGGGGTGGCTGGTGGCTGCGTTGTCCAGGTAGATCACGGCGCACCCAGCATGAGGAGAGCCTCCAGGACCCCGCCGGCGATGGCGCGCGCCTTGTCGGAGACGGAAAAGCAGTGTTCCCGCACGCACCTGGGATCCACGTCGGCCACCTTGAGTCCCGCCCGGGCCTCGAAGCCGGGCCGGATGAGGCCCCGCACGACACCGCCGATGGCCGAGGGCACGGGCTCGCCCCCGATGGCCAGCACCGGATCCCCGGCCGCCACCGTGTCCCCGATGGCGCAGAGGGCCTCCACCCTCCCCGCCCGGGGGGCGTGGATGACCCGCTCGGAGCCGTGGCCCGCGATGAGCCCGGGCACGCCCGTGTTCGCCTCGGCGGAGCCGGAGAGGAGCACCCGGCCCAGGTCGTGGCCGCGGTTGGTCTCGACCACCGCGTGCGCGTCCACCCCGGCCGTGAAGCCGGGCCCGAGGGCCACCACCACGGGGGCCATCTCCAGGAAGGTGCCCAGGTTCCGCTTGGCGATGATGGCGTCCACCAGGGCCGCGGGCCGGAGCCGGGTCAGCAGGTCGCCGCGGGGGTCCTCGAGCACCGCCACCGGATCCCCCGGGGCCCATCGTTCCGGCAGGGCGTCGCACCGCAGGGCGCAGAGGCCCTCCACCCGGGCGGAACCGTCGTACATGGCCTCCGAGAAGCTCACCGTTCGCCGGATGGCGCTGGGGTGGGCCGTTTCCAGGGCCACCACCCGGAACCCGGCGCGCACGAGGCGCAGGATCACCCCCGTGGCCAGGTCTCCGGCCCCACGCACCACCACAAGCCGGCCTTCGATCATCGTCACGGGGCGTCCTCCTCAACGAGGATGACGCCATCGGGGGCCAGGAGGGAACCCAGCAGGACGCGGCCCGGGAAAAGCCCGGCCAGGGGCGGGAGGGCGCCGAGCGTATCGGCCTTGTTCAAGAGAAGGACCCGGGCGCCCCGGGCGTCCTTGAAGAGGCCCCGGGGGTGCCGGACCAGGGCGGCCAGGTGCTCCCAGCGGATGGGTTCAAGGGGAGCGCAGCCCGTGATTTCCGCGAAAAGCCCCGGGCGGTGGGCCACGGTCCCGTCCAGGGGCCGGCCCAGGCAGTCCAGCCCGACGACGCCCACCACCAGGTCCGTGCCCGGAGGCAGCACGGGTTCGTGGGGGGCCGGGGCCTTGACCGGCAGGCGCCGGGAGCCGTCGGCCTCCACCAGGACCAGGCCCCAGGACCCGCGCAGGACAGGGATCCAGGACGGGTGGATGCCCTTGACCTTGCCGGGGGCGTCGGCCTCCCGGGCCATGAGGATCGTGAGGCCGGGGGCCGCGGGGGGCACGGGGCCGCCGGTGAAGGGGCCTTCCAGGGCCGGGTCGAAGACCATCCTGCCCTCCCGGCCCGGTTCCAGGCGCGGGTCGGCGAGGTGGGTGGTGGTGGTGAGGAGCACGGGGCGGGGGGCCAGCTCCCGGGCCAGGCGGAACAGGGCCGTGGTCTTGCCCCCTGCGCCCACGAACGCGATGACCCCCCTGCCATCCGGCAACAGGGGCAGCAGGGCGTCCGCGAGGTTCATGGGGTGCCGCGCCGGGCCTTCCGGGCCGGAATGCGCGCCTGGATCCAGGCGGCGTCGCGGCGCACCGCGATGAGTTCCCCGGCGATGGCGACGGCCAGCTCCTCCGGGGTCTCGGCCCCGATCTCCAGGCCGATGGGGGCGCACAGGGCCTCCACCTTGCGGGCGTCGAAGCCCTCCGAGGCGACCTGGGCCAGCACGAGCCGGGTCTTGCGGGAGCTGCCCATGAAGCCGGCGTAGCGGTAGGTCCGGCCCAGCACCGCGCGCACGCACTCCAGGTCGCAGAGGTGGCCCCGGGTGACGATCACCACGTAGGTGGAGGGGTCGAAGGCATAGCGCTCCACGATGGAGGCGAAGGCGCCGCAGAGGGTGGCCGTGCCCGCGGGGAACCGCTCCGGCTCCACATACTCCGGACGGTCGTCGCCCACGGTCACCCTAAAGCCCAGCCCCGGCGCCAGGGCCGCCAGGGCGCGGCCCACGTGGCCCCCGCCCAGGATGAGGAGCTTCTCCCGGGGAAGGACGGGATCGAAGAAGAGGCCTTCGGCCTCGGCCAGCACCGGGTGCCCGGAGGCCAGGGCGTGGGCGGCCATGGCGGGGTCGGCGCCCTCCACCCGGCCGTGGGCCCAGGCGCCCGCGGAATCCAGGACACCCGCCTCGCCCGTGGCGAGGCGCTTGACCAGGACGATCCGCTCCCCGCGCTCGAGCAGCGCGAGGGCGGCCCGGTAGGGCGCCGCGTCGGCCAGGGGCTCCACGAGGATCCGGCTGGTGCCCCCGCAGACCATGGCGGGCCCCTCGGCCTCCATGCCCTGCATGTCGATCTCGAGGATGAGCGGGGCCGCGCCTCCCAGGTTCTCCCGGCAGGCCGCCAGGACCAGGGACTCGCCGCGCCCGCCGCCCACGGACCCCATCACCAGGCCCCCGGGCCCGGCCAGGAGCATGGAGCCCGCGTGCCGCGGGGCGGAGCCCTTCACCTTGAGGACGGTGCAGAGGACGCGCGGTTCTCCCGCCGAAGCGAGGGCCCTGACGATCTCGAGGCTCATCCCTTCTTCCGGGTGTAGGGCGTGCCCGCCAGGGGCAGGTCCACCCGGAACACGCCGTCCCGGTGGAAGTAGGCCCCGGCCACGGCCGGCGCGGTGGGGATGGTGGTGATCTCGCCCAGGCCCTTGGCGCCGTAGGCCAGGGGATCCGGGTTCTTCTCCACGATGATGGACTGGATGGGCGGCACGTTGGCGGCCTTGAACAGGCCCAGGGTGCCGTACTTGGCCATCACCTCGCCGTCCTTGAGCGGGAAGTCCTCGGTCAGGGCGTAGCCCAGGCCCATGACGACGCCCCCTTCGATCTGGCCTTCCACCTGGGTGGGGTTGATGGCCTTGCCGATGTCGTGGGCCGCCACGACCTTCTCGAGCCGGCCGGCCGCGTCCAGGAGCACCACCTGGGTGGCGTAGGAGTAGGCGACGTGGCTGACGGGATTGGGCTTGTCCGAGGCGAAGGGATCGGTGACGCCGTTGTACTCGCGGTAGTATTCCCGGCCTTCCAGCTGTTCGAGGGTGTGGCCTTCCAGGTCCAGCTTCAGGTCCTGGGCGGCGAGGCGCGCGGCCTCGCCGTTGAAGACGGTCTGGCGGCTGGCGGTGGTGGTGCCGCCGTTGGGGGAGTTCGAGGTGTCGGGGGTGGCCACCCGGATCTGGCCCCAGGAGAGCCCCGAGGCGTTGGCCACGAACTGCATGAGCACCGAGGCGAGGCCCTGGCCGATGCACGCGGCGCTGGTGTAGATGACGGCCTGGCCGTCTTGCACGCGGATGCGCACCCGGCCCACGTCCGACAGCCCCACGCCGATGCCGGCGTTCTTCATGGCGCAGGCGATGCCGGCGTCGGGGCGCTGCTCGCAGAGATCCTTGACGGCCAGGAGCGTCTCCTTGAGCGCGGTGCCCGCGTCCACGATCTGGCCGTTGGGGAGCACGTCCCCGGGCTCCACGGCGTTGAGCCAGCGGATCTGCCAGGGGGTGAGCCCGACTTCCTTGGCCAGCAGCGTGATGCAGGACTCCATGGCGAAGCAGGACTGGGTGACGCCGAAGCCCCGGAAGGCCCCTCCCGGGGGGTTGTTGGTGTAGACGCCCGTGCCCACGATGTCCACGTTGGGGATCTTGTAGGGCCCCGCGGCGTGGGTGCAGGCCCGCTGCAGCACCGGCCCGCCCAGGCTCGCGTAGGCGCCGGTGTCCTCCAGGAGGTGCGCCTTCACGGCCGTGATGCGGCCCTGGGCGTCGGCGGCCACGGTGTACTCCATCTCGAAGGCGTGGCGCTTGGGGTGCACCTTCAGGCTCTCCTGCCGGCCCAGGGTGACCTTCACCGGGACCTTCAGGTGGTTGGCCAGGAGCGCGGCGTGGTGCTGGACGATGAGGTCCTCCTTGCCGCCGAAGCCGCCGCCCACGTAGGCGCTGATGACCTTGACCTGCTCCGGGCCCACGCCCAGGACGCCGATGATGCCCTTGTGGTCGTCGTAGATGCTCTGGGTGCCGGTGTAGACCGTGAGGGTGCCGTCGGCCTCGGGCACCGCCAGGGCGCTCTCGGGCTCCATGAAGGCGTGCTCGGTCTCCGGCGTGTTGAAGGTCTTGACGATGAGGTGGGCGGCCTCGGCGATGGCCTTGTCCGGATCGCCGCGGCGCAGGACGGTCTTGGCCAGGAGGTTGCCCTTGGGGTGGAGCCTGGGGGCGTCCTCGTCCAGGGCGCGCCGGGGGTCCGTGAGGGGCTTGAGCTCCTCGTAGTCCAGCTTGATCATGGCCACGGCGGCCTTGGCCTGGGCCCGGGTCTCGGCGGCCACCAGGGCGATGGCGTCGCCCACGTAGCGGGTCGCCTCGCCCACGGCGATCATGGCGGGCCAGTCGTGGATGATGTGGCCCTGGTGGCGCTCCCCGGGCACGTCCGCGGCGGTGAGGACCGCCTTGACGCCCGGCATGGCCAGGGCTTCGGTGGCGTCGATGCCCTTGACGAGCACCCGGGCCTTGGGGGGACGCAGCACGGCGCCGTGCAGCATGCCCGGGCGCCTCATGTCGTCCACGTAGAGCCCGGTGCCCAGGGCCTTGTCCCGGGCGTCGGTGCGGCAGATGCGCTCGCCCACGGCCAGGGCCATGTCGGAATCGGCGGGGACGGCGGTGCCTTCGCGCAGCATCTTCGCGGCGTTGAGCACGGCCTTCTCGATCTTCACGTAGCCGGTGCACCGGCACATGTTCTGGGCCAGGGCCTTGGTGACCTCCTCGGGCTTCGGATCGGGGTTCACGTCCAGCAGGCCCTTGGTGCTGATGAGCATGCCGGGCATGCAGAAGCCGCACTGCACGGCGCCGGCGTCGGCGTAGGACCAGCCCAGGACCTCCTTCTCGCGGGGGCTCAGGCCCTCCACGGTGACGACCTTCTTGCCGTCCAGCTTGTCCATCTTGAACAGGCAGGCCCGGGAGGCCTTGCCGTCGATGAGGACCATGCAGGATCCGCAGGCGCCTTCCGAGCAGCCGTTCTTCACGGAGGTGATGTTCAGTTCCTCCCGGAGGAACTCCAGGAGGTTCATGTCCTTCGACGTGACGATTTCCCGGCCGTTTACCTGGAGCGTGGACATGTCGTCGCCTTTCACTGGGTGGCCCCAGTTTACCGCAGGTGGGTTTTTTTCACTCGTGGGTAAATTTTTTTATGACGGGAAGTCCAGCTTCTCGTAGCGGGGGTAGCCCAGCTCCACCCACTCCTCCTTCCCGGACCGGATGATGTTGCCGAAGATGAAGATCAGGGGCGGGCTGGACAGGTCCCCGGGGTGCACGCCGATGATCCAGGGGTGCTGCTCGTTGAGGCGGTAGTCCTCGGTGGAGCCGATGCGCTCCCGCAGGCCGTCCATGTAGGCCGACGCGTAGGCCAGGGCCGACTCGGCCGACAGCACCTGCATGCCCTCGGCGTGGAAGGTCCGGCCGGTGTTGCTGCGCAGGAACAGGGCGGGCTCGGGGAGGACGCGCACCAGGGAGGTGGGGTACGTGCGGCGGAGGGTGTCCAGCAGGGTCTCGAGATTGGGTTCCATGCTCAATACCTCATTTCGCGGTTGAAGGGGACGCCCAGGTGCGTGGGACCCCGCATGCGGGCCTTGCGGGCCAGGGAGAGCACCAGGATGACCAGGACGTAGGGGAGCATCACGGCGAATTCGTAGGGGAACTTGATGCCGGCCACCTGGATGGCGAGCTGCAGCGACTGGGCCAGGCTGAAGAGCAGCGCGCCGCCCAGGACGCCCAGGGGGCTCCAGCGCCCGAAGTACACCAGGGCCACGGCGATGAATCCTCGCCCCGCCACCAGGTCGTCCGCAAACATCTTGGCCTGGCAGAGGGAGAGGTAGGCGCCGCCCAGGCCGGCCATGGCCCCGCCCACCATGAGCGCCTGGTACCGCACCCGGTTCACGTTGATGCCCATGCTGTCCGCCGCCCGGGGCTCGGTGCCCGCGGCCCGCACCTTCAGGCCCCAGGGGGTCTTGAAGAGGAGGTACCAGCTGGCCGGGACCATGAGGAAGGCGATGTAGACCATGGGGTTGTGGTTGAAGAGGATGCCCCCGAGGAAGGGGATGCGGGAGAGGCCGGGGATGGCCCAGGCCGCCAGGCCCTCCACGCCGGTCACTCCGCCGACGAAGTGCCGGAAGAGGGTGCCGGCCACGCCCCAGCCCAGCATCTGCAGGCCGATGCCCGCGATGCCCTGCTCGGCCCGGAAGGTCACCGTGACCAGGGCGAAGAGGAGGCCCAGGACGACCCCGGCCGCCGCCGCGACCGCGAAGCCGATGACGATGCCGTAGGGGGCCAGGGGGCCGGTCTTGAGGTAGAAGGCCGGAAGGAAGCCCAGGAAGGCGCCCATGCACATGATGCCCTCGCAGCCCAGGTTGAAGACCCCGGCGCGCTGGTTGAACATCTCGCCCAGGGAGGCCAGCAGCAGCGCCACGGAGAAGGGCACGCCCAGCGACAGGATGTTGTAGACGAGGTCGTGGCTCATGAGGGTTCTCCCGCGTCGGGCTTCCGGAACCGGGCGAAGAACCGCGCCGCCCGTTCCTGCGCGTAGGGGTTGTTGAGATACATCTTGGCCGAGACGATGCAGAGGATGAGCACGCCCATGAGGACGAGGATCATGTTGGCGGGGACGCCCGCGGACCTCTGGGTCATGTCGGATCCCACCAGGAGGAGCCCGAAGAAGAAGGCCGCCGGCACGATGCCCGCGGGGTGCAGGGCCCCGAAGAGCGCCACCACGATGCCCGCGAAGCCATAGCCCGAGGTGATGTTCTCGATGGCGCGGTGGTGGACGCCGCTCACCTCCACGGCCCCGGCGATGCCCGCGAAGGCGCCCGACAGGCACATGGCCGCCACCAGGGAGCCCGGCACGTTGATGCCGGCGTAGCGCGCGGCCTTGGCCTCGGCGCCCGCCGCCCGGAGACGGAAGCCCCAGGTGGTGCGCCACAGGAGGAACCACACGCACACGCAGAGCACGAGGGCGAGGATGAGCCCCATGTGGAGCCGGGTGCCGGGCACGAGCCGGTCCAGGAAGGCGGCCTCGGGGAGGCGCATGGACTGCGGCGTGCCCGAGCCCGTCTCCAGCTCGCCCGGGTCGATCATGGGCCCCCGCAGGAAGAAGGTGTAGAACTGGGCGGCGATGTAGTTGAGCATCACCGTGGAGAGGATCTCGTTGACCCCCAGGCGGGCCCGGAGGGTTCCGGCGATGGCGGCCCAGAAAGCGCCTCCCGCGGCTCCGGCCAGGATCACCAGGGGCAGCAGGACGGCCTTGGGCCAGGCGGGCAGGGCCAGGGCGGTGGCCGTGGCGGCCAGGATGCCGATGAGCATCTGCCCCTCGGCGCCGATGTTGATGATGCCGCTCCGGAACGCGATGGCGATGCCCAGCGCCACCAGGATGAGGGGCACGGCCCGCACGAGGATCTCGGTGAGGCCGAAGACGTCCTTGAAGGGCCCCGTGAAGATCGTCACGAAGGTGTCCACGGGGCTGGCCCCGATGGCGGTGAGCACCAGGGCCGCGCCCAGGGCCGCCGCCAGGGCGGCCAGGACCACGATGGAGCTGCCGTAGAGGAGCTTGAAACGGTTCATTCGGCCACCCCCGCCATGAGCAGGCCCAGCTTCTCGCGGGTCGCCTCGAGGCTGGTGAGGACCTTGAGGATCCGCCCCTTGTAGATGACGGCGATCCGGTCGGAGAGATTCATGATTTCCTCGAGCTCCTCGGAAATGAGGAGGATGCCTCCCCCCGCGCGGCGGCGGGCCAGGAGCTGGGAATGGATGAATTCCTGGGCGCCCATGTCCACGCCCCGGGTGGGGTACACCGAGATGAGGGCCCTGGGCTCCCGGGCCAGCTCGCGGGCGAGGATCACCTTCTGGATGTTGCCCCCGGACAGGGAGCCCCCCGCCGCTGAGGTGGAGGAGCAGCGGATGTCGAAGGACCCCTTGAGGGTCTCGGCGTTGCGGGCGATCTCCCCCAGCTTGAGCACCACGGACCAGCTGAACTGCGGGGTGGGGAAGTCCTTGAGGACCAGGTTCTCCTTCACCGTGAACCTGGGCACGATGCCCTCGTGGTGCCGATCCTCGGGAATGTAGCCCAGGCCCGCGGCGATCATGGCCGCGGGGCTCCGGTTGGTCATGTCCTTGTCCAGGAACCGGACCGTGCCTGATTCCACGTGCCGCAGGCCCGTGAGCGCCTCGGCCAGCTCCCGCTGTCCGTTGCCGGAGACGCCGGCCAGGCCGAGGATCTCGCCGGCATGCACTTCCAGGTTGAGCCCGTCGAGGGCGAAGTGCCCGCGGTCGCCGCGCACCTTCAGGTCCCGGGCCTGCAGGATGGCCGGGCCCTCCACCAGCAGGCCCTCGTTGCGGGGCAGGTGGATCTCGCGGCCGGTCATGAGCGCGGCCAGCTCCGCCGGCGTGTGGTCCTCGGTGCGTCCGTTGAAGACCACCGCGCCGTGGCGCAGGATCGCTACCCGGTGGCTGAGTTCCTTCACTTCGTGGAGCTTGTGGCTGATGAAGATGATGGAGAGCTCGGCCGTCATGCGCTTGAGCCGGTCGATGAGATCGTCGGTCTCCTGCGGGGTGAGGGCGGAGGTGGGCTCGTCCAGGATGAGCAGCTGGGCGCCGAAGCAGAGGGTCTTGATGAGCTCCACCCGCTGCTGCTCGCCCACGGAGAGCTGCCAGACATAGGCATCGGGGTTCACCGGCAGCTCGTGGTGCTCGGAGACCTCGAGGATCCTCGCCCGGGTGGCCTTGAGATCCAGGTTCATGAACTTGTGGTGCTGCTTCAGGCCCAGGGCCACGTTCTCGGTCACCGTCATGTTGGGCACGAGCATGAAGTTCTGGTGCACCATGCCGATGCCCCGGGCGTAGGCGTCGTTGGGGGTGTGGAAGCGCACCTCCTCCCCGTTGATCGATATCGTCCCCGCGTCGGGCTGGTAGAGGCCCGCCAGGATGTTCATGAGGGTGGACTTCCCGGCCCCGTTCTCGCCCACGAGGGCCAGCACCTCGCCGCGGGCGACCCGCATGGAGACGTTGTTGCACGCCAGGATGCCGGGGAAGCGCTTGGTGATGCCGGAAAGCTGGAGCTCGTTGATGGGCTCGGCTGTTGCCATGGGGGTCTCCGGTAGAGAACGGACCCCGGTATGCCTAGGGCAGACCGGGGTCCATGTTCCGGTGTTGCCTTAGAATTTGACGGCTTTCCAGTCCAGCTTGAGCTTGCCGGCGGTGAGATCGGCCTTGGCCTTGTCCACGGCCTTCCTGATGGCCGGGGTCAGGACCTTGCCCACCTTGTCGTTGTAGGCGAAGACGAAGCCCTTGTTGGCGAAGTTGAGGGGGATGTTCTCCCCGCCCTTGACGCCGGCCTCGCGCTTGGCGATGAGGACTTCGACCACCGTGGTGTAGTTGTAGCTGGAGGCCGCGAGCACCCGGGGGGACTCGGCCACGTGCAGCTGGGAGATGTCCTGGCCCGCCCACCAGATGTTCTTGTCGGCGCTGGCGGCGACGGCGCGCAGGGCGCCCATGGCCTGCTGGGAGGAACCGGTGAGGAAGTCCGCTCCGGCCTTCATCTGGGTCTGGGCCAGCTCGGAGGCCTTCACGAAGTCGCCGAAGCTGCCCGTGTGGGCGACCTTGACGTTGACCTTGGGGTTCGCGGCCTTGGCGCCGAGGACGAAGCCGCGGTCGTACCGGGCGGCGTCACCGCCGTCGACGGGACCCACGAGGCCCACGGTATTGGTCTTGGTGACCATGCCGGCGATGATGCCGTTCAGGTAGCCGGTCTCCTCGCTCTCGGGCATGTAGGTGAAGACGTTCTTGCCGCCGATGTCGGCGCTGGTGCCGAACACGAAGGTCGTGTCCTTGAAGTCGGGGGCCATCTCGTTGACCAGGTTCTTGTACTGGGCGCCGTGGCAGATGATGATGTCGAACTTCTTGGAGGCGTACTGCCGGGCAGCGGAACCCGCGTCCACCGGCTTCATCTTCTCGCTGTAGCTGTACTCGACCTTGGCTTCGCCGTATTCCTTCTGCACGGCCTTGATGGCGTCGTGCATGGACTGGCACCAGCCCTTGTCGTCCACGGTGGACTCGACGATGAGGGCGATCTTGACCTTGGCCTTGGGGGGGGCTGCGGAGAGCCCGCAGGTGAATGCAAAGACCGCTCCTAGAGCGAGAACTGGCTTCCTCATGGTCTGCCTCCTGGTTGGGGTGAAGGGATTTGTCGTTCGCAAGTGTACCCGGTCCCGGGCGGATGACTGGTTTTTTTCCTGGAATAATAAAAATTTGTCCACCCCGTTGCCTTACCCTGGTAGCCTCCCCGGCAACGAAACGGAGGTTTCCCCATGGTCGACCAGCCCGGACCCACGTCCGCCCAGATCCTGCGCCATCTGCGCCGGGCCAACGCCATCGCCGCCCGGGCCGTGGCCATGGGCCACCACCCCTTCGGGGCCCTGCTCGTGGCCCCCGACCACGAGACGGTTCTCCTGGAGCAGGGCAACGTCAGCACCGTGAACCACGCCGAAAGCGTCCTGGCCCGCACCGCGGACATGAACTTCTCTTCAGACTATCTCTGGGAATGCACGCTTTACACCACTGTGGAGCCCTGCGCCATGTGCGCGGCGACCCAGTACTGGGCCAATATCGGCCGGCTGGTCTACGGCCTGGATGAGCGGCGCCTGCTGGAGCTGACCGGGGACGACCCGGAGAACCCGACCATGGACGTGCCGGCGCGCTACATCTATGCCCACAGCCAGAAGGCGATCCAGGTCACCGGGCCGGTCCTGGAGGTGGAAGGGGAGATCGCCGAACTGCACCGGGGCTTCTGGAAGAGGACG
Source organism: Geothrix sp. 21YS21S-2 (assembly GCF_030846775.1). Taxonomy (NCBI): domain Bacteria; kingdom Pseudomonadati; phylum Acidobacteriota; class Holophagae; order Holophagales; family Holophagaceae; genus Geothrix; species Geothrix sp. 21YS21S-2. Next base: position 3,452,548 of record NZ_CP132910.1, read on the forward strand.
TAGATCCTTCCTCGCCGAGGAAAACAGGATCTATCGGCCGCTCTTCTTCCAGTCGGCCAGGAAGCCTTCGATGCCCTTGTCGGTCAGGGGATGGGCCAGCATCTGGTCGAAGACCTTCGTGGGGATCGTCGCCACGTGGGCGCCGGCCAGGGCGGACTCGGTGACGTGGCGGGGGCTGCGGATGGAGGCGGAGAGGACGTTGGTCTCCAGGTCGTAGTTGGTGAAGATCGTCACCAGGTCCTCGATGAGCTCCATGCCCACGGCGTTGATGTCGTCCAGGCGGCCCACGAAGGGGCTCACGTAGGTGGCGCCGGCCTTGGCGGCCATGAGGCCCTGGGTGGCGCTGAAGCAGAGGGTGACGTTGGTGCGGATGCCCTCGGCCTTGAAGGCGTGGGTGGCCTTGAGGCCCTCGGCGGTCAGCGGCACCTTCACCACGACGTTCTTGTGGATCTTGGCCAGGAGGCGGCCCTCCTTGATCATGGTGGGGGCGTCCAGGGCGATGACCTCGGCGGAGATGGGGCCGTCCACGATGGCGCAGATCTCCTCGATGATCGCCTCGAAGGGCTTGCCGGATTCCTTGGCGATGAGGCTGGGGTTGGTCGTGACGCCGTCCAGGATCCCCCATTCGTTGATGCGCTTGATTTCGCTGATGTTGGCAGTGTCGATGAAGAATTTCATGGGGTCTCCGGTGGGGCCTGGAGGTCGCGCGCCCCGTCGACGTCGGGACCGGCCGGGGCGCGCGGGGTTCGCCTGCCAAGCACCCCCATTCTCGCAGGTCCCCGGGGGCGCAGGAAGTGGCCCTGGTTACAATGGGGCTCAGGAGACCTCCCATGCCCTTGACCGAACTGGCCGTCCTGGACCGCGGATTCGTGAAGCTGGTGGACCACATGGGGTCCGACCTCAGCGTGGTGAACGCCGCACGGGTGTCCTTCGGAAAGCGCAAGGAGGTGTACGACGAGGCGGACGGCAAGCTCATTTCGTACCTGGCCGAGCACGACCACACCTCGCCCTTCCGGCACACGGCTCTAACTTTTCATGTGAAGGCACCGATCTTCGTCTTCCGGCAGTGGATGAAACACCGCATTGCCAGCGAATTTAATGAAATCAGCGGCCGCTATGTGGAGTTCCCAGAAGATGAATTCTTTGTTCCCGAGACCTTTCGCCGCCAAGCCAAGGTGAACAAGCAGGGATCCGAGGGCCAGGTGGACGGCGAGGCGAGAGACCAGGCCCACGCCCTGTTCCTGGACGCCTGCCGGAACGCCGTCGCCCAATACAAGAAACTCATCAGCCTGGGCGTCTGCCGCGAGCAGGCCCGCTGCGTGCTGCCCCTGGGGCTCTACTCCGAGGTCTACTGGACGGTCAGCCTCCAGGCGGCGGCCCACTTCATCCGGCTGCGCACCGACGGCCACGCCCAGTGGGAGATCCAGCAGTACGCCCACGCGGTGCGCCGCATGGTCGAGGAGCTCTTCCCCAACTCCCTCAAGGCCCTCCTGGAGAACGTCCACCCGTGACCCTCCCGCCCCTCAATCCCGCCCTGTTCCACCTGGACGCCGACCACCTCTGGCTCATGCACTGCTCCGAGGGACCCGTGCCCCGGTCGGTGGTGCGCAGCATCCGGGCCTACCTCCACAAGGAGCTGTGGCCCTGGGAGCTGAAGTGGAAGGAGGACTACCTGGGCATCCCGGACGCCCTGCGCCGGGAGGCCGCCAGGATCGTGGGCGGCGAGGCCGCGGACATCACCCTCACCCCCTCCACGTCGTCGGGCCTGGTGGCCGTGGCCCAGGGGATGCGCTGGAGCCGCGGGGACGAGGTGGTGGCGCCCCTGGGGGAGTTCCCCACCAACATCTGGCCCTGGAAGGCCCTGGAGGCGCGCGGCGTGCGGTTCCGGGAGATCCCCCTGTGGGAGGGGCACCAGGCCGGGGCCGCCGCATGGAGCTCCACGCCCCCCGCGGCCGGGGACGACGTGGAAGCCCGCCTGCTGGCCGCCCTGGGCCACTCCACCCGGGTCCTGGCCGTTTCCTGGGTGCGTTTCCAGGATGGCCTGAGGCTGGACATCGCCTCCCTGGGCGCGGCGTGCCGGGCCCGGGGGGTCCATCTGGTGGTGGACGGCATCCAGGGCGCCGGAACCCTGCCGGCGGACCTGTCGGGGGCCAGCGCCTTCGCCTCGGGCGGGCACAAGGGCCTCCTGGGCCCCCAGGGCCAGGGGTTCCTGTGGACCGACCCGGCCTTCCGCAAGGACCTGATCCCCCTGGGGTCCTGGATGTCGGTGGAGGAGGGCACCGCCTTCGACCGCGCCTCCACGGACCACGACCGCGCGTGGCTCGCGGACGGCCAGCGCATGGAGCCGGGGACCCTGAGCATCGTCTCCTGCGCCGGGGCCCTGGAATCCTTCCGCACCGTGAACGAGGCCGGCATCCCCGCCATCGCCGCCCACATCCGCCTCCTGCAGGAGCGCTTCCTGGAGGGGCTGGCGAAGAACCCCGCCTGGGCCGGGGAGGCCGGGCGCCTGCGGACCTTGCTGGAAGCGGGGCGCCTGGGCTCCATCCTGAGCCTCCACCACGGCGGCCGCGGACCGGCGGCCATGCACGAACTCCTCATGAAGGGCATGCGGCGGGGCGTCTACGCCTCCGTGCGGGAAGGCTACCTGCGGGTGGCCTTCCACGGCTGGCACGAGCCGGAGGACGTGGAACGCGTGGTGGATTGGCTGGAATAGTCGCTCTACCATGGAGGGTCGCCCCGGAGAATCCATGACCCCACTGCTCCTCAGCCTGCTGCTCGCCGCCGCCCCGGTGGTTCCCGACGGGGGGACCGTCGTGGCCAAGGGCCAGAGGTTCCTGGCCGAAGTGGCGCGCACCCCCCAGGAGCAGGCCCTGGGCCTCATGCGCCGGCAGTCCCTGGCCAAGGACCGCTGCATGATCTTCCTCTACCCCGAGGAGGGCAACCGCAGCATCTGGATGAAGAACTGCCTCATCTCCCTGGACGTGGCCTGGGTCAGGGAGGACGGCACCATCGTGGAGACCGCCGAGGCCGTGCCCCCCTGCTCCCCCATGCGGGGCGACGACTGCCCCACCTACGGCGGGGCCGTGCTGTCCCGGCACTTCGTGGAGTTCCCCTCAGGCACCCTCCGGCGCCTGGCCCTGCGCAAGGGGGACCGCCTGGGATGGAGCCTGGTCCTCAGTGACGGCGCCACCGTCACCGGCGGCCTCCCGGTGCCCGCCGAGGGCGCGAAGCACAAGAAGGGCAAGAAGAAGTAGCTACCCGACCGGGACGTCGGCCTCGGGGACCTTCTTGACGGGGGGCTCGACGCCCCTCCACCCGGTCCTCCAGGCCAGGTTCATGGCCAGGGAGCCCAGGATGAACGCCGCGAAGAAGTAGACGAAGAACCGCTCCCGCAGCACCGGGATCATGGCCAGGACGAAGAGGATGGCCAGGGTCAGGAGCCGGGCCGCGCCCGGGCTCGCGGAGCGCTTCTTGAAGCTGGGGAAGCGCACGGTGGAGACCATGAGCAGGCCCACCAGGACCAGCAGGGCCGCAAATACGTAGGCCACCCACGGCCGGGTGGGGGCTTCGGGCCAGCAGAGGATCACTGCGGCGACGCAGGCGGCGCCCGCGGGGATGGGCATGCCCACGAAGAAGCGGGAGTCCACGAACCCGACCTGGACGTTGAACCGGGCCAGGCGCAGGGCCCCGCAGGCCACGAAAAAGAAGGAGGCCCCCCAGCCCACGGCGCGCAGCTGGGGATCGGCCAGGCCGAGCTGGAAGAACCCGTAGCGGTAGGCCAGGATGGCGGGGGCCATGCCGAAGCTGAGGACGTCGGCCAGGGAATCGAGCTGAACGCCGAATTCCGTGGCGGTATTGGTGGCCCGGGCGACGCGGCCGTCCAAACCGTCGAATACACCGGCGGCGAGGAGCAGGCCGGCGCCCCACAGGAAGTTGACGCCCGGGTGGTCACCCGCGGCGTTGATGGACATGACCACGCTGGAAAACCCGCAGAGGACGGACAGCAGCGTGATGGCGGAGGGCAGGGCGAACTTGGACCGGGCCACGACCCGCCGCCGGCGCTCCCGGCGCTCCTCAGGGTTCATTTTCTGTTTCATGTACCCGATTCTCCCACTAAACCCTTGTGAGGCGTGCGAGCAAATTTACCAGTCCGGCTCCGGCACCGATTATGCTGGCAACCCCCTGGAACCCTGCCTACATTGGGAAGACTTGACTGGAGGGATCCATGGACAGGGTGCTGCAATTCGTTCTGGTGGTGGTGCTTCTGGTCCTGACGGGGTTCATCGTTCCCCTCCTGCTCCAGCTCATGCGCACGGCCAAGGCCGTGGAGGCGCTGGCCGAGAGCGCCCGGGAGGACCTGCGGCAGATCTCACGGGACGTGCACCAGACGCGCGAGAGCCTGGACCGGGTGACGGGCCTGGTGGAACGGAGCCTCGAGTTCCCGGCGACCGCGGGAGGCCTGGCCGTGGCCCTGGTGCGGTCCCTGACCGGCCTTTTGGACCGCGGGCCCTCACCTTGGCTGGAGGCCCTCCTGACAGCGGTGAAAATCGGCATATCTTTCTTCAAGCGGCCCCCTGGGGACGCCACTGAAAAGGAGACGCCACATGAGTGATTCAAGGGATACCACGGGTTCCACGCTGCTGTTCTTTCTCCTGGGTGCCGCGGTGGGCGCGGTGGTGGTGGCCCTCACCACCCCGAAGACGGGCCGGGAGCTGCGGGGCGACCTCAAGGACATGTCCAACAAGGTTCGCGACAAGGCCCGCCGCCTCGGCAACGAGATCTATTCCAACGCTGCCGACGGCGTGTCCGACGAGGCGTCCCGGGGCTGATCCCGTATAGACTGGGTGCCGTGGGGCATTCATGCAGCTGGTGGTCATAGGAGGCGGGCACGCGGGCATCGAGGCGGCGAACATCGCGGCCAGGATGGGGATGCCCACGGTCCTCCTCACCATGAATCTGGACCAGCTCGGCCAGATGAGTTGCAACCCCAGCATCGGCGGGGTGGGCAAGGGGCACATGGTGCGCGAACTGGACGCCCTGGGCGGTGCCATGGGCCGGCTCGCGGATGCCACGGGCATCCACTTCCGCATTCTCAACGCCAGCCGCGGGGTGGCCGTGCGGGGCCCCCGGGCCCAGGCCGACCGGGTCAAGTACCGCACCGCCTCCCGCAACCACCTGGAGCGCCTCCCCGGCCTGCGCCTCGCCCAGGGCCTGGCAGCCGAGCTGAAGTGGGCCGGGGGCCGGCTCTGCGGCGTGGACCTGGTGGACGGCTCCTTCCTCCCTTGCGACGCGGTGGTGGTCACGTCCGGCACCTTCCTGAACGGCAAGGTCCTCATCGGGGAGCGCAAGCTGGATTCCGGGCGCGCCGGGGAGCCCCCCTCCACCCATCTGGCCCAGCAGCTGCGGGCGCTGGGACTGCGTTGCCGGCGCCTGAAGACCGGCACCAGCCCGCGGGTCAACGCCGACACCATCGACTTCAGCCTCCTCGAGCCCCAGTGGGGGGACCCGGTGCCCCGCCCCTTCAGTTTCTTCAGTCCGGGGATCCACCAGCGGCAGGTGCCCTGCCACATCGTGCACACCACGGCGGAGACCGAGCGCGCGGTGCGGGAGAACCTGGGGCGGTCCTCCATGTACGGGGGCCACGTGGAAGGGGTGGGCCCGCGCTACTGCCCCTCCATCGAGGACAAGTTCGTGAAGTTCCCCGGCAAGGACAGCCACCAGATCTTCGTGGAGCCCGATTCCCTCGAGACCCGGGAGATCTACCTGGCCGGCCTTTCCACCTCCATGCCCGTGGACGTCCAGGAACGCATGGTGCGAAGCCTCCCGGGCTTCTCCCGCGCCGAGATCCTGCGCCCCGGCTACGCCATCGAGTACGACAGCTTCGACCCCCTCCAGCTCACCCGGGGCCTCCAGGTGAAGGACCTCCCGGGCGTCTGGTTCGCCGGGCAGATCAACGGCACCACCGGCTACGAGGAGGCCGCGGGGCAGGGCCTCATGGCCGGCGTCAACGCCGTGCGGAGCCTGCGCGGCCAGGAGCCCGTCGTCCTGGGGCGGGACCAGGCCTACATCGGCGTCATGATCGACGACCTGGTCACCAAGGGCACCGACGAGCCCTACCGCATGCTCACTGCCCGGGCCGAGCACCGCCTGGCCCTGGCCTGCGACCTCGCCGACGCGCGGCTCCTGGACGTGGCCCGGGAGGTGGGGGCCCTGTCCCCCGGGGAGCTGGCCACGGTGGAGGCGCGCATGGATCGCCGCGTCCGCCTGCGGGAGCAGTGCGAGGCGGCGTGGGTGGCCCCCACCTCCCCCTTCGGCCCCGTCGCCGTCCGGGCCGGCCTGACCCTGGCCTCGGGCATGACGCTGCTGGACCTCCTCCGGCGCCAGCAGATCACCCCGGAGCTGGCCGACGCCGCCCTGGACCTGCTGGACGGCTGGAATCTTCCCCAGGAAGGCTGGGATCCCGACTGGGAGCGGGACATCCTGCTCTTCGAGACGCGCTACCAGGCCTTCCACGAACGGGAGACCCGCCTTCTCCAGGGCCAGCGCGCCTGGGACCACGTGCGGATCCCCGTGGACTTCCGGGTGGAGCACCTGCCCGGCCTGAGCACGGAAGTGAAGGAGAAGCTCCAGCGCCACCGCCCCGAGACCCTGGGCCAGGCCTCCCGGATCCCCGGCATCACCCACGCCGCCGTGACCCTCCTGCACCTGCTCCTGGAGCGGAACCGCCCCGCCTGAAGTCAGGTATTTTCCCTTCTCGCCGAGGCAGCCGAGGTTCGCCGAAAAAGCTCGGTCAACCCAGTCTTTTCACCAGGTCCTTCAGATACTCCAGGAACGGCTCCCGCAGGTCGTCCCGCTTCAGGGCGAACTCCACGTTGGCCTTCAGGTAGTCCAGCTTGTCCCCGGTGTCGAAACGCCGCGCCGGGATGGGCGCCGCCACCAGTCGCCCCGCCTCGGCCATGACCATCAGCGCGTCGGTGAGCTGGTACTCCCCGCCCACGCCGGGCTTGATGCGGGCCAGGTGCTCGAAGACCTCGGGCAGCACCACGTACCTCCCGACCACGGCCCACCGGCTGGGGGCATCCTCGGGCCGGGGCTTCTCCACGATGTGGTCGACGTCCCACCAGGGCAGGCCGGGGGATCCCGGCCTGCTCACGATGCCGTAGCGGGACACGTGGCTCTCGGGCACCTCCTGCACGCCCACCACGGACTTGCCCGTGGCCTCGTAGGCGGCGATGAGCGCGCCCAGGGCGGGGTCGTCCTCGTCGAAGACGTCGTCGCCCAGGAGGAGGGCGAAGGGCTCGTCCCCCACGGCGTGCCGGGCGCAGAGCACGGCGTGGCCCAGGCCCAGGGGCTCGCCCTGGCGCACGTAGGAGAACTGGCCCAGGTGGGTGATGCCCTGGACGAGCTTGAGGTCCTCGCTCTTGCCCCGCCGGTCCAGGGCCTCCTCGAGCTCGAAGGCCACGTCGAAGTGGTTCTCGATGGCCTGCTTGCCGCGACCCGTGATGAGGACGATGTTCTCGATCCCGGCGTGGATGGCCTCCTCGACCACGTGCTGGATGACGGGCTTGTCCACCAGGGGCAGCATCTCCTTGGGCTGGGCCTTGGTGGCCGGCAGGAACCGGGTTCCCAGGCCCGCGACGGGGATGACGGCTTTCCGGATCTTCTGCATGGCCAATTATGGCATGGCGGGGAGGGGGAAGCGCATGGTGGTGCCCTTGCCCTCCTCGCTCTCGATGTGGATCTCGCCTCCGTGGGCCCGGATGATCTCGCGGCAGATGGCCAGCCCCAGGCCGGTGCCCTTGCCGTCGGGCTTGGTGGTGAACATGGGCTTGAAGACCTTGGGCAGCACCTCCGGCGGGATGCCCATGCCCGTGTCGGCGAGGCTCACCAGCCAGCGGCGCCCCTCGGGGTCGGGCTCCACCGTCAGGTCAAGACGGCCCCCGTCGGGCATGGCGTCCACGGAGTTGTTCACCATGTTCAGGAAGAGCTGCTCCATCTGCTTGCGGTCAACGTGCAGCACGCAGGGATCCGGCGCCTGGAGGCCGAAGGTCACCCCGTGGCTGGCCAGCGTCGGGCTCCAGAGGCGCTGGAGATCGGCCATCAGGGGCCCCAGGGGCACGGGCTCGGGGTGGATCCGGGGCCGGCGGGTCGTGCTCATCATCTTCCGGACGATGTCCCCCACCCGCTCGATCTGGCCGCGGATGACGCCCAGGCGGTCCCGGGTGCGTTCGGAGACGTCGCTCTGCCCCTCCAGGAGCTGCAGGTGGCTGTTGACCAGGTTGAGCGGGGTTCCCACCTCGTGGGCAAAGGCCGCCGTGAGCTGGCCGGCGACGGCCAGCCGCTCCTGCTGGCTCAGCTCCTCCCGCAGCAGGGCGTTGCCCTCCATGAGGTTCTCGAGCTCCTGGTTCTTGGCCTGGAGGGCCGAGAGGGCGTCGTGGATGCGGTTCTGGAGGCCTGCGTTGAGGCCCTTGATCTCGGCGATGAGCTGCTCCCGTTCCAGGGAGGCGCGCTCGAGCTGGGCCGCCATGAGGTTGAAGCGGTTGGCGATGATCCCCAGCTCGTCGTTGCTGCGCACGTCCGTGCGGGCCGAGGGATCCCCCCGCTCCAGGCGGGTCATGGCGTCCGTGATGCTGCGGATGGGCTCGGTGACCACCGTGGCTAGGATCACCCACAGCAGGATGAACTCGCCCAGGAGCACGAAGGGAAGCCTGACGTAGGTGTTCCGGAGGTTGTGGTCCCACACCGTCTCCCAGTGCTCCAGGTCGCAGTAGGTGCGGATCAGGCCCAGGGGCGGCTGGCCCTTCTTGGGATTCTTGATGGGCAGGTAGAACTTCCAGGCCCGGTTGCCGGTGTTGAGGTCCACCAGCTCGGCCTGGGGCCCGCCCCGCATGTAGCTGCCGATCTCCTTGCCGAAGGTCACCCCCGCGTCGTCCGCGGAGGACGTGACCAGGGCCACCTCGTCGGCGCCCTCCCGCCTGAACACGTCGATCTGGAAGATGCTGCGGTCCTCGCCCGCCAGGCCTTCCAGGAGCTCCTCGAGGGCGCGCTGGTTCTTGAAGTCGTGCAGGTCCTTGTCCCAGCGCTGGAGGATCTCCGTCTCCACCACCGACGAGGTCTCCCAGGCCAGGTTCCGGGTGTAGTTGAGGATCTCCCGGCGGCTGTTGCGCGTGATGGAGTAGGCCACGGCGATGGTGAGCAGGCTGGTCACGAGGGCCGTGACGATGAAGAGCTTGGCGTGGAGGCTGCGGAACCACCCCAGGGGGACGTATTTCATGGGTTCCCTTCACCGGGCAGGCCGAGGCCCTCCCTCAGCGCGGTCCTGAACGCGGCCAGCGGCATGCCCGCGGCCGCGATCCGGAACCGCTCGTAGGCGCCCAGCCGGGCTTCGCCCACGTAGGCCAGGAGCTCCAGCGTCCCCGAGGCGAGCCGGGCGCGGCTCCTCGCCGCCAGGCCCTCGTAGAGATCCTGGAGGAGCTCCTCCAGCATGGCGAGGTCATGGTGCTCCCCCAGGGCCGTCTGGAGTTCCTTGAGCTGTCTGAGCCGGGCCTCGGGCGGGGCCTCGAAGGCCGCTCCCAGGACCTCCAGGGCATAGCGGAACCGCTTGACCCGGATGCGCGCCGCGTGGAGGGCGGGCGGGTCCTCCCGTTCCAGGAGCCCCGGCAGGGGCGAGAACGCCGCCTCCAGCCTCGGGTCCAGCGCGTCCCAGACGTCCGCGGCCAGGTTTCCGGGAAGGAAGGGGTCGGGAAGGCTGGGCACCTTGAGGAGGTCGGGCAGGCGCTTCAGGGAGAGGCCCTCCAGGTCCCGGGCCATGGCGCGGCGGGCCTTGCCCCGCTTGGCTTCGAGCACCTCCAGGGCGTGCTCCAGGGCCGAGCCCGTGGCCAGCCCCGGCACCGCGAGGCGCTCCAGCCACGCGCTGTGCACGTCCAGCTCCCGGGTCAGGCCCAGGGCCCGGGTGAGCTCGCGCAGCCTGCGTCCCTGGCGCCGGAAGCCGGGGTACAGCTCGGGCCGCACCAGATCGAGGACGCTCCGCAGCCTCCGGGAGCCCACCCGCACCTGATGGAGCCCTTCGGGGTCCTGCTGCCAGGCCGGGTCCGCCAGGAGCCCGGCAAGGTGGTCCACCCGCGCCTCCAGGGCGCGGTGCAGGAGGATGCTGAGTTCCAGGGCATGCATGTGACCATCATAGAGAAGAAATAATCCGCACGCCGTTCCCGGATGCGAAATTTTGGCGTAAAATCCCTGGACGAGGTACGGATGGACAGCATCAACATCAAGGGCGCCCGGGAGCACAATCTCAAGAACGTGGACCTGGTCCTTCCCCGGAACAAGCTGGTCGTCATCACGGGGCTGTCCGGCAGCGGCAAGTCGAGCCTGGCCTTCGACACCCTCTACGCCGAGGGGCAGCGGCGCTACGTGGAGAGCCTGTCCGCCTACGCCCGCCAGTTCCTGGACCAGATGGAGAAGCCCGACGTGGACAGCATCGAGGGGCTGTCCCCCGCCATCTCCATCGAGCAGAAGACCACCAGCCGCAACCCGCGTTCCACCGTGGCCACCGTCACCGAGATCTACGACTACCTTCGGCTCCTCTTCGCCCGGGTGGGCCAGCCCCAGTGCATGGCCTGCGGCCAGCCCATCGCCAGCCAGACCATCCAGGAGATGGCGGACCAGATCCTCGCCCAGCCCCAGGGGATGAAGATCCAGGTGCTCGCCCCGGTGGTGCGCGCCCGCAAGGGCGAGTACAAGAAGCTCCTGGCCGACCTGATGAAGCGCGGCTACATCCGGGCGCGGGTCAACGGGGCGATGCTGGACCTCACCGACGGCGTCCCCGACCTGGACAAGCAGAAGAAGCACACCATCGAGGTGGTCATCGACCGCCTCAAGAACGCCGAGGGCATCAGCACGCGCCTGGCCGACAGCCTCGAGATCGCCTGCAACCTCGCCGAGGGCTCCGCCCTGGTGGACCTGGGGGGAACCGAGCGCCTCTTCTCCTCCAAGCTCGCCTGCAACAACGCCAAGTGCCAGCGCTTCGGCATGGGCATCCCGGACCTGGAGCCCCGCTCCTTCAGCTTCAACTCGCCCTTCGGGGCCTGCCCCACCTGCGACGGCCTGGGCTTCAAGCGCCAGTTCGCCGAGGAGCTGATCGTGCCCAACCCCGAGCTGAGCATCAGCCAGGGCTGCATCGTCGCCAGCGGCTGGAAGTCCGCCGGGGAGGACGGGTGGCGGGCCCAGTTCCTGGGCCAGCTCTCCAAGGCCCTGGCCTTCAGCCTGGACACGCCCTGGAAGAAGCTCTCCGCCGACGTGCGCCGCGTGCTCCTCTACGGCCTGGACCGCAAGATGAAGTTCGTCTACCAGAACAAGGGCAACCGCTACGAGTTCATGCACAACTTCGAGGGCGTCGTGGGCAACCTCGAGCGCCGCTACCGGGAGACCTCCAGCGAGGAGATCCGCGCCGAGATGGAGGAATCCATGCGGATCACCCCCTGCGAGGCCTGCGACGGCACCCGGCTCAAGCCCGAGATCCTGTCGGTTTTCGTGGGGGGCCTCCACATCGCCGCCGTGAGCGCCATGAGCGTGCGGGACGCCCGGGTGTGGTTCGGGAACCTGCGCCTGGAGGGCAAGGACGCCGTCATCGCCGGCAAGGTGTTCAAGGAGATCAACGAGCGCCTGGGCTTCCTGGACGACGTGGGCCTGGGCTACCTGACCCTGGACCGCTCCGCGGCCACCCTCAGCGGCGGCGAGGGCCAGCGCATCCGGCTGGCCACGCAGATCGGCTCCAAGCTCCAGGGCGTCATGTACGTCCTGGACGAGCCCAGCATCGGCCTCCACCAGCGGGACAACCAGAAGCTGCTGAACACGCTCAAGGAGATGCGGGACCTGGGCAACACCGTCCTGGTGGTGGAGCACGACCTGGAGACCATCCTCGCCGCCGATCACGTGGTGGACCTGGGTCCCGGCGCCGGCGAGCACGGCGGCTACGTCGTGGCCCAGGGCACCCCGGAGGAGATCAGGCGGAGCGAGGCCTCCATCACGGGCCACTTCCTCTCCGGCAGGGAATCCATCGCCGTGCCGCGCAAGCGCCGCAAGGCCACCCGCGGCCACATCCAGGTCACCGGCGCCCAGGAGAACAACCTGCGCAAGGTGGACGCCGCGTTCCCCATCGGCCTGTTCACCTGCGTCACCGGCGTCTCGGGCTCAGGCAAGAGCACCCTCGTGAACGAGATCCTCTACAAGGCCCTGGCCAACCAGCTGCACCAGGGCGCCCACGTGGTGGGCAGGCACAAGGCCATCAAGGGCCTGGAGCACGTGGACAAGGTCATCGACATCGACCAGGCCCCCATCGGGCGCACCCCCAGGAGCAACCCCGCCACCTACACCGGGCTCTTCACCCCCCTGCGGGACCTCTTCTCCCAGCTGCCCGAGAGCAAGGCCCGGGGCTACACGCCCGGCCGGTTCAGCTTCAACGTCAAGGGCGGCCGCTGCGAGAAGTGCGAGGGGGACGGCGTCCTCAAGATCGAGATGCACTTCCTGCCCGACATCTACGTCACCTGCGAGCAGTGCAAGGGCAAGCGCTACAACCGGGAGACCCTGGAGATCCACTACAAGGGCCACAGCGTCTCGGACGTGCTGGCCATGACCGTGGAGGAGGCGCTGGCCCTCTTCGGCCCCATCCCCGTGCTGGCCAACAAGCTCCAGACCCTGTCGGACGTGGGCCTGGGCTACATCCGGCTGGGCCAGAGCGCCACGACCCTGTCCGGGGGCGAAGCCCAGCGGGTCAAGCTGGCCCGGGAGCTGTCAAAGCGTCCAACCGGGCGCACCCTCTACATCCTGGACGAGCCCACCACGGGCCTCCACCTCAAGGACATCCAGAAGCTCCTGGAGGTCATCGGGCGCCTCATGGACGCCGGCAACACCGTGGTCGTGATCGAGCACAACCTGGACGTCATCAAGACCGCCGACCACATCCTGGACCTGGGCCCCGAAGGGGGCGCCGAGGGCGGCCTGGTCATCGCCACCGGCACCCCCGAGGAGGTCTCCCGGAACAAGGCCAGCGTCACCGGCCGCTATCTGCGGCCCTATCTTAAATAATTCTAACCCTTGGTGTCGATCGTCCTGCCCAGGTGGGCCGGGGGCGGAGCCTTGGGGGCCTCCGGAGCCTTCTGCTGGGCCTGGACGGGGGCCTGCTTGGGCGTCTCCACCTTCGCGGCCTGCTGGTGCTGCTGGATGCCGGTAACCTTCATGCGAACCCCCTGGAAAAGCAGTCAAGCGGATGTGTCGATGGTGCGGCCAACGCCGCCGGAGCTGTCGATGAGGCGGGCCAGGTCGGCGCCCTCGGTCCGGGCCATGTCCAGCACCTTGCGCTCCACGCCCACGCCCAGGGCGGACCGCGTCAAGGCCGCCTGCTGGCCGATGATGCTTTCCACGGAAAGGCCTGCGTCCACGGGAGTGCTCCTGAACTGAGCTTATCGGTCCTTGACGGGCTTCACTTTAGGCAAACGCGCACGCAACAGCGCAGCGGCGTCCTGGAGGGAGAGTTCTCCGCCCTTGATCTGGGCCGTTGCCGCCCGGTTGACCTCGGCGATCGCATCGAAAACCTCGCGTCGGTGGACCTGCACCTCCTTGGGCGCCTTGATGCCCAGGCGCACCCCATCCTTGCTGACGCCCACAACCAGAACCTCGATATTGCCATTGATAATGAGCGATTGATCCAGCTTCCGGGTGATGACAAGCATGGGGACCTTTCAGGCTACTTGTCCGAAATAACGGGAAACTTGAGGGGGAACTGCTCGGTGTTCAGCACCACCTGCCGCCCCTGGCGGGTGCGCAGGTTGATGAGGATGGGGCCGGCCAGGTTGGCGGTCATGTGCCGCGGGTCCTCGGGAATCACCACCAGGGCCAGCACCAGGGCCTCGGAGGGGTCCTCGATGGCGAGGGCCTTGGCGTCCTCCCCGGACAGGGGAACCTGGTAGTCGATCTTGATGGCGGCCACATCGATGCACACGAAGTGGATGTCTTCCCGGTCCATGGGCTGGAGGAACTTGAGGGGGTAAGCGTCCGAGGGCTCGAGCAGCATGAAGCGCCGGAGCTCGGCGAAACCGATGAGCCCGGCGGGAAAGGCGATCTCCCCTTCGTCCCGGGGAAGGAACACCGGGTACTGCAGCGGGAAGACCCGGGTGTCGAGCTGGGCCTGCACGCCCTTGCGGGTGCGGGTGTTGATGACCAGCGGCCCCGCGAGGTTGGCCGTCATGCGGCGGGGATCCTCGCCCGGCACCACCACGATGACGAGGACCAGGGCGTCCTCGGGCTTCTCCAGGGCCAGCGCCTCGGCATCCTCCGGGGAAAGCGGAACGTCGTAGTCCAGCCTCACGGTCGCCGCGTCCATGCACGCGAACGAGATGTCCGGCGAGGCCACGGCCTGGAGGAACTTGAGGGGGTAGGTCCCTTCCGGTTCGAAGACCCGGAATTCCGTCAGCGCCGGGAAGCCCGCGAGGGCCCTTGGGAAGGTGACGACGTAATCTTCCTGACTCATCCGCGCTCCTGGGGCATGGTGGTGATCCATCATCCCATCGACCGCCAGCCCCGGGCCTCTTAATTCGAGTCGAACACCGCCCAGAGTTCGTCCAGGCGGGTGCGCCTGAACCTGGGGTTGGGGATGCACCGCTCCAGGGCTTCCTTGGACCGGGGGGGATGCTCCAGCCGTGCGAGGATCCAGCGGTTGCCCAGCTCCATCACGGCGGCCACGTCCCCCTGGTTGCCCCACACGTGCCGCAGGTGCGTCAGGCGCCGTGCCCTCTCGACGGCCGCCTCGCCCAGGCCCATGTGGCGGACCTTGTCCACCACCGGGTGGTCGCTGGGGGGCCGGTAGCTGCGCACCCGCTGGATGGTGCGCCGCATCTCGCCGGGCAGCTGCGCCAGCCTCGGCCCCACCTCGGGATCCTCGCGCTTGGCGTCGGCCTCGGCGGCCAGGGTGCGCAGCAGGGGCAGCAGCAGGGCCGCGTCCCGCGCCGCGTAGCTGATCTGGGCCTGCCTCAGGGGGCGGTACATCCAGTTGGAGTCCTGCTCCTCCTTGGGGATCTCCACGCCCAGCTTGAGGCGGGCCATGGTCTTGAGTCCGGGCTGGGGATAGCCAAGGGTGCGCGCCAGGAGCATCGTGTCCATCACCGAGGAGGGCACCACATCGTAGATGCGCTTGAAGACGATGCCGTCGCCGGAGAAGTCGTGGACGATCCAGGGAACCTCCGCCATGGCCTCCAGCGTGGGCTTCATCAGCTCCGGGATGGCGATGGGGTCGACGAGCCAGGACCGGTCGTGGGTGGCCACCTGGAGCAGCGCCAGCACGCAGTGGTGGAAGCCCGTCAGGCTGCATTCGATGTCCACCGCCAGCAGGTTGGCGGCGAACCAGTGGGGCAGCGCCTCCGCCAGCGTCTCGGGCGAATCCACGTACGAGGTTGGGAGGTCGAAGTGAGCCAGTGACATCCCTAGAGTGTGCCCGAAATTCGGATCGTCTAGACTGGCAAGGGAGAATTCGATGGGCAAATCACTGTTCTGGGCCACTTTTGTTACGGTCTTCCTGGCCGAGCTGGGCGACAAGACCCAGCTGGCCGCCATGACGGCCACGGCGCGGTCCGGGGCGCTCCTCACGGTCTTTCTCGCCGCCAGCGCGGCCCTCGTGTGTGCCACGGCCATCGGCGTCCTGGTGGGGGGCGCCCTCTTCAAGGTCATACCGGAACATATGGTGAAATACGCCGCCGGCACCGCCTTCATCGCCGTGGGGATCTGGGTCCTCGCTAAAGGCTAGCCAGGGCCCGGAGCACCTGCTGATCGTGCTCCGCGGCCTTGACGTCCGACAGGATCTCCCGGATGACCCCGTCCCTGCCGATGATGAACGTGACCCGCTTGGCGATTCCCATCACCGGCATCCGCACCCCGTAGGCGTCGATGATGGCGTGCCCGGGATCCGCCAGGATCGGGAAGGGCAGGTGGTACTTCTCCGAGAAGGCCGCGTGGCTCGTCACGTCGTCGGCGCTCACGCCCAGGACGACGGCGCCCTTCGCCTTGATCGCGGCGAAGCCGTCCCGCAGGGAGCAGGCCTCCTTGGTGCAGCCCGGCGTGTCGTCCTTGGGGTAGAAGTAGAGCACGACGGTGGATTTCCCGGCGAAGTCGGCCAGCTTGACCATCCTGCCGTTCTGGTCCTGGGCGCTGAACGCCGGCGCCGGCATTCCGGGCTTCAGGCCGGCCGCGGAAAGGGACAGGGCGGCAAGGGCGGTCGCGAAAAGTGTTCGAATGCTGGACATGCGCCTTCCTCCACTTGTTTGGATGCCGGGAATGCGGACCCGTTCCTCAGTCGGGGAGCTGGAAGCGGATGGCTCCGAGCAGGGCCACGGGGCAGGTGACGGCCCTCAGGATGCTGCCTCCCAGGGTGACGGCCTTCCAGCCCGCTCCCGCCAGGGCCGCGAACTCGGTATCGGTGATCCCGCCCTCGGGGCCGCTGGTGAAGGCGATGGGGCCCGGCACGGGCCGCGGGTTGCCCTCCCCTGCGCGAACCTCGTAGGCGACCCAGCGCTGGGGCACGTCCACCTGCAGCAGGGCCTCGAAGGCGGCGGGCTGCCCCAGGGCGGGGATCCGGGAGCGGTGGCTCTGCTCGCAGGCTCCGCGGATGATCCGCTGCCAGCGCTCGAACCGCGCGAGGGTCTTGGCGGCGTCGTATTCGCTGCGCTCGTAGGCCACCGGCTGGATGGAGGTTGCGCCCAGCTCCACCAGGCCGGGCAGCACGTCGTCCAGGAGCGAGAGCTGGGCGGTCAGGGGGACCCAGGCCTGGATCGGGAAGGCGGGCTCCCGGTGCTCGTCCAGGGGCCTGACGAGGCGGGCCACGGCCCGGTCCTTGTTGATCTCGGCCAGGTCGGCCTTCCAGGGCCCCGAGGGCAGCACGAGCTCCAGCGCGGCCCCGGCGCCGAGGCGCAGCACCCAGAGGTGCTTGGCCTGGGCGGGTTCCAGGGGCAGGAGGGAGCCCTCCCTCGGGGAGGCGGCATGGGTGAGGAAAAAGCGTGGGAGGCTCATCCTGGCATCTTCCTCTAAACTGGGCGTCTGGAGGCAACTTGTTCCACGCACTGCTCGATTCCGCACCCTGGTGGGCCTGGCTGGGGTTCCACATCCTGGTCTTCGCCATGCTGGCCCTGGACCTGGGGGTATTCAACCGCTCGGCCCATGAGCCGACGATACGGGAGTCCGGGATCTGGTCCGCCGTCTGGATCGCCCTGGCCCTGGCGTTCAACGGCGTCATCCTCATCTACATGGGGCCCGTCCACGCCGGGGAGTATCTGGCGGGCTACCTCCTGGAGAAATCCCTCAGCGTCGACAACCTCTTCGTCTTTGTCCTCGTCTTCACCTCCTTCCAGGTTCCCCGCAAGAACCAGCACCGGGTCCTCTACTGGGGCGTCATGGGCGCCCTGATCATGCGG